>NZ_NMQT01000180.1 GCF_002234405.1 Amycolatopsis thailandensis | reverse complement strand
GCGTGACTGAGCGGACGGCGCACGTGATCAGACGGACGACACGCGATGGACTCGGCCGTCGCCGAGTGTCGTCCGGCTGATCACACGTGTCGTCCGCCTGGACACACGTGTCGTCCGCCTGGACACGCGAAAGTACTGAGCTTGGTCACCGTGGTCGTGAGTGGCGATTCGGGCTATCGAGAGGTATGGCAAAGGTGTCCTGTCAGGTACCAAGTCCGTGAAGGCCTCCTTTGCCTTACCCCTCGATAGAACCCGAATCGCCACTCACGACCACCTGGACCGACCTGGCGGAGGAGGTGTCGGGATCGCGCTATTCCGGCAGCCGGGGCATTCAGAGGACTCACTGCGCGATGCCGCCGGGACCGCTGGGCCCGGGTGGTCGTGATGCGAAAGCCACGTTCACAACCTTCAACGTTGCGAAAGTGGCTTTCACAACCCGCGCCGCACTGTTCAAAGCCCTACCGGCCACATCCAGCGGTAGACGACGCGACGAACCCAGCAGGTAACCAAATCACCAGCCCACCAGAACCCGAATCGCCACTCACGACCCACGCGACCCCTAACCCTTCCGCGGGCTCAACACGAGATCGAACGTATTGCCCTCCCCCTGCACAAAGGTGCTCAGATACGGGGTGAACGCCCCGCAACCGGTCAACGGCGCCAGCAAGTAGGTACCGGTGAGCGCGCCCCCTGCCGCCATGGTGAAACCGTCGCCGGTACGCAGCTCCGCCGTCGACGGGGCCGACGTCCGGCAGCCCGGCCCGCTGCTGACCGGCATGCCGACGAGCGTCACGAGCGGAAGGACGGTCGTGAACCGGGGCCGCGCGACGAAACCGGTCCCGGCCAGATCGCCGCCTTGGGGTCCGTCGGCGACGAACTCCAGATCGGCCGCGCCCGGCACGAAGCCGAACAGCCGGAACTCGGTGTGCGCCTTGTCGAACACCGGACCACCGCTGAACACCGTGGCCGCGGTGGGGCTCAGGTCGAAGGTTCCGGTCAGGGGCGCGGTGGCGCCGAGCGCCTTGACTCCGGTCTTGCCGGCGACCGCGTACCGATGCCCCGCGGGCTTCTCACCGAGGTCGAAAGAGAGCAGGACCGCGTCCTGGCCGGGGTCGAGCGCGCAGTCCGAGGTGAACGAGCCGATCCCCGTGTACGAGCCGTCGGCTTTCTTCGGGGTCAGGCGGGTGGTGAAGTCACCGACGGTCAAGGTGGTCTTGCCCGGCTTCGCCAGTGTCACCGTCGGCACGGAGCCCTTGGCCACCGTGGTGAAGCTGCCGGACGGCGGAAGTTCGGTTTTGGCGACGTCCAGCGGGATGCGCACGGGGAACGGCTTCGCGTCCCCGTTGACCAGCGTGACGCCCGCCGCCGCGGTGCCTTCGATGGTGGTGGCGCCGACGAGGTTGAGCCCGCGCGCCGCCTTGTCCGGCACGGTGACGGTGATCGTCAGCCCGGAGGTGGTGAGCGTGCCGCCGGGCGCGGTCGGGACCTCGAAGTCGGCCTTGATGTTCACGTCGAGCTTCTGCAACCCGATCAACGGAAAAGGGCAGGTGAACGACAGTTTCTTGTCCACGGGGGTGCCCGCCGCCGCACTGTGGACGGCGACGAACAGCAGGCTGGCGGCGGTGAGCAGGACGATGAGGCCCGCCGCGAGCAGCATCCGGACGTTGATGCGAAGGGGCATGGTCGCCTTCCTGACGACGCCGAAACGGCACTGAAACGGCACCGGTCCCCGCCGCGAGCAGCGACGGGGACCGGCTTGCCTGACTACTTCTTGGTGAGGTTCAGGTCGAGCGTGTTGCCGTCACTCTTGGCGAACGCGCTGACCCAGTCGTTCAGCTGGCCGCAGTTCTGCAACGCCGACAACGAGTAGGTGCCCGTCAGCTTCCCGCCCTTGAGCAGGTCGAAGTCGGGACCGGTGGTCATCTCGCTGGTGGACGGGCTGACCGTGCCGCACTTCGGGTCACTGCTGATCGGGATCCCGAAGACCTGCACGCTCGGCAGGAACACGTTGAACTTGATGTGCGCCTTGAAACCGGTGCCGACGAGCTCACCGGTCTGCTTGCCGACCTGTTCGACCTTGATCTCCGACTTACCGTCGATGAACCCGAAGAGCTTGAACTGGGTGGACGACGGGTCGAGCTTGAGGTCACCGGTGAACGTCTTCGAAGCCAGGTCGACGTCCGCGTCGAAGCCACCGTTGATCGGCGCGGTGCTGCCGAGCGACTTCAGCGCGGTCTGACCCTTGATGCCGAACGCGTACTTGATCCCGCCGCCACCGGGGGTGGTGGTCGGCGTGGTCGGGGTCGTAGGCGTGGTCGGCGTCGTGGGGGTCGTCGGCGTGGTCGGGGTGGTGGGAGTGGTCGGCGTGGTGGTGCCGCCCCCGCCGTCACCGATCTTGATCGTCGCCAGGGTGTTGTTCTGGCCCGGATCCTGCGTGCACGGCGCGTCGATCGTGCCGTCCGGCGTGATGCCGGTGACCGAACCGTCGGCCTTGCGCGGGGTGACCTTCAGCTGGAGGTCACCCACGGTGATCTTCGCCTCGCCGGGCTGGTTGAAGGTCAGCGAAGGGGTCTTGCCCGCCGCGTTGACCGTCATCTCGCCCGAAGTGGGGATGTTCTGCTTGGCGATGTCGTTGGGGACCTTGACCGGGAGGTTGAGCCCCGGTGCCGCCACGGTCGCCGCCGCGATGGCCTGGCCTTCCAACGTGGTGGCACCGATCAGGTTGAGCCCGCTGACCGTGTCCGCGTTGATCGTGGAGATGGCCTTGATGTCGAACGTTCCGGTCGGCTGACCGGTCTTGACCGACAGCGGAAGATCGGTGTTGATCACCACCTTCAGCGACTGCGACCCCACGAGCGGCAGGTTGCAGTGGTAGTTGAGCGGGAGCGAGATCGGATCGGCGACACTGCTCTGTGCCCCGACCACGAGTACCGCGGTGGCAAGCCCCACGGCACCGGCAGCGGCGGCGGCGACCGCCTTCTTGGTTCCTCTACGGTGACTCACGATCGTCCTTCCGTGGTATCAACGATGATACGAAACGGCGTACAATTCCCCAGAGCAATGAATATCGGCCCGAGAGAATTCTCCGGGTAGCGACGATGTCTGACGGATCGCAACCGAACAGTAAACTAACGACGCGTCCGCACCGCTATCAAGTGCTTCCCCGGAAAAGTTGACGCGGTCCCGGTAAATTGTCACCCTGGCACGGTGCGCACACCCGGTTCCTAGTAGCGGCACATGGGTTTCCCCAGCACAGGGCCAGTCGAGGCCGCCTGAGGAACCGCTGACGCAGGTGACAATCACACCGCGCGAAACTATCTCGCGGGTGCCAATCGACCTTTCCCCGCACACCCCTGTCTTGCCTGCCGGATTCTTTCGTGAGTAACCTCGCGGTTCAGCAAGCCGGTCACCGCCGACCACCGCGGATTCGCACTCCTCGTGCCACGACCGGCCCTCTTTCGCCGAATTCGACGGGGAAACCATGAAAAGAATGCGCCGCACGGCAGCGCGAATCGCGTTCGCCATCGTCTCCGCGACCGCCGCCGCGGTCCTGCTGAGCGCCTGCGGGTCCGACAAGCCCGCCGACACCGGGCGGCACGCCGACCCGGCCGCGCTCGCCTGGGTGGACAAGGTGTGCTCGGGGGTCGCGACGGGCTCGGCGAAGATCTCCCAGCCGCCCGCGTTCGATCCCGCCAACCCGCAGGGCACGAAGACCGCCATGGTCGGTTTCCTGAACTCGCTTTCCGCCGCGCTCGACGACATGGCGGGCGGGATCCGGAACGCCGGTGTGCCACCGGTCCCGGATGGACAGTCCGCCGTGGACAAGGCCACCACCACGCTCGGCGAAACCAAGACGAAGGTGTCCGCCACCCTGACGAAGATGCAGGACGCGAAGGTCACCGATCAGGCGAGTCTCCAGAAGGTGGTCGCCGACGCCGACTCCTCGATGAGCGGGCTGAGCGAGCCTGAAGGCCCGATCAAGCACCTGCGCGCCAACCCGGAACTCAACCTCGCGTTCGCCGAATCCACCACCTGCCGTCAGGTCTACGGCGGAAACGCCTGAGTGCCCACCTTCGTGAGGCGAAGCGGTCGTGGTGGTGTCGCGGGCCGGGCGGGGCATGCTCCACGCGGAGCCTCCCCCGGCTCACGCCTCACCGCTGCTTTCGCGACACCTTCGATCCCCCTCCATCACAGCCACCTTGCCGACGCGGCCGTGACACGTTGTCGATCGGCTCGACAACCCTCACCGTCGCCGACCCACGCAGACCGTCCCCTCGGGGACGTCATCCCATCCGCGCTCTGGAGGCCCGGCCGTGCCGATCTCGTTCCCTCACCCCTCCCGCCGGCTGCTCGCCGCGGCGGTGGCGACCGTCCTCGCCGCCGGTCTGCTGACCGCGCTGAGCGGGACCCCGGCGAACTCCGCCACCCCGGCGGCGTCCGACGACTCGTTCTACACCCCGCCGTCCCCGCTCCCGGCGGGCAAACCGGGCGACGTCATCCGCTCGCGGATCTCGAAAGCCGGTCCACGTAAGGATTCCGTCAACGCGTGGCAGGTGATGTACCTGTCGACGGACGCCCTCGGGCGGCCGGACGCGGTGACCGGGACGGTGCTGGTGCCGAAGAACGTCGACCCGGCGAAGGCACCGATCGTCTCGTTCGCGGCCGGTACGCACGGTCCCGCGTTCGACTGCACGCCGTCGAAGATGATCGACATCGGCGCGTTCTACGAACAGTCCGGTCTCGACGACGCGCTCGACGCCGGATACGCCGTCGCGCTCACCGACTACGAGGGCTACCGGCAGGACCCGAAGACGACGTACGTGGTCGGGCGCTCGGAAGGCCCGGCGGTGATCGACGCGGTCCGCGCCGCACAGCGTTTGCCGGAGGCGAAACTGTCCACCGACGCCAAGGTGGCCTTCCGCGGATACTCGCAGGGTGGCGGAGCGGCGGCCTGGGCCGGTGAGCTCCAGCCCGCCTACGCGCCGGAGCTGAACCTCGTCGGCGTCGCCGCCGGTGGCGTGCCCGCCGACCTCGTCCAGGTCACCCTGCAACTCGACGGGAAAGCGGGTTTCGGCGTCTTCGCCTACGCCCTCGTCGGCCTGGACAACGCGTACCCCGAGTTGAAGCTGGACTCGTTCCTCAGCGACAACGGCCGCGTGAAGCTCGCGGAGATGCAGAAGAGCGCGTGCACGTTCGAGCTGCTCACCACCTACGCGAACCAGAAGATCGCCGACTACACGACCAGTGCCGGATACGTCCGGCCGGAATGGGTCAAGCGGCTCAACGAGAACAAGCTCGGCGGCACACCGCCCAAGGTCCCGGTGTTCCTCTACCACGCCACCCAGGACCAGCTCGTGCAGTTCGCCCAAGCCGACGCCCTGCACAAGGCCTACTGCGCCGCCGGGGTCAAGACGACCTGGAAGACCTTCGAAACCGACCACATCACGGCGGTCTACACCGGCAACGCCGACGTCCTGGCCTTCCTCAAGGACCGGGTCGCGGGCGTCCCGACGACGTCGAACTGCTGAGCCCGCGGTGCTCAGAACCGCCCCCGCGTCCTTTGTGGACGGCGCGGCGGCCGGCGGCGCGCGGACCGGGAAGCGGCGTGAGCTGCTCCGGTTCGCCACCGTCGGCCTCGCCGCGTTCGGCCTCACCCTCGGGACCAACTACGGGCTCAAACTCACCGTCCTGCAAGAGAAACCGGTCACGGCGCTGGCGATCGCGACCGTTGTGGCGACGGCCTTCGCGTACTTGCTTTCCCGGCGCTGGGCGTTCCACACCCGCGGCGGCAGGCGACGGCTCCACGAGGCGACGCTGTTCTTCGCCGTCAACGCGATCGCCGTGACGATCAATCTGTGCCCGCCGCTGATCTCGCGGTACGTCCTGCGTCTCGAAGTCCCCGAAGTCAGCTTTCTCGCCCAGGAGATCGCCGACTTCGTCAGCGGGATGCTGCTGGGCACCGCGGCGGGGTCGGCGTTCCGCTGGTGGGGCTACCGGCGCTGGGTGTTCCCGGTCGCCGGGGCCCGTCAGACGTCCGCGGGGCGCAGCCGTTCCGCACGCAGCGCCAGCTCGATCCGCAGCCGCTGATCCGGATCGTCCAGCCGCTCGCCGAACAGCTCCGCGAGCCGCCGCAGGCGTGCCCGCACCGTCTGGGGGTGCACGGCGAGCTGCCGGGCGATCTCGGGCGCGCTCCCCCGCGTCTGCACCTGCGTGAGCAGGGTCGCCGACAGCTCGTCGTGCTGCTTCGGCGCTAGCCCCGACAGCGGTTCCAGCGCTTCTCCGGCCAGCCGATCCAGCAGGAACTCGTCGGCGAGCAGCAGCAGCGTGGTGAGGTGCTCCTCGCACCACAGCACCGGCCCGACCGTGGTGATCAGCCCCCGCCGGGCCAGCTCGGACGCGCGGCGCGCGATCCGGAACGATTCGGCGGCCTGGTCCGCCGGGACCGGCACCCCGACCGTCGCGGACCAGCCGGACGGCAGTTCCCGCAGGCCGTCGAGATCGGCTTTCGGACAGGCCACGAGGGCACCGGGCGCGTCCGACACGAAGTCCGCGGGCACCGCCGAGGGCAAGAGGCCCGACGGGAAGGCGGGCGCACCCGGTTCCGAGACGAAGACGACGGCGGTGACGCGAGGCGGGATCCGCCAGCCGATGGCGACGGCGAGCGCTCCGGCGTCGGCCTGGGTGTACCCCGCGCCGGCGGTCAGCAGCCGGAACAGCCGGGCCCGCTGCTCCGCGGGCCCTGCCGATTCGGCCTGCGCGGCGTTGTATCCGTCCGTGAGCGCCATCGTCACCTCGACGACGTCGCCGAAGAGGCATTCCGCCGCCCCATAGAGGACGTCGCCGGACAGCTGGAGCTGACGGCCGGCCGCGGCGATCGCACGCCACAGCACCCGGCTCGTGACCCTGAACGCCGCCTGCGCGGCCTCGCGGCTGAGTCCCTGATGGAACGCGAGCCTGCCCTGCGCGCGGAAATCCGCCAGCAGGTCGTTCTGCAGCAGTTCGGGGACGCCGACCCGGTCGATGGCGCGTTCGATGCCGCGCCTGGTCAGCTCGACGGCCGCCGCGCGGGCCTCGCTGTCACTGAACACTTCGGCGCATTCAGCGATCTCGGACACCACGCCTTCGACGCAGTGCCGGGCGATCGCCGGGATCCGGGGACGGACGGCGTCACCGAGTTCCCTCGGCAGACGTGCCCACAACGCGCCAACGGGCTGCCAGCTCACGTGTGCGTTCTCCCGCTGTTGAGTAGGCCGACGATTACGGGCACGAATTCCCTTTCGTCCGCGCGCCACCGGCGCACTCGAATGCACGGAGCGTAGGACCGGCGCCACATCCGTGTCAAAAGCCGCCACACCGAAACGCCCGTCCGTGTCACGAACGCCGGGTATCGCGACTTTCCGTCATCAATTCAACGTCACATTCGCGGTACACACCGTCGGCCGATCCAGTAGAAACACTCCGGCACCCGTTCCCGTCGATCCGACGCGGTTGTGCAAAGGGATTCATGTTTCCCTCCCCCGGTTCGAAGAAATTCAAAGGTGGTCTTCGTGGTCCAGTACCGCAGTTTCGGCATGCTGGCGACGCTGCCGCGTTCGCTCGGCGAAGAACTGCGTCCGTATACCGGGCACGCCGCCGCGGCCATGATCAAGCAGGTGCAGCGGTCGGTCGCCGCGTACTCGCAGCCGTTGCGCGGCGTCTTCGGCCGCGTCCTGGTCGTCTCCTGCGAGCGGGCGGTGCGGCACTACGTCGACTGCATCGGAGATCCGGACCTGCCCCACGACCGCTGGATCGACTTCTACCGCATGCGCGGGCGGATCGAGTTCACCGAGGGCCGGAGCCTGGAACCGTTGCACGACAGCGCGACCATCGGCGCGCGGACGGCGTGGCGGGCGATGCGGCCCATCGTGCGCGGGCTCGGCGTCGGCCCCGGCGTCATCGCGCTCGCGGCCGAGTCCGTCTTCGTCTACGTCGACGAACTGTGCGCCACGGCGATCGAGGGATACCACGAGGCGGAGGCCAAGGCGGCGGGCGCGATCCCGCTCCGGCGCCGCCGCCTGCTGGAACTGATCGCCCAAGCACCGGAAGGGTCCGCGTGCAGCATCGCCAGCCTGGCCGACGGCGCCGGCTGGCGGGTTCCGGGGACCGCGGCCATGGTCGCGCTTCAGCGCTCGCCTGGCGCGCCGGAGTTCCCCGCCCACCTCTTGGCCGAGACGGTGCTGCTCGACCTCGATTCCGCCGAGCCGTATCTGCTCACCGCGGATCCCGACACCGATCTCGCGCCGCTGAAGGACGCGCTGGACGGCTGGCGGGTGGCGGTCTCCCCCGTGGTTCCGCTCGCCGACGCCCCGGCCGCCCTCCGCACCGCCCGCCGCGCACTCCTGCTGACCAGCGACGACGCGCCCGGCCCGGTCATCTGGTGCCGGGACCACCTGGCGACGCTGTGGCTGCTGGCCGAGGACTTCCTCGGCGCCGAGATGGCCAAGCGGAGCCTCGACCCGTTCACCTCGCTGAGCGAGAAACAACAGGAGCGGCTCAGCGAAACCCTGCTGGCGTGGCTGGAGACCCGCGGCGGGGCGCCGGAGATCGCGCAGCGGCTGGGCGTCCATCCGCAGACCGTGCGGAATCGCCTCCGGCAACTGGAAGAACTGTTCGGCGACCGGCTCAGGGACGCCGACGACCGGCTGGGCATGCAACTCGCCCTGCGCGCGCAGCGGCTTATGCGCGCGCTCCGCCGCGACGACGGGACGCCAGGGAACTGACCCGCCGGACCCGCCGTTCCGGTGGCCGCACGGTGGGCAGCACCCAGCGGAGGCCGCGGCGGGCGCGGTTCGCCCTCGGCTGGTCTACATGGAAGTCCGCCCGGCAGGCCATCGCTTTTCTCCCGGTGGTGACGGGTGTTTACCGACGCTTTCCTGAATACCGGGACGGTGGGAGAATGTCGATGCGGAATAGTCCCGCCGTCACGGTTTTGGCATCCGGATCGGGGTCCGAACCGAAATTCTTGTCATCCGGGTGGCAATTGCCGGACGTGTCCGGCGACACGCTGACGGAACCGCCGTTCTCCACGTTATTTTGACGCCTGACCACGGAAAGGCGGGACATGGCCCTCGAAGCGCGCACACTGACCCTGCACGGGCAGGAAATCCGGCTGCGGAAATACCTCCCGTCCACAAAGGACACCACCGGTGAACCGCTCGTGCTGCTGCACGGGATCTCGGGCAGCGGTGAGACCTGGGTCCCGTTGCTCGAGCACTTCGAGCGGACCGGGTTCGGGCGCCGCGTCCTCGTCCCCGATCTTCCCGGCCACGGTGCTTCGGGGTCGCCACGGGCCGACTACGGGCTCGGCGCGATGGCCAGCGTGGTCCGCGACGTCCTCGCGCTCACCGGGCACCGGCACGCGACCATCGCCGGGCACTCCCTCGGCGGCGGGATCGCGATGCAGTTCGCCTACCAGTTCCCCGAGATGTGCGCCCGGCTGGTGCTCGTGGGCAGCGCCGGACTCGGCCCGCAGGTGACCTCGGTGCTGCGCGCGACGGCGCTGCCGGGGGCCAAGCTGACGCTGTCGGCCGCGGTCAATCCCGTCACCGTCGCGATCGCCCACGGGCTCGCCGCGGCCGGCCGCGCGCTCGGCGGGAAGCTCTCCCCCGAGACCCGGGAGCTGACCCGGCACCTCGCGTCGCTGGCCGACCCGGGCAGGCGGCGGGCGTTCCTGTTCATCGCGCGCAGCCTGATCGACCTCCGCGGCCAGCGCGCGAGCGCGATCGACAAGCTCTACCTCGCCCGGGAGGTGCCCACGCTCGTCGTCTGGGGCGCGCACGACCCGCTCATCCCGGTCGCCCACGGCCGGAAGACTGCCGAACTGCTGCCGGACAGCCGCTTGACGGTGTTCGAAAATGCGAAACACTTTCCACATGTGGCCGACCCGGCCCGGTTCGGCGGCGAACTCGAACGCTTCCTCGCCGAGACCACGCCCGCCCGGTTGACCCTGGACGAGGTCGTCGAGGTGCTCATCCGCGCCAGCGAGGCGGCGGAGGCGCTCGAGAAGGTCCCGGAAAAGTTGTCATCCGGGCGCCATCTGAGGCCTGCCTAAATGTCACTCGCCACCGGATCGGACCACCCGTTCGGGTGTAGTCCATCCAGGTGGCCGATCAAGGCCCCACCAGCCGTTGACAGCCCTCTCAGCCGGATTTTATGTTGCGTGAGCCACAAAATCTGGATCGGCTTCACCGTTGAAGAGGCTGATTTTGTTGCCAGCAAGGATAAAAAACATGACCGACTTGGATACCGGATTCTCGCGGCACGATCTGCGGACCGCACGGCCCGACCCCGACGTGCGCCACCCCGCCACCCCGCACCGCCAGCCACCGGGTCCGGTCCAGCGACCGCGCGCCTTCACGCCGGCACCGAGAACCCCAGTGGAGAACCGACCTGTGCGCAGCACCGGCGCGAACGGCCTGTGGGCGTCACTGCCGAGGGACATGGGCGAGCGGTTCCGGCCGCGGGCCGATCCCTTGGCCCGAGCCATCCTCCAGGAGGTGCAACGAGCCGTCCCCGAATACGCGCAGCCGTTGGAAGGCGCGTTCGGACAGATCATCACGCAGGGTATCCGGCAGGCGATCCTGCACTGCCTCGATACCGTCGGTCAGGGGACGGCCCCGCTCGACAAGTGGTCGGCGGTGTTCCGCAACCTCGGCAAGGTCGAGTTCAAGGAAGGCCGCAGCCTCGACTGCCTGCAGACGGCCTACCGCGTCGGCGGTCGCGTCGCGTGGCGGCACGTTTCGGAATTCGGGCAGGCGATCGGAGCGGACGCCGATCTCCTGTGCACCGCGGCCGAGGCGATTTTCGCTTACGTGGACGAGATTTCCGCACTGTCCATCGAGGGCTACACGGCCGCGCAGGAGCGGGCCGCGGGCACCAGGGCGAGACGCAGGCGCAGGCTGCTCGAACTGATGCTCTCCGACCCGCCGTCCTCACCGCAGTCGATCGCGTCCCAGGCCGCCAACGCCCAGTGGGCGCTGCCCGCCGAGGTCACGGTCGTCGCGCTGGAGCGGCGGCCCGGCCCGTCGGACCCCGACAGCGCAGACCTCGACGCCGACGTCCTGGTCGACTTCGAGGGCCCCAAGCCCTGCCTGGTCACCGGCGACCCCGACAAGCACCTGAAGGACCTCGCCGAACGGCTTCCCGGCTGGCGCGCGGTGATCGGCCCGGCCGTGCGGCTCACCGAGGCGCCGCGCTCCCTGCTGTGGGCACGCCGCACGCTGCGGCTGGTCCAGCGCGGGGTGCTACCGGACAACCCGGTCACGCGGTACAGCGATCACCTGTCCACCCTGTGGCTGCTCGCCGACGAGTTCCTGGTCCGCGAGCTGTGCACGCGCAGCCTCGCCCCGTTCGACGACCTCACGCCGAAACAGCGGGCACGGCTCGGGGAGACGTTGCTGATCTGGCTGCAATCGCGGGGCAGCGCTCCGGAGATCGCGAAGAAGCTCAAGGTCCACCCGCAGACCGTCCGGTACCGCATGCACCAGCTCATCGATCTCTTCGGCGACCGGTTGAACAACGCCGACGACCGGCTCGACATGGAGATCGCCCTGCGTGCGGAGGCGTTGCTCGCCGACGATTGACCAGCGTTTCCCACTCACAACGAGGTGACGAGGTGACCCGACCGCAGGATGGTCGCAGCGGGGTCGAGGCGACATACGGCCCGCTCCTCACGCCCGCTCGGCCGGGAGGGTCGAGCGGGCGTCCCGTCCAGCTCTGGGCGCTGCTGCCGAGAGAGCTGGCGACCGTGTTCCGGCCGGTGCTGGCCGACGTGGCCGGGGAGGTGGTCCGCGAGATCCAGCGGACCATCCCCGACTACGCGCGGCCACTGGACGGCGCGTTCGGGAAGGCGCTCAAGACCGGCGTCCAGATGGCGTTCCTTCAATTCGTGGAACGGATCGGGAACCCGGAAGCGCCGTCGGAAGACCGCCGGAGCGTGTTCCTGAGCCTGGGTGTCCAGGAATTCCAGCAGGGCCGCAACGTCGACGTCCTTCAGGCGGCGTACCGGGTCGGCGCCAGGGTGACGTGGCGCCGGGTGGCCGAGGCAGGCCGTCGCGCGGGCGTGCCCTCGGCGACCCTGTGCCTGCTCGCGGAAGCCATCTTCGCCTACATCGACGAGCTGTCGGCGCTGTCGGTCGAGGGTCACGCGGAGGCGCGGGAAAAGGCCGCCGGCGCACTGGAACGGCGGCGTCACCGGCTGATGGAGGTCCTGCTCACCGAGCCGCCGTCACCGCCCGAAGTCGTCAAGCACGCCGCCGAACTGGCCCGCTGGCAGTTACCGGACCTGCTCGTCGCCGTCGCCCTCGACAGGCCTTCGGACGAAACCCCGGCGGCCGCGTCGACGGCGCTGGCCGACTTCGAGAGCACCTCCCCCTGCCTGCTGCTCCCCGCCCCGCGACCGGAGGAACGGGAGCAGTTCGCCGAAGACCTGGCGGGCTGGCGGGCCGCGATCGGTCCCGCGGTCCCTCCCGCCTTCGCCGCGCGTTCCCTGCGGGCGGCCCGGGAGGCCCTGCGGCTCGTCGACTCCGGCGCGCTCGTCGACGAACCCGTGACGTGGTGCGTCGACCATCTTTCGCGTCTGTGGCTGCTCAAGGAACCGTTCCTGGCCGCCGAACTGGTCCGGGAACGGCTCGGCCCGCTCGCCGGGTTGACCGGGAAGCAGCATTCACGCCTGGCCGGGACGCTGCTGGCGTGGCTGGAGACGTGCGGGAACGTCCGGGAGGTGGCCGAACGGCTCGCGGTGCATCCGCAGACGGTGCGGTCCCGCGCCCAGGAGCTGGAGGCGCTGTTCGCGGACGGGCTGCGGGATCCCGAGCGGCGGTTCGAGATGATCCTGGCCCTGCGGGCCGCCCCCTCCTGACCCTGCCCCCCTTGGGCAACGTTCGTGGAGCCGGGACTCACGTGCTTGAAGCCGGATCTCGCGTGATTGGAGCCGGAACTCATGTGTGCGGCGTCCAATCACGTCAGATCCGGCCCCAAGCACACGAGTTACGGCTCCAGTCACGCGAGTTACGGCTCCAAGCACGCGAGATCCGTTTCTGATCACGCGAGTTCGGTGCCCAGTCACCCAGGGAGAAGTACGTGAAGGCCCCCTTCCTTGCGCTAGAAGCAAGGAAGGGGGCCTTCATGTACTTCGGCGCTCGCGCCAGCTCCGCATTTAGAGGACGAAATGCGGCGAGGAGTCAGGCGGCGGCGAGGGCGGTGACGCGCCAGCGGCCGTCGGAGCGTTCGGCGCTCACGCTCAGCTGAGCCGCACCAGTACTGCGTTGCCCGTCCCCGCGCACGCCGGTCTGGTCCAGGAACACCAGCAGCGACGCCCTGTCCCCGTCGAGGACCTTGACGCCCGAGACCACCGGAGTCGACGTCACGACCAGCTTCTGCTCCGCCGCCAGCCCCCGGACCTGCGCGAACAGCTGGTCGTACTGCCCGAGCGCGGGTCCGGTCAGGACCTCTTTCGCGGCTTGCTCGCTCTTGGCTGGATCGTCGTAGCGGTACGAGAAGACCGTGCCGAGCGCCTTGCCGATCTGATCGCTCACCTCGGCGGTGGTGGCGACGTCGGTCAGCGCGGTGTTGTGGGCCAGGACCGACGTCGCGTCCCGCGCCTCGACGGCGAACCACCCCGCGAGGCCCGCCATCACCACCGCGACCGCGCCGAACACCACGATGCCCCGCCGCCGCTTGACCGGCGCAACGACCTCAGGCGCCGAAGAGACGACAGGGGCCTCAGGGGCCTCGGGGACCTCTTCTTCCGGAGGTTCGAGGACCCGCGTACTCCCGCCCATTTTCCCGGCGACCTTCACGGCGCGCCGCACCGGCTTCCGTTTCGTGGTCATCCCGTCCTCCCCTCAGGGCTTTCCGGTGTCGGTCACCGGCACCTGGCCGAGCGACGTGACCCGCCACCCGTCCGGCGTCCGGTTCAGGCCGGCGCGGAACCGGTTGTGTTTCGTCATGGCTTCCCCGCCGTCGGGCCGGACCTCGAGTTCGACCGAGGCGATCACCTCGGCGGTCCCGCCGCCACTGTCCACTTCGGTCACCGCGGCGTCGACGACCCGGCCGGTGGTGACGGTCTTCGCCTGGCCGATCCGGCCCAGCCCGCCTTCCCGGTCCCGCGCCAGTTCGTCGTGCAGCGCGCCGCCGGACAGGTTCAGCCAGGTCTGATAGCCCTGCTCGGCCTGCCGGTAGTCCAAAGTGGTCAGGGCGGCCACGGACTGCCTGCCCGCCTGCAACGCCTCCTCGCGGACCGTGGCCCGCGCGACGCCGTCGTCCCGGCTCGCGTCCCACCAGGAGTAGCCGAACCAGGCGGCGAACGCGGTGGCCACCACCACGAGCAGGACAGCGAGTCGAGTCATCGTCTTCACCTCTTCGGTACGTTCTGTGAACCGCGCACGTTGGTGGGATTGCCCTTCGGTAGCGCACAGCGCGCCGAGGTGTTCAACGGGCGCGCCGACGTGTCGAGTCCGTCGCGATAACCGGTGCCGTAGCCGGTGACACACGGCGGCGGGTCGAAGAACGTCAGGGAGAGGCCGACGTGCGCGCCGTCCGGCCCCATGATCGCGTGTCCGGCGGCGACCGCCTTCGGCGCGGTGACCAGGAGCTGCTCGATGCTGTCCTGCCGCGATTCCATCACGTCCGCGGTGGTCAGCAGGTTCGCCAGCAGGATGCCGAGGCTGGGACCGGTCTCCCGCAGGAGCGTGCTGACCTCGTTCGCGGCCGCCGGCACGGCCGGGATGAGCCGCCGCAGATCCCCGTCGGAGTTCTTCAGCGTCGCGGCCAGCAGTTTCGCGTTGGCGCCGAACGAGCGGATCGCGTCCGCCTGGGAAACCTGCGTGTCGAGCACGGTCTGCGCGTCGGTCACGAAACTGGTCAGCGGCCCGACGTGCGCGCTCGCCTCCCGCACGAACTCGATCCCCCGACCGACGAGCTGGTCCAGCGCCGGGCCCGCGTCGTTGGTCGCGTTGTACAGCTCGTCGACAACGGTCCGCAGGGCGGGTTTCGGCACCGAGTTGGCGAAAGAGTCCACACTGGACAGGACCACGTCCACCGGGAGCGGGATCTTCGTGTCCGCCTCGCTGATCACCGAACCGTCCCGCAGCATGGCACCATCGGCACGACGCGGCCGAAGGTCGACATACTGCTCACCGACGGCGGATCGGTTGGCCACGACGGCTTCGGTGTCCGCCGGCACCTCCGGTCCGCCCGGATCGATGGCGAGGTCCACTTCCATCCCGGACGCGGTCAGCCGGAGTTCGCCGACGCGGCCGATCGGCACGCCGCGGTAGGTGACCTCGGCGTTGCCGAAGATGCCGCCACCGGTGGCCAGGCGCACTTTGACGGTGTACCCGCGGTCGAGCACCAGCTTGTCCAGCCCCGCGTACGTCGCGCCGACGTACGCGACACCGAGGACGGCGATGACCACGAAGACCACCAGCTGGGCGCGGACGAACTTGGTCAGCATCAGCGGCCACCACTGTTCTTGAAGGTCAGGAACGTGTTCAGGTAGTCGCCGCGGATGGCGTCGAGCGCGGCGTCGGGGAACGGGAAGGTGAAGATCATCTCCATCGCCTTCGGCAGCTTGTCCCCCGAGTCGGCCAGCCGCCGCAGCAACGGTTCGAGCGCCTTGAGATCGGCGACGAGGTCGTCCTTGCTGCGGTTCACCGTGTCGACGGCGACCGAGGTGAGCCCGTCCAGGGACTTCAGCATCCCGACCAGCGCCTGCCGCTGCTGGTTCAGCACCTCGATCCCGGGGGTGAGCCCGTTCAGCGTCGCCTTGATCTCCTCGGTGTTCGCGTTCAGCGTCGCCGCGAGCTTGTTGACGCTCTCGATGGCGCGGGTGATCTCCGCCTTGTGCTCGTCCAGCCCGCGCACGAAGGTGTCCAAATTGGACAGCAGGCTGCGGGCCGCGCTTTCCTTGCCTCCGAGCGCGTCGTTGAGCTCGCGGGTGATGTTCTGCACCTGCGCGACGCCTCCACCATTGAGCAGCAAGGAAAGCGCGCCGAAGACCTCCTCGATCTCCGGGGTCAGCGACGAACTGGCCAAGGGGATCACCGCGCCGTCGGCCAACCGCCCGCTGGGGGTGCCGTCGTCCGGCGGCGCGAGCTCGACGAACTTTTCGCCGAGGATGCTCGCTTGCCGCAGCCGCGCGACCGCGTTGGCAGGCAGGTTCACGTCCCCGTTGATCAGCAGCCCGACCACCGCGCTGCGGCCGTCCGGCGCCAGGTCGACCGTCCGCACCTGGCCGACCGGGACGTCGTTGACCTTCACCCCGGACTGTGGCACGAGATCCAGCACGTTGCTGAAACTCGCCGTCACATGGATCGGCCGCTCACCCAGCGCGGCACCGCCGGGCAAGGGGATGTCGTAGACGTCGACACCGCTGCTGCAACCGGTCGCGGCCAGCGTGACGGCCAGGACGGCCGCGCATTTGAGCCGGGACTTCATTTCGCCCCCGAGAATTCGGTGATGTTCCCTCGGCCGTCCAGCGTTCCGGCGCCCTGGTTGTACGCGCCGAGGACGTTCGCCAGCGCGTTCGGCGCGGCGTCGAGCGCCTCGCCCAGCGACGCCTTCTGCTGGCTGAGCACCTTGGTGATCTCGGCGAGTTTGTCCACATCGGACTTGACCTTGCCCCGGTTGTCCCTGATGAAGCCCTGGACGACGCTGAGCGCCTCGGTGAGTTCGGTCATCGCGCCGGAGAACTGGTCCCGCTGATCGGCCAGGATCTTGCTGATCGAGGAGATCTGCTGGATCGCCTCCTTCACCTTGCCGTCGTTCGAGGCGAGCATCGCGGTGAACTTGCTGATGTTGTCGACGGAGTTGAACAGGTCGTCCTTGGAGTCGCTCGCCGTCCTGGCGAACTCGCCGAGGTTCTTGATCGCCTCGCCGAGTTTGCCGCCGTTGCCGTCGAGGTAGGTCGCGGCCTTGGTCAGCACGTCGCTGACCGCGCCGTCCCGGTTGGCGCCCTTCGGTCCCAGCGCGGTCATCAGCTGGTTGAGGCTGCCGAGGAGTTCGTCGACCTCGACCGGGGTGACGGTGCGCTCGGGCGGGATCCGGGCGTCGCCGCCCAGCTCCGGCCCGCCGACGTACACCGGGGTGAGCTGGACGTACCGGTCGGCGACCAGGCTCGGCGTGATCACGACGGCACCGACGTCGGCCGGCAGCTTGACGTCCGGCCGCACCGACATGGTCACTTCGACCTTCGTGCCGCGCGGTTCGACCTTGGTGACCGAACCGATCGGGACGCCGAGCACCCGGACCTCGGTGTTCGGGTACACCCCGACGGTCGCGGTGAAGTACCCGGTCAGCATCCGGTCGGCCTGCCGCGTCACCAGCGGCCAGGCCGCGGTCACGAGCAGTCCCGCGACGACGGCGAGCGCGAGCCGCCGTATCCAGGCCCGCCGCCGCGCGTTCGCCCCGAGATCGGACAGCGTGAAGTGGCGCCCCATCAGCGTCCCCCGTTCCTCGACGGCATGCAGCTGCCCGGCGTGCCGCCGGTCGGGACGAGCCCGCAGATGTAGGTGTCGATCCAGCGGCCGTTGCCGACCGCGTTGCCGAGCAGCCGGTAGAAGGGCCCCGCCAGTCGCAGGCTCTCGGTGAGCTTGTCCTGGTTGCGCTGCAAGACGGTGGCGACGCGGTCGAGCTGGTCGAGCGCGGGGCCGAGTGTCTTCTGGTTGTCCGCGACGAGTCCCTTGAGCTGCACCGACAGGTTCTTCACGCCACTGAACAGCTTCGCGATGGCGTCCTTGCGCGCGTTCAGCTCCGTGAGCAGGGTGTTGCCGTCGCGGATCAGCGCCTCGATCTGCTGTGACCGGTCGCCGAGCGTCCGGGACACCTTGTTCGTGTTCTGGAACAGCTTCACCAGCTCCTCGTCGCGCGAGGCGAGCGTCTTGGAGAGCGCGGTGATGCCGTCGAAGGCTGTGCGGACGTCCTGGGGCGTGGAAGCGCCGAGAGTTTCCGACATCGTCCCGAACGCCTTCGCCAGCTGGTCGGTGTCGATCGCGCCCACCGTGTTCGCGAGGTCGTTGAACACCGCGGTGACGTCGTAGGGCGAGCTCGTGCGCTCCACCGGAATCGGCTGGTCCGGGTCCAGTTCGGCGTTGCCGACCGGGTCGATGACCAGGTTCTTCTGCCCCAGCAGGGTCTTGATCTTGATCGAGGCGGTGGTGCGGTTGCCGATCCAGGTGTCCTTGACCCGGAACAGCACCTTGACGCGGGCACCGTCCAGCAGGACGTCGGAGACCTCTCCGACCTTCACTCCGGCGACCCGGACTTCGTCGTTGCGCTTGAGCCCGGCGGCTTCGGTGAACTCCGCCGCGTAGGTGGTACCGCCACCGATCAGCGGGAGATCGTCGGAGAAGAACACCGCCGACCCGGCCGCGGCCATCAGCAGCGCCGTGACGGTGCCGACGATGATCGGGTTGCGGGTGCGGAAGGGTTTGATCCTGGGCGCTTTCACCGGCACCGTCCCTGGGTCAGCGGGATGCCGACCGGCGGGCCGCCCGGAGCGGGCGGCGCGTCCGATTTGACCGAGCACAGATAGAAGTTGAACCACGAGCCGTACGAGACCATCGCGCCCATGCGGTCCAGCTTCTTCGGCAGGTTCCCGAGGAACTGCTCGAACACCGGCGTGTTGTCGGCGAGGTTCTTCGACAGGTCGCCGAGGGTGTCGATGCTCGCCTTCAACGGCGCCCGGCCGTCCTGGAGCAGGCCCGCGGTGGACGTGGTGAGCTCGCCGAGCCCGCCGATCGCCTGCCCGATGGGCTTCGCGTCGCCTGCGAGGCCGGAGACCAGCTGCGCGGTGACGTCGACGAGCTTGTCGAACTGATCGCCCTGGGAGTTCAGCGTGTCGAGCACCGTGTTGAGGTTCCCGACCACCTCGCCGATCACCTTGTCCTTGCCGGCCAAAGTGCTCGTGAGGGACGCGGTGTGCTCCAGGAGGCTGTCGATGGTGCTCCCCTCCCCTTGCAGCACCTGGACGATCTCGAACGACAGCTGGTTGACGTCGTTCGGCGACAGCGCCTGGAAAAGCGGCTTGAACCCGTTGAACAACGCGGTGAGATCCAGTGCCGGGGTCGTGTGCTCCGGCGGGATCAGCGCGCCGTCGCCGAGCGCCGCCGGGCCGTCCGGGCCCGGGTCGATCGAGAGGTACCGCTGGCCGACGAGGTTGCGGTACCTGATGGTGACCGTGGCCCCCGCGGTGAGACGGCGCTTGTTCTCGATCGAGAACCGCACGTCCGCCAGGCGCCGCTCGACCACCCCGATGGAGTCCACCTGACCGATCCGCACCCCGGACATCCGGACCTCGTCGCCGGGGTTGACCGACGTCGCGTCGGTGAATCTGGCGGTGTAGCCGACCGTCGTGCCGACCCCGGAGTTGGCGATGGTGATCGCGAGGATCCCGGTCGCCACCGCGGTGATCACGAAGAAGATCAGGCCCTTGATCGCCGGGCCCACGACACTCCTCATCGGACGGTCACCTCCGTTCCGCGCAGGGCCGGGCCCACGAGCACGCTGCTCCAGTCCGGGACCTCGGCCGGTTTCATCCCGAGCGACGGCGCCAGGATCTCGGCGACCAGCCCCCGCTCCCCCTTCGAATTGGCCGGGCCGAGGTCCCCATCGGCGGCGAACGCCACCGCCGCCGAAGCCTGCCCCCCGCCGTAGCACCGCGGGCCGCCTTTTTGGTCGAACCGCGGGTCGTCCCGGCCCGGCACGTACTTGTCGCGCGGATCGTGGACGGACAGCGTCACGTGCAGGCCCGGCTCACCGGTGCCCTTGCCCAACGCCTTCTCCATCACCGGTTTGAGCCGGTTCACCGCGTCGAACAGACACGGGAACTCGGGCGAGTAGCGGGAAAGCAGTTCCAGGGTCCGCCTGCTCTTCACACTGACACCGATGATGTTGTTCTTGTTCTCCACCAGGAACTTGTTCAGATCACCGCTCGCCGCGGTGACGCTGGTGTACAGCTTGTCGAGGTCCGCGCGTGTATCCACAATGGTCTTCGCCGTCGTGGAAAGATCCGAGAGCGCCTTGAGGATGTCCGGCGCGGCACCGGTGTAGAGATCGGCCACGTCGGCGAGGCCGCTGATGTCGGCCTTGAACTGCGGCATCAGCGGGTTCACCTGGCCGAGGAGGTCGTCGAGCTGGACGATGCTGTCCCCCAGGGATTTCCCGCGATTGTCGAGCGCGAGCGAGATCGCGCCGAGCGAGCTGTTGAGCTTCTGGGGCTGCACCGCCCGCAGCAGGGGCAACAGATCGCCGAGGACGCGTTCCAGCTCGATCGCGTTGGCCGAGCGGTCCTGGCCGATGACGTCACCGTCCTGAAGCGGGCCACCGGCGGGCCGTTCCGGGAGCACGAGATTGACGTAGCGCTCACCGAACACGGTCTTGGGCAGGAGACGCGCCGAGACGTTGCGCGGCAGCTGATCGATCTTCGCCGGGTCGATGGCGAGGTCGATCTCGGCACCGTCCGCGCTGCCCCGGACCGCCCGGACCTCGCCGAACGGGACGCCGCGCACCTTGACCTCGGCGGGCGGGGCCAGCTGGTTGCCGACCCGGTCGGTCTTGAGCGTGACCAGCTCCGCGCGGTCGAAATCCTTGTTGAAGATGGCGACCGCGACCCAGCCG
Organism: Amycolatopsis thailandensis; assembly: GCF_002234405.1. Classification (GTDB taxonomy): domain Bacteria; phylum Actinomycetota; class Actinomycetes; order Mycobacteriales; family Pseudonocardiaceae; genus Amycolatopsis; species Amycolatopsis thailandensis. The sequence goes on along the minus strand of NZ_NMQT01000180.1, from coordinate 11,118 downwards.
AGCAGCACCAGGATCACGAGGAAGATCACCCCGGCGGCCTGCGTCCGTGCCCGCGCGCTCATCCGGAGACCTTCACCGTCGTGGTGGCACCCCAGATGGCGAGGCTGAGGAACAGGTCGAGCACGCTGATCAGCACGATCGACGTCCGCACGGCGCGGCCGACCGCGACCCCGACCCCCGCCGGGCCGCCGGCGGCGCGGTAGCCGTAGAAGCAATGGGTGAGGATGACGCCGACGCTGAACACGAGCACCTTGCCGAACGACCACAGAACGTCTTCCGGCGGTAAGAACAGCGAGAAGTAGTGGTCGTAGGTGCCGCCCGACTGTCCGAAGAAGACGACCGTGGTCACCCGCGAGCCGAGGTACGAGATCAGCAGGCCGATCACGTAGAGCGGGATGATCGCGATGAACCCGGCCACGATCCGGGTGGTGACGAGGTACGGCATGCTGCGCACGGCCATCACTTCGAGCGCGTCGATCTCCTCGGAGATCCGCATGGCGCCCAGTTGCGCGGTGAACCCGGCGCCGACCGTCGCGGACAACGCGAGCCCCGCCGAGAGCGGCGCGATCTCCCGGGTGTTGAAGTACGCGGTGAGGAAGCCGGTCATCGCGGAGATGTTGATCTGGTTCAGCGCGCTGAAACCCTGGAGCCCCACCGTGATCCCGGTGAACACGCAGAGGCCGACCATCACGCCGACGGTCCCGCCGATCACCGCGAGCGCCCCGCTGCCGAAGGTCACCTCGGCGAGCAGGCGCACCACTTCCCGGAAGTACCGGGTGACGGCCATCGGGATCGCCGCGAGCGCGCGGATGTAGAACAGCAGCTGGTCGCCCAGCTCGAAAAGACTGTTGCCCGGGCGTTTGAACGCCTCGCGGGCCCGTTCGGGGACGCTGGTCACCGGATCAGGTTCCCTTCGCGGGGACGAGCTGCAGGTACAGCGCGGTCAGGATCGTGTTGACGAAGAACAGGAGCAGGAACGTGATCACCACCGACTGGTTGACGACGTCGCCGACGCCTTTGGGGCCGCCTCGGGGATTCAAGCCCCGGTACGCCGCGACGACGCCGGCGAGGAACCCGAAGATGAACGCCTTGATCGAGCTGACGACGAGGTCGGGCAGCTGGGCGAGCGCGTTGAAGCTCGCGAGATACGCGCCCGGTGTCCCGCCCTGCACGATGACGTTGAAGAAGTAACCGCCGAGCACGCCGACCACGCTGACCAAACCGTTGAGCAGCACCGAAACCCCGATGGCGGCTTGCACGCGGGGGACGATCAGCCGGTGGATCGGCGAGACGCCGAGCACCTCCATCGCGTCGATCTCCTCGCGGATGGAGCGCGCGCCGAGGTCCGCGCAGATCGCCGATCCGCCCGCGCCCGCGATGATCAGCGTCGTCACGATCGGGCTGGCCTGTTGCACGACGGCGAGGACGCTCGCCGCGCCGTTGAACTGCTGCGCGCCGATCTGGCTCGTGAGCGAACCGAGCTGGAGCGAGATGACCGCGCCGAACGGGATCGACACGAGGATCGCGGGCGTGATCGAAACACTGGCGATGAACCAGAACTGCTGGATGAACTCGCGGATCTGCACCGGGCGGCGGAACATCGCGAGGACGACGTCGAGGCCCATGGCGCACATACGGCCGAATTCGCGCAGGCCGGCGGCGGCCTTTTCCGGCGCGCGGGCGAGCAGGGCGACGGGATTGGTCATCGTCAGGCTCCGCATCCGTTGGGGGGCGGGCCCGAGCCGACGCACCGCAGCTTGAGGTTCGTGACCAAGGTGTTGCCGGGGCCCGAAACCAGGCCGGTGAGTAGCGGGCTCAGGTCCTCGCGCACGCCGCATCCGGTGAAGCCCGGCGTCGAGAAGGTGCTGGTCGCCCTGACCGAAGGCGCGGGGAATCCGAGCGGCATCAACGCTTTGATGTTCACCACGACCGACTGCGCTGTCCGGCAGTTCGGTCCGACGTCGAGAGCCTTGCCGTCCACCTTGACGTTCGAAAGCTTGATGAACACCTTGTTGGTGACGTCGGAATCACCGCACAGGTTGGTGCCGACGGCCTTGCAGTTGGTCGTGGCGCCGGTCTTCACCTCGACCGTTCCGGTGGCGTCACCGTCCGGGATCAGCTCGACCGTGCCGGTGGCGGGCATGAACCGGAAGGACACGAAGTAGCTCGACGTCGGCGGGATGACGAGCTTGCCGGTGATCGGCACCTTGCCCGAGAGACCGAGGAGCGAGCCGTCGAACCGGCCCTGCGGGAACGTGATGTCGGAACCGAGTTTGGCGACGTGGCTCGTCGTGGCCTGCTGCTCGTCGCCGACGTAGAACCCGAACGGCAGACCCGCCGCGGCGGTCACCTGCCCGGTTTCGACCTGCTGCGCGGGGGTGGGCGCGGGTGCGGGCTCGGCGGAGGCGGAAGCCAAGGAAAGCGCCCCCAGCCCCAGCACCGCCGGGAGCAGGAAGGCGCGCGGAACGCGCCCGGTCATCACTGACATTCGGGCTTCCTCACTTCGACTTCTCCGGCCGAACGGCCAACTCGTGCAGACGCTACTGGCGGATGTTGTGACACACAAGTAATGCGCGACCGGGGGTTTCGGAAACGGGAAAGGTTGTAATGGGCGTAACTGTTTTAGGGTGGGGCTCGTGAGTGGTAATGACGGTTCTAACCGTCATTACCACTTACGAGGACTGACCTACTTCTTGGCGAGGTTGATCTCCAGGCTGTTCCCGTCACCCGAAGCCATCGCGCTGATCACCGGCGTGAGCAGGCCACAACCGCGGAACTGCGGCAGCTTGTACTCAGCGGTCAGCTTGCCGCCCTTCAACGGATTGAAGCCGTGCGCGGAAACCAGCGGGATGTCGGCGGGCTGGGCCGTCTTGCAGGTCGAGCTCGCCAGGATCGGGAAGCCGAACAGCCGCACGGTGAGCAGCTTGACGTCGGCCTTCGCGTCGGCCTTCACCGCGCCGGCGTTGACGGTGCCCGTCACGTCGCCGACCTGGTTGATCTTCACCGTCGCCGAGGCCGGGAAGAACCCGAGGAAGCGGAACTGCACGTTCGACGGCGGCAGCGAAAGCTGCCCGGTGAACTTGCCGGACTGCGCGTTCAGCTTCGCGGTGAACTCGCCGGGACCGAGCGGGAGCTTCGCGTTCAGCCCGGCGATGGTGGTCTTGCCCTTGACCCCATAGGTGATCTGGGTGTCGCCCGGCGGCTGCGTCGTCGTGGTGGTCGGCGCGGTGGTCGGGGTCGTCGGCTGGGTCGTCGGAGTCGGCTCCGTGGTGGGAGTCGGCTGGGTCGACGACGTCGGGGTCGGCTCGGTCGTGGGAGTCGGCTCCGTCGTCGGGGTCGGCTGAGTGGTCGGAGTGGGTTCGGTGGTGGGCGTCGGCTCCGTGGTGGGAGTCGGCTGCGTCGACGACGTCGGCGTCGGCTCGGTTGTCGGCGTCGGCTGAGTCGTGGGAGTCGGCTCGGTCGTCGGCGTCGGTTCCGTGGTCGGAGTGGGCTCCGTCGTCGGCGTCGGCTGAGTCGTCGGAGTCGGCTCGGTGGTCGGCGTCGGCTGAGTCGTCGGAGTGGGCTCCGTCGTCGGCGTCGGCTCCGTCGTGGGCGTGGGCTCAGTGGTCGGAGTCGGCTGGGTGGTGGGCGTCGTCGGGGTGGTCGGCGTCGTCGTGCCACCGCCGGCGGGCTTGATCTCGAACGTCCCCAGCTGCTGGTTCTGTCCCGGCTGGACGACGCAGTCCGAGGTGAACGTGCCGAGGTCGGTCGGCTGGCCCTGCGCGTTCTTCGGCGTCATGGTGGTGCTGAAGTTCCCGACCGTCACCGAGGCGGTGCCCGGGCTCGGGAACGTGACCGCGGGCGCCTTGCCGCTGGTCTTGACGTGGAACTCGCCCGACTCCGGCACCGGCGTGACCGGGATGGCCAGCGGCAGGCCGAGGTTCAGCGTCTTGTCGACCGGGTACTTCAGCACCGCGGCGGCCTTCGCGCTGCCCTCGACGGTGGTCGCGCCGACGAGCGTGAGGCCCGAGGTCGCGTCCGCCGGGACGGTGACGTCGACGTCGAACGTGATCGGGGTGGACGTCTTCCCGGCCACGGCGTCGTCCGGCAGGACGGTGTCGACCTTCACCACCAGGGTCTGGTCGCCGATCAGCGGGAACGGACAGGTGTACTTCAGGGTCAGCGACGCGGGCGCCGCTTCGCTCAAGCCGGCGCCGACGACGCCCAGGGTGGCCACGACGGCGGCCACCGTGCCGGCGGCCAAGGCCTGCACGGATCTTTTCGACTTCAGTGGGAACTTCACAACGGTCACTCCCGGGGAATCGGAGAAATTGCGTGACACGGCCGAAACGGCGGGGACACGGAAGCGGTAAATTACCTGTGCCCCTCCGCACCGGCAAGGACACCGAATCCGTTTGTCATACCGGTGGGATCGGGTTACCGATTAACTGGCATCGCCACACCTGGCGAATTCGCTTTTGTCATCTCCGTCAGCTCCACCGGACGCGGAATTGTCACGCAGATCCGGAGTGCGTTCCCGTTCATTGCGGCCGCACCGAAACCCCCGCTACGTTCGGCGAATGGAGCAGGCTGCCATCGAAGTGAACGGCCTCGCCAAGCACTACGGTGAAGTGACGGCTCTCGCCGGCGTCAGCCTTCGTGTCGGCCGCGGCACCGTGCTCGCGGTGCTCGGCCACAACGGCGCGGGCAAGACGACGCTGATCGACATCCTGAGCACCCGCGTCAAACCGAGCGGCGGCAGCGCCAAGGTGTGCGGTTTCGACGTCGTCCGTGCCGGGCATCACGTCCGGCGGCGGATCGGGGTCACCGGCCAGTTCGCGGCGGTGGACGACGCGCTCTCCGGCCGTGGCAACCTCGAACTCGTCGCCCGGCTGCTGGGCGCGAACGGGCGGCAGGCCAAGGCCCGCGCGGCGGAACTGCTCGCCATGTTCGGCCTGGACGACGCGGCGGACCGGGCCGCACGGACCTACTCCGGCGGGATGCGGCGACGGCTCGACCTCGCCGCCGGGCTGGTCGGCTCCCCCGACGTCCTCTTCCTCGATGAACCGACGACCGGCCTCGACCCACTCAGCCGCGCCGGGCTCTGGGACGGCGTCGAACGGCTCGCCGCGCGCGGTACCACCATCGTGCTCACCACGCAGTATCTCGAGGAGGCGGACAGGCTGGCGGATCACGTCATCGTGCTGGGACTCGGGCACGTCACGGTTTCCGGGCGGCCTTCGGAACTCAAGGCAAGACTCGGGGAACGGACCGCGACGCTGACCTTCGGCACCGACCTCGCCGCCCGCCGGGCGCTGGCCGCGCTGCACAGACTCGGCATGACCTGCACGCCGTCGGCGTCCGGGCTGGTGATCGGCGTCGCGCTGTCCGGGCCCGCCGACATCACGGTGCTGGTGCGCGCGCTCGACTCGGCAGGAGCGCCGATGAAGGACCTCACCGTCGCCGAGCCGACGCTCGACGACGTCTACCTTTCCCTGCACCGGAATCCGGCGGTCCCGTCATGACCGAGGCACGGCACCGCGCGCCGGAAACCCCGGTGCTGACCGATCCGGGGGCCTGGCCGCCGAGTACCTTCGCAACCCAGGTCCGGGTGCTCGCCGTCCGGTCGCTGAAGACGGCGTTCGGGGACCGGCGTCTGGTGTTCTTCGGGCTGCTGCAACCGATCGTGCTGCTCTTGCTGTTCAGCCAGGTCTTCACCGGGGTCAGCACGCTGCCCGGTGTCGCGGCCTACGAGGGTTACGTGAATTTCCTCGTCCCGGCGACGCTGGTGAACATCGCGATGACCACCGCGATGAGCTCGGGCGCGGGGCTGCTCGCGGAGATCTACAGTGGATTCACCGGACGTCTCCGGTGCATGCCCATCAGCCTTTCGGCCGTCCTGGTGGCCCGCACCATCTCCGATTCCGCGCGGCTCGGCGTGCAACTGCTCGTGACGACTCTCGCCAGCGTGGTGCTGCTCGGTTTCCGGCCGACCGGCGGCGTTTTCGGTGTCACCGCGGCACTTCTGCTCACGCTCGTCGTCGGCTGGTGCCTGAGCTGGATCTTCGTCGCCATCACGACCTGGCTGCGCAAGGCCGAAACCCTGCAGATGGCGTCGTTCATGGTCATGTTCCCGCTGATGTTCTCCTCCAGCGCGTACATGCCGCTCGAGACGATGCCGACCTGGCTGCGCGTGGTTTCGGCGCTCAACCCGCTGACCTACGCGATCGACGCGACCCGGGCTTTGGCGCTGGGACGGCCGTCGGGCTGGTCGATCCCGGTTTCACTCGCGATCGCGGCCGTGGCCGCCCTGGCGGGCGGGTGGATCGCGGCGCGGACGTTCCGTTCACCCCGGGAGACCGCACTCCGATGAGGGCCCCAACCCGGGACTCGCGTGCTTGAGCACGTGACTCGCGTGCTTGGAGCCGGAACTCACGTGCTTGAAGGCGGAACTCACGTGGTGGGAAGGCGAACACCGAGATCCGGCTCCGATCACGCGAGTCCCGGCTTCAAACACGCGAGTCCCGTGTCTAAGCACGCGAGTTCCGGCTCCAAGCACATGAGTCACGTGCTCAAGCACGCGTGGGCGCCCGGAGGGCTCAGTGTGGCAGGGACTCCAGGTGGTCCGCGGCGGCCACGACTCCCCCGGCCGCCGCGAACGAAGCCCGCACCCGCGCGGCCGCCGCGGCGTAGGCGGGCTCGGTGAGCACTTCGGTGACCGTGGAGCGGATGTCCGGGGCCTTCACGCGGTCGAAGCGCAGCCGCAGGCCCGCGCCCGCCGCCTCGACTTGCTGAGCCAGCATCGACTGGTCGTCCCGGATCGGCGCGATCACCAGCGGCAGCCCGGACGCGAGGGTCTCGCTGACGGTGTTGTGCCCGCCGTGGCAGATCACCGCCGCGGCCTTCCGTACGACGTCCGCCTGCGGGATGCGCCGGGCGGTCAGCACCGTTTCGCTGAGCAGTTCGCCGGTGGGGTCGACGACCAGGCCTTGGACCTCGGGCATCCCGGCGAGAGCGTCGACGCATTCGGACAGGAAGCGGCGGCCGAGCGCGGCGTTGGCGGTGCCGAGGGTGGCGACGACGAGCGGGCGCCCGTCGAGCCTGTCCCACGAGAACCCGACCGGGGGCGCGGGCGCCAGCGCCGGGCCGACGAACCGGACCGCGCGGGCATCGGCGATCGGCCCGGTCAGCGACACGGTGGTGAAGGCCAGGACCAGATCGGGGGAAAAGCGCAGGTCACCGCAGGACACCTTGTGCCGCGTCCGGAGGTCTTCTTGCAGCTTGTCGACCCAGGCGGCGATCTTCGGCATGGCGGCCAGCGGGTCTCCGAGTTCTGTCGACGTCGACGCCGACGTCACCCACGGGAGGCCACGGCGGCTCGCGACCAAAGCGCCCGCGAAGGCCTGCTGATCGGCGATCACGACGTCGGGCCGGAAGGCGGCCACCGCCTTGTCGACACCGGGGACCATCGCGTCCGCGAGCGGGACCAAATACTGCTCCCACAGGAACTTCAGCGCCGCGAACCCGCGCAGCCCCTCGGGACGGCGCTCGACGGCGAACTCCAGCGAGTCGCCAGCCACGTACACCCGGCCCGCCCGCGTCAGCTCCGACGTCGTCGGTTCCGGGCCGCACCAGGCGACGTCGTGACCACGCCCCACCAGTTCGCCGGCCACCGCGCGCAGCGGCGCCACGTGTCCGGTGAGCGGCGGGACGACCAACAGGTACCGGCTCATCCGCGGGGCCTCCCGTGCCGGGAGATCCAGTTCAGCACCAGCTCCCGCACCTCGCGGTGCTGTTCGACGAGCACCGAATGCCCCTGCCCTTCGAACACGTGCAACTCGCCGCGGGGCAACAAGGACGTCAGCGCGTCGAGATCGTCGGCCTGATAGCCGTGACTGCCCAAAATGGACAATACGGGGCAGTCGATCCCCGCCACCTGCTCCAGGGTCAGCAACGGGCCGAGCGGGACCTCTTCGGCCATCGACGTGGCCGTGATCCGCTCGGCCGCCATCCTCGCGAGCCGCCGGTGATGGGCGCTGTAGTTGGCCTCGATCCACTCGAAGCTCTCCTCGACCTTCAAGAAGCGCACGGTGTGTTCGAGGATCTGCGCCATCTTGCCCGCCCACAGTTCGGTGGCGGGCTCCGACTCGATGCACACGATGCTGCGCACCCGCTCCGGTTTCGCCACCGCGTAGCTGTACGCGAGGGTGCCGCCGAAACTGTTGCCCACCAGGTGAACGGGCCGGTCGAGGTCGAGCTGGACCAGCAGGTCGTCGAGGTCGGCGACGAAATCCGCGATCGTGTACCCGCGTTCGGGACGCTCGGTCTTGCCGTGCCCGCGCAGGTCGTAGCTGATCACGTCCACCCCGGCGGCGGCGACCGGCGGGGCCAGCGTGAGGTAGAAACTCGCCAGGCTGTCGGTGCCCATCCCGTGCAGGAACACCACGGTCTCCGTACCGCCGCCGGGGACGAGCTGCACGTTGGTGCGCAGCCCGTTGACGGTCATCGTCGGCACCGCCTCACCCCCGTTCGCCGAGGCGGGCGGCCACGTAGTCCGCGATGTCGCCGACCCGGAGGCCGATGACGTCGTCGAGATCCTTCTCCGCCAGGAACTCCGCGAGGTTGACGTCCTCGCCGAAGAACTCGGCGAGGATGCTCGCGAAGGTCACCAGGTCGATGCTCTCCAGCCCGAGATCCTCGTGGAAGGTGGTCCGCGGGGTGATCTCGATGCCGAGGACGTCGACGTCCCCGACTAGTTCTCTCAGCAACTCGGCCACGGTGCCGAAGACCGACGTCGGGCTCTGCTGTTCGATCGTCATGCTCTTCTCCTGTTCCTACCCGCGATTCCAGGCCACCACGTACCCGGGGATCCCGGCGAACTCCGCGCCGATGCCGATCTCCTCGGCCAGCCCCGCCAACTCTCCTTCGGCCCGGACCGCGATCCGGGGCGGCGCCCCATCCGCTTCCCGCACCAGCGCGACCGCGACCTCTCCCGCCGACGCGACGGCCACCGCGAGCGGCCGCAAGGTCCGGCCGTGGACCCCGGTCACCCTGGTGCCGTCGGCGCTCACCCGGAGCTCGGCCGGATAGACGCCGTCCAAGCCGAGTTTCGCGCGGACCGCGTCCTTGATCGCGATCCGTTCCAGCAGCCAGCCGCGCTGCCGCCGGGGCGCGCAGGCGGCGAACTCCGCGCGCTCCTCGGCGCCGAGGTAGATGCCGGCGTAGATGTCACGCGCGGCCGGGCTCGGCCACCGGTCGGTGACCACCGTCCAGCCACCGTGGTGGTCCTCGGCCAGCCGGTGCCGGTCCGGGAAGGCGTAGACCCGGTGGGCGGGCCGGTCGCACGGGAACCGGATGTCCCGCCACTGCTCGATCCTGGCCAGCACGACACCGTCCCGCACCAGTTCGGCGTCCATCTCCAGCACGTCCGGCCGCGGCAGACGGACCCGGACCACGCAACCGACCGTGGTGCCCGGCACCGGTTCCGGGCCGTACCAGGTGATCCGGCCCATCGACGTCGGGAACGCCAGCAGCGCGTCCGCCTTGGTCGCCATCAGCCAGCAGCCCAGCAACTGGCCGACGTTGTCCAGCAGCGCGCCGGGCGCCGACGGGACGACGAGGTCGCCGCGGATGTGCCGTTCACCGAGTCCGACGAGTTTGGCGAGCCCTTGGTAGGCGGGGCCGTGGAACATCTCGCGGCGCGAGTAGATCTCGGCGGCGGTCAACGGCGGCGCGGTTTCCGGCCCCGGCGAGGGAGACGGCCGGGGCGCTGTCGGATACCGCCGAGCCAGATGGACGTCCATACTGGCGTGTGGTCCTATTTGGACACTGATCCGGTCGCCCTCCCGGGTCATCGACAGTGGCACGCGTGCCGCCGGAGCGGCGATCAGCCACCGGGAGAACGCCGCATTGCTCACGCCGGTCGCGACCGTGCCCGGCCAGGCCCGTTCCGCCTCCCGGCAGGCCAGGTCGACCAGCGTCGTCGCGGGCACGGTGGGCCGGTAGTCCGCCTCCTCCGGCCAGCCCTCGCGCTGCCGAAAGAAGCGGTGGTCGACCAGGTAAGGCATCGTGGCGAGCGAGGCGTCCACAGTGGACTCGACCGTACGTCGTGCGGCCGCGTTGGCCACGGTCGCCGCCGCCTGCCGGGTCTCGGCGAGCAGCGCGGTGAACTCCGCGACGATCGCGTCCGGTATCCCGTCGGCCAGGTCGGGAAGCTCGCCGACGCTCTCGAACAGGCCCTTGACGTCGCCGTCGACCGAGAGCAGCGTGCCCGCCGTGTCGATCCGGGTCCGGCGCGGCTCCAGCGCGTCGAACGCGGGCCGTCCGCCCTCCACCCAGACCGCGGTGGCCACCCGCCGCAGCTGGGCGAGCCCCGGCCTCGTGCCGGAGGACGCCGGGATGACCAGGTGCGGACGCGTGCCCAGCGTGTCCGACACGAACGAGCCGACCTGCCCGGCTCCTGCCTGCACGAACACCCGGGCGCCGTCGGCGTAGAGCGCGTCCACGAGTTCCCGGAACCGGACCTTGCGCACCAGATGGGCCAGGTACAGCTCGCGGACCTCCACCGGATCCGCGGGATACGGCCGTGCCGTGGTCGCCGACCAGACGGGGATCCGCGGCGTCTTCAGGTCCAGTTCCGCGGCGAGCCGGGTGAACGGGCCGAGCCGGGAGCGCATCAGCGGGGTGTGGAACCCGGAGCGGAACGGCAAAGTCCTGGCGACGACGCCGTGCTGCGTGCACAGCTTGGCGAGCCGGGCGGCGGCCGCCGGATCGCCGCACACGATCGTCTGCCGCGGCGCGTTCTCGTGCGAGATCATCAGTTCCGGTTCGGCGCCGAGCAGCGCCTCCGCCCGTTCCGCGGAACAACCGAGCACCAGGAATTCGGCGTCCGGCAGGGTGAACCCCTGCGGCCAGTACCGGTTCAGCATGTCCTCTGTGGACTGTCCTGGGTACATCCCGGCCGCCCGCATCGCGGTCCACTCCCCGACGCTGTGCCCGGCGAGCAGATCCGGCTTGACGGCGAGGCGCCGCAGCGCGGTGTCGAGCAGCAACCCGACCTGCGAAACACTCGACGCGCGCGCGAGCACGCTCGCCGTCGACCACTCGGGCCGCTCCAGGCCGAAGTGCCGGGCGACGTCG
>NZ_NMQT01000018.1 GCF_002234405.1 Amycolatopsis thailandensis | reverse complement strand
GGTGGTCGTGAGTGTTTTGTGTCGTTAGAACGACCCAAAACACTCACGACCCCCTCGACCCCGGCGGCTCCCCGCGCTACTTCCCGAACGACCCGACCAGCGCCTCGGGAGACTCCCGCGTCGCGTAGAGCCTCCAGAAGGCGTCGGCGAAGACATCCGGGTGGATCACCTCGGGCTCGAAGTCCAGCGGGCTCGAGGTGAGCAGCTGATGCGGGACGCTGCCCTCGATCAGCGCGCCGACGTTGACGGCCCCGGCGTAGACGCCCTTCTCGGCGAGCACGGCGTTGAGGTTGTGGAAGTAGTTCCGCAGCGCGGCCTGCGCCATGCCCACGTTGCCGAGGAACGGCGCCGGGTGCAGGCCGGATTGGCCCGCGGTGAACAGGATCGCGCCGTCGCCGCGCTCGGTCATGCCCGGCAGGACGGCCCGGACCAGTGCCACCGCGGACACCAGGAACCGGTCCAGCACGAGCCGCAGGTTCTCCGGATCGACGTCGAGCACCGGCACGATCCCCTCGCCCATGGTCCCGCCGCCGGGGTTGAACGCGACCGCGTCGATCCTGCCGATGGCGGTGACGGCGGCCGCGATCCGGGCCGGTTCGTAGACGTCGGCGACGAACCCGCTCGCCTCGATGCCGTCGCCGTCCAGCTCGGCGACGAGCGCGTCCAGGTTTCCGGTGGTGCGCGCGACGAGGGCGATACGGAACCCCTCGCGGCCGAAGCGACGGGCGAGCGACAGCCCCAGCACCGGTCCGGCGCCGAAGATCGCGAGTGTTCTGGTCATGGGTCCTCCCAGGGAAATTAAGTTGAGGATGCCCTCAACTTCTCTGAAGGTACACACAACTTGAGGACACCTTCAACTTGACTACGATGCGGTCATGGCCAAACCCCTGCGGAAGGACGCCCAGCGCAACCGCGACCTGCTGATCGAGGCCGCGAGGGGGCTCTACGCCGTGCGCGGGCTCGACGTCGCGCTCGAAGAGATCGCCAAGACCGCCGGAGTCAGCATCGGCACGCTGTACAACCACTTCCCCCAGCGCGCGGATCTGGTGAACGCCGTGTTCGCCGACCGGACCGAGACCGTCGTGAAGCTGGCCGAACACGCGTTGTCCCTCGAAGACGCCTGGGCCGGGTTGACGTCGTTCGTCGAGCGGGTCTGCGAACTCCAGGCCGCCGATCGCGGCTACAACGAACTGGCCTCGACGCGGCCGCCGCAGGCCGAGGACCTCGAACGCGGATACGAACTCATGACCCGGGTCGTCGAACGCGCCAAGGAAAGCGGAGCCCTGCGCGAAGACTTCACCCTTGAGGACATGGCCTTCGTGACCTGGGGAATCGCGCGCACCGTGGAGGCGACCGCGGCCGTCCGGCCGGAGGTCTGGCGCCGCCATCTCGCCCTGCTTTTCGACGGGATGCGCGCGCCCGCCGCGAAGCCGCTGCCGGAACCGCCGCTGCTGCCCGGTGAACTGGCCCGGATCATGGGCGACTGCGGCTGAAACCGGCAGGCAACCCACGACCCCTCCGGAGCGTGTTCACCCCGGAGGGAAGGTCCTATGAAGACGAAACTTCTGTTCGTTGCCCTGATGGGGGCCCTTTTCGTGACGGCGGGTTGTTCGGGTGAGACGCCTCCCCCGGCGCAGCCCGCGACGGTCACCGTTACCACACCGCCCAAGCTGTCCACCGACCCGGACGCCAAGACGGTGGCCTGGCTGGACGGGATGTGCGGCGCGATCTTCGGATACGTGAAGGCCAGCAACGAGCACGCGAGCAAACAGGGTTCCGGCGTCGAGGTCACGCGACCTTGGCTGAGTGAAGACCTCGGCGTCCGCGCCGATCTGGCGGGCAAGGTCGTCGACGAGCTGAACGCGCTGCCCGCGTCCCCGATTCCCGGCGGAGACAACGCGCGGAAGTCCCTTGTGGACAGTTATACGGCGGCGAGGGACGCGGCGGCGGAAGGAAAACGGAAGCTGGACGCGTCCAAGAGCCAGGCCGCGCTGGACGCCGGGCTCAAGGCACTGGACGCGGCGCAGAAGCCGCTCACGGAGACCACCGATCCGTTCGCGTCGGTCAAGATGGACACGCCGGAGATGCTTTCCGCCATGGCCGCGGCGAAGAAGTGCGTGCCCGCTTCCTGACGCGCGTCCGCCGGCCCGGGGTGTCGGGTGGGCAGGCGTCGAATTGAGACGACGACTCACCCGGGCACGTGTTGCGAAAGCCACTTTCACAACCCTCAACGTTGCGAAAGTGGCTTTCGCGACGTCGGGTGGGCAGGCGTCGAGTTGAGACGGCGACTCACCCGGGCACGTGTTGCGAAAGCCACTTTCACAACCCTCAACGTTGCGAAAGTGGCTTTCACAACGTCCGCGACGAGGCCAGGGCCTGGTCCGATGGCCTGCGCGGAGAGGTGCTCAAGAACCGATCACCGGGGTGACCCCGCCGGCCGCGGCGAGCGCGCGATGCAGTGCGAGTTCCGCCGTCGGCCCTTCGGCCAGCACGATCCCGGTGCAGGACCGCTGATCCGTCAGGTGCCGGATCTCGTCACCGGGGCTCGCCGTCGGATACCACTCCGGCGCACCGGGCAGACCGGCCAGCCTGTCGAGCCCGGACCAGCCTTCGAGCACGCCTTCCGCGGCCGGGTACGCCAGGACGAACCCGATCCCCGGCCCCCCGCCGAGCTCCTGGGTGAGCAAGGCGGGCTCCTCGCCCAGCGCCATCGAGATCATCGCGGAATAGACGTTGGTGCCGAGCGACCGGCACAGCGCCTCGCCGAGCATCGCGCCGCCGATCCGGATGTTGATCTCGACGACCTCGGCCCCGTCCGCGGTGAGCACGAACTCGGTGTGCGCGAAGCCCTGCTCGTGCCCGGCGGCCTTGAGCACCTGGCCGATCCACTCGGCCAGCCCGGCGAGCTCGGCCTCGGGGAAGGCCACCGGGAACGCGGCGGCTTCCTCGCGCCGCACGGGTTCGGGCGACAACTGACGGGAGAGGACCCCGAGCAGCCGGGTCCTTCCCTGCCAGGTGACGGTTTCCGCGCTGTAGAGCGGTCCGGCGAAGTACGGTTCGGCGATCAGATGCCCTTTGAGCGGCGTGTTCTTCGCCTCCCGCCGGGCCCGTTCGAGTTCGGCCGCGTCGCGGACGAGCCACACGCCGCGTGACGACGTTCCCGAAGAATCCTTGACCACCAAGGGGAATCCGAGTTCTTCGGCGACCATGGCCGGCACCGGCCTGCCGCGGGTCAGCCCGTGTTCGTACAGCAGGTCGCGCACCGCGCCCTTGTCCCGCAGCACGCGGACGGCGGCCGCGTCCGGGCCGGGCAGGCCGAGCCGGGCGGTGAGTTCCGCGCCCGGCAGCGCCCAGGTGTCGGTCGAGTTGATGATCCCGGCGAGATCCGGGATGGCGCGCAGCGCGGCTTCGCAGGCCGCGATGTCGGTGGTGTCGATGTCGACGACCTCGACCCTGTCCGGTGCGAGGATGCCGAGCTCGTAGCGGTAGATGTCACGGTTTCCGGTGAACAGCACCAGTTTCCGCCCGGCTTCCGCCGCGGCGTCGGCCAGCCTGCCGAGGCCGAAGGTGAGTGCTTCCAACAGGACGACGGTCACGACACGCGCTCCTTCCGGTACAACGGCTGTGCGGGGATCCCGAACCGGCGGCGCCGCCAGTCCATCGCCGCCCACGGCAGGGCGAGATCGTCCAGTGAAGTGATCTCGCGCGGCGAGAGTCCCGCCGGATCGACGGCCTCACGATGCCGGGCGAAGACCCTTGCCGTGTAACGGTGTCCGGTGTCGGCGCCGATCACGACGTGCGTCCGCTCCGGGTTCCGCGCCGCCTCCCAGCCCGCGACGAGGTACGCGGCACCGGTGGAAAGCCCGGCGAAGACGGCGTGGTCACGCATCAGGCCGATGGTCGCGGCCATGGCGTGCACGAAGTCCAGCCAGTGGATCCGGTCGTACAGTTCGTGATCGACGTTGCCGAACGGGATGGCGGAGCCGATCCCGGCGATGATCGCGTCCGGATCGGTGAACCGCTCGCTGCCGAAGGTGACGCTCCCGAACGGCTGGACCCCGGCCAGGCGGACGTCCGGATCGCGTTCACGCAGCGACCGCGCGATCCCGCCGGTCGACGCGCCGGTGCCAACACTGCCGACGACGGTCAGCGGCCCTGGAGGCAGCGCGCGGGCGACGAGGTCGGCGACTTCGCCGTATCCCAGGTAGTGCACGGGATCGTGGTACTGCCGCATCCAGTGCATGTCCGGATGCCGGTCCAGGAGTTCGTGCACCCGCGCGACCCGGCGCCGCTGGTCGAGGCGGAGGTCTTCGGACGGCGGCATCTGGTCGACCGTCGCGCCCAGGATCTCCAGCTGCGAACGCATGGTGAGGTCGACGGTGGTGGACGCGACGATGTGGCAACGCAGACCATAGCGGTGGCAAGCCATCGCCAGCGCGAGCGCGTAGATCCCGCTGGAGCTGTCGATCAACGTCTGTCCTTTGCGGACGGTTCCGTCGGCGAGCAGCGACCGGACGGCGCCGAGCGCCGCGTAGACCTTCAGGGTTTCGAAGCGGACCAGCACGATGTTCGGCGCCAACCGGATCAACGCCGGGGTCTTGATCGCGTCGGTGACATGTTCGTGGACCGGTACGGACATCGCGGTCACCGGCCGATCGAACGCAGGTAAGCGGCCAGGGATTCGGCGCCCGCCGCGTTGCGCGGGCCGCTCACGAGGTCACCGTAGGAGACGACGTGGAACCGGTTGTCGCGCACGGCGGGCGTGTTTTTCAGCTGTGGCGCGGATTTGATGAACGCGATCTTGTCCTGCGCGGGCTGATCGGCGTAATCCACCACCACGATCACCTCGGGTTCGGCCTTCACCACCGCTTCCCAGCCGACGCTGCCCCAGCCGTCCTGGAGGTCGCGGAAGACGTTCGTCCCGCCCGCGGCGTCGATGATGTCGTTGGGAGCGGCGTGTTTCCCGGCCGTGAAGGGCTGGTCGGTGCCGGAGTCGTAGACGAACACCTTGGCGGGCGGCGTTTTCGGCGCGCCCGCGCGGACCTTGTCGAAGCGTCCCTTGAGTTCCGCGACCAGCTCGTCGGCCCGCTGGCGGACGCCGAAGATGTCGCCGAGGTTGCGCAGGTCGGTGTAGAGCGCCTCCAACGGCGTCACCTCCGACTTCGCGGCCGGATACTCCCAGCAGGTCTCGGTGTGCAGATAACTGCGGATGCCGACCTGGTCCAGCAGCTTCGGCGTGATCCCGCGTTCCTCGCTGAACCCGGAGTTCCAGCCCGCGATCACCCAGTCGGCCTTGGCGTTGACCAGGATCTCGCGGGTGACCCGCGAGGTCCCGAGCCGTTCGACCTTGGCGTAGTCGTCCTTCCACGGCGAACCCGCGATCGACGGATCGCCGAGCGAGTTCATCACGTAGCCGCGCATCCGGCCCGCCAGCCCGAGCGCGAACATCTTCTCGGCGCCGGAGACGTCGTAGGCCACCGGACGCTGCGGCACTGGGAAGGTGACCTGCGCGCCGCAGTTGGTCACCGTGGCCTGCCCCGGCGCGGCCGGTCCGGCCTCGACCTGGGCACCGCAGGCGCTCAGGAGCAGTGCCGCGGTCAAAAGCGCGGTCACCCTGGACGGCTTCATCGTGAGATCCCCTCGGTTTCGTCGGCGGGAAGGTCGTAAAGCAGCTGGAGTGCGCCGGTCACGGGATGGGTCACCGGGGTGACCTCGACGCCGAACACGGCGCGGACCGTTTCCGGCGTGAGCACTTCGGCCGGGGTGCCGCAGGCGGCGAGCGATCCGCCGCGCAGCAACGCGATCCGGTGGCAGACGGCGGCGGCGAGATTGAGGTCGTGCAGCGCGACGAGCACGGTGAGCCCGCAGTCCCGCAGGAACTTCAGCAGTTCCACTTGATGGCGGACGTCCAGGTGGTTGGTCGGCTCGTCGAGGACCAGCACCTCGGGTTCCTGCACGAGCGCCCTCGCCACCAGGACCCGCTGCCGCTCGCCACCCGAAAGCGTCAGCACACTGCGCTGGGCGAGATGGGTGATGTCCAGCCGCCGCAAGGATTCCCGGCACAGCTCGCGTTCGCGGGCCGAAAGCCGGAGGTTCCCGCGCTGATGCGGCGACCGGCCGAGCGCGACGACCTCCTCGACGGTGAAGTCCAGATCCGCCCGGCTGTCCTGGGTGAGCGCGGCGATCCGGCGCGCGGTGTCGCGCAGGCCCTGCTCGGCGAGGTCGGTGCCGTCGAGCAGGACAGCGCCGGCGGTCGGGGTCAACGCCCGGTAGACACAGCGCAACGCCGTCGACTTGCCGCTGCCGTTGGGTCCGAGGAGACCGACGACCTCGCCGGCGCCGACGTCCAGTCGCAGCTCGCGGATCAGCGTCGATCCGGCCATCTCGACCGAAAGCTCGTTCAGTGAGAGCATCAGCGACCTCCGAACGCGTAGCCGCGGCGCCGCATCACGACGAGGAACACCGGGACACCGATCAGCGCGGTGATCACCCCGAGCGGCAGTTCCTCGGGCGCGACCAGGGTGCGGGCGAGCAGATCGACCCACACCAGGAAGACCGCGCCCACCAGCGGCGCGAGGGCTAGCACCCGGCGATGCCCGGAACCGGCGACCATCCGCACCACATGCGGCAGGACCAGCCCGACGAACCCGATCGAGCCGCTGACCGCGACCAGCAGACCGGTGACGACAGCGGTGAGCAGGAACAACCAGCGGCGTAACGCGGCCGCGTCGATGCCGAGGCTCATCGCGGTCTCGTCGCCCATGGACAGGACGTCGAGCGCGGTCCCGTAGCGCAGCAGGACCACGACCGCGACGGCCACGCCGAACGCGGCCAGCGGCAAGGACGCCCAGGTCGCCGCCCCGAGGCTGCCGAGCAGCCAGAAGAGCACGGTCTGCGCGGCCTGTCCGTTCGGCGAGAGGTAGACGAGCACGCTCATCACGGCCTGGAAGGCGTACGTGAGCGCGACCCCGGTGAGCACGAGACGCAACGGCGTCAGGCCGAATCTGCTGCGGGCGGCGAGGTAGACCAGCGCCGTCGCACCCAGCGCGCCGAGGAAGGCGGCGGTCGACAGCGCCAGCACGCCAAGCCCGGCGAACAGGCCGAACACCACGACGGCGGCGGCGCCGACCGAGGCGCCCGAGGAGATCCCGAGCACGAACGGATCGGCGAGCGCGTTGCGCACCAGGGCCTGCACCGCCACCCCGACCACCGCGAGCCCCGCGCCGACCACGGCCGCCAGCAGCACCCGCGGCGTGCGGACCTGCCAGACGATCGAGTACCCGGTGACCTCGTCGCCGGTGATGACCCCGCCGGTGATCGCCTTTCCCAGGTAGCGCAGGACATCCGGGAGAGCGACGGTCGACGGGCCGAGCGCGATGCCCGCGATCAGCGAGAGGACGAGCGCCGCCGACAGCAGGAGCACCGGACCGGTGAGCCGAAGCGGACGGGCGGTGCCTTCGTCCGGCTCCGCGAACAGGCGGAGCGGTTCAGCCGGCACGTTCACCACGCACGATCAAGCGACGCGCGTGGTTGTCATAAGGCGAGCCGTCGAAGTCGCCGAAGCATTCGACGCCGGTGAAGCCCGCCGTCTCGAACAGCGCTTTCAGTTCGGCGGCGCTGTACAAGAACGACAGGATCGACGCCTGCTTGGCGGCGCCGTCGCGCACCAGGGTCCACTCGGTCCTGAGCCTGGTCCAGTCGTCGAGGATCGTGTCCCGCATGAACACCGTCCCGCCGTCGACGTCGACCGCCTTCGGCCGTCCGACCCAGCCCGCCAGGACCTCCTTGCCGAGTACGTCGATCAGCAGCCTGCCGCCGGGCGCGAGGCTGGCGTAGGCGTTTCGCAGCACGGTGAGGTTGTCGCCGGGCTCGGTGAAGTAGCCGAACGACGTGTACATGTTGATGATCAGGTCGTACGCGCCGGGCTCGACGTATTCGAGCATGTCGGCCTGGATCAGCTTCACGGCGGCTCCCGCGCTTTCGCAGGCCTCGCGCGCGCGTTCGAGCATGGCCGGGCTGAGGTCGACGCCGGTCACGTCGGCGCCCCTCTTCGCCAGCGGCACGACGTGGATCGCCGGACCACAAGCCAGGTCCAGCACCTTCGCGCCGTCGGCGACCGCGAGCAGCGGTGACGTGGCCGTCAGGCGTTCGGCCTCTTCGGCCCGGCTGGGCGGGAACATCACCTCCGCGAAGCCGACCCACAGGTCGTCGTCCTCGTACCAGTGCATCTCACTCCGCTCGCCGGGCCGCACGATTCAGCCCCACAAGTCGTCGGAGGATCGTCTTCGGTTCCCGGCGTTCCCGCCTTTCTCGTGGAGTGATCACCGGCTACCGTCGGAAATCGGCTCGGATTCGCCCGCCGTCGGTGACCGGGAGAGAATTCCCGGCGAACGATGTCCGGTCCTGTCCGGCGGCTCCGACGTCTCCGGCAGAGGGCACCGGGGCGGTGCCCGCCGAGAGGAGACAACCGTGAAGTACATGATCATGATGATGGGGTCGCAGAAGGATCTCGAAACCATCGGCGGCAGCTGGAGCGCCGAAGACGTCACGGCCCTGCACGAGTTCATGGGCAAGTGGAACAACGAGCTGGTCGAGACCGGTGAGTTCGTCGACGCGCAGGGTCTCTCCCAGCCGGCGCACGCGCGCCGCATCTCCCTGCGTGACGGCGCCCCCGTGGTGACCGATGGGCCGTATGCCGAGACGCAGGAGGTCCTGGTCGGCTACACGACCGTCGACTGCGCGAGCTACGACCGCGCGACCGAGATCGCGGCCAAGCTCGCGAACACCCCGTATCCGGCGGGCCACGACCTCGGACGCGATTGGTACGTCGACATCCGGCCGTGCGCCGACAGCTTCGAAGAACTGGAGCTCTAGATGCCGGACAGCGGCGTCGAGGATCTGCTGCGCGAACTGTCGCCGCAGGTCCTCGGCGCCGTCGTCCGCCGGTACGGTCACTTCGACCTGGCGGAGGACGCGACGCAGGAGGCGCTTCTCGCGGCCACGACGCAGTGGCCCGCCGAGGGGCGCCCGGACAATCCGCGCGCGTGGCTGATCACGGTCGCTTCGCGGCGGCTGACCGATCTGCTTCGCGCGGAGCAGGCGCGGCGGCGTCGAGAGGACGCCGTCGTCCAGTGGACGCTGCCGGAGGAACACCTCGCGCCGGCGGCGGACCGGCGGGCCGCCGACTCCGACGACACGCTCATCCTGCTGTTCCTGTGCTGCCACCCGTCTCTGTCGCCCGCGTCGCAGATCGCGCTGACACTGCGGACCGTCGGCGGCCTCAGTACGGCGGAGATCGCGCGCGCGTTCCTGGTCCCCGAGGCGACGATGACGCGGCGGATCAGCCGGGCGAAGACGGGCATCAAGACCAGCGGCGTCCCGTTCGGCATGCCGCCGGAAGCCGACCGCGTGGCCAGGCTCGACGCGGTGCTCCACGTGCTGTACCTGATCTTCAACGAGGGATACACGAGCACGTCCGGTCCGGATCTGGTGCGGACCGAGCTTTCCGCCGAAGCGATCCGGCTGGCCAGGATCGTCCATCGGCTGCTGCCCGGCGACAGCGAGGTCACCGGGCTGCTCGCGCTGATGCTGCTCATCGACGCCCGCCGTCCGGCGAGGACGGGGCCGGACGGCGGGCCGATCCCGATGTCCGAACAGGACCGGAACCGCTGGAACGGCGAGTACGTCGCCGAGGGCATCGCGCTGCTGTCCGAAGCGCTGCCGCACGGGCCGACGGGGCAGTTCCAGATCCAGGCGGCGATCGCCGCGCTACACGACGAGGCACCGAGCGCCGAAGAGACCGACTGGCCGCAGATCGAGGCGCTGTACGAACTTCTGCTGCGTCTTTCGGACAACCCCGTGGTGGCGCTCAACCACGCCGTGGCCGTCGGGATGGCGCGTGGACCGCGAGAAGGCCTGGCAGCCTTGGAAAAGCTCGGCGACCGGCTCTCCGGGGACCACCGGCTCCCCGCCGCTCGCGCGCATCTGCTCGAAATGGCCGGGGAGACCGCGGGGGCGATCGAGTCCTATGTGGAGGCCGCCCGGCGAGCGACAAGCCTTCCGCACCAACGCTATCTGCACTCGCGCGCCGCCCGACTGCGCTCGTGAGCGGTAGTGAGCGGCGTTTCGGGTTCCAGCCCGAAACGCCACTCACGACACCCGCGCCGTGCTAGCAGCTGATCAGCAGGCTGGTGATGGCCGTGCAGGTCGACGTCGACGTGTTGTTGGCCGCGTTCGGGTCGGCGACGGAACTCTGCGTGATCTTCGCGGTCGTCTTGACCGGACCGAGGCTCAGCAGTCCGGCGGCCGCCGAGAACTTGGCCGTGACACTGGCCCCGGACGCGAGCGACGGGAAGTCGCAGTTGACGACCTTCGTACCGCCCGGGTTCGAGCAGGTGGAGGACCCGCTGTAGCCCAGTCCGTTGGCGAGGGTCGACGCCACCCGGATCCCGGACGCCGCGGCGGGGCCCGAGTTCGTGACCTTGACCGTGTATTCGATCGACGACGTCAGGATGCCGCGCGGAGCCGCTGTCAGCGTGACGCCGAGATCGGCGGCGCTCTGCGTGCCGGTGACGGTCAGCACCGGGCCGTCGAGGATCTCGAAGCTGTAGTTGTCACCGACGAACTGGTGCTGCAAGGTGACGCTGCCCAGCGGGGCGTCGTCCTTGACCCGGAAGGTGAACACCACGGTCTTGCTCTGGCCGGGTGTCACGGAACCGACGCCGCCGCGGATGCTGCCGCCGAGCATGTCGCAGGCGAACGCGCCGGGGCAGGACACCAGGTCGACGATCGCCGGCAACGAGGATTCCTTGCCGTACAGCGTCGCCTTGCCGCCTTCGATGGTGGACGTCGCGTCGGCGTTGTAGACGGTCTGCGAGACGGTGAAGGTCTGTCCACGTTGGACAGTTGTCGGAGATACCTCCACCGCGCTGGTCGGCGGGGCCGCGACGGCGGAGGCCGGCGCGACGAGCATGATCGTGGCCACAGCGGCCACCAGAGACAAAAGTGAGGCTCTTCGAAGCTTCATCGGTTCTCTATTCCGGTCGGGGGCATCGTGCCGATCGGTTCGGACAACGATCAGTCGCGCCGGAACGGACATTCGTTACCAGTGTCTCCCGCCAGGTGGCCCGTCGTTCTCACCCGCTCGGAGTAAACCGCCCGTGCGTTCCGAGAGCGCAGCGCCGATCTTCGGTCAGCAGTTCGATCACGGCTCGTTCCCAAGCTGTGACAAAGCCGCTGATCATGGCTGCGGATAGACGGGGAGGTCGATGGCGTCCGCGGGCGGGGTGGCGAATCGGCTTGTGACGCGGCTGATCGCGGGTTTGGCGGCGAGACCGGCGATGGTGTTGAGGAGCCGGATGCCGATGCGGGTTTTCGGGGAGGCCAGCCGGGGTGCGAACCAGGAGACGTTCTGGGCTTGGCCGGCGTAGGGCCGCATGATGGTTTCGTAGGAACGGAAAGCGTCGCGGTGGTCGGGGTGGCGGCCGAGTTCGCCGGCGAGGACGTAGGCGCCGACGAGCGCGAGACTGGTGCCCATGCCACTGAGCGGGGAGGCGCAGTAGGCGGCGTCGCCGACAGCGGCGATCCGCCCGCGGGACCAGTGTTCGAGGCGCAGCTGCCCGACGGATTCGAAGTAGAAGTCCGGGGAGTCGCTCATCGCGTCGAGCACGCGCGGTGTTTCCCAGCGGGCGCCGTCGTAGTGCCGGCGCAGGAAGTCTTGCTGTGCCGGGACTTGCAGCCGGTCGAGCCCCGTTCGCGGGTACAGAAAGGACAGTGTGGCGCGGGTGGTGCCCTGGTTGTCGGGGCGCAGGATGACCACGCGGCGGCCGGGGGCGTTGTACCAGCGGGCCCAGCGGCCGTCGGACTCGGCGCGGGGGATGGTGAAGTAGGCGGTGTACAGGCCGAACGAGCGGATGCGGGCGATGTCGGCGAAGACGAGGTCTCGGGTGCGGGAGCGGAGACCGTCGGCGAGGACGACGAGGTCGAATCGCCGGTCCACGCCGTTTCGGAACGTGACGTCCACGCCGTCGCCGGTGTCGACGAGCCCGGTGACCTCGTCGCCGAAGACGTAGTCGATGTCGTCGCGGGTGTGCCGGTGAAGCAGGTCCGCGAGTTCGCCGCGCAGGAGCTCCAGTTCGGTGACGAACCCGTCGCCGTCGAGGGCGCCGGCGCCGAACGACGCGCGGATCCGGTCGCGGCCGTCGACGAAACGCAGCCCTTCTTCGTGCGTGACGCGGTCACGGGCGGCTTGTCCGAGGCCCATCCGTTCGATGACGGTGCGGCCGGCGCCGCGCAGGTCGACGGTCTGCCCGCCGAGGCGTGGTTCCGGGGCGCGTTCGATCACGGTCGCGGTCATCCCGTGCCGGTTGAGCCAGTAGGCCAGTGCGGGTCCGGCGATACCGGCGCCGGAGATCAAAATGTTGCGGGACAAGGGATCCCCCCTCTTACGAAGTGGCGCTGGAAGCCGGTGCGGCGCTCGCCGGGATCGCGGTGCCGTCGTCGGTGTCATCGGGGCGGGCGCGACGCGGGAACAGCGGTGAGATGACCAGGAACAGGGCGATGACGATCGCCTGGACCACGAGGGCGTCACGGAAGCTCTCGGTGACCTGGCCGGTGAGAGCGCCGGCGAAGAAGACGGTGCTGAACACCGCGACGCCGACCGAGCCACCGATCGATTGGACCGCGGACAGGACACCGGAGGCGGAACCGACCTCGTCGTCGTCGACGGCGCCGAGCACGGTGTTGAACACCGCGGCGATCACGATTCCCGCGCCGACGCCGGCGACGGCGCTGCCGGGCACGATCCGCCAGATCGTGAAACCGGTGGTGTCGGCAAGGGCGAGCCACAACCACGCGACACCGGCGAATTGGACGATGGCCCCGGCCTGCAACACCCGGCGGCCGAGTTTGGCGGCGAGCAGCCCGCCGCTGATGGTGCCGCCGACGGCGGTCCCGAGCGCGACCGGGAGGTTGCCCAGCCCGGCCTGCCCGGCGGTGAACCCTTGACCGAGCTGCAGGAAGAACGTCAGTACCAGCTGGGTGCCGATGAGGCCGCCGAAGAACAGCGCGACCGCGACCAGCCCGACGGTGAACGAAGACTTGCCGAACAGGCTCGGGGTGACCAGCGGCGTCCGGCCGCGGCGCAGGACGTGCCGTTGCCACAGCGCGAATCCCACGTAGCCGATCGCCGCGGCGGACAACGACAGCCACGTCCACAGCGGCCAGCCCGAAGCCTGCCCTTCGTTGAGCGGGAGAACCAGCAAGGCCGAAGCGGCCGCGACGAGAACGGCTCCCACGAGATCCAGGCGCAGTGTCGCGGTTCCGCGGCCGCGGGGCACCAGCCGCCAGGCCAGTGCCAGCGCGGCGAGGCCGACCGGGACGTTGACCAGGAACACCAGCCGCCAGCCGAGGCCGAACAGATCCCAGTCGACCAGGGCACCGCCCAGCACCGGGCCGAGCACGCCACCGAGGCCGAGGACCGGGCCGAAGACGGCGAGGGCTTTCGTGAGTTCCCGGGGAGCGAGGTTGTCGCGCAGGATGCCCAGGCACTGGGGCAGCATCATCGCCCCGGCCAAGCCCTGGACCAGCCGGAAGGCGATCAGCGGGCCGATTCCCGGAGCGATCGCGCACAGCAGCGACGCGAGGATGAAGGCGACGAGACCGGCCAGGAACATCGGCCGCCTGCCGAAGCGATCACCGAGCCGTCCGCCGAGTACGAGACCCGCGCCGAGAGTGAGGGCGTAGCCGCCGATGACCCACTGCAACCCGACCGCACTCGCCCCGAGGGACCGTTCCAGCGAAGGTCCCGCCACGTTGACGATCGTCGAATCGAGCAGATCCATCAACTCGACGACGAGCACGGTCGCCAGCAGCCACCACACCGCCCGTGGCGATGTCTTCTTCTCGGGTGTGGACATGGTTCTCTCCGGATTTCGTTGGTAGCGCTCGTTTCGAGGGCGCGTTCGTACGCCGGACCCGCCTTCGCGCCCGGGTGTCGTGTGGCGGCTCGCCTGCCGCGGTGAGGTGTCAGCCCTTGGGGAAGGAATCCGCCGTGTCCGTGTAGATCCGCACGACACCGGCGAGGAAGGCCTTCACGACATCCCGGTCGCGGGGGCCCAGCGCCTCGACGAGGCCCTCCACCCCGCGCAACAGCGGATGCAAGTGCCCGAAGAGCCGGTCCATCGACTCGGCGACCGGCTCGACCATCACCTTGCGGCGATCGGTCGCGTGCGGGCGGCGGACGATGTGCCCGGCTTTTTCGAGCCGGTCCACGATGTGCGTGCTCGCCGCTGTCGAGACCCGCAGCCGGTCCGCGAGCTCCTTGGCTGTCAGCGGGCCGTCGGTGGCGAGGTGTTCCATCGCCGCCAGGTCCGTGGCGTTGATCCCCAACGCGCCACTCAGGCGCTGTTCGATCACCCGCGTCAGCGTCCCTACCTCTTGCAGGCGCTCCATCACCGCGTCGCCCACGCCCGGCTGCTCGATCTGCCACCGGCCGGCCGAGCGATCCGACCCGGCGAAGGACGACGAGTCTGCGTCACGAGAACCACGTGATGGGGAGGCCATGCGAAGTAGTCTACTAGATAAGTCACTAACTAAGTTAGCTAAATAATGTGGTGGGCGACACCTAGGGAAGACTGCTCCCGCCCCGGAGAGCCGGAAGGAGATTCGCCTCCTCGTAGGCGAAATGGTCCTCCAGCCCCTTCGCGACCCGATCGAACTCCTCACGCAACGCGGCGCTTCCGAGTTCTCCGTCGCCTTGCAACAACTCATCGAGGTCGAGCAGCGCGCGGGACACGGTCTCGTGCTCCTCGCGCAGCCGGGCGAGCGCCGGAGCGAGTCCGGGATAAGCCTTTTCGATCGCGGTGAACGCGCCGTCTTCACGGATATGGTGCATACGCAGGCCGTTGCAGAAAGTGACGCAGTGACCGAACAGTTCACGCCGCACCCCGGGCCCGTGCGCGACCGGCGCGCCGTCGAGTTCGGCCCGTGCGGCTGCCAGCGCCTTGCGGAGCTCGCCGTGGTGGACGAGCAGCTGATCGGCGATCGCCCGGCCGCGAGCGGCGTCGAGCTCCAGCAGGTGCAGCGCGAAACCCCGCTCCCCGCCTTCGAGCGGCACGGCACGCGCGACGTACGGGACGCCGTCGATTTCGAGTGTCGCTTGTGGACTGACGAGAAGGTCCGCGTACCAAGGAGAATCGGCGTCCGGCGCGTACGCCAGGTACCCGCTCCCGGAACGGCGGCAGTCGACACGGGTGATGCGAGGACGCCCTGTCCCGGCGTCCGCGGTGGTCATCAGCAACGGTACTCCCCAGGTAGCATCATCCTGAAAGCTATTTTGCTTTGCAAGCAAAGCCTCTTTGCTCGCAAAGGTATCCAGGAGGGTGCCCGGTGTCAACCGAGGACATGGAAGTCGACGACGCCGTGCGCGCCTTGCTGCTGCTCATGCCGCGCATGGTCGGCCGCGTGAAGCGGATCAAGATCCCCGACGAACTCCAGTCGTTGTCGCTGGCGCCGCGTCACTTGTCGCTGCTGTCGTACCTGCTCTTCGACGGGCCGATGACGGTGAACGAACTGGCCGAACGGCTCGAGGTCGCCCCGACCACGGTGAGCCTGATGGTCGGGGACCTGACCAAGAAGGATGTGCTCGACCGGCGCGAGGACGAGGCGGACCGGCGGCGGCGCATCGTCGCCATCACCGACCGGATGCGGCCGGCGATCGACGACTGGCTCGCCCAGGGTGCCCGCGCCTGGCAGAAGGCGCTCTCGCCGCTGACCCCGGCCGAGCGGCGTCTGTTCATCGACACGCTGCGGGCCTATGAAGACGGACTCACGCCCTAGGTGATCCGCACGGTGACCTGGTTGTCGGCGTAGGTGTAGGCCACGTATTCGAATTCGACGCCGGTGCGTTCGACGTATTCCAGCCAGGCCTTGTGCTCGTGCTGCTGCCAGCCGGGATAATTGAAGAACTCGTCGAAGTGCACGATGCTGCCCCGCCGCAGCCGCGGTCCGGCCAGATCCAGCACGGTTTTCGCCGAGCTGTACAGATCGCCGTCCACGTGAAGGAAATCGACGACACCTTCGTGCTTCTCGAGAAAACCGGGAAGAGTGTCGGCGAAGAGGCCGACGACCAGTTCGGCGCCGGGGACGTCCGGCAGATCGTCGCGCGCGAACGAACCGGCGGGCATCCCGTTGAGCCAGTTCTCCGGCAATCCTTGGAACCAGTCGAATCCGTAGGTCTCGACACCCCCGCGCGCCTTGGCGATCACGCGCAGCGTGTTCCCGCTGGCGACGCCGAATTCGAGCGCCATTCCGCCTGACGGGGCAAGGGAAAGCGCGTACGCGAGTGTCTCTTGTGGACGCGCGAAGTGCTTGGTCCCGGTCAGGTGCTCACGAGCGAAACGGTTGCTGTCCCGCGCCGCCTCCTGATCACCGGCGTAGATCATGTCGCGGCGGCTGCGGATTTCGAACTCGATGACGCGATCGAAACAGCGATCCCCTTGCCGGATGATCTCCGCGCGCAGTTCCGCGGCGACTCGTTCCAGTTCCTCCGTATAAGGATCATGGAATCGCCTGGCGAGCCGGTGCAGGCCACGGCCGACGGTGCCTCGGGCCGATCGGCCCAGGGTTTTCAGGGCTGAATGGGGTACCAGGTGACGCATTCCGGGACGATACACCAGCACCGTTCGGGTGAACGGGTCCAGAACGCCCGGAGTCGTTTTCGATCATCGACCGCTGCCGGCGCTCTCCCCCGGTCCGTGAAGGCCTCCTTGCCTACCTTGAGGGTAGGGAAGGAGGCCTTCACGGACTGACGTTCCGCCCCAGGGTCCGCGCTCCCATGACTCGCGCCGCGTGAAGGCCTCAGCGCTCCGGAGCGTCCCCGCCGTTCTGCTCCGCCAGGAACCGCTCGAACTGGCTGCCCAGCTCCTCGGCGGTCGGCATGTGCTCGACCGACTCCGCGAGCAGGCTTTCCTTGCCGGACGCCTCCATGAAGGTGTCGTACTGCTGCTCCAGCGCGCGCACCACGTCGGCGACCTTCTCCGACCCGGCGACCTGGCGGGCGATCTCGGCCTCCGCCTCCTGCGAGGCCTCCCGCAGATCGCCGTCCGGCAGGTTCAGCCCGGTCGCCTCGGCGATGGCCCCGAGCAGATTCAGCGCGGCGCTCGGGTACGTCGAGTCCGCCAGGTAGGACGGCACGTGCGCGGCGAACCCGGACGCGTCGTGTCCCCATTCGCCGAACCGGAACTCCAGCAGCGCGGCGGCGCTGCCCGGCACCTGCATCCGGTTGGGCAGCGGGCGGTGGTCGCCGACCAGTTCGTCCCGCGTCGCGTGCGCGGTCACGCCGAGCGGGCGCGTGTGCGGCGCGCCCATCGGGATGCCGTGGAAACCGGTGGTGAGCCGGACGCCCCAGCGTTCGACCAGGCTTCGCACGGCCGTGCAGAACCACTCCCAGCCGTGGTCCGGTTCCGGTCCGGTGAGCAGCAGGAACGGCACGCCGTCGACGTCGTGCAGCAGGTGGACGACCAGCTCGGGGGCGTCGTAGTCCTCCCAGTGGTCGATGGAGTAGGTCATCGTGGGGCGGCGCGAGCGGTAGTCGAGGAAGCGATCGACGTCGAAGCGCGCGATCACGCGGTGCTCGGAGGAGTTCAGGAGGTGCTCGGCGACGAGCTTGCCTGCCGAGCCCGCGTCCATGAAGCCGTCGAAGTAGTGCAGGAGCACGGCCCCGCCGAGGTCAGGGACGTCCGAGTCCACCTCGTACAGGTCTTCCGGGTCCAGCGCCACCAGATCCTCCAGGTCTCGTTCTTACCACCGTCTACGGGTGGCAACGCCCCGATAGGGGGTATCCATTCCGCCGAGCGTGGCAGGAATCCTATCGGCCCGTGACAGGTGTCGTGGGCGGTCCGCACCGAGGTGGTGCAGGGTGGAGGGGTGATTGAAGAGACAGCGACGGCGGAACGGCTCACCCTGCGCCCGCCCGCCAACCGGGTCAGCCGCCGGGCCATCGGCTACTGGACGGTGTGGGCCGCGGTCGGCTGGGTGATCCTCGTCGGCGTGCAGGCCGTGTTCGTGTTCACGAGCGACGACGCGCCGACGTGGCTCGTGGTGACGCTGACGATCTCCTGCGTGCTCGCGCCACTGCATCTGCTGGTCATGCCGCAGTGGCGCTACCGGATCCACCGCTGGGAGGTCACCGGCGAGGCCGTGTACACCCAGGAAGGCTGGCTCAAGCAGGACTGGCGGATCGCGCCGATCTCGCGGATCCAGACCGTCGACATCGAACGCGACCCGGTCGAGCAGCTGTTCAAGCTGGCGAAACTCACCGTGACGACGGCGTCGGCCGCGGGTCCGGTCAAGATCTCCGGTCTCGACCACGCCGACGCCCTGGCGCTGGCCGCTTCGCTCACGAAGACCACTCAAGCCACTCCGGGTGACGCGACATGAGCACCGAGGCACCGCCGGACGTCGAAGTCGGCCAATGGCACCGCCTCGACCGCCGGATGCTGCTGATCCGCCCGGTGCTCGACGTCGTCAAATCGCTGCCGGTGCTGATCGGGACGGTGCTCCTCGGCCGCGGCAACGGCTGGGAGTGGATCGGGCTCGGCGTCACCGCGCTGACCGTGTGCGTCGGGATCTCGCACGTGCTCACTTCGCGTTACCGCATCGCCGAAGGCCAGGTGGAGTGGACCACGGGCCTGTTGCTGCGCAAGCATCGCGCGATCCCGCTGGACCGGATCCGCACGGTCGACGTCACCTCCGAGCCGAAGCACCGCCTGTTCTCGCTCAGCGCCGTCCGCATCGGCACCGGGCGGCATTCGGCGGTCTCGAGCAGCGACCAACTGGTGCTCGACGCCGTCAGTGAGACCGAGGCGCACCGGCTGCGCACCGCTCTCCTGCACCGCAAGGAGGTCGCCTCGGAAGCCGAGGCCGCGCCGCCGCCGGAGCAGGTCGTCGCGGAGGTCGACCGGAAGTGGGTGCGGTACGCGCCGTTCACCCTGTCCGGGCTCGCCGTGGTGGGCGCGGTGTTCGCCGCCGTCTGGCATTTCGCGCACCAGCTGAACATCGACCCGGAGAACGTCGGGCCGCTTCGCGACCTCATGGACGGTCTGGCGAACACCGCGCTGTGGCTGATCGTGGTCGTCGCGGCGGTCGCCCTGCTGGTGGTCGTCTCGCTGCTGTCCGTCGGCGGCTACGTGCTCTCGTTCTGGAACTTCAAGCTCACCCGTGAAACCGAAGGCACCCTGCACGTCCGGCGCGGGCTGATCACCACGCGTTCGGTGTCCATCGAAGAAGAGCGGCTGCGCGGCGTCGAGATCAAGGAACCGTTGCCGCTGCGGATCGCGGGCGGAGCACGGCTCACCGCGATCGCGGGCGGGCTGCGCGAGGGCAAAGGCGGGGACAAAGGCGGCGGGCTCCTGCTCCCGCCCGCGCCCGTCGGCCGGGTCCACGAGATCGCGGCCGAGGTGCTGCGGGAGAACTTCGACCCGGCGACCGTGCCGCTGGACCGGCATCCGCGACGGGCCTTGACCCGGCGGCTCACCCGGACGGTCGGTGGCGTGCTGATCCTGGCGGCGGTGCTGTTCGGCCTGTACTGGATCGACTTCCTGCCGGCGTGGATGTGGCAGGTCGCGCTCGCCCTGGTGCCGTTCGCCGCGCTCGTGGGCTGGGACGCCTACCGCAATCTCGGCCACGCGATCGTCGGGCGCTACCTGGTCAGCCGTTCCGGTTCGCTGGCGCGCGCGACGGTGGCGATCCGGCGCGAAGGGGTCACCGGGATCGTCGTCAGCCGCTCGTTCTTCCAGCGTCGCGCCGGCCTGATCACCGTGACCGCCCCGATCGCGGCGGGCCGGGGCGGTTATCAGGTGGTCGACGTCGGCGAATCGGCCGGGCTGGCGACGGCGGAGCAGGCCGCGCCCGGCTTGCTCACGCCGTTCCTGCGACGGGAGGCTCAGCGGTAGCCGGTGACGTCCGCCGGTTTCCCGGGATCCTGGACCTCGACGAGATAGCGCCAGCACTCGGGACGGCTGCCGTCGAGGTCGGTGAATCCGTATTCCAGCGCCAATTCACCGCTGGACACCGACTTCCCGTTCCAGCGGGCGACTTCCCCGTCACCGGCCAGCGCCGCGACCGCTCTCCCGACGAACGCCGGGCTTTCAGAAATGGCGAAATGGGGCTGCACCTTCGTGGCATCGCGCCAATTCTCTTCGGTGACCTGATAAGCGTCGAGCATCGCTTCGGACCGCAACCAGCCAGGGGTGACCGCGACAGCGGTACCGCCGTGTGGCGCCAATTCGTGGGCGAGCGCGAACGCCATCCGGTTCACCGCGGTCTTGGCAAGGTCGTAGAAGAAGGAAACGCGGTAGTTTCCCGAGTTGTATTCGGTGGTCCCGTCGTTGACTTCGACGACCAGCCCTCCCGGCTTCCTGATCATGAGCGGGAGCGCGAAATGACTGGTGATGGCATGGGTGTCGACAGCGAGCCGCAGCGTCCGCAACCCGGTGTCCAAAGTGGACTCCCAGACGGTCTTGTCCCATTCGATGGGCGCGCCGTAGATGTCGTTGACCAGGACGTCCAGCGCGCCCTGTTCGGCGTCGATCCGTTCCACCAGTTCGCGGACCTCGTCGGCCACCAAATGGTCGACGGCGATCGCGATCCCGTGCCCGCCCGCTTCGTCGACGAGTGCGGCGGTCTCCTCGATCGTCTCCGGACGATTCATTTCCGATCTCCGGGAACCGGTACTCCGGCCGGTCACGTAAACTGTCGCGCCGGCGGCACCCAGCTGGACCGCTATTCCCCGCCCGGCCCCGCGGGTCGCCCCGGCGACCAACGCGATCTTGCCCGCCAATGGCTTTTCCATCGTCCGAAGCTAGCAAGAAGTCCGCTTGTTCGTGGACCAAAGTCCCTGGCCCGCATTTCACACAATGTGCTACATTCTTGACTCTTTGTGATTGCCCCGGCGAGAGGTCGAGATGACACCTGCCGCACGATCCCTGGACACCGCTCCCCCGAAACGCACCCCCGGCGCCAGCAGCTCACGCAAGGTACTCCAGCTGCTGCTCTCCTTTTCGGAACGCCGTTGGGACGCGAGTGTCGCCGAACTCGCAGCGAGGATCGGCACCCCGGTGGCCACGACATACCGCTATGTCGCGCTGCTGAAGGAACTTCAACTCCTGGAGGAGGGAAAGACCGGTCGCTATCACGTGACAAGCCAGGTGATGCCACTGGCCCGGGCCGCGCAACTGGCGAACGACCTCGCCCGGCTGGCCCGTCCGGCGATGGAGGAAGCGGCACGCGATCTCGGCGAGACCGTGTTGCTGTTCCAGCATTTCGGCGATTCCGCGGTCTGCGCGGACCGGGTCGAATGCGAACGCGCGATGCGGTTCACGTTCCAGCCGGGCCATTCCGTCCCGCTCGGCTCCGGCGCGTCGGGCAAGATGCTGCTCGCCATGCTGCCGGAGGGCGAACGCGAGAGGCGGCTCTCGTCGATCGTCCAGCGCCGCGGCCCGAGCGTGCGGGAAGAGGTCAAACGCGCCGGGGCGAACCGGTATTCGGTCAGCTGGGGCGAACTGGACGAAGGAGTCTGGTCGTGCTCGGTGCCGATCCCGAGCACCGGGCACCGGCCGGCGGTGCTGACCCTGGCCGCCCCGGCGACCCGGATCAGCGACGACGCCAAACGGGCCGCCATCGTCACGCTCCAGTCGTACGCGAGCCGGATCCACCGCGCCGTTTCGTCGTTCTCCCTCTAATTCGCGCGCGTTCGCGCGCCGCGAAGGGGTAGAACTCGATCCGTGATCCGACTCGCCGCACCCGAGGACCTGCCCGCGCTCCAAGACATCGAGTGCGCGGCGGGCGAACCGTTCCGCGCGCTCGGCATGGCCGCGATCGCCGACGACGACCCGCCGTCGATCGAGGACCTCGCAGGCTTCCGGAACGCGGGCCACGCCTGGGTGTACGACGCCGGCGACGGTCCGGTGGCGTACCTGCTCGCCGAGGTCGTCGACGGCCACGGCCACATCGAGCAGGTGTCCGTCCACCCGGCTCACGCGCGGCGCGGCCTCGGACGGCGGCTGATCGAGCACGTCGCGGAGTGGGCCGCGCGCGAAGGTCTCGCGGGGCTGACGCTGACGACGTACGCCGAGGTGCCGTGGAACGCGCCGTACTACTCCCGGCTCGGCTTCGAGATCCTCGACGAGGAGGCTCTGACCGAGGGGCTGCGAGCCGTCCGGGCCCGCGAAATCGCCCGCGGGCTGGACGCGTGGCCGCGGGTGACCATGCGGAGATGACCCGCGCGGGGGGTCTGATTGGCCGCCGCAGTCGAACGTGTGTTCTACTGTCCGCGCCGGCCCCGGAGGGGGAAGCTCCGCGGGCCGGCACCGGACTTCAGGGAGGCACGGATGGCGGTCAAGATCACCCATCTCACCAACGGTCAGCAGGTGCGCTTCGCCAACGCTGACGGCGCCCGGCGCTACGCCGAGATCATGGGCGGCGGGGTCGACAAATGGCGGTTCACCGTGGTCAGCGGGCATGAGCGCCCGGAATTGTCGGGGCGGGTCGTTAATGTGCCGGTATGGCGTATGACTTCCAGGTGACCGTGGACTCCGCTCGCCCGCACGACCTCGCCGACTGGTGGGCCGAGATGCTCGGCTGGCAGGTCGAGCGGAGCAACGAGGAGTTCATCCGCGAGATGGTCGCGGAAGGGTATGCCCAGGAAGAGGCGACGACCACGCACAAGGGTGCCCTGGTCTGGAAGGACGGCGCGGCGATCGTCCACCCCGAGACCAAGCAGCGGTTCCTCTTCCAGCTGGTGCCCGAGGGGAAGACGGTGAAGAACCGCCTGCATCTCGACATCCGGATGGGCGCGGACAAGATCGAGGCCGAACTCGAACGGCTGACCGCCAACGGCGCGACGTTCCTGCACCGCGGCAAACAGGGGCCCACCGAGTGGATCACGATCGCGGACCCGGAGGGCAACGAACTCTGCCTCTCCTGAGGCGGGCCCACGGGGGTCCGCCACTGGGGGTGTCATGAAGGGACCTGGTCCCGTCGGCTGTTCCCTTCATGACCGAGCGCGCGGCCCTCGTGCGCGTCAGGCCCCGCGATTCGGTGCCGGATCGCGGGGTGTGACCTGAAGGGGTCTTTCGTGGCGGAATCCGCCACGAAAGACCCCTTCTTCGCTACCTTGAGGGCAGGGTTCGGACTGGCCGACGGGCCGGGCACGACCCGAGTGTCCACATGGGACACTTAGCGGCGATTCAGCGTCCGATTCATGCCCGTATGGGCTGTTCTGCGTGGGGTCGTGAGTGATAAAGAGGGTTCTAACCATCTTTATCACTCACGACTCCTTCACAAAGCCACACAAAGTGCCCAAAACGGGCGTTCCGACTGGAAGGGGTGTCTCATGTGGACGGTCGAAGTCGCGATCTGCTCCCTCGGACCAGTTCAGGCCGGGCCGCGAAAGCCCTGCTTCTTCTGATCCGGCCGGGAGCCGAGCGGGGAAGAATCCGGACACTCAACGTCCGAAATCCTCCCCCGTCACACACCCTCCACCCGCGCTCACCGCGAGTTGCTCCCCCGCCACGCGACATAGTCCGCGACGGCCGCCGCGACGTCGAAAGCCGGCTCGAAGCCGGTCTCCTCGGCGAGCCGGGAGATGTCGAGATGCGGTCCGGTCTCCCCTCCCGGCCGGAGGTCCAGCCGAAGCCCGGGGATGACAGCCTCCAGCGCTCCCGCGAGTTCGCGGTTGAGCGACGGCCGCCCGCGGGACACGTTGTAAGTGCTGTGCCGCAGCTTCTCAGCGGTCATGAGCAAGGCGATCGCACGCCCCGCGTCAGGCGCGTAGCAGCTGTCGCCACCGTCATCGGCGAGCAGCGGCGACGGCCTCTCGCCGCGGAGGACGGCGCTGATGTACGGCGGAATGGGGTTGAACGGCGATTCCGGATCCATCAACGGACCCCAGACACTCCCGATCCGGAGCACGACCGGCTGGACCCCGCTGCCCGCGAGGGCGTGCACCGTCAGCGCCTCCACCGCTTTCTTGAAGGCGATGATCAGATGAGGAAGTTCCACCGACGGCAAGGCGAGTTCCTCGTGCCAAGGGGAAACCGTCTGTCCGATGTAGACACCGAGGCTGCCGGCGACGGCGAATCTGCGGACGCCCCAGGCGCGCGCGGCGTCCAGCGCGTTGAGCAGGGCGGTGGTGTCCGTGCGGAAGAAGCCGACCGGGTCCGCTCCGGGGATCGTTCCGGCGAGGTGGACGATGTCCCCGATGTCGTGGCGATCGGCGAGCGCCAGGAAGGCGTCCCGATCGGTGACGTCGAGGGGTTCGACGGTCACCTTGCCTTCGAGGAACGACGGGACCTCGGTGCGGCGATGAGCCGTGACCACGACGTCGTGGCCGAGGTCGGTGAGCGCGCGGGCGGTGTGGGCGCCGATCATGCCCAGCCCGCCGGTGACGAGGATCATCGGCCGACACCGTAGTGAAGGTGGGTCACGCCCGGAGCCGGGATCGCTTGCAGCAGACGGAGTTCGACGTGTTCCGGGAGTTCGTTGAAGAATCTCCTGCCCCGGCCGAGCAGGAGGGGCACCTGGTGGAGGATCACCTCGTCGACCAGCCCCGCGGCCAGCGCGGAGGTGACCAGACCGCCGCCCATCAGGCCGACGTCCTTGGTCCCGGCGATCTCGCGCGCCGCGACGATGGCGTCCTCGACACCGGTGGTGATCACGGTCTGCCGGCCACTCGCTTCGGGCACGGGACAATGGCTGACGAGGACCATCGGCGCCGTCGGATGCGGACTTCCACCGCCGAAACGGCCGGAGTGCTCGTAGGTGGTGCGCCCGACGACGATCGCGCCGATCCGGCTCGCGATGGTGTCGAAGAACCGCGCGCTCGGTTCGCTCAGTTTGAAGCCGTCGAACACCTCGCTCGGGGTGTCGCCGTCGAAGTACCAGTCGAACAGCGTCGGCGCGTCGCCGAGCCCGCTTCCGAACTCGTCGGCTCCCTCGGGCAGCTTTCCGCTGATGAAGCCGTCCACCGAGACGGCGAGGCCGGTGAAGACCTTGTTCATGTTCATTCCTCCACGATTCGTCGGGTTTTCTCCAGGTGGGCGGCGATACCCCCGGGACCGCCGTCCACCTCGCGGACCGGCGGCCAGCCCTGCTCTCTCGCGTACTTCGCGACGCGCGCGGCCAGGTCGGCTCCCGGTCCTTCACCCGCGACCAGCACCGGTCCCGGGCAGGCCCCCAGGCTCCGGGGATGCGCCGCCGCCCACTCCAGGACGGCCCGCGCCGCCGGGAACGCGGGCAGTCCGGCGGCGATCACCACCGCCCCGCAGCCCGCGACCCGTTCGGCGCCTGCCCCGTCCGGGGCGAACCACAGCACCAACGGCGCCGCGGCACGCTGCCCGGAAGGCCAGTGCACCCGCGCGACGCCGTCCCGCATGCGCAACTCGGCAACGCGCTGACCTGCTGTTTCGGCCATGGCCAACCTTGTCACGGGCGGGCGGGGGAAGGGAAAGACCGATCCCGCATCACCTTCTTGCGCGGAACGCATCACCGCGGACGGAGCGGACGGGGATACTCGACGCCATGTCCGAACGTCCCGCCGGGCCGCGGCTGCTGGGCATGCCTTCGGCCGCCGACGCGATCGAGCTCAAGCATCTGCGGGCGTTCGTCGCGGTCGCCGACGAACTCAACTTCAGTCGTGCCGCGAACCGGCTGTTCGTCTCCCAGCCCGCCCTCAGCCGCCAGATCAAGGCGCTGGAGCAGCTGATCGGTTGTCAGCTGCTGCGCCGCTCGACCCACCGCGTCGAACTGACCCTCGCCGGCGAGGCACTGCTCGGTGCCTCGCTCCCGCTGCTGTCCGACATGGACGACGCGATCACCCTCACCCGATCCGTCGGCGGCGAGGTGAACGCGCGGGTCACCCAGCTGTGGAATTCGGTGGTCGAGGACGGCGGAAGCGGTCTCGCGGCGATGCGCGAGGCTTTCGAAGCCTTCAACGCGCAGCTCCCCGTCCCGGAAGGGACCGTGGTGCGGCCGGTCCAGACGGACGGCGTGTCCTCACTGGTGGTCGCACCCGGGCCGGGGCGCCGGCCGAGCGTGCTGCATCTGCACGGAGGCGGCTACATCGCGGGCTCGGCCTTCGGTTACCGCCCGCTGGCGGGGGCGCTGGCGGCGGCGACCGGCGCCGCCGTCCTGGTGCCCGACTACCGGCTCGCCCCGGAGCATCCCTTCCCCGCCGCGCTGGAGGACGCGCTCCGCGCCTACCGCTGGCTGCTCGGCCAGGGCGACGCGCCGGGGCAGCTGACCGTCAGCGGCGACTCGGCAGGCGGCGGCCTGGTCATCTCTCTGCTGCTCAAGGTGAAACAGGAAGGCTTGCCCCAACCCGGCAAAGTGGTCCTGATGTGCCCGGTGGTGGACGTGCTGGATCCGCCGGAGGGCGGAACCCCGGTCGCGCGCTGGTTCTCGCTCTACGTCCGCGATCACCCGCCGACGGATCCTTTGCTGAACATCTTCGAGGCCGACCTGTCCGGGTTGCCGCCGCTGCTCGTCCAGTCGGGCACCGAAGACGTGACCCTGCCCGAGACGCGCCGCTTCGTCGACCAGGCCCGTGAGCAGGGGCTCGACGTGCGCTTCGACCTGTATCCGGTCAGCACGCACGTCTTCCACCTGTTCTGGTCGTTCCTGCCCGAAGCCGCGGACGCCCTCGAACAGATCGCCGGTTTCCTCGGCGAGCACGAGAGCGGTTCCGCGGCCGAAGCCGGCTAGACGAGCTTGTCCAGAGCGCGCGGCAGCGCTGTCGCGAGCTGGTCCAGTTCGGCCTCTCCGGCGATCAGCGGCGGCGAGACCGCGATCCCCTTGGCCAGGTTCCGCACCAGGACGCCTTCGTCCCGCGCCAGCCGCTGGAGCCGGTTCGCCGCGCCGGGGTTCGCCGCGACGACGTCGGCCTTCAGTTCGACCGCGGCGAGGAAGCCCAGCCCGGCCCGGACCTCGGCGACCAGCGGATGCGAGACCAGTCCGGAAAGCGCGTCGGCCAGCGGCTTCTCCAGCTCCCGCCCCCGTGGGATGAGCCCGTCCCGTTCGTAGATGTCCAGCGTCGCGTTGCCCGCGGCGCACGCGACCGGATGCCCCGCGTAGGTCGCGCCGTGCCGCAGCACCGGCGCGCCCGGCTCGCCGGTGAAGAACGGCTCGGCCACCCTCGGCGCGACGATCAGCGCGCCCAGCGGGATCGTCCCGCCGGTGATGCCCTTCGCGGTCGTGATCATGTCCGGTTTCACGGCCCAGCGGTCGATCCCGAACCAGGTCCCCAGCCGCCCGAACGCGGCGATCACGCAGTCCGCGACGAACAGCACGTCGTGCTTGCGGCAGATCTCGGCGACCGTTTCGATGTACCCGTCCGGCGGCAGCAGGACCCCGCCCGCGCCGATCACCGGTTCGCAGAAGAACGCCGCGACCCGCTCCGGGCCGACCCGCAGGATCTCCGCTTCGAGCGCTTCGGCGCTGTCGTAGGGCACGTGCGAGATGTCACCCGGCAGCGGCCCGAAATCCGCCGCGTTGGCCGCGATGCCGCCGACGGCCGTGCCGAACCCGTGCGTGCCGTGATACCCCTGCACCCGCCCGATGACGTGCACCTTCTCCGAGCGCCCGGTGTGCGCGAAGTACGAGCGGGCGATCTTGACGGCCGTGTCGACGACGTCGCCGCCGCCCGAACCGAAGAACACCTTCGAACCCGGCTCCGGCGTCAGCGCGGAGACCCGTTCCGCGAGCTTCAGCGCGGGCTCGTTGGCGTTGTAGCCGAACAGGTTGTACGAATCGAGCGTCCGCAACTGGTCCGCGACGGCCCGCGCGATCTCCTCGCGCCCGTGCCCGAAGTTCGCGTACCAGAGCGACGCGGTCGCGTCGAAATACCGCTTCCCCTCGTCGTCCCAGACGTAGGAACCCTCACCGCGGGTGATGACGAGCCGGTCACCGTCGACCGCTCCCATGTCCGCGAAGGGGTGCCACAGCGGATTGCGCGCGGACGCCGACGAAACCATGATCTTCCTCCTCGTGCTCGTGCCCCCATCCTCACCCGGATCCGGCCGTGACGCGAACACTCCATCGTGCACAGTTCGCCCGGTGAACCTCGCCGGTCTGGTGGCGCAACCTTCCGGTGATTTTCCAACACCATCCCAACGGCCCTTGACCGGCACCAGCCCGTCCTGTTGCTTTATGAGCAAGTTTGTTCAGAGTTGGGCATTCTGGGAGGAACCTATGCGTCGTCTCGCTGGCGCGCTCGTCGCTGCTTGCACCCTCACCGCCCTCTGCGCCGTTCCGGCGGCGGCCACCGAAAGCCAACCGCCCCCGGTCTCGACCCCGCCGATGGGCTGGAACAGCTGGAACAAGTTCGGCTGCGACATCAACGAACAGCTGATCAGGGAAACCGCCGACGCCATGGTGTCGTCCGGGATGAAGGCCGCGGGCTACCAGTACGTCAACGTCGACGACTGCTGGGCCGAAAAGAACCGGACACCCGACGGGAAGTACGAACCACACCGGACCCGATTCCCCAGCGGTATCAAGGCCTTGGCCGACTACGTCCACGGCAAGGGCCTGAAGCTCGGGATCTACACCAGCGCCGGCACGGAAACCTGCGCGCGGACCATGCCGGGTTCGCTCGACCACGAAGACGCCGATGCTCAAACGTTCGCGGATTGGGGCGTCGACTACCTCAAATACGACAACTGCAACAACCAGGGCCGCCCCGCGCTGGAGCGCTACACGAAAATGGGCGAGGCACTGAAGAAAGTGGGCCGCCCGATCCTCTACGCCCTGTGCGAATGGGGCCAGAACAAGCCCTGGGAATGGGGCAAGAACGCCGGGGCGCAGCTGTGGCGCACCACCGGCGACATCAGCGACACCTGGAAGAGCATGACGGACATCATCGACCAGCAGGTCGGCCTGGAGGCCTACTCCGGACCGGGCGGCTGGAACGATCCGGACATGCTCGAAGTCGGCAACAGCGGCATGACCGACACGGAATACCGCTCCCACTTCGCGCTCTGGTCACTGCTCAACGCCCCGCTGCTGGCGGGCAACGACCTGCGCTCGATGTCCGAAGCGACCAAGAAGATCCTGCTGAACAAGGATCTTCTCGCGGTCAACCAGGATTGGGGCGGCAAGCAGGGCCACAAGGTCCGCGACGACGGTGACACCGAGGTCTGGGCCAAGCCGATGTCCGACGGGTCGAAGGTCGTCGTGCTGTTCAACCGCGGCGGTGCCCCGGCGACCGTG
Source organism: Amycolatopsis thailandensis (assembly GCF_002234405.1). GTDB lineage: Bacteria > Actinomycetota > Actinomycetes > Mycobacteriales > Pseudonocardiaceae > Amycolatopsis > Amycolatopsis thailandensis. Next base: position 59,487 of record NZ_NMQT01000018.1, on the reverse strand, counting down.
TCCACCACCGCCGGGGAGATCGGTGCCCCGGCCGCCTCCGGCTACCGGGTCCGGGATCTGTGGACCGGCGGCGAGACCGAGTCCGCCGGAACGCTGCGGGCCGGATTGCCGGGCCACGGATCGGCGACGTTCCGCGTCTGGCCGTCGAACCGGCCGGACGTCGCTCCGCATACGACGCTTTCCTTGCAGTCACCCGGATACGTCGCGATCGACAAGCCGTTCACCACGACGCTCAAGGTGTTCAACGACGGCCGTACTCCGGTGCGTTCGGGCACGGTGAAGCTGACCGTCGGGGCGGGCTGGAAGCCGGACGGCCGGACAGAGGTGCGGGTCCCCGCCGTCGCGCCGGGGAAGTCGTGGGAACAGAGCTGGACCGTGCGCCCGTCGTCCCCCTCCGGTGACCGCGTCGACGTCTCCGGGCGGATCGACTACCGGACGTCCTCGGGCACGCGGACGTTGACCGCGAGCGGAAGCGCTCCCCTGGTGAAAGCCCCGGCAGCCGGGACGAGCGCGCTGTCGAAGGCGGCGTTCATGATCGCGGAAAACGGCTACGGGCCGGTGGAGCGCGGGACCAGCAACGGTGAATCGGACGCCGGTGACGGCCGCCGGATGAGCATCGGCGGGGTGACCTACGACGATGGGCTAGGCGTCCACGCGACGTCGAAGGTCCGGATCTACCTCGGCGGCGGATGCTCGTCGTTCGCGTCTTCTGCCGGAGTCGACGACGAGAAGGCCGGAGGCAGCGTGGCCTTCGAGGTCCTCGGCGACGGCAAGCGGCTGGCGAACACCGGTGTGCTCAGGCGCGGTCAGGCCGCCCAGCAGCTTTCCGCGCCGTTGAGCGGGGTGCAGGTGCTGGACCTGGTCGTCACGGACGGCGGCGACGGGGTCGATTCCGACCACGCGGACTGGGCCGGTGCCTCCCTGACCTGCTGACCCCCTCCGCGCGCGCTATGAAAGGTCCTTTCCTTGCAAATTTTGCAAGGAAAGGACCTTTCATGGCGTCCCGGGGAGGAATGGCGGGCTCGGGCGGGACGAGCGATCTCGCGTGATCGGACGGCGAACTCACGTGATCAGAGCCGGATCTCGCGTGCTTGGGCGCGGATCTCGCGTGACCAGAGCCGGATCTCACGTGATCAGACACCGCACACCCGAGTTCCGTACTCAAGCACGCGAGTTCCGCGCCCAAGCACGCAAGTTCCGCGCCCAAGCACGTGAGTTACGTCTTCGGCCCGGAAGCGGCCCAGCACCACCTCACGCACCCCGCCGCTCGTAAGCGGCCAGAAGCTGCTTCTCCGCATCCCGCAGGTATTTCTCCAGCGCCGTCTCCGCCGGCCCGAACCGTCCTCGCTCCAGGTCCCGCACGATCCGCTCGTGCCGCGCCAGGAACGGTTCGAAGAACGCACGCGTGTTCTCCGCCAGCACGAAGAAAAGCCGCGTCTCCGCCAGCACCTGGCGCATCGTCGTGCTGACCCGCTCGCTGCCCGCCAGATCGCCGACAGCCTGGTGGAACGCGATACTCGCGGTCCCGACGGTCTGCCAGTCGCCTTCGTCGGCCGCCGCCCGGCCTTCCCGCACCGCGGCCGCGACGGCGGAAAGATCCACAGTGGACAGTTCGGCCGCGCGCCGTAGCGCACCGCATTCGGTGACCCGCCGCATCACGTAGAGATCCGAGATGTCCTGCGCGGTCAGCTCGCGCACGAACACGCCGCGGTTGAGCTCGTGCACCGCGAGCCGTTCGTGCGCCAGCAGTTGGAAGGACTCGCGCAGCGTGTTGCGCGAAACACCCAGCGCGGCGCTGATCGACGGTTCGGAAAGCCTCGACCCCGGCGGGAAGACGCCTTCCGTGATGCGCTGCCGCAGGATCTCCGCGACCCGTTCCGCGGTCCCGCTCCGTTCGAGCAAAGGTCTGTCGCGAGCCAGCGCCTCCTCGGCGGCAGGAGTGGGCATGGCGTTACCTGACACCGAGTTCGAAGTCGAGACTGTACCGGTTCCCGGGCATGGCGCCCGCCGCCTTGCCGCCGTCGATCGGGAGCGCGACGCCGTTGACGAACCGCGATTCGTCGCTGGCCAGGAAGACGACGGCCTTCGCGACCTCCCAAGCCTCGCCGACCCGTCCGGCGGGCGTGCTCGCGGTCAACTGGTGTTGCTTGGCTTCGAAATCCTCCGGTGACATGAGCGTGCCGCGCAGCATGTCGGTGTCGATGGCGCCCGGGTTGACCGTGTTCGCGCGGATCCCCTGGTGCGCGTGCGCGACGGCGATCGACTTCGTCAGGCCGACCAGCGCGTGCTTGGTCGCGTTGTACACCGGGTCGGCGGGGCGGCCCATCACCCCGCCGTTGGACGACGTCGTGATGATGCTGCCCGCCTTGTTCGCGATCATGTGCGGCAGCACCGCGCGCGTGCCGAGGAAGGCCGCCCGCACGTTCAGCGCGAAGATGTTGTCGAACTCCGCCAGTGTCGTGTCGGACAGGGGTTTCCCGAGGTGGATGCCGACGTTGTTGAACAGCACGTCGATCCGGCCGCCGGTTTCGGCGAGCACTCCGCGCACGAACTCGTCGACCTGGTCTTCGTCGGTGGCGTCCACAAGGGAGTGCGCGGCGCCCTCGACCGTTTCGGCGGTTTCGCGGATGTCGCTGGAGAACACGGTCGCGCCTTCGGCGACGAACTCCTTCACGGTGGCGAGCCCGATGCCCCTCGCCCCACCGAAGACCACCGCGACCTTGCCTGCCAGCCGGCCCATGCTCATTTCCTCCCTCTCAGCGAAACCGCCGTGTAGTCCTCCGGAAGCCGCACGAGCGCCTCGGGATCTCCGTGGTAGGTGACTTCGACGCCGTAAAGTTCACGCGCCGCTCTCGGCGTGATGTACCTGTCGACGACGTCGGCGAGCACGGCCTCCGGATCCCGCTCGAACGGGTCGCCGTAACCACCGCCGCCCGGGAGGAACACGTCCACCACGTCGAACGGCTTCAAGTCCACCCTGCTCTTCGATGGCAACGGGCCACGAGTCAGCTCGAAACGGCCGACGGCTCCATCATGCCCCGAGTCCACACCGGACGCAGGGCGAAGCACGCGATCGACGTTCCCGTTGACACTCCAGGAAATCTCGCCGCGCGCCGCCATCGTGGTGCACTGGCCCAGGCCGCCACGCCACTTCCCGGCACCACCGGAGTCCGAGCGCAGCACTCGCTCGCCCTGGATCAGCGGGGCCATCGTCTCGATGACCTCCGTCGGCGTCGACCGCAACCCGCTCGGGAATCCGGTGGTGCTGAGACCATCCTTTGTGGACCGTGCGCCGATTCCGCCGGTCTGGAAGACGTTGAGCATGAACTCGCGGCCTTCGGCGTCGGTGCCGCGCCAGATCGTCATCCACAACGCGTCCGCGCTGTGCGCCAAAGCGTTGCCTGGCAAAGCTTCTCGCAGCGCGGTGATCAGCAGCGAGGGCAGGAAGTGCCCGATCAGATGCCGCGACGCGACCGGCGCGGGCGGCGTGCAGTTGAGCACCGATCCCTCCGGCGCGGTGACGTGCACCGGCCGGAACGAACCCGCGTTGTGCGGCACTTCCGGCGAAATGGCCGCCTTGACCGCGAACGAGGCATACGCCCTGGTGTAGTTCAGGACGACGTTGATCCCACGACGGCTCTGCGGCGAAGACCCGGCGAAGTCGAGGTGGATCTCGTCGCCGTCGATGGTCACGGTGACCTTGAGGACGACTTCCTCGTCGTCGAACCCGTCGGTCGCCAATTCGCTGGTGTAGGTGCCGTCCGGTAGTTTCGCCAGCGCGTCCCGCAGCGCGCGCTCGGACCGGTTCATGATCTCCGCGGCGACGTCGTCGAGGGTGTCGAGAGCGAATTCCTCCAGCAGCCGCACCAGACTCGCGGCGCCGACCTCGTTCCCGGTGACCTGCGCGTACAGATCGCCGATGGTCTCCTCCGGGGTGCGGACGTTCGCGCGGATCAGCAGTTCGAGATCCGCGTTGACCTCGCCCGCGCGCAGGAACTTCATGATCGGCAGGCGCAGGCCCTCTTCGAACACCTCGGTGGCCTCGGCCGAGACCAGCCGTCCGCCGATGTCCGGGGCGTGGCAACAGGAAGCGAACCACGCGACCAGCCGTCCCCGCAGGAACACCGGCGTCGCGACGGTGATGTCGTTGATCTGCCCGGCCGTCTGCCAAGGATCGTTGGTGAGCAGGACGTCGCCGGGTTCCAGGGTCTCCGGCGGGTACGCGGCGACGAAGTGCCGCATCCCGGTCGCCATCGCGTTGATGTGGCCGGGGGTTCCGCCGACGGACTGGCCGATCATCTCGCCGCGCGAGTCGAACACCGCGCAGGCGAGGTCCAGTGATTCCCGCACTACGGACGAGAATGCCGTGTTGACGAGGGCGTTCTGCTGTTCGGCCAGGATCGAGTGCAGCCGGTTTCCCAGCACTCCCACCAGGATCGGGTCCACGCTCACACCGTCACCACCAGACTGGCGTCTTCGCCGACCACGCAGTGAGCATCCGGAGGAACGACCACAGTGGACTCTCGCTCCTCCACGATGGCCGGTCCCTCGACGCGATCGCCTGGTTTGAGCCGGTACCGGTCGAACACCGCCGTGTCGACAAAGCCACCCTCGGCGGGAAAGTACGCCGGACGAGTTCCCTTGCGCGCGTCGCCTTCCGCCTCGGCGCCCGCGAGTTTCAATGTGACTTCGGGTGCCGGACCGCTGGAAACGACGCGCCAGTTGAGCACCTCGACTCCGACGTCCGGCCCGATCCGCCGGTACAGCGTCCGATAGGTCGCGGTGAACGCGTCGACCAGCGACTCCGGCCACTTCCCCGGCTCGACCGGCACGCGGATCTCATAGCCCTGTCCGGAGTACCTCATCTCGGCGATCCGGCGATGCGTCACCCGAGCACCGTCCACACCGGACTTCTCCAGCAGTTCCCTGCCTTCGGCCTCCATCTCGGCGAACAAGGCGTCGACCTGTTCCCACGAGAGATCGAGAACCGCCGAACGAGCGGAGCGCACGAAGTCGAAGGCCAGCGGCGCGGTGAGGAATCCCGCCGCGCTCAGCACCCCGGCCGCCGGCGGGGCGACCACTTCGGGTGCGCCGAGTGCGCGCGCGACGCCGACCCCGTGCACCGGTCCGGCGCCGCCGAAGGTGAACATCGGCAGCTTCGCCGGATCCTTGCCGCGCTCGACGGCGTGGACGCGGGCGGCGTTGGCCATGTCCTCGTTGACGCTGGTGTGGATGCCCCAAGCGGCCTCTTCGACGCTGACGCCGAGCGGTCCGGCGATCTTCGAGCGGATCGCCTCTCGCGCGCCCTCGGCGTCCAAAGTCATTCCGCCGCCGAGGAAATACCCGGGATCCAGGTAGCCGAGCACGAGGTCGGCGTCGGTCACGGTGGGCTCGGTGCCGCCGCGCCCGTAGCAGACCGGGCCGGGCTCGGACCCCGCCGAATCCGGGCCGACGGTGAGCAGGCCGAGCGCGTCGATGCGGGCGATCGAGCCGCCGCCGACGCCGATCTCGATCATGTCGGTGACCGGGACCTTGACCGGCAGCCCGGATCCCGGCAGCAGCCGGTACTTCCGGTCCACTTCGAACTCGTGCGTGACCAGTGGCGCGCCGCCGGAGATCATGCACAGTTTCGCCGTGGTGCCGCCCATGTCGAAGGCCAGCAGATCCTCGATCCCGGCCGCGGACCCGATCGCGGACGCGGCCAGCGCCCCGCCCGCCGGACCGGATTCGAGGATACGGATCGGGTACCGCGCGGCCGTGTCGACGGTCGCGATGCCGCCGTTGGACAGCATGATGTGCGGCGACGGCCGCACCCCGGCCTCGTGCAGGCGCCGTTCCAGGTCACGCAGATAGCGTTCGGTGAGGTCCTGGACGTAGACGTTGGCGACCGTGGTGGACGTGCGTTCGAACTCGCGGATCTCGGGGACGACCTCGCTCGACAGCGCGACCCGCAGCCTCGGCGCGACGTCCGCGAGCACCTCGGCGGCTCGCCGTTCGTGCGCGGGATTGGTGAAGGCGTGCAGGAAACAGATCGCCACGGCGTCGATCCCGCGAGCGTCGAGCTCGCGACCGAGCCGCGCGACGTACTCCTCGTCCAGTCCTTTGTGGACTGTCCCGTCGGCGAGGATCCGCTCGGGGACGTCGAAGCGCAGGTGACGCGGGACCAGCGGCGTCGGCAATTCGATGAGCAGGTCGTACAGTTCGTAGCGATGTTCGCGCCGCATCTCCAGGACGTCACGGAAACCGGCGGTCGCCAGCAGCGCCGTGCGCGCCCCTTTACGTTCGATGAGCGCGTTCGTGACCAGCGTCGTGCCGTGCACGAACTGCTCGACGTCGCCCGCGTCCAGCCCGGCACCGGCGAGTGTCCTCTTGAGACCTTCCTCGACGGCGCGAGCGGGTTCGTCGTGCGTCGTCAGCACCTTGCCGACGGCGACGACCCCGGTCTCGTCGAGGACGCAGAGGTCGGTGAACGTGCCACCGATGTCCACACCGACGCGGAGCCCGGTCACGAAGACCCCTTGCGATACCACCGCGGCGAGGTGTTGAGCGGCGGCGCCATCTTCGCGCGGACGACCAGCACGTTCGGTTCGTCGGACTCGACGAACTCACCGAGCAGCCGCCGGAACGCGCGTCCGAATCCGGAGACCCGGTCCGCGTGCACGCCGAAAGACCTCGCGAGGCCGACGAAATCGGGGCTGTCCCAGTCGACGCCACGGCGCGGCAGCCCCGCGCGATCCTGGTCGTAGCGAAGCATCCCGTAGCCGCCGTCGTCGACGACGATCGTGGTGACCGGCAGCTGTTCCTGCGCCAGCGTGTGGAGATCGCCGCAGCCGAACAGGAAACCACCGTCACCGGTGACACAGATCGCGCGGCCGCCGCCCGCGGCCCCCGCGCCGAGCGCGGCGGGGAAACCGTAGCCGAGCGTGCCCCAGCCCATCGGGTACGCGAGCTTGCGCGGGGCCCGGACGCGGTGGAACCCGCCGATCCAGTACCCGGCCACGCACATGTCCGCGACCACGACGGCGTCGGGCGGCAGCACTTCGTCCAAAGTGGACAAGAGGTCCGCGGCTTGCGGCTCCTCTTCCTTGATCCGCTGCCGGACCCGGGCGGAGACCTTGGCGAGCCTGCCGACGAGCGCCGCGATCCCGGACCGTTCCTCGACTTTCAGCGCCTCGGTGAGCACGCGGGCGTCCCCGACCAGCGTGATGTCCGGCTGGTAGTTCTTGGCCGCGTCGTCCGGGTCGACGTTGATCGCGATGAGCTTCTTCGGCTGCGGCATCAGCCAGTTCTGCGTCATCAGCCCGTCGAAGTCGGTGCCGATGGCGAGGACGACGTCGGCCTCGTCCCACAGCGCGCCGACCTCGGGCGCGTGCACCGGGTTCGGGGCGAGACAGGGGTGGTCGACCGACAGGAGCCCGCGCGCGCCGAACGTGGTGAGCACCGGAGCGGCCAGCCGTTCGGCGAGCTTCCCGATCGCCTCGCCCGCCTCGGCGCGCAGCGCGCCGCCTCCCGCCCAGATCAGCGGCTTGTCGGCGGCCGCGAGCAGCGCCTCGGCCTCGGTGAGATCCGGGATCTCGGCCGGCCGGGCGTGCGACCTCGGCGGACGGCGGGCCGGCGTCCGTTCCGACAGGAAGTCGGTGGGGATGCCGAGGTAGACCGGCCCGCTCTGCGGCTGGAGCGCGAGCCGGGCCGCGCGGTGGAGGGTGGCGGCGACCTGGTCTGCGCTCGGGACGGTGAACCCGGCCTTCGTGACCGGCGCGAACATCGCCTGCTGGTCCGACGTCTCGTGCAGCACTCCGCGGACCACGCCGGGCCGCCGCAGCGTGGACGGGATGTCGGTCGCGATGATCAGGACGGGCGCGGCCGAAGCCATCGCCTCGCCGGCGGCGGCGAGCGTGTTCGCCGCGCCGGGTCCCGTGGTCACCAGCGCGACGCCGAGCTTGCCCGTCGCGCGGGCGTATCCGTCGGCCGCGTACCCGGCGGTCTGTTCATGCCGCACCCCGACGAGCCGGATGTCCGTATCGGCCAGCGCCTCCCATAACGGCAGGTTGTGCACCCCGGGGAGACCGAAGACGACTTCGGTCCCCAGAGCGGTCAGCGCGTCGGCCAGATGCTGGGCTCCGGTGGGTGAAGGCACCCCGCCGATAGTGCCAGATCGTTCAACGATCCAGCAACCGTCAGCCACTGACCTCGTGAGTGGTTAAGGACGGTTCTAACCATCCTTACCACTCACGAGGTCAGTACAGGCTGGCCGCGTACCGGTCCGGCGCGTAGTACGCCTCAAGGTCGGCCATGCTCTCCTCCGGCCGCTCGAAGGTCTTCGCGATCTCCGCGCGCGAAGGCATCGCCTCGGGCGTCCAGCTCTCCGGCGACCAGAGCTTCGACCGCATGAACGCCTTCTGGCAGTGGTGGAAGACCTCGTCGATGTCCACCACCAGCGCGAGCTTCGGCCTGCTGCCCTTCACGATCATGTCGTCGAAGAACGGCGCCTCCCTCACGAGCCGCGCGCGGCCGTTGACGCGCAGCGTGTCGCCGCGGCCGGGGATCAGGTAGATCAGCCCGACGTGCGGGTTCGACAGCACGTTGTGGAAACCGTCGGCGCGCCGGTTGCCCGGCCGCTCCGGGATGGCGATCCGGGTATCGCTCAGCACCAGCGTGAACCCGGCGGGGTCGCCCTTCGGCGAGACGTCGCAGGTGCCGTCCGCCGCCGACGTCGCGATGAGCACGAACGGTGACTCCGCGAGCCACTGACGGTCCATTTCGTGCAGCTTCGGGCGCGCCTTGTTCGCGGTGCGCTCCAGTGGCGGCGGCAGGATCTCGCGCAGCTCGGCGGTGGTGGTGATCTCGACGAAGTCCTCAGACAATGTTGTGCTCCCTCGTCACGGCCCGGTCGCCGGCGAACCGGCGGACGTCGAGCCCGGTGATGTCGATGGCCGGGACCCGCCCCAGGTAGAGGTCCCGGACGAGCTCCCCCACGGCGGGGCCCATCTGGAACCCGTGTCCCGAAAACCCGGTCGCGTAGAAGAACCGCGAAAGGTGGACGCTTTCCCCCACGATCTGGTTGCGGTCGGGCGTGACCTCGTACAGCCCGGCCCACCCGCCGCGGATCCCCGCGTCGAGCACCGCGGGCACCCGCCGGGCGGCGATCTCGGCGAGCTTCGGCAGCCAGTCGCCCGGCTGGTACCGGGTGTCGAAGCCGGGGTCGCCGTCTCCGTCGCAGAAGGACATCGCCAGGCCGAGGCCCTCGCGGTGGAAGTAGAAGGCCGAGGGCATCTCGATGGTCAGCGGCACCGATTCGGGCAGGTCCGCGACCGGTCCGGTGAACACCACCTGCCGCCGGTACGGCCGCACCGGGAGGTCGACACCGGCGAACTCGCCGATCCGTCCCGACCACGCGCCCGCCGCGCAGACCACCGCGTTCGTCCGCACGAAACCGTCGCCGGTCCGGACGCCGGTGATCTCGTCGCCGTCGCGTTCGATCCCGACGACCTCGACGCCGGTCTTCAGCACCGCGCCATGCCCGCGGGCGGCCCGCGCGTAGCCCTGGACCGCCGAGTCCGGGGTGGCCTTGGCGTCGTCCGGCGACCACAGCGCCGCGACCACGCCTTCGGTGTCGATCAGCGGGGAGAACCGCCGCGCTTCGGCGGGCTCGACGAGCCGGCTTCGGACGCCGTAGGAGTTCTGCAACGCGGCACAGTGCTCGAACTCGGGCAGGTCCGCGGGGTCGGTGACCAGGTACAGGTAACCGTCGCGGCGGAAGTCGATCTCGGTCCCGTACGTCTGCGCGAACGAGGCGTACTCGGCCAGCCCGCGCAGCCCGATCTCGATGTTGACGCGTGTGGTGAACGACGACCTGATCCCGCCCGCCGCCTTCGCCGTCGAGCCCGCGCCCAGCGTGTCGCGTTCGAGCAGCAGCACCGAGACCCCGGCGGCGGCGAGCCGGTACGCGCAGCTGACCCCGATGATGCCGCCGCCGATCACGACGACGTCGGTACGTTCAGGAATTGGCTCCATCCGTGTCCTCGATCCGTTCGTCCTCGGGCGGCGGTCCCGGCGGCGTGCCGTCGCCGAACGGGCGCCCGCCCAGCTGCTCCCGGTGATGCGGCGTCGTCCAGCCGGACAGCTCCGGTCCCAAAGGGACGATCCGCGTCGGGTTCACCTGCTCGTGCACCTCGTGGTAATGCCGCTTGATGTGGTCGAAATCGACGGTGTCACCGAAACCCGGCGTTTGGAAGAGGTCGCGGGCGTAGGCCCACAGCACCGGCTGCTCGGTCAGCTTGTTCCGGTTGCACTTGAAGTGTCCGTGGTAGACGGAGTCGAATCGGACGAGCGTGGTGAACAACCGGATGTCCGCTTCGGTGATCGTGTCGCCGACGAGGTAACGCTGCCTTTCGAGCCGGTCGGAAAGCGCGTCCAGCATGGCGAAGAGCCGGTGGTACGCGTCGTCGTACGCGCTCTGCTTGGTCGCGAACCCGGCCTGGTAGACGGCGGCGTTCACGTCGGCGAAGACACCCACGTTGACGTCGTCGATCTCGCCGCGCAGCCGCTCCGGGTAGAGGTCGGGCGCGCCGGGGCGGTGGTGGCTGGTCCATTCGGTGGAAAAATCGAGCGTGATCTGTGGATAGTCGTTGCTCACCAGCCGCTTGCTCGGAATGTCCACAATGGCCGGAACGCTGATCCCGCCCATGTAGTGCGGATCGGCCGCGTGATAGGCCTCGGCCAGGTACTTGATGCCGAGCACCGGATCCCGGTCATCGGGATCGAGGGTGAACCGCCAGCTCTTGTCGTCCTGGATCGGATCGGCCACGGCCACGCTCAGCGCGGACTCGAGCCCGAGCAGCCGCCGGACGATCAGCCCCCGGCTCGCCCAGGGGCAGGCCCGGCTGACCACCAGCCGGTACCTTCCCGCCTCCACCGGCCAGCCGTCGCGGCCGTCCGCGGTGATACGCGCGTCGAAATGGTTGGCGGACCGACGGAACTCACCTGTCCGCGGATCGGTCGGGATCGTCATGTGAGCCACCCTAAAGCGTGAGAAGGTGGTTTCGGTGTGCGTAGACTCTGGCACCCGGCGTGCTCGCACGCCGCCGCGCGGAAGGTGGTCCCCACGATGCCGTTCATGCCCGTCACCGACTCGATGTTCCTCCTCGTGGAAACGCGCGAGCATCCGATGCACGTCGGCGGTCTGCAACTGTTCAAGAAACCCGAGGACGCCGGACCGGACTACCTGCGGGACCTTCGCCGGAAACTGCTCGATTCCGACAACATGCGCGACGTGTTCCGCCGTCGTCCCGCCCGGCCGGTCAACACCGCGGGCCACGTCGCCTGGGCGACGGACAGCGATCTCGAACTCGACTACCACTTCCGCCATTCGGCGCTGCCCCAGCCAGGCCGGATCCGCGAGCTGCTGGAGCTGACCGGGCGCTGGCACAGCACCCTGCTCGACAGGCACCGCCCGCTGTGGGAGATCCACCTGGTCGAGGGCCTCCAGGACGGCCGGTTCGCGATCTACAGCAAGATCCACCACGCGCTGATGGACGGCGTCTCGGCGCTGCGTCATCTGCAAGGCACGCTGTCGGACGACCCGGCCGACCTCGACTGCCCGCCGCCGTGGGGCCGTCGGCCCAAACCGGACGGCGGTCGTAACGGCAAGGCGTCACCCTCGGTGCTCAGTACCTTCGGCAAGACGGTCAACCAGCTCGCCGGCATCGCCCCCGCCGCGATGAAGGTGGCGCGGGAGGCGTTCCAGGAACACACCCTCACGCTGCCGGCGCAGGCGCCGAAGACGATGCTGAACGTGCCGATCGGCGGGGCCCGCCGGTTCGCCGCGCAGTCCTGGTCACTGGACCGGGTGCGCAAGGTGGCGACCGCCGCCGGGGTGTCGCGCAACGACGTCGTCCTCGCGATGTGCTCGGGCGCGCTACGGGACTACCTCATGGAACAGAACGCGCTCCCCGACGCGCCGCTGACCGCGATGGTCCCGGTTTCCCTGCGGCGCAAGGACAGCGGGGACGCGGCGGGCAACAACATCGGCGCGCTGCTGTGCAACCTCGCCACCCACCTGACCGACCCGGCTGCCCGGCTCGCCACGATCAACGCGTCCATGCGCAATGGCAAGAAGCTGTTCTCGGAGCTGACCCCGTTGCAGACGCTGCTGCTGTCCGGGATCAACGTCGCCCAGCTCGGCGTGTCGCCGATCCCTGGTTTCGTGAACAACACAAAACCGCCGTTCAACCTGGTGATCTCCAATGTGCCGGGGCCGCGCAAGCAGATGTACTGGAACGGCGCGTCGCTCGACGGCATCTACCCGGCGTCCGTGCTGCTCGACGGTCAGGCGCTGAACATCACGCTGACCAGCAACGGGGACAACCTGGACTTCGGCGTCACCGGCTGCCGCCGGAGCGTGCCGCATCTCCAGCGCATCCTGACCCATCTGGACACCGCGCTCGCCGAACTGGAACACGCCGCGTCCGTGGGGCGCGCCTGACCCCTCCCGCATTTCGTCCTCTGGATGCGTTACTTGCACACACAAGTACCGCATCCAGAGGACTAAACGCGTCGGGGCTAGCTGCCGTCGGAGACGTAGATGGCGCCCGGGGTGATCGTGTACAGCTGTCCGTCCGGACCGGCGGTCGCGTCACGCGTGCGGCCGAGGTCGGTCCACAGCTTGCCGCCGTTTCCGTTCAGATCGAGCTTGAATGTGCCGCCCTTGAGCGAGGCCATGTACAGCGATCCCTTGTACGCCGCCAGCCCGCTCGGCGTCGCCGAAGACGTCGGCCACGCCTTGACCGGGTTGGTCATCCCCGCCGTGTTGCACGGGCCTTCGCAGGTCGGCCAGCCGTAGTTCTTGCCCGGTTCGACCTTGTTCAGCTCGTCGAGCTTGTTCGCACCGATGTCGGAGACGTACAGCTGCCCGTTCGCCCAGGTCAGGCCCTGGACGTTGCGGTGACCGTAGGAGTAGACGCGGCTGTTGAACGGGTTGCCCGGCGCGGGCGCGCCGTCGGTGGTGACCCGCAGGACCTTGCCGCCGAGGGAGTTCTTGTTCTGCGCGTTGGCGCCGTTCTGGCCGTCGCCGGTACCCGCGTAGAGGTAGCCGTCGGGGCCGAACCTGATCCGCCCGCCGTGGTGGAAGTTCGCGCCACGCGGGATACCGGTGACGATCGGCGTCGGCGCCTGGCCCAGCTTCAGCTTGGCGATCCGGTTGTCGGAACTGGTCGTGTAGTAGATGAAGACCGTCTGGTCAGTGGCGTATTTCGGCGAGACGGCGATGCCGAGCAGGCCGGCCTCCGGGGTGACGCTCACCCCGGGGATGGTCTGGACCGTGGTGACCTTGCCCGCCTTGTCGATCTTGCTGATCGTCTTGGCGTCCTTCTGCGTGAAGACGCCGGTGCCGTCGGGCAGGAAATCGATCGACCAGGCCTGGTTGAGGCCGCTCGCGATCTGTTTGATCGCCTGGACCGACGGCGCTTCGGCGGCTGCGGCCGGGACGGCCACGGCAGACGCGGCCGTCGCGGCGGCGAACGCGCAGGTGAGAGTACGACGTAAGGACATGAGACGCCTCCTTCAGCTACACCCCTGGAGCTCGGATGGCGGCGGAAGACGGGTGGTCGGGGTGCACCCGTCGAGTTGGATAGAAACACACCGTGGATTGAAACGGACACCACTGGACGGGCTATCACAGATGAGTCCGGTTAACCGTTGTATGTGCCGAGGGTGACGATCGGGCCAGCTCGATCGGCCATAGGAAGGAAACTTTACAAAATGGCTCGAGAACTTGGACCTTGCGTCTGGTCAGAATCGGCGGCCCGCTTCTAGGGTGACGGGGCTCGTCCCCGTTCGATCCCATGTGGACGTTAGGAGCAGAAGATGATCGAAACCATCGAGGTATGGACCACGCCGGACTTCGTCGAGTACGAAACTCCCATGGAGGTCACCGCTTACGCGGCCCGTATGGAGGACTGATTTCCCACTCGGTGGTGGGGGCCGTCCCCCACCACCGTGCCGCCGTCCCGATCAGCGAGCCGTTGGAGGCAGCATCGTGGCTCTTTCCCCTTCCGCCACGCCGATGTCGCCGTCGGAATTCGTCGCGGCCCTGCGTGGACTTTCCCACCGCTATTGGGGTACTCATCCCTTCCACCGGCGGATGCACGACGGCGAACTGTCCGAGCACGAACTGAAGATCTGGGCCGCGAACCGCTGGTACTACCAATACGTGCTCCCGCAGAAGGACGCCGCGATCATCAGCAACTGCCCGGTGCCGGAAATCCGCCGGGAATGGCTCGACCGCGTCGTCTATCACGACGGGACGAAAGCCGGGGACGGTGGAATCGAGCGGTGGCTCCGTTTGTGCGCCGCAGTCGGGCTCGACCGCGACGAGGTTCTCGATCAGCGGCACCTCGCCCCCGGCGTACGTTTCGCCGTCGACGCCTATGTGAATTTCGCCCGCACGAAACCTTGGCTCGAAGCTGTCGCTTCGGGCCTGACCGAAATGTTCGCCGGCCATCTCATGCAGCGACGTGTCGCCGACATGCTGGCGAACTATTCGTGGATCGCGCGGGAAGACCTCGACTACTTCACCAACCGGATCGACAAGGTCTCCGGCGAGGGCAAGGGAACGCTCGACATCGTCGTACGGCACGCCGTCACCCGCGAGCAGCAGGAGAAGGCGATCGCCGCGTTGTCGTTCAAGACCGACGTGCTCTGGTCCATGCTCGACGCCATCGAGCGCGCCGCGGCCGAGGAGTAGCGATGACCACCCTCGAAATGGACTCGGTGCCGCGGCTTCGGCGCGGAGTCCGGCTGAGCTATGACCAGACCAGGGAAACGCACGTCCTCCTGTTCCCCGAAGGCGTGCTCGTCCCGAATCCGACCGCGGCGGCCGTGCTCTCGCTCTGCGATGGTGTCGAGGACGTCGCGGCGATCGCTTCGGCTTTGCGCGAACGCTACGCCGGGGTCCGCGAGGAAGAGATCCTGGAAGTCCTGTCCCGGCTGGGAGATCGGCGGATCGTCGAATGGACCTGAACACCTCCACCGCGGCGCCGCCTCTGGGCATGCTCGCCGAGCTGACCCATCGCTGCCCGCTGCACTGCCCGTACTGCTCGAACCCGGTCGAGCTGATCGCCCGTGACGGCGAACTGTCCACAGAGGAATGGCTGTCCGTGCTCACGCAAGCACGGGAACTCGGCGTGCTCCAGGTGCACATGTCCGGCGGCGAACCGCTCGCCCGGCCGGACCTGCCCATCCTGGTCGAGCACGCCACGAAACTGGGTTGCTACGTCAATCTGGTGACGTCCGGGCTGGGGCTGACCGGGTCCAGATTGGACGATCTCGTCGAACGCGGCATCGCCCACATCCAGCTGTCCGTCCAGGGCGCGACCGCCGCACGCGCGGACCGGCTCGCCGGCGCACGGGCCCACGACCGGAAACTGGTCGCCGCCGAACTGATCAAGAAGGCCGGGCTGCCGCTTTCGGTGAACGTCGTGCTGCACCGGCAGAACCACGATCAGCTCGCCGGGATCATCGACCTGGCCGAGGAAATGGGCGCGGACCGGCTCGAACTGGCCAACACGCAGTACTACGGCTGGGCCCTGCGGAATCGCGACGCCCTGATGCCCACCCGGCGGCAGCTCGACGAGGCCGAGCCGATCGTGCGCGCGGCCACCGATCGGCTGCGTGGCCGGATGGAGATCATCTACGTCGTCGCCGACTACTACGAGCAATACCCGAAGCCGTGCATGTACGGTTGGGGCGCGCGGCAATTGACCGTGGCGCCCGACGGGAACGTGCTGCCGTGTCCCGCGTCGACGGCGATCGAGACACTGGAGTTCGACAACGTCCGCGACAAGCCGCTGGCGCGGATCTGGTACGAATCCAGTTCCTTCAACGCCTTCCGCGGTGAGGACTGGATGCCGGACACTTGCGGCACCTGCGATCGGCGGTCGATCGACTTCGGCGGCTGCCGATGCCAGGCGTTCCAGCTCACCGGTGACGCCTCGGCTACGGACCCGGTGTGCTCACGTTCGCCGGATCGCGGCGTCGTCGATCTCATCCTCTCCACACCGCCGAAGGCGGACGAGCTCGTGATGCGGGGGCCGCGATGAGGGTGATCCTGCTCGGGACAGCGGCGGGCGGTGGCTTCCCGCAATGGAACTGCGCCTGCGCGCTGTGCGTTTCGGGCGCGCCGCCGCGGACGCAGGACTGTGTCGCGGTGAGCGCGGACGGCGAGAGCTGGTACCTGCTCAACGCGTCACCGGACATCCGCGCGCAGATCCTCGCCACGCCACCGCTACGGGCCGGCCCGGGGCCGAGAGAGATCCCGCTGCGCGGGGTGCTGCTCACCGACGCCGAGCTCGATCATTCACTCGGCCTGCTCCTGCTGCGGGAGGCCGGTGGGCTACCGGTCTGGGCACCGGAGGCCGTTCTGGGCGCGCTGTCCGAGCAGTTCCCCGCACGGTCGATCATCGACGGTTACGGCGGCTGGGAGTGGCTGCCGTCGTCGGAGGTCTCCATCGACGGGCTCCGGGTGAGCACGCTTCCCGTGAGCGACAAGCGGCCGAAGTATGCGCGTTCGTCCACTGAGGACGGTCCGTGGGTGGTCGCGTACCGGATCGAAGACGTCGAGACCGGCGGTGTCTTCGTCTACGCGCCTTGCCTGAAGAGCTGGCCGGACGGGTTCGACGACTTCACTCGCGACGCCGATCTGGTGTTGCTGGACGGGACCTTCCACGCGCCGGACGAGATGTCGGGCGCCACCGCGGCCGAAGTCGGTGACGGTGCCCAGCTGGCGATGGGCCATCTGCCGATCACCGGCAGTCTCGCGAAGCTCCGGCCCGGCCCGCGTTGGGCCTATACACATCTGAACAACACGAATCCGGTGGTCGATCCCGCCTCGCCGGAACACGCCGCCGTACTGGACGGCGGCGCCTCACTTCCTTTGGACGGCACCGAGTTCAAGCTTTAGGCGACACCTTCGGGGCTCGCGCCCGAAACGGGGACGGCGTCGGCGGTGAGGCGGTCGATCTCCGCTAGTTCGTCCGCGGAGAGGTCGACGTCGGCCGCCGCGAGACTGGCTTCGATGTTGGCCGCCTTGCGCGCGCCCACGATCGCGACGTGCACACCCGGCCGGGCGAGCGTCCAGGCGATGGCGAGCTGGCTGACCGAGATCCCTTTGCCCGCGGCGAATTCCTTGAGCCTGTCGACGATGGCGAGGTTGCGCCGGAAGGTCTCCCCGGTGAACGCCGACGATCGCGAACGCCAGTCGGTTTTCTCGAACGTCGTCTCCGGCGTGAAGGCTCCGGTCAGCAGGCCGCTGCCCAGTGGGCTGTACACGAGCACGCCGATGTCGTTCTCCCGTGCGTACGGCAGAGGATCGGTTTCGAGGTCGCGGCGGAACAGGTGATACGGCGGCTGAAGGGTTTCCACCGGGCGGGTCCTGTCGAAGTCGGCCAGCCCCGCGGCGTCGTAGTTCGAGACACCGACATGCCGGATCTTCCCGGCGTCGACGAACTCTTGCAGGATCCCCGCGGTCTCCTCGGCGGGCGCGTCGGAATCGGGCCAGTGGATCTGATAGAGGTCGATGTGGTCGACGTCGAGGTACCGAAGGCTGTCCTCGATCCCCTGTGCCAGCCACTCGCGCCGGGAGTCACGCGGCCGTTCGGAACGCGGCTTGATGCCGCCTTTCGTCGCTATGACGAGGTTGTCGCGGTCGCGCTTGAGTTCTTCGCGCAACGCCTTCCCGAGCATCGCTTCGGATTTCCCGAAACCGTAGGCCTGAGCGGTGTCGAAGAAGGTGACCCCGAGTTCGCGGGCGTGGTGGATCGCGGCGATCGCCGCGTCCTCGTCGAACGAACCCCAGTCCCCGCCGAGCTGCCAGGTGCCGAAGGCGATCCTCGACACCTCGAGACCGCTCCTGCCCAATGTCGTCGTACGCATGCCCTCCAGCAGAGCACAGACATCGGATCAGTGCACCGGATCTCCCGGCCAACGAAACCCCCAAATAACTGTTTGACGGTCAGCGTCCCGGCAGTCGATACTCGGCCGCATGCCCGAATCCCCCGGCCTCGACGGATTGCGCGTCCTCGCCCATCCCGTCCGGCTGCGTATTCTGTCGCTTTTGACCGGTGCCGCGATGAGTGCGGCCGAGGCCGCGCGCGAACTCGGTGAGACACAAGCGAATGTCAGCTATCACCTGCGGCGGCTGCACGAGGCCGGACTGCTCGACGTCGTCGAGGAGGTCCGGATCCGGGGCGGGCTGGCGAAACGCTACCGGCACGATCCGGAGTCCGGGACGCGGTTCACGTCGACGAATCCGGAAGAAGACCGGCTTCTCATCACGACGATGGCCTCCGAACTCGAACGCCGCAGCGAGTTCCACGTCCGCGGCGAACACGGGCTGACGGCCGACGTGGAGATGTGGGTCGACCGTGAGACCTGGAAGAAGGCGCTCGCCCACGCTCACGAACTGAGCGAGCTTCTGCACTCGGCCGCGAAACCGCCCCGCACCCGGGGGACGATCCCGGTCAGCGCGACGGTCGCGATGTTCGAGATGAGGCGACCGTGACCTCTTTGCGTGAACCGCTGCGTCACCACAACTTCCGGTGGCTGATCGGCGGCCGCACGTTCGGGGAGTTCGGCAACGCCGTCGCCCCGCTCGCGCTGGCTTTCGCGGTGATCGACCTGACCGGCTCGGCCGTCGACATCGGCATCGTCGTCGGGGCACGGTCGGTGGCGAGCGTCGTCCTGCTGCTGTTCGGCGGGGTGCTGGCGGATCGGCTGCCACGCTCGGTGATCCTGCAAGGCACCGAAGTCGCCGCCACGCTGACCCAGGCGCTCATCGCGGCGAGCGTCCTTTGTGGATTCGCTTCGATCCCGCTGCTGGTCGGCTTGAGCGTGGTCAACGGCGCGGTGGCCGCGATCTCGGCGCCCGCCTCGGCGTCGCTGACCCCGTTGACGGTGCCCGCCGCCCTGCTGGCGCAGGCCAACGCCCTGGCCAGGCTGCTCTCGAACTCCGGCCGGATCGCCGGCGCCGGACTCGGCGGCGTCCTGGTCACCGCGGTCGGCCCCGGCTGGGCGCTCGGCGGCAACGCGCTGCTGTTCCTCGGCTCCGCCCTGTCCTACCGGCGCATCCGCCTCAACCGCCGGGAGCGGGTCCCCGGCAGCCGTCCACTGGCGGAACTCGCCGAAGGCTGGCGCGAGTTCCGGTCACGGACCTGGGTGTGGGTCGTGGTCGTGCAGTTCATGGTGGTGAACGCCGTCATCGCCGGCGGGATCGGGGTGCTCGGCCCGCTCGTCGCCGACGGCAGTTTCGGGCGCACCGGCTGGGGGTTCGCCCTCGCCGCGCAGACGATCGGCTCGCTCGCCGGCGGGATCCTCGTGGCCCGCTGGCAGCCGCGGCGCGCGTTGTTCGTCGGGGTCGCGGTGATCCTTTTCGAAGCGCCGCCGTTGATCCTCCTCGGCCAGGCGCCGTTGCTGCCGCTGCTGCTGGCTGCCATGTTCGTCTCGGGCCTGGCGATCGAGCAGTTCGTGGTGGCGTGGGACGTCTCACTGCAGGAGAACGTGCCCGAGGACAAACTCGCGCGCGTCTACTCCTACGACATGCTCGGTTCGTTCATCGCCCTGCCCCTCGGGCAGATGGCGGCGGGGCCCGCCGCGCAGCACTTCGGCGTCGGCACGACCCTGCTCGCGTGCGCCGCGCTGGTCGTGGCCGCCACCTGTCTCGCGCTGTGCAGCGGCCAGGTGCGCGGCCTCGTCCGGAAGACCCACGCCACCCGGCCCTGACCCCGCCCCGAGAAGCGATAGCAAAGGTCCCTTGCTCCCTTTCCGCTGGTCACGGCCAGGGACGGACCTCTTCGAGGAGTTTCGCGACCGCGAGCACCAAGTCGTCGGAGTGCCGCGGGCCGACGATCTGGAGACCGACCGGGAGCCCGCCGGAGGTGCGGCCCGCCGGGACGCTGATGGCGGGCTGCTGGGTCATGTTGAACGGATAGGTGAACGGCGTCCAGTCCGGCCAGCCGCTCAGCCCGCTGCCCGGCGGCACCTCGTGCCCGGCCTCGAAGGCGGCGATCGGGAGGGTCGGCGTGATCAGCACGTCGTGGCGCGTGTGGAACTCGCCCATCAGGATGCCCAGCGCGGCCCGCTCGGCGTTAGCGCCGAGATAGTCGCTCGCCGAGAAGGTCTTGCCGAGCTCCCACACCTTCCGCAGCCCGGGATCGACCTTGGTCTCCGAACCGGCGGGGAAGGTGTCCAGCCACTTGGCCGCCCCCGTCGACCACAGGATGTCGAAGGCGGCTTTGGGGTCGCCGAAGCCGGGGTCGGTCTCTTCGATGTGCAGGCCCGCGTCGCCCAGCGCCTGGACAGCCGACTTGACGATCGCCGCGACCTCCGGGTCGACGTCGACGTAGCCGAGCGTCGACGAGTAGGCGGCGTTCAATCCGCGCACGTCACGTCGGACGGCTTCGCGGAAGGTCGAGACGGGCGGGGCGAGCGCCGCCGGGTCGCGGTAGTCGGGCATCGCGAGGACGTCGAGGAGCAGTGCCGTGTCGTCCACCGAACGCGCCATCGGGCCGGCGTGCGAGAGCGGTCCGAACGGGCTCGCCGGGAACAGCGGGATCCGGCCGTGTGTCGGCTTGAGACCGACGATCCCGCAGAACGAAGCCGGAATCCGGATCGAGCCGCCGCCGTCCGTGCCGACGGAGAGCTCGCCCATCCCCGCCGCGACCGCCGCGGCGCTCCCACCGCTGGACCCGCCCGCCGTCGTCGACGGGTCGTGCGGGTTGCGGGTGATGCCGGTCAGCGTGTTGTCGGTGACCCCCTTCCACGCGAGTTCCGGCGTCGTGGTCTTTCCCAGCAGCACCAAGCCGTTCTCACGCAGCCGCGCGGTGACCGGGCTGTCGACGTCCCACGGCTGGTCGGGATCGATGCACCGCGAACCGCGCAGCGTCGGCCAGCCCTGCGTCAGGAACATGTCCTTGATCGAGGCCGGGACGCCGTCGAGCCAGCCGATCGGATTGCCGTCCCGCCAGCGGATCTCGGACGCTTTCGCCTGTTCGAGCGCTCCATCCGCGTCGACGAGGCAATAGGCGTTGGTCTCGCCGTCGCGTTCTTCGATGACCCGCAACGCGTTCTGGGTGGCCTCGACCGGCGACAGCTCCCCGGTGGCATACGCGGAGACGAGCTCACTCGCGGTCAACTTGGTGTCGTTCATCCGGCCCCTAACCTTGGCGAAGCGTCTCCGACGGCACGTATCCGAGCTGCTTGTCCACGACGTTGCGCAGCGGCTCCCCCGCGCGCCAGCGACGGAAGTTGTCCGCGAACACCTCTACCAGAGTATTACGCCAGCCGACGAAGTCGCCCGACATGTGCGGCGAGATCAGCACGTTCTCCATAGTCCACAAAGGACTCTCGGCGGGCAGCGGCTCGGTGTCGAAGACGTCGAGCGCGGCACCCCCGAGCGAGCCGTCCCGCAGAGCGCCGACCAGGTCCGAAGTGACGACCAGTTCCCCGCGGCCGACGTTGACGAACCGGGCGCCGGGCTTCATCGCGGCGAAGGCTTCGGCGTCGAACATGCCCTTTGTCTGCCCGGTCAGCGGCGCGACCGCGACGACATAGTCCGCCTCGGGAAGGTGGCGAGTCAGGTTCGAAGAGGAATACACGTCCCCGAAGTCCGGATCGCCCTCACGAGGACGGCGGCCGACACCCGCCACCGACATCCCGGCCGCCCGCAGCATCCGCGCGATCGACCGGCCGATCGGCCCGGTGCCGACCACGAGGACCCGGCGGCCGGAGATCCGTTCACTCTCCCGGTGCTTCCACCGCCCTTGCCGCTGGAGGTCCCACGAACGGACGAAATCCTTGGCGAACGTGAGGACGACTCCGAGGACGTACTCGGCTATCGCCCCGTCGAACACGCCACGCGAGTTGGTGAGCACGACGTCGCTCTCCTGCAGCCCTGGGAAGAGCACGGGGTCGACGCCCGCGCTGGCGATGTGCAGCCAGCGCAGCCGGTCGGCCGCGTGCCAGGCACCCGGGACGGCGGTCGAAAGGAAGTCGTAGACGAAGAGCGCGTCCGCTCCGGATAACGCGTCGGCCAAGCCGGCCTCGTCGGTGTAACGAACCACCGCTTCGTCTTCGATAGCGCGCATGTCCGGTGGGCGTGTGTCTCCGCAGAGCACCGCCAGCACAGGGGTCTCCGAGGCGATCACGTTGACACCGTAAAAGTGGCTCGTATGATTGTCAACAATCCGAGGAACGACCCCCGGAGCACCGGACCTGTGACAGCAGAAGCTTTCCGGAGGCTGAGACTTGGATTTCGACTTACTGGAGTTCGAAGGCCCGTTGGCGCAGCGCGGTATCGGCGTGATCGCTCCCTTCGACCTTGCCCTGGAACGCGAACTGTGGCGCTGGGTGCCCATGGAGGTCTCCCTCCATCTGGCGCGGACGCCGTACGAGCCCGTGCCCGTCAGCATGGAGATGGCCCAGCTCGTCAGTGACAGCAGGCATCTCGCCGCCGCCACGAGAGACGTGCTCCACGTGGAGCCCGAAGTCGTCGCCTATCTGTGCACCTCCGGCAGTTTCGTCAACGGTGTGGACTACGAACGCTCTCTGACCAAGGCGATCTGCGACGCGGGCGCGCTGGACGCCGTCACCACCTCCGGCGCCCTGGCCGAGGTCCTGCACCAGCTCGACCTCCACCGCGTCTCGGTACTGACGCCCTACGACGGCGACCTGACCGGGAAGCTGCACGACTTCCTGGACGAACTCGGCGTGCGTACCGTCTCGAGCGACCACCTCGGCCTGGGCGGCGGCATCTGGAAGGTCAGCTACCGGACCATCGCCGAGCGCATCCTTGCCGCGGATCACGCCGACGCCGAAGCCATTTTCGTCAGTTGCACCAACCTCCCCACCTACGATCTGATCGAGCCGCTCGAAAGCGCGCTCGGCAAGCCCGTCCTCACCGCGAACCAGCTCACGATGTGGGCCTGCCTCCGGCGGATGAACCTGCCGATCGTCGGGCCCGGCAAGTGGCTCCGGGAGGTCGACTGACCTCTTCGCCTACGATTGTCGACAATCTGTCCTCCGGAGGTCCCGTGCCCATCAGCCCGTTCAGCCCACCCGAGCCGCCGTCCGAGACGACCACGATCGGATTCATCTATCCCGATCACGCGGCCGAAGACGACTACCCGCTCGCGGAGCAGCTCCTCGGCGGCGACATGGCCGGGATCAAGCTGCCCGTCGAGCACATCTACGGGACCGATCTGCACGCCGTGCCCGAGCTACTGGACCTCGGCAGCGAAAGCCGTCTAGCCGACGGCGCCGCGCTGCTGGCCAAGCACGAGCCGGACGCGGTGGTCTGGGCGTGCACCAGTGGCAGCTTCGTCTACGGCTGGGATGGCGCCCGCGACCAGGCCGACCGGCTGGCCGCCGTCGCCGGCGTCCCGGCGTCGAGCACCTCCTTCGCCTTCGTCCACGCCGCTCACGCCCTCCGCGTCCGGCGGGTCGCGGTCGCCGCCAGCTATCCGGACGACGTCGCCCGGCTGTTCGTCGAGTTCCTCGGCGCGGGTGGGATCGAGGTGGTCTCGATGGGCAGCGCGGACATCGACACCGCCGCCGAGGTCGGCGAACTCAGCCCGGAGGCCGTCATCGAGCTCGCGGCGAGCGGCGATCACCCGGCCGCCGACGCGCTCCTCGTACCCGACACCGCCATGCGGACACTCGGCGAGATCAACACTCTCGAGACCCGGCTCGGCAAGCCGGTGCTGACCGCCAATCAGGTCACCGTCTGGGAGGGCCTGCGGCTGACCGGGAAGTCCCCGCTCGTCCGCACACTGGGCGCGCTGTTCGGGCAGAGGGGCAGCTGAACCATGTCCTTGCCGGATATCGAGCCGGTCAGCCGGGAATCGACCGCCGGGATCATCGCGCGCCAGTTGCGGGACGCGATCATGACCGGCGCTCTCCCTCCCGGCACCCAGCTCGGTGAAACGGACCTGGCCTCCCGGTTCCAGGTCTCGCGGGGACCGCTGCGAGAGGCGATGCAGCACCTCGTTTCCGAAGGACTCCTGCGCAGCGAGCGCCACCGAGGACTGTTCGTGATCGACCTCGAACCCGGCGACGTCTACGACATCTACTCGGCACGCTCGGCCATCGAGCGCGCCGCGATGCTGCGGGCACTGCGCGGCGACCGGGAACGGGTCGCCACCGAACTCGAACAGGCCGTGGCCGCCATGGCCGCCGCCGCGGACGACGACGATCCCACCGCGCTCTCCTGGGCGGACCTCCGTTTCCACGAGGCGCTGATCGCCGCCTCCGGCAGCAAACGGCTCGTGCGCATGGCCCGGACCCTGCTGATCGAGACCCGGATGTGCCTCACCGCGTTGCAGGGGACCTACCAGCGGGTCGAGGAGCGGGTCACCGAGCACACCCGGATCATCGAGGCCCTGCGGGCCGGCGACGAAGAGACCGCGCTGTCGTTGCTGGAAGCCCACATGGAGGACGCCGTCCAGCGG
Source organism: Amycolatopsis thailandensis (assembly GCF_002234405.1). Lineage (GTDB taxonomy): Bacteria > Actinomycetota > Actinomycetes > Mycobacteriales > Pseudonocardiaceae > Amycolatopsis > Amycolatopsis thailandensis. The sequence continues at coordinate 34,990 of NZ_NMQT01000018.1, read as the reverse complement.
CTGGCCCCGGGGACCAGCCTGCGGGAGGGCGAGGCTCCCGCGGTTCCGTAGGGATTCAGGCACGGCGCCGCGCCCCGAGCACCGGCTGCCCACCCGTCCCGCCGCGGAACTCCCTGTCCCACGGCCAATTGCCGTGCTCGTCCTCATAGACCAGTTGCAGGGCACGGAATTCTTCGCCGTACATCAGCACAGCGGTGAGCAGGTGCGCCGACGGCGTATCGAGTGGAACGACCTCGAACGCGGGCCATCCGACCGCGGCGGGCAGCACCTCACCCGGCTCCGGCGGCCCCGACCGGACCACCCGCCGGGCGAAATAGTTCAGCAGCTGACCGGATCTTCGCTCTCTCAGGCCGGTGACGGCGAGCTCCGGCAGCCCGGCGTCGGTGAGCCCGACGGTGTACGCGAGAGCGGGTTGAGCGATTCCGCTCTCGACCGTCTGCACCATCCAGCCGTGCTTCCGGATCAGTGGACGGACCTCCTCCACGAGGTAGTCGTCGCGGGTCTTCCCGGGGTTGTCGCAATGCCAGCACATCGGTGCTCCTCCAGTCGTCGAATCCGATGATCGACACTGTGCACCGGGGCACCGACAAAAACTCACACCCAGGATCGAAACGTGTTCGCCGAATGGAAATACTGCGCCGAGTTTTCCTTGTACAGCAACGCTTATCTCGCTCCAGAAGAAAGTTGCCTCATGACTTACCGACTTCGAATGCCACGAAGAACCGGGCGGCGTGGTGATTCGTGTGGCGCCACGTCGCGGTGTCCCGAATGTGGCATTGGGGACACTGAGCGTCTCCAATGCCACATTGGCGGCATCGGTTTCCGCCAGGCACGTTCACCACTCGCGACCCAAGTACATGAAGGCCCCCTGCCTTGCGCTTGACGCAAGGAAGGGGGCCTTTATGTACTACCGCCCCCCGAAATCATGAATGGACCGTTCATGACTTCCCGGACTTGACAAGCCACTGGGCGGATGGTTCAAGATAGAGTGGCGACCACCGCGGACCCGAGTTCGGCGGTGGTGGACTTCCCGCCGAGGTCAGGGGTCTGCACGGCACCCTCCTCGAGAACCTTCTCCACCGCAGCGTGAACATCTTGTGCCGCAACGGTTTCACCGAGATGGTCGAGCATCATCGCACCCGCCAGGATCTGCGCCACCGGATTCGCGATGCCCTGTCCGGCGATGTCGGGAGCGCTGCCGTGCACGGCCTCGAACATGGAAGGGAACTCGCCGGTCGGATTGATGTTGCCCGAAGGCGCCATCCCGAGCCCGCCCGTCACGGCCGCCGCCAGGTCGCTCAGGATGTCGCCGAAGAGATTGGAAGCGACCACGACGTCGAGCCGGTCCGGCGCCTGGACCATTCGCGCGGCGAGCGCGTCGACATGGCACTGTTCGGCGTGCACGTCCGGATATTCCGACGAGATCTCCGCGAAGATCTCGTCCCAGAACGGCATCGAGTGAATGAGCCCGTTGGACTTGGTCGCCGAGCAGACCCGCCCCGTCCGCGTTTTCGCCAGTTCGAAGGCGTAGCGGATGATCCGCTCCACCCCGACCCGCGTGAAAACGGATTCCTGTAAGACGACCTCGTTCGCCTGCCCCCGATTGTGCCTGCCGCCGATCTCCGAGTACTCGCCCTCGGAGTTCTCCCGGACGATCACCATCTCCAGCTCGTCGGCGCTACGGCCGGCCAGTGCCGATGTCGTGCCCGGAAGCAGCCGGACCGGCCGGAGGTTGACGTATTGCGTGAACGCGCGCCGCACCGGAATGAGGAGACCCCACAACGACACATGGTCCGGGACACCGGGAAACCCGACGGCACCGAGGAAGATCCCGTCGAACCGGGAAAGCTGCTCGATACCGTCGTCCGGCATCATCGAACCGGTCTTGGTGTACCGCTCACAGCTCCAGTCGAACTCCTGCCAGGACAAGGAGAAGCCATGCGACGCCGCCGCGCGGTCGAGGACCTTGCGGGCCTCGACCGTCACGTCGACACCGATCCCGTCGCCGGGAATGCTGGCGATCCGATAAGAAGGCGTCCCTGTTCGAGAGGTCCCTGCTTCAGGATTCACCGCTTGAGGATTCACGGCTTGAGAATTCACAGAGCCACCGCGATGTACTTGGTCTCGAGGAACTCGTCGATGCCGACGGTGCCACCTTCACGGCCGAGCCCGGACTGCTTGATCCCGCCGAACGGCGCCGCCGGATTCGAAACCAGTCCTTGGTTGAGGCCGATCATGCCGGCTTCCAGCCGTTCCGAGACCCGCAGCGCCCGCTTGAGATCGGAGGTGTACACATAGGACACGAGACCGAATTCGGTGTCGTTCGCCGCCGCGATGGCCTCGTCCTCGCTGTCGAACGGAGTGATCGGGGCGACCGGCCCGAAGATCTCCTCCGAAGCGAGCCTGGCGTCCTTGGGTACGTCGGTGAGCACTGTCGCCTGATAGAAGTTGCCCGGTCCGTCCACTGTGGACCCTCCGGTGAGGACGCGCGCTCCTCGCCCGGTGGCGTCCGAGACCAGGCTACTGACCTTCTCGACGGCGGCTTCGTCGATGAGGGGGCCGACGACGACACCTTCCTCGGTGCCGCGCCCCATCGGCAGGGCCTCCATGCGCTCGGTGAGACGCCGGGAGAACTCGTCGACGATGCCCCGCTGGACATAGAAGCGGTTCGCGGCCGTGCAGGCTTCACCGATGTTGCGCATCTTCGCCGTCATCGCGCCTTCGACAGCCGCGTCGAGGTCGGCGTCCTCGAAGACAAGGAAAGGAGCGTTGCCACCGAGTTCCATCGAGGTGCGGAGCACCTTGTCCGCGCACTGTTCCAGCAGTTTCCGCCCGACGCCGGTCGAACCGGTGAAGGACAGCTTCCGGGCACGGCCGTCGCGGATCAGCGGCTCCATCACACCGCCGGAGTCCGACGTCGTGAGGACGTTCAGCACACCTTCCGGCAATCCCGCCTCGGCGAGGATCGCCGCGAGGGCCAGCATCGAAAGGGGGGTCTGGGCGGCGGGCTTGATGATCATCGTGCAACCGGCCGCGACCGCGGGCCCGATCTTGCGGGTGCCCATCGCCATGGGGAAGTTCCACGGCGTGATCAGCAGGCACGGTCCGACGGGCTGCTTCGTCACCAGGAACCGGCCCGTCCCGTTGGGCGCGACGGCGTAGCCACCGTCGATCCGGACGGCCTCCTCCGCGAACCAGCGGAAGAACTCGGCCGCGTAGGTGATCTCACCCTTCGATTCCGCGAGCGGCTTGCCCATCTCGAGGGTCATCAACAGCGCGAGTTCGTCGGCGCGTTTGATGAGCAGTTCGTAGGCGCGGCGCAGGATCTCGCCGCGTTCGCGCGGGGCGACGTTCGCCCAGTCGGCCTGCGCGGCGACCGCGGCGTCGAGTGCTCCGACACCGTCCGCCGGTGACGCGTCGGCCACCTCGCACAGGGCTTCACCCGTCGAGGGGTCGAGAACAGGGAAGGTCTTCCCACCCGCGGCGGGCACCCACTTGCCGCCGATGAACAGTTCCTTGTCGACCGCCGCGACTACGCCGGCCTCACTGATCGAGCTCATCCCAACGCTCCTCCATGTTGTCCCGAACGCCATGCTATGGATATTGTCAACAATCGACAACAGCTCAGCCGACCTAGGAGCGCAGCCCATGGCCCAGCTATCACCGCTGCTCAAGCAGGCAACGCCGGTCGTGGTCGACCACGGTGAAGGGGTGTACCTCTACGACACCGATGGCAAACGTCACCTGGATTTCACCGCCGGTATCGGCGTGACCAGCACCGGCCACTGTCACCCGCATGTGGTGAGCGCCGCGCGGGAACAGGTCGGCAAGCTCATCCACGGGCAGTACACGACGGTCATGCACAAGCCGATGCTGGAACTGACCGAGAAGCTGGGCGGCGTCCTGCCGGAAGGCCTGGACTCCCTCTTCTACTCGAACTCGGGCAGCGAAGCGGTCGAGGCGGCGCTCCGGCTGTCGCGGCAGGCGACCAAGCGGCCCAACGTCATCGTCTTCCAGGGCGGATTCCACGGCCGGACCGTCGCGGCGGCGACGATGACGACGTCGGGCACCCGGTTCAGCGCCGGGATCTCGCCGCTCATGTCCGGTGTGCACGTCGCGCCCTTCCCCTACGCCTTCCACTACGGCTGGGACGAAGAGACCGCGACGAAGTTCGCCCTGCGCGAGCTCGACTACCTGTTCGCGACGGTCTGCGCGCCGAACGAGACGGCCGCGTTCTTCATCGAGCCGGTGCTCGGCGAGGGCGGGTACGTCCCGGCGAACCCGGCGTTCCTGGCAGGCCTGCGGGAGCGCGCCGACAAGCACGGGATCCTGCTGGTGATGGACGAGATTCAGACCGGCTTCGGCCGGACAGGCAGGTTCTGGGGGCACGAGCACTTCGGGGTGCGCCCGGACATCGTGCTCATCGCGAAGGGACTCGCGAGCGGGTTCCCGATCTCGGGTATCGCCGCGTCGGAGGAGCTGATGGCGAAGGCGCTCCCCGGCTCCCAGGGCGGGACTTATGGCGGGAACGCGGTGGCCTGTGCGGCGGCGATCGCCACGCTCGAAGTGATCCAACAGGAGGGCCTCGTCGAGAACGCCGCCGAACGCGGACGCCAGTTGCTCGAAGGTGTCCGGGTGATCGCGGACAAATCGCCGTCGATCGGCGACGTCCGCGGCTTGGGGCTGCTGGTCGGTTCCGAGTTCACCACGCCGGACGGTGAGCCGGACACCGCGAAGGCCCAGGCGGCGCAGAAAGCCGCGTCCGCCAACGGGTTGCTGCTGCTGACGTGCGGGGCGTACATGAACGTCGTCCGGATGGTGCCGCCGTTGATCGTCGACACCGAGCAGGTCGACGAAGCGCTGCGGATCTGGGGTGACGTCGTGGCGGGGGTCGAGTGATGGCCCGCTACATCACGATCACGCTCGACAAGCGCGGGGTCTCTTGCCGGGCACGCCTGCTCGACGCCGAAGCCCCGCGGACCTGCCGCGCCGTCTGGGACGCGTTGCCGCAAAGCGGTTCGGCCTATCACGCGAAGTACGCGCGGAACGAGGTCTACACCCTCGTGCCGCCCTTCGCCGAACCGAAACCGGGCCGCGAAAACCCCACGGTGACACCGATTCCGGGCGATGTCGTGTACTTCGGGTTCGAGGCGTGGGAAATCGGCAATCCGGCGTACGGCTACGACGAGGACAGTGAGGCGCACAGCGACCAGGGCGCGACGGATCTCGCGATCTTCTACGGCCGCAACAACCTGCTGATCAACGGCGACGCGGGCTGGGTGCCCGGCAACGTGTTCGCGACGATCGAAGAAGGACTGGCCGAGATGGCGGAAGCCGCGCAGGATCTCTGGCTGCGAGGTGTCGAGGGCGAGACGCTTTCGTTCGCACGCGCGTGAAAAACCCGTGGGCGGCGAGGGTTCCCCACCCTCGCCGCCCACGGGCCGGCACCCCTCCCTGGCTTCTTACTGCCGTTCGGCCGCGAGCCGGTATTCGACGCCACCGACCTCTTCGCCGCGCTGGTCGACCTGGGTCACGTGGACGGTGTACTGCCCACCGGCCGCCTCGGCACCGGCGGTGAAGCTCAGCTTGGCGTCGATCTGTTCGCCCGCCTTGAACGCCAGCCCGCTGATCCGGGCCCGCTGCGGGTTCACGATGGCCAGCTCGGTCTCGCCGACCCGTTCGATGCCTTCACCCTTCGCTCCGCCTGCCCGCCAACGCGCGGCGAGATCAGGACCGAGGTCGATGGTGATCCGTCCCGGGCCGGTGAACGGCCTGCCCGGCTGGGTGAAGACGATGTCGCCGACCGTCGCCGGGTCAGGACCGTGCCAGCCGAACACGATGGGCCGGATCACCGGGACCTTGATCTTGAACGGGACCGCGTTCACGTTGTGCCAGGCGATGTTGTTGTTGTTCCGCGTGTTGAGGGACGTGCTGACGCCTTCCGTCGGCAGGTCGGTCGGCGACAGCCACCGGGCCAGCAGGCAGAAGTGCGAGCCGATCGGGACCTTCCACGGGATCACGACCGTCTTGGTGCCGTAAGGCACGTCCACGTCGAGCTTCGAGCCGATGTAGTTCCACTGGTTCGGCCACTGGGCCACGGTGCCCTGTTTGGTGTACCAGACCTGGAGGTTCCCCTTCTCGTACCCATCCCCGTACGGGCCGGGACGATTCAGCGTGACATGGATGTAGGCGGTGCTCCCCTGGACGATCGGGTCGTCGGTGGCGCAAAGCACCGTCGCCGAGAAACACACCCGGATGTCGGGGCTGGAGTAGAGCGAACCGGACGACGCCTCGTACCCGTAGTCGGATCCGTTGTCCCGGATGAAGACGTCGCTACGAGCCTCCGGTGCGGCCTGCACCGCCGGTGCGACACCCGCGAACAGTGTCGCGACGGCCAGGACGGCCGAGGCGAGCAGCGTTCGACGGCGCCGCGGATGACTGCTGATCATGTTCCCCTCCTTGGGCGAAACATTCGACCCGTTGACGATCAGTCAGGCCGGTTGTGGCGGGGTTGTGGAGATCGTGTGCCCTAATTGGCCGATTTCGGTGAGTCTTCGCCCGGATACGCTCACCGAGGTCACATGCCGGAGGGAGCAGAGTGCCCGGGCCAGGGGAATTACGGGTGCTGGGCCCGGTCGAAGCGATCGGCCCCACCGGGCGGGCGGAGCTGCACGGCGCCCGCCAGCGAGCCGTGCTCGGCGTTCTCGCCCTGCACGCGGGTTCTGTCGTCCCGATCCCCCGGCTGGTCGACGTGCTGTGGGGCGAGAATCCGCCCCGTACCGCCGTGAAGACCCTGCACAGTCACGTCGCCAGGATCCGGCAGGCGCTGGAGGATTGCGGATTCCCGCCGGTCCTGCTGACGCGCAAACCCGGGTACGTCCTGACCGTCGCACCGTCCTCAGTCGACGCTCTCCGCTTCGAGGAAGACCTTCGTGCCGCCAAGCGGAGCAATCCCGGCCAAGCGGTGACGGCGTTGCGCGAGGCTCTACGGCTCTGGCGCGGCCAAGCCTTCGCGGACGCCGAACTCGACGGCTGGGGGCTACGCGAAGTCGAACGACTTCAAGAACTGCGGCTGTCCGCCTGGGAAGAACTCTGGGACGCCGAACTCAGGCTCGGCGATCACGAGGAGGTCCTCCGGGAACTCCCGCGGCTCCGTGCCGAGCAGCCGTATCGAGAACGGCTCGCCGCACTGCACATGCTCGCCCTGCATCGCTGCGGAAGACACGCCGAGGCGCTGGAGACGTTCCAGGCGGTGCGCCGGGGACTCGCCGACGAGTTCGGCGTCGATCCCGGCCCGGACCTGGTCGAACTGCATACGGCGATCCTGCGCCGCGCCCCCGAACTCGACGTGCCGGTGCGGGGCACCGCGCCCGCGCAACTCCCCGCCCGGGTCGGGTACTTCACCGGACGGCAGCAGGAACTCGCTTCGCTCGACAGGCTTCTCGACGCACCCGAGCCGCCGGTCGTGGTCATCTCCGGCGCGGCGGGGATGGGCAAATCCGCGCTCGCCGTGCAGTGGGCGCATCTCATCGCGGACCGCTTTCCCGACGGCCAACTCTTCCTCGACCTCGCCGGGCACGACCCGCACGAAGCGATCTCGCCGGGCGACGCGCTCGCGCATCTGTCACGCGGACTCGGCCTCCCCGACGATCGGCTGCCCGACGCGACGGCCGAACGCGCGGCGCTCTACCGCTCGCTGCTGCACGGGAGGCGGTGCGTGATCGTCGCCGACAACGCGGGCAGTGTGGACCAGATCCTTCCTCTGGTCCCCGGGACGGCGAAGGCGCTGCTGATCGTGACCAGCAGGCAGACCCTTGCCGCGCTCGGCAGCAGGCACGCCGTCCGCGTGTTCGCCCTCGACGCGCTGGCCGACACGGAATCGATGACCCTGCTCACCCGGGTACTGGGCACCGACCGGGTCGCCCGCGAACCCGCGCAGGCCGCGCGGCTGGCCAGGCTGTGCGACGGGATGCCGCTGGCGCTGCGGATCGCCGCCGCGCGCCTCAGCGGCGAGCCGGGCCGTCCGATCGCGGAACTCACCCGCGAGCTGACCGGCGCCGGCCGACTCGAAACCCTTGCGGTGCAGGGAGATTCCCGGACGGTCAAGACTGTCCTCGCGAGCGCCTACCTCCCGCTGGACCACGCCCCGGCACAGCTGTTCCGGCTGGCCGGGCTGATCCCGGGGACGTCGTTCAGCTCGGCGCTGGGCAGCGCGTTGTGCGGGGTGCCCGCCGAGGCGGGCCGGACCGCGGTCGCCGCGTTGTCCGCGGCGCACCTGATCACCCCGGCGGGACCGGATCGCCATCGTCTCCACGATCTGATCCGGGAGTTCGCCATCGCGTGCGCCCGCGCCGACGAAACGGCGGCGAGCCGAGCCGAGGCGGCGGACCGGCTGATCGACTGGTATCTGCACGTCGCCGCCGAGGCGAACCGGATCATCGACCCGAACCGCGATCTGGTCACCCCGGCGCTGCGGCACCCGCCGCCCGAACGTCCGTTCCCGGTGGACCGGCGAGCCGCGCTGGCGTTCCTGGGCGCCGAGCGCGCGAACCTGCTGCCGGTGGTGCGGTTCGCGCGCGAACACGGCCGCAACACCGCCGCCTGGCAGCTCACCTACCTGCTGACCAGCTTCTACGACACCACGGGCGGCTGGAACGAGCGGATCGGGCTCTGCCGGGAAGGGGCCGCGGCGGCGGCCGAACTCGACGATCCCTTGGCCGAAGCGGAAATGCTGCGTGCGCTGGGCGCGGCCTACTTCATGACCCGCCGGCTGACGGACGCGCTCGACACGAACGCCCGCGCGCTGAAGGCCGCCCGCGCCGCGGGTGATCTCGAAGGCGAAGGGCACATCTACAACAACACCGCGAACGCCTACGCCGCGCTGCGCCGGTTCGACGAGGCGATCACCGCGTACCGGCTCGCGGTGGAGCGGTGCACCTCGGCGGGCAACCGGCTCGGGCGCGCGCTGTCCCAGCGCAACCTCGGCCACGCCTACATCCGCCGCGGCCAGCCGATGGACGGTCTCAGTCCGCTGACGGCCGCGCTGGAGACGTTCCGTGAACTCGGCAACGCCCGGCTGGAAGCCGCCACTCTGGACACCCTCGGCGAGGCTTACGAAGAACTCGGCGATCACGACGTCGCGCTGGACCATCTCGGCAAGGCGCTGGCCGCGTCACGGGCGATCGGCGACCGGTGGCAGGAGTGGGAATCGCTGCTGCACGCCGGCCAGGTCCACCTCGCCCGCCGCGACTTCCGGGCCGCGCGGGACGACTTCGACCAGGCGCTGCTGATCAGCCGCGACGTCGGGAACCGGCACAGCGAGGCGGCCGCGCTCGACCGGCTCGGCCGTGCCCACCTCGGACTCGGCGACCTGGCCGCGGCGCGGGAGAACCTCGAGCGCGGCCTCGCGGTCCGCGAAGGCGTCCCGGACCCGTACGAGGAGGCTCACCTGCACCGCGACCTGGGCGACCTCGAAGCGCGCTGTGGCGTCACGGCCGCCGCGGCCGCCCACTGGGCTCGAGCGATCGAGCTGTACCGGCGGGCGAACGCGACGGCCGACGCCGATCTCGTCACCGGGCGGGGCTGATCACCACGGTCGAGGTCGCGTACACGAGCTTGCCCTGCGACGGCTCGAAGAACTCGACTCGCGCCTTCCCCGTTTGCCCCGGCGAGGGCGTGATTTCGGCGTAAGCCCTGGTCTCACCGCGCTGGAAGGTGACGACACCGTCCTTCACCGGCACGTGAGCGGACCCTTCGGTGCGGTAGCGGATCGTGAGCGGCCCCGGCCACGGCCGGGAGAGCACGATGGGCACCTTGCAGCTCGCGCCCTGGGCGAAGTTGGGCGGGATCGACCAGCAGATCTCACCGTCCTGGGTGGTGGCGATCGGGGAGGTTTTCGTCGCGTCGTCGTCGGCCACCCACGCGACGCCGACACTGTGCCCGATCCGCAGCCCCTTCTCGCCGTACAGGCGCAAGGAGAACATCTCGTCGTTCTCCACGAGGGAGTCGGCGCGGACCCTGACCGCGACGGTCTGCGGGGCCGCCCCGCCCGACCAGGTCAGCGTGCCCGCGCTCGGCAGGTAGTCGGCCCCTTCCTTCGCGATGAACGCCGGATCGACCGGCGACCCGTTGCCTTCGATCGTCCGGTACTCGACCGAACCCTGCGGCGCGCAGCCACCGTCGTCGAGGGAAACGGTGAAGAGAAGAGTGGTGTACCCGGCGCTCGTCCCCTCGGCCTGGCTGACGCCGCTGACGTTCACCACGGGCGCCGTGCAGCCCTCTTCCCCGCCTTCGGCCACCGGTACCGCGAGTCCGAACGTGACCGCGAGCGCCGCCCCCAGCGTCGCGGCCCGTCTCATCCTTGATCCCATCGAGCGTCCCACCCCTTCCGGCGGGCCGCCGCGGCCCGCTGCGACATGGGTAACCGAGTGAGGTTGTCGTGAGGTTGTGGCCGCCCGAAGCAAACATGAAAATGATTCATGGCCATCGCCGCCCGCGACGTACTACGCTTCGGTAACCAGGCAAAGACGCGTGAGGAAAGGGCAGTCGATGGGCGATGTTGCGGCACGGTTCGCCGAGATCGTCGGGGACACGAATCTGCTTTCAGGCGAAGCGATCCCCGAGGACTACGCACACGACGAGGCTTTGACCGTCGGCCCACAGCAACCCGCCTACCTGGCGAAACCGGGAAGCGCGGAGGAGGTCGCGGAGCTGCTCAAGGCCGCGAGCGAACACGGCGTGCCGGTGACCGCCAGAGGATCGGGAACCGGGCTTTCGGGTGGTGCGCAGCCTCGCGAAGACGGCTTGGTGATCTCTTTCGAGCGCATGAACGCGGTGCTGGAAGTCGACACGGAAAACCACGTCGCCGTCGTCCAGCCGGGCGTCACACTGTCCGAATTGGACGAAAAGACCACGGCGGCGGGCCTCGGCTACACCGTCCACCCGGGCGAATTGAGCGCGAGCGTCGGCGGCAACGTCGGAACGAACGCGGGCGGGATGCGCGCGGTCAAGTACGGCGTCACGCGGCACAACGTCGTGGGCTTGCAGGCGGTGCTGCCGACCGGCGAGATCATCCGGACCGGCGGAAAGACCTCGAAGGTGTCGACCGGGTACGACCTGACGCAGCTGATCATCGGTTCCGAGGGCACCCTCGCGATCGCGACCGAGGTCATCGTGAAGCTGTACCCGCGCCTGCCCCACGGTGCCACGGTGTTCGCCCCGTTCGAGACCTTCGACGAAGTGATGACCGTCGTTCCGAAGATCATCTCCAGCGGGCTCTCGCCGCACATCCTCGAATACATCGACAACCTGACGCTCGCCGCGATCAGCTACAACGAGAAGCTCAGCCTCGGCGTCCCGGACGCCATCCGCGACACCGCGCAGGCGTATCTGGTGGTGGCGCTGGAAAACCGGGACAACGACCGGCTCCACGCCGACATCGAGGAACTCGGCGGCATGCTGGGCGACCTCGGCGCGATGGACGTGTACGTGCTCGAAGGCGGTTCGGCACGCAAGCTCATCGAAGCCCGCGAGAAGGCGTTCTGGACGGCCAAGGCCGCCGGAGCCGACGACGTCATCGACGTGGTGGTCCCGAGGTCCGCCATGCCGGAGTTCCTGCGCCGGAGCAGGGAAATGGCGCTCTCGCGCGAGGCAGGCGCGCTCGGCTGCGGGCACGCCGGCGACGGCAACGTGCACCTCGCCATCTTCTGCAAGGACCCGGAGAAACGGAAGCAACTGCTGACCGACGTCTTCGCGCTCGGCATGGAACTCGGTGGCGCGATCTCCGGCGAGCACGGCCTTGGGAAGGCCAAGTCCGGCTACTTCCTCGATCTGGAGGACCCGGCGAAGATCGCGCTGATGCGCCGGATCAAGGAGACCTTCGACCCGGCCGGGATCCTCAACCCCGGCGTTCTTTTCGCTGAGAGGGCTTGAAAAGTGAGTGAGATGAACGGCGCCCAGTCCCTGATCCGCACGCTCGTCGACAGTGGTGTCGACGTGTGCTTCTCGAATCCGGGCACCTCGGAGATGCACTTCGTGGCCGCGCTCGACACCGTGCCCGAGATGCGCGGCGTGCTCGGCCTGTTCGAAGGCGTCGTCACCGGCGCGGCGGACGGTTACGCGCGGATCGCCGACAAACCGGCGGCCACGCTGCTGCACCTCGGCCCGGGTCTCGGGAACGGGCTGGCGAACCTGCACAACGCGCGCCGCGCGCACACCCCGATCGTCAACGTGATCGGCGATCACGCGACCTACCACAAGCAGTACGACGCCCCGCTCGAATCGGACATCGAAGCCGTCGCCGGCTCGCTTCAGGGCTGGGTCCGCCGCTCCGAGCACACTAAGGACGTCGGTGCCGACGCCGCCGCGGCGGTCGCGGCCTCTCAGGACGCCCCCGGCCAGGTGGCGACGCTGATCCTTCCCGCCGACGCGTCCTGGGGTGAGGGCGGCGAGACCTGCGCGCCCATCCCGCCGCGGATCCCGCAGGTCGTCGACGCGACGAAGGTGAAGAACATCGCCGAAGTGCTGGCCGGCGGTGAACCGGTCGCCCTGCTCGTCGGCGGCGGTGGCTGTCGCGAGGCCGGTCTGCGCGCGACCAGCCGGATCGCCGCCGCGACCGGGGTGAAGGCGTTCGTCGAGACGTTCCCCGCTCGCATCGAGCGCGGCGAAGGCCTGCCGACGATCGAGCGGCTCGGCTACCTCGCCGAGCAGGTCGCGTACCAGCTCGACGGGATCAAGCACGTGATCGTCGCCGGGACGAAGGCGCCCGTTTCGTTCTTCGCCTACCCCGGCAAGGCGAGTGACCTGGTGCCCGAAGGCGCGCAGGTCCACGTGCTGGCCGAAGTCGGGCAGGACGTCACGCGGGCCCTGAACGACGTCGCCGACCTGGTCGCCGCCGAGACGGAACCCGTGCTGCAAGAGGCCTCGCGGCCCGCGCTGCCGTCCGGACCGCTGACGCCGCAGAACTGGGTCGAGGTGATCGGCGCGCTCCTTCCCGAGCGCGCGATCATCGCCGACGAGGCGAACACCTCCGGTCTCCTGCTGCCCGCCGCGACCGCGGGCGCGCCGCGGCACGACGTGCTGACCCTGACCGGCGGCGCGATCGGATACGGCATGCCCGTCGCGACCGGGGCGGCCGTCGCCGCGCCGGACCGGCCGGTGATCAACCTGCAGTCCGACGGCAGCGCGCTGTACACGATTTCGGCGCTGTGGACGCAGGCGCGGGAGAACCTCGACGTCACCACGGTCCTGCTGAACAACCGCGCGTACGCCATCCTGCGACTGGAGTTGCAGCGTGTCGGCGCGGACGCCAGCGGGCCCAAGGCGAACGAGCTGCTCGATCTTTCCCGGCCGGACATGGACTTCGTCAAGATCGCCGAAGGCATGGGTGTCCCGGCGACCCGGGCGACGACAGCGGAGGAGCTGGCCGAGCAGTTCCAGCGCGCCCTCGCCGAGCCGGGACCGCACCTGATCGACGCGATCGTTCCGACGCTGTTCTGAGCGAAGCACCCTACGTGCGACGAAGTAGCTTTCGTCGCACGTAGGGGCGCTAGTGGACTGACGCGACCAGCGGTTCGGGCTGGCGTTGCTTCGGAACGAAAACGGTCAGCACGAGCCCCAGGAGCGCCGCGCCGGCGGCGACCACGAAGCTCAGCCGGAACCCTGTCGCGGACGGGACGGAAACCCCGCCGACGGTGATCGCCAGCGACGCCAGCATGGTCGCCATCACCGCGCTGGACGTCGACGTGCCGACGGAGCGCATCAGCGAGTTCAGCCCGTTCGCGGAAGCGGTTTCGGTGACCGGGACCGAACCCATGATGAGCGCGGGCATGGCCGCGTAAGCGATGCCGACGCCGCCACCGATGATGATCGACGCCGTGATCAGCTCGAAAGCGTTGTCCATCAGCACGGTCGCGAAGACATACCCCGCCGCGATGGTGGCAGCACCGACCATCAGCGTCGTACGCGGGCCGTAGCGCTCGATGAGCCGGGCCGAAACCGGCGACAGCAGGAACATGACCACCCCGTTGGGCGCCAGGCAGAGCCCGGCCTGAACCATCGTCAGGCCGAGGCCGTAACCGGTCGAACCGGGCGCCTGCAGCAATTGCGGGAACGACAACGCCATCGAGTACAGCGCGAACCCGATCATGATCGACGCGAGGTTGGTGAACAGCACCGGACGCCGGGCGGACACCCGCAGGTCCACGAGTGGATCGCGGCGCCGCAGCTGATAGGCGCCCCACACCAGCAGGATCAGCGCCGCGGCCCCGGCGAAGCCGAGGGTGCGGCCGCTACCCCAGCCCCATCCGCTGCCCTTGACGATCGGCAGCAGCAGGCAGACGAGCCCGGCCGTCAGCCCCAGCGCGCCTAGGTAGTCGAACGGCGCTGGTGTCTTCACCGGCGACTCCGGCACCACGAACACGATCAGCAGGCCACAGACGAGCCCGAGCCCCGCCGACGCCCAGAAGAGGACGTGCCAGTCGGCGTTCTGCGCGACCAGCGCCGAGACCGGGAGCCCGATGGCGCCGCCGACGCCGAGCGTCGAACTCATCACCGAGATCGCGGCACCGACCCGTTCCGGCGCCAGTTCGTCGCGCATGATGCTGATCCCCAGCGGGATCGCGCCCATCGCGCAGCCCTGCAGACCCCGGCCGACGACCATCAGCGCGAGCGAACTGGTCAACGCGGACACCACCGAGCCGGCGACCAGGAAGCCCAGGCTGATCAGCAGCAACCGGCGTTTGCCGTAGAGGTCGCCGAGCCTGCCGCTCACCGGCATCACCACGGCTCCGGCGACCAGGGTCACCGTCACCACCCACGACGCGTCCGACGGGGTCGCGTTGAGCAGCCGGGGGAACGCCGGAATGAGCGGGACGACGAGCGTCTGCATGAACGAGGCCACCAAACCGCAGGTGGCGAGCACGACGACGAAGATCCGGGGCGAAGGTGCCCGTCCGACCGGTTTCACCATGCGCATCCCATGATCCGACCTTACACAGCACCACCCTTCCGAGTGAACGATTGACCGACGGGATCACAACCAGGTGCGGACCCCACCGTGCCCGGAACACGTACCGCGGCGATTCTGGCTGTAGCTATAGGAACCGTCCTTGCAGAGGGCCGTCGCGCCGTTGGCCGCGCCGGGTCCGGTCGCCGGCCGGTGGACGCAGACACCGTCGGTGTTGCGGTAGTAGTCGCTCCCGCACTCCGCCAGATTCGGCGCCTTCGCCGTGGGCGTCGTCTTCGGGCGGGTCTTCGACGGTGTCGGATCGACCTGCTTCGGCACCGCGACCGCGGTCGTGGTCGGCGGCACGAACTGCTGAGGTGCCGGCGTGGGTGTGTCCGTGGTCGTCGGCGCTGCCCAGCTACTTGTCGGCGGCGGCGTCGACACTGTCGGCACCGTCGTTGTCGTCGACGTCGAACTCTGCGTCGTGACCCGTCCGGTGGGCACGGTCTCCACACCGCAGCCTCCGGCGGCCAGCAGCCCGATCGCCAGCGCGATGCCCAGTTTCGTCGTTCTCCTCGGCATAACGACCTCCCCAGCACGTGGTAGTGCCGCGTAGTCGGGAGATCGTTCGCCGGTGTTACTTCCGGCGGGAAGGTCAGTCGACCATCGTGCCGCAACTGATATTCAGCGCCGTCGCCGTCATGCTGCGCGCATGGTCCGAAGCGGCGAAGGCGGCCACCCGGGCGACGTCTTCGAGTGAAGCCGTTCGCTTGAGCATCGTCGCCTCGTTCATGTCACGGATCGCGTCTTCCAGTCCGGCGTCCGCCGGGATCGTCTCCGGGATGCCGCCGGTACGCAGGGTCACGACGCGGATGCCGTTCGGTCCGAGCTCGCACGCCAGCCCTCGTCGCAGCGCCTCCATCGCACTGAACGCGACCTGCAAACCACCGAGGTGGTATCCCGGCAACGGATCGCCGTCGCCACCGAACATCAGGATCACCCCGGAGCCCTGTCCGATCATGTGCCGGGCGGCCGCCCGCGCCGTCAGGAAGTTGGTCCGAACCGCCGTGTGTACCGGGCTTTCGAAGTCCGCCAACGACATCTCGACCAGCGGGGTGCCCTGGACGTCGTTGTGCGTGACGACATTCATTGATATGTCGACGCTTCCCGCCGAGGACGCCACCGAAGCGGCGTGCTCGTCGATAGCCGCTTCGTCGAGCGCGTCGAACTCCGTCGTTTCGGCTTTCCCGCCCGCTGCCCGGATTTCGTCGGCCAGCGCGTCGAGTTTCTTCAGCGTGCGGCCGGTGAGGTGGACGGTCGCGCCCTCCCGGGCGAATCCGCGAGCCACCGCGCTCCCGATCCCGCCCGCCGCCCCGTAGATGATCGCGTTCCTGCCTTCGAGCAACATCGGATCCTCCTATTTCCCGTCCAGTGTGATGAGTCCCTCGGGCATTCCTTCCAAATGGACGTCGGCCCACAGCGGGAGCCAGCTGTCGATCTCGTGGAACCGCCGCAGTTCGGCCAGGCCGCTGAGCCAGCCCATCCACGACCCGTAGGGCGGGTTCTCCTCCGAAAATCCACTTTGGACGAACGTCAGCCTGGTACCGCCGCCGGAGTCCTCGAGTTCCCAGGTGGCGACGACGCCGTCCTGGTACGCGAGCGACATCCTGGAGTCGGGTTCCAGGTCGACGATCTTCGCCGGATCCGGATCCTTCTCCAGCGATCCCATCGCCCACCGGCCGCCGACACGCGGCTCCGCCTCGATCCGGGCGCCGAACCAGCGGGTGAACACGGCGGGGTCGGCGATCGAGGCGTAGACCTCGCCACGCGGCGCGCCGATCCGCAGTTCTTCGCTCATCAGCGGGGAAGTGAGGTCGCAGCGGGCGGTGATCGGGCGCCCCTCGACGTGATCGACGAGGTTCGCCACGGACAGCGCCCAGAACGTGTACATCATGCCGAGTGACGAATCCGGGTCGGCGAGCATCGCGCCGTAGTCCGGCAGACCGCTCTGACTGAAGGACAAGGACGTCGAGTCCCCGTCCTCCGCCAGCTTGAACTCGACGACGGTCTCCGTCCCGGCGACGGTCCACGCGAACCGCAGGACGTGGTCCTCGGCCACCAGCAGACGCTGACGGGGAACGTCCCCGTCCGGCGTGTAGCGGCCCCAGAACTCGTACCGGGACGGCAGTTCGACTTCCGCGTACTCGGAAAGCCACGTGCGCAGCGTCCCGGGGTCGAGCAGCGCGTGCCAGACCTCGTCGATCGGCGCGCGCACGCGCACCTGGAATCTCGTCGGTTCAGTCACGGGTATCTCCCTTCGGGTAACAGGCCACGGCGAGCTTGAAGGCGTCGCCTTCCGCTCCGCCGTAGCGGGTGAACAGATCCTGCAAAGTCGTCTTCAGCTCGTCGAGGAACTCCTGGCGCCGCTCGGGCTCCACCCGGATCTCGCCCGAGACCCCGATCGACGGCAACTCCGGCGCGGTCCTGTCGAGCGCGGCGACGTCCGACTGGACCTCCTCCATGAGGTCCACCAGGTAGCCGAGGCTCAGTTCGTCCCGTGCCGCCCGCGGGCCGATCCGGCCGACCAGCCCGGGCGACAGCCAGTACGAACGCGCTGTCGCCTGGTACACGCCCTCGCTTACGGCGCGCACCTTCCGCTCCGACACCTGCTTCACGAGCCCGGCTTCCACCAGGCGTTTCACGTGGTAATAGACCCGCTGTGGCGTCTGGTCCAGCACCGCCGCCACTTCGGTGCAGGACCGCGGCTCCGCCAACTGCCGCAGGACGTCCACTCGCTGCGGCTTCAGCAAGGCCTCGGCCTGCTCCAGCCGCTCCAGGTACTCCACGTCTTTCACTGCACGTCCTTCACGGCGCCACGTCCTCGATCACAAAAACCAGTTTGAACGTAAAAAAATATTTTGTCAATCGAGGCGGATCGCGCTACTCTCGTCCTGTGGCGATCCTGCGGCAGTACGCGGCGGAACTCGCGGTCACCGTGGCGGTGATCGCGAGTTCCGTCGCGGTCTCGCTCGGCGCGAGCGCGGAACCGCCGCGGAACGCGGTCCTCGGCTGGATCTGCGTGGTGCTCGCGTGCGCCGCGTTGTTCCTGCGCCGCCGGTACCCGCTCCCGGTCGCGATCTTCACCGCGGTCTGCTGCGCGATCTACTACCCGCGAACCGATCCGGACGGGTTCGTCCTGCTCGCGTTCGCCTTCGCGCTGTACAACAACGCCTCCACCGGGCGGATCCGCAGCGCGGCGGTCGTCGCGGCGGCCTCGATGGGCGGAGTCGCGATCGGCGAGGCGCAGACCGGTGCCGCACGGCAGGTCGACAACTTCGCGTTCCTGCTGATGACGGGCTGGTTCATCGCGCTGATCGCGGTCGGAGCCGTGACCTTCTACCGCCGTGAGGCCGAGCGCACCAAGGAATCCGAAGCACAGCGCAGGGCCGCGGACGAACGGCTCCGGATCGCGCGTGAGCTGCACGACGCCCTCGGCCACAACCTGGCGCTCATCAACGTCCAGGCGGGCGCGGCGCTGCACGGCAAGGATCCGGCGAAATCCGAGGAGGCCCTGGCCACGATCAAACAGACCAGCAAGGACGCGTTGCGTGAACTCCGCGCCACACTGGGAATGCTGCGGCAGGTCGATACACCGAGCCTGGCCAGGGTCGCCGAACTGGCCGAATCGGCGGGCGCGCACGGCCTGACCGTCCGGACCGAGATCGACGGCACGGCGCGGGACCTGCCGCCCGAAGTCGAACACGCCGCCTTCCGCGTCGTCCAGGAGGCGCTGACCAACGTCGCGCGCCACGCCGCCGCGGACACCGTCGTGGTGCGGATCGGCTACACACAGCATGATGTGTCCGTGCAGATCGACGACGACGGCCGGGGAGGCAAGGCGAAACCCGGCAACGGGATCCGCGGGATGACCGAACGGGCCGAGGCACTCGGTGGCGAGCTGACCGCGACCGACCGCGAGGACGGCGGCTTCCGCGTCCGCGCACGGCTTCCGTTACGGGTGAAGAAATGATCCGGGTCCTGCTCGTCGACGACCAGCGGCTGGTCCGCGCCGGGTTCAAGTCCATTTTGGACGGCGAGGACGACATCATCGTCGTCGCCGAAGCGGCGAACGGGCGTGAATCGCTCGAAGCCGCGCGCGAGCACGAACCCGACGTGGTCCTGATGGATATCCGGATGCCCGAGATGGACGGGCTCACCGCGACCCGCCATCTGCTCGGAGATCCGGCGCTGACCGGGCTCAAGGTCGTCATCCTCACCACCTTCGACCTCGACGAGGACGTCTACGGCGCGTTGCGCGCGGGCGCCAGCGGGTTCCTGGTCAAGGACACCGAGCCGGAGGAACTGATCCACGGTGTCCGGGTGGTCGCCCGGGGTGACGCGCTGCTCGCGCCGTCGATCACCCGTCGCCTGATCTCGGAGTTCGCCGGCCGGGTGGCCCGCCCGGCGCCTTCACCGGTGCTGAACCGGCTGACCGAACGGGAACGCGAGGTGATGAGCCTCGTCGCGGCCGGTCTGTCCAACGACGAAATCGCGAAGGAGCTCGTGCTCAGCCCGGCGACGGCGAAGACGCACGTCAGCCGCATCATGACCAAAGTGGACGTCCGCGACCGCGCGCAACTCGTCGTCCTGGCCTACGAATCGGGCATGATCACCCCTCGCTGGTTGACCCCGTGACCACAACCCCGGTAGTACGGGAAGCTCCTTAGGGGTATCCGGAAGTTGTGGCCCGAGTGTCCGCCGGAGCCCGACGATTCGTGGCGGGGAAAAGCCGATGCTTTCCGCCATGGACACCACAACTCTCTCCGACAGGCTGCCTGGGGGCGGCCTGTCGAAGCTGGCGGGCTGGTCGCAGCGCCACCGCTGGCTCGCCGTTTCGCTCTGGCTGCTCACCCTCATCGGTGTCACGCTGGGTTCACAGCTGGCGGGCAGCGCCTACCACGACGACCATTCCTTGCCGGGCACCGAATCCCAGCAGATCATGGACCTGTTCAAGGCGCAGGCGCCCGCGCGGACCGGCGCGACCGCCGAGATCGTCTTCAAAACCGAAAGCGGGCTCGCGACCGCGCGCGGGCCGATCGACTCGATGCTCGCCGAAGTTCGTACCCAGCCCCATGTGAAGGCGGTGACGAGCCCTTACGACAACCCGTCCGCGATCTCCCGCGAGGGCACGATCGGTTACGCCGCCATCGCTTTCGACCTCGAGTCGAAAGATCTTCCGTACGACGACATCGTGCGCGTCGTCGACACCGCGAAGAAGGCCGAGTCGGCAGGGCTCCAGGTCGAGCTCGGCGGCGAGCCGATCCAGCGGACGACCGAGAGCGGCGGCCCGTCGGAAGGTGTCGGGTTGCTGGCCGCGCTGGTGATCCTCGTCTTCCTGTTCCGCTCGATCCTCGCCGCCGGGCTCCCGGTGATCACGGCGATCTTCGCCGTCGGCAGCACACTCGGCGTGATCGTGCTGGTCAGCAGGTTCGTCGACATCGCGAGTTACACGGCGCCGCTGATGATGCTGGTCGGGTTCGGTGTCGGCGTGGACTACGCGCTGCTCATCTTTTCCCGGTATCGCAGCGAAATCCTGGGTGGTCTCGACCGTGAACAGGCGGCACGGCGGGCGCTCGACACCGCGGGCCGGTCGGTGCTGTTCGCGGGTGGCACGGTGATCATCGCGCTGCTCGGCCTGCTCGCGCTGGGCCTCGGTTCGCTGCGCGGGGTCGCTCTCGCGGTGGCGCTGACCGTGCTCGTGACTATGCTCGCGTCGGTCACCCTGCTGCCCGCGTTGCTCTCCCTTTTCGGCCGCCGCCTGGAAAAGGGCATTCGTAAGCACGCCGCCAAGCGAGAGCACGGCAAGGCCTGGGGCAAGCTCGGGGACGCGGTCCAGCGGCGGCCGATGGTGCCGCTCGCGCTCGGCTTGCTCGTCCTCATCGGACTCTCCTTGCCCGCGCTCGGCATGCGTCTCGGGTTCGCCGACGCGGGCACGGATCCCGAAACGTCGACCACGCGACAGGCGTACGACCTGATGTCCGAAGGCTTCGGCCCCGGGTTCAGCGAGCCGCTGATCGTGGTCACCGAGAACGGCGATGGCGCCGCGCTGCGAAGGAAACTCGAAGCCACACCGGGAATCGCCGAAGTCACGCCGCCGATAGGGCAAGGCGTCACGACGGTCCTCGCCTTCCCCACGTCTTCGCCGCAGGACGAAGCGACCGCCGACCTGGTGGAACGGCTGCGGACCGACGTGCTGCCGACGCTGCCTGGCGAGTATCTGGTCGGTGGGAGCGTCGCGGCCGCGGTGGACTTCGCGGACGCCGTCGGCGACCGGCTGCCGCTGTTCGTCCTGGTGGTCGTCGGATTGTCGGCGTTGCTGCTGATGGTCGTGTTCCGCTCGATCCTGATCCCGCTCAAGGCGGCCGTGCTGAACCTGCTCAGCATCGGCGCCGCGCTCGGCGTGATGACCGCGGTGTTCGGCGACGGCCTGTTCGGGGCACAACCGGGACCGATCGAGGCGTTCGTGCCGGTGCTGATCTTCGCGATCGTGTTCGGGCTTTCCATGGACTACGAGGTGTTCCTGGTGTCCCGGATGCACGAGGAATGGCGGCGCACCGGCGACGCGCGCCACGCCGTCCGCGAAGGGCTCGCCTCCACCGGCGGGGTGATCACGGCCGCGGCGGTGATCATGATCCTGGTGTTCGGGGCGTTCCTGCTCAATCCCGATCGGATGCTGGCGCAGTTCGGCCTGGGGCTGGCGGTCGCGGTGCTGGTGGACGCGTTCGTGATCCGCTGTCTCGTGGTGCCCGCGGTGATGCGGCTGCTCGGGGAACGCGCCTGGTGGCTGCCCCGCCGGCTGGACCGGCGGCTGCCGCACGTGGCCTTGGAACCGTCTTCCCACTAGACCTGAACGACATGAAAGGCCCCTTCATCGCAAATTTTGCGATGAAGGGGCCTTTCATTGCACGCTAAGACAGGCGAAGCGGCTTACTCGTAGATCTCGCCCTTCGCGGCCTTCTCGACCAGCGAAGCGGGCGGGTTGAAGTGGTCGCCGTAGCGCTCGGCCAGCTGACGCGAGCGGTCGACGAAGCCCTGCAGGCCACCCTCGTACTGGTTGATGTACTGGATGACACCACCGGTCCACGCCGGGAAACCGATACCGAAGATCGAGCCGATGTTGGCGTCCGCGACGGTGGTGAGCACACCTTCGTCGAAGCACTTCACGGTTTCGAGCGCCTCGGCGAACAGCATGCGCTCCTTGAGGTCCTCGAACGGGACCTCGGCGCTGCCCGACTTGAACGCGTCGCGCAGGCCCGGCCACAGACCGGTCCGCTTGCCCGCCTCGTCGTAGTCGTAGAAGCCCGAGCCGGTGGAGCGGCCCTTGCGGTCGAACTCCTCCACCATGCGATCGATGACACCCTCGGACGCGTGCGCGTTCCAGGTGCCACCGGCGGCCTCGATCGCTTCGCGGGTCTCCTTGCGGATCTTGCGCGGCAGCGTCAGGGTCAGCTCGTCCATCAGCTGCAGCGGCGGCGCCGGGTACCCGGCCTGCGAACCGGCCTGCTCGATCGACGCGGGCTCGACACCCTCGCCCAGCGCGGCGACGGCCTCGTTGATGAACGTGCCGATGACGCGCGAGGTGAAGAAGCCGCGGCTGTCGTTGACGACGATCGGGGTCTTCTTGATCTGGAGCGTGTAGTCGAAGACCTTCGCCAGCGTGGCGGGCGAGGTCTTCTCACCGCAGATGATCTCGACCAGCGGCATCTTGTCCACCGGCGAGAAGAAGTGGATCCCGATGAAGTCCTCGGTCCGCTGCACGCCCTCGGCCAGCGAGGTGATCGGCAGCGTGGAGGTGTTGGAACCGAGCACCGCGTCGGGGTTGACGAAGCCCTCGATCTCCTGGAACACCTTGTGCTTCAGCTCGACGCTCTCGAAGACGGCCTCGATCACGAAGTCGACGCCGGCGAAGTCCTCCGCCTTGTCGGTCGGCTTGATCTTGGCGAGCAGCGCGTCGGACTTCTCCTGCGTGGTCTTGCCGCGGGAGAGTGCCTTCTCCTCCAGCTTGACCGCGTAGCCCTTGCCCTTTTCGGCGCCTTCGAGGGTGACGTCCTTGAGCACGACGTCGATGCCGGCCTTCGCCGAGACGTACGCGATCGCGGCGCCCATCATGCCCGCGCCGACGACGCCGACCTTCTTGGCGGTGTACTTCTCGAAGCCGTCCGGCCGCGAACCGCCGGAGTTGATGCTCTGCAGGTCGAAGAAGAACGCCTTCGTCATGTTCTTCGAGACCTGGCCGGTGGCGAGGTGCACGAAGTAGCGGGTCTCGACGGTGATCGCGGTGTCGAAGTCGACGGTCGAACCCTCGATGGCCGCGGCCAGGATCGCCCGCGGGGCGGGCATGTTGGCGCCCTTGATCTGCTTGCGCAGGTTCGCCGGGAACGCGGGAAGGTTCGCCGCGAAGCTCGGGTTCGACGGGGTGCCGCCCGGGATCTTGAAGCCCTTGACGTCCCACGGCTGCACGCCGCCCTCGGGGTTGGCCTTGATCCACGCCTTCGCGGCCGGGACCAGTTCCTCGACGGTGCCGACGAGCTCGTGCACGAGACCGAGTTCCTTGGCCTTGGCCGGGCGGTGCCGCTGGCCCTGGAGAAGCACGTTCAGCAGCGCGCTCTGGATGCCCAGCAGGCGTACGGTGCGGACCACGCCACCGCCACCAGGGAGCAGGCCGAGGGTGACCTCGGGCAGACCGATCTGGCTGCCCTTGACGTCGGCCGCGATGCGGTAGTGCGTCGCGAGCGCGATTTCGAGGCCGCCGCCGAGCGCGGCGCCGTTGATGGCGGCCACGACCGGCTTGCCCAGCTGCTCGAGCCGGCGCATCTGGCCCTTCATCAGGGCGCTGCTCTCGGTGATCTCGGCCGCGTTCTCCGGCTTGGCCTGGATCAGGTCGTTGAGGTCGCCACCGGCGAAGAAGGTCTTCTTGGCCGAGGTGAGGACGACACCGGTGATGCTGTCCTTCTCCGCCTCCAGCCGGTCGACGACCACGCCGAGCGACTCGCGGAAGTCGGCGTTCATCGTGTTGGCGGACTGCTTCGGGTCGTCCAGGGTGAGCACGACGATGCCGTCGGCGTCCTGCTCCCAGCGGATGGTCTTCGCTTCAGTCATTGTCTCTTCCTCAGACCCGCTCGATGATGGTCGCGACGCCCATGCCGCCGCCGATGCACAGGGTGACCAGGGCGCGGCGCGCCTGACGACGCTCCAGCTCGTCGACGACGGTGCCGACCAGCATCGCGCCGGTGGCGCCCAGCGGGTGACCCATCGCGATGGCGCCGCCGTTGACGTTGACCTTCTCCTCGTCGAGGCGCAGGTCCTTGATCCACTTGAGGACGACCGAGGCGAAGGCCTCGTTCAGCTCCCACAGGTCGATGTCGTCCGGGGTGAGGCCGGCGATCTTGAGGACCTTCTCGGTGGCCGGGGTCGGGCCGGTGAGCATGATCGTGGGCTCGGAGCCGACGGTCGCGGTCGCCACGATGCGGGCGCGCGGGGTCAGGCCGAAGTCCTTGCCGATCTGCTCGTTGCCGACCAGGACGACGGCGGCGCCGTCGACGATGCCGGACGAGTTGCCGCCGGTGTGGACGTGGTTGATCTTCTCGACCGAGTGGTACTTCTGGAGCGCGACGGCGTCGAAGCCGCCCAGCTCGCCGATGCCGGCGAAGGCGGGCTTGAGCTTGCCGAGGCCCTCGACGGTGCTACCCGGACGACGGTGCTCGTCGTGGTCGAGGATCGTGACGCCGTTGATGTCCTTCACCGGGACGACGGACTTCGCGAAGTAGCCGCCGGACCAGGCCGCTTCGGCCTTCTCCTGCGAGCGCACGGCCCACGCGTCGACGTCCTCGCGGGAGAAGCCCTCGATGGTCGCGATCAGGTCGGCGCCGGTGCCCTGCGGGACGATGTAGTTGTCGTACGCGGTGGCGGGGTCCATGAACAGCGCGCCGCCGTCGGAGCCCATCGGCACGCGCGACATCGACTCGACACCGCCGGCGATGATCAGCTGGTCCCAGCCGGAGCGCACCTTCTGCGCGGCGGTGTTGGTGGCTTCGAGGCCGGAGGCGCAGAAGCGGTTCAGCTGTACGCCCGCGACGGATTCGGGAAGACCCGCGTTCAAGGCCGCGGTGCGCGCGATCACGGCGCCCTGCTCGCCGACCGGGGACACGACGCCGAGGACGATGTCGTCGATCACGGCGGGGTCGAGGTTCGGGTGCCGGACCTTCAGTTCCTCGATGAGGCCGACCACGAGATCGACCGGCTTGGTGCCGTGGAGGGCACCGCCCTTGTTCTTGCCGCGAGGCGTACGGATCGCCTCGTAGATGTAGGCCTCGCTACTCACAGAAAAACTCCTCCGCAGTACGGCGCTGTAACAGGACGGATCGTACCGACCAGTAGCCATGCTAATGGCCATTAACATAAACCGCGATAACCCCATGGTGTCAATGGGTTGCGATGCACGCAACCAGCGCTATCGTGTGTTCACCTATGGATCACCCGACCGAGCGTTCCCCGCGACCGCGCGACCGCAAGGCCCAGCTGGCCGGCCTCGCCGCGGAGCTCTTTCGCGCCCGCGGGTTCCACGGCGTCGGCATCAACGACATCGCCGCCGCGGCCGGGATCACCGGACCCGCGCTGTACCGGCATTTCGCGGACAAGCAGGCGGTGCTGTCCTACGTCGTGCTCTCCGGGATCGACGACATGGAGAAGGCCACCACCGAGACCCTCTCCGACGTCGACCTTCCGGCTCCCGCCCAGGTCAACGCCCTGTTGGGCACCCTCGCCGCACAGGCCGTGGAGCGGCGCGAGGTCGCCGCGCTGTGGCGCTGGGAGGGCAGGCACCTGCCCCGGGAGGGCCGCCGGGAGATCCGCCGCCGGTCGGGCGCGGTCCTCGAAGCGTGGTCCAAGGCCCTGCTCGCGCTGCGTCCCGAACTGACCCCCGACGACGCCGAACTGCTGTGCTGGGCGGGACTGAGCGTCTTCGGCAGCGTGTCCGTCCATCACACGTCCGTGGCGAAGAAACGCTTCGCGCAGATCCTCGTGCAGCTGGCCGAGTCGGTGCTGCATGTCACACTGCCCGAGCCCCTGGAGCCCGCGGACGAGACGCCGCCGATCGCGCTCGGCGAACCGTCCCGCCGCGAGCAGATCCTCGCCGCCGCGACAGAGCTTTTCGGGCAGCGCGGCTTCCGCGCGGTGAGCATGGAGGAGATCGGCGCGGCGGCCGGGATCGCCGGGCCCAGCGTGTACCGGCACTTCCCCAGCAAGGCCGCGCTGATGGTGGCGATCGGGCACCGCGCGGCCGACAGGCTGGCGCTCGCGGCGGAACGCGCGCTGCGGACCGACGACGAACGCGACGCGCTGCGCAGGCTGGCGGCGTCCTATGTGCACACGCTGCTCCACACGCCCGAGCTGCTGGTGTCCTTTTCCGGCAGCCCCATGGAATTGCCGGAGCGTGACAAGGCGGACCTGATCCGGGTCCAGCGGGACTACGTCGCGCGCTGGATCGCGCTCGCTTCCGAAGTCCGTCCGGAGCTGAGCCTGCGCGAAGTGAAGATCACCGTGCACGCGGCGCTGACCATCGCGAACGACCTCGCGCGCACCCGGCGGGTCAACGGCCGCCCGGACATCGAAGCCGAACTGACGGCGTTGATGCACGCGGTGCTGAAAGTCAGCTCTCAGTAAACTCGCGTGTCCCGCAAAGGAGTGCCGGGCACGATGTGCGCGTGCCCCTGCATCTGGTGACCCGGGACGAAGACCACAAGGTCTCCCCGCTCGAGCTCTTCTTCGACCTCGTCTTCGTCTATGCCATCACCCAGACCACCCAGCTGATGGCCGACCATCTCTCCCCGCTCGGCATCGGGCAGGGCGTGGCCACGATCGCCGTGCTGTGGTGGTGCTGGTGCGCCTACGCGTGGCTGGCCAACACCCTGCACGTCGACCGGGGCATCGCCCAGCTGGCGATGTTCGCCGCGATGGGGACGATGTTCCTGGTCTCGCTGACGATCCCGGAGGCGTTCACCGATCTGCCCGGCGGCCTGTACGCGCCGCTGATGTTCGTTGGCTGCTACTTCGTCGTGCGGCTGCTGCACCTGACCGCCTACTTCGGCGCGGCCCGGACCGATCCGGGACTGCGCAAGGTGATCATGAGGATGTTCGTCGGGCTGCTGCCGAGCGTCGCGCTGCTGACCGTCGCGGCCTTCTTCTCCGGCTGGGTCCAGCTCGGCATCTGGGCGGTCGCGATGCTGGCCGACTACGTCAACGTCTTCCGGACCCGGTCTTCGGACTGGCGGCTGCACCAGCCCGGCCATTTCGCCGAGCGGTTCGGGTTGATCGTGATCATCGCGCTCGGCGAGTCGATCGTGGCGATCGGCATCGGGATCAGCTCGTACCCGATGTCGTGGCCGATCACGCTGGCCGCCGCCTTCGGGCTCATGCTGGCTTCGGCGATGTGGTGGATGTACTTCGCCGTCGTCGCGCACGTCTCCGAACACAACCTGAAGCGCGCGGAGGGCGTGGAGCGGGTGCAGATCGGCACGGACACCTACACGTTCCTGCACCTCCCGCTCATCGCCGGGATCGTGCTCGTGGCGCTGGGCTTGAAGAAGTCGCTGCTGTACGTGTCCGACACCGAACACCACAGCCTCGCCGACGGCCTGCACGGGACGCCGATCTGGGCGCTGACCGGCGGTTTCGCGCTCTACTTGGTCGCGTTGAGCGGGTTGCGGCGGCGGAACCTGGGCGCGTGGAACGTCCAGCGGCTGGTGCTCGCGGTGGTCCTGCTCGCGGCGACCCCGCTGCTGGAGCTGGTGCCGGCGATCGTGCTGGTCGGCGTGGTGGCGACGGCGGCGGTGGGACTGGCGCTGTTCGAGAGGCGCAAGATCGTGAGTAATCCGGCCCTGCCCGGCCACCCGAATCACTCACCAGCGTGACGTTCACCTCCCCCCTGGTGGCGCATCGGCCCCCGGCGAGTTAACCTACTCACGAGTAGGTAAGCGAGGCAGGGAGACTCACCGTGGGTGCGCCTAGGAAACGAGACGCGATGGGCCTTGGCCTGTCCGCGCTCACCCGGCTGGCCGGGAGCAAGGTCATTGAACGGGCCGGACTTCGGAAGCCCGTGCAGAACCTGGTCAGTGCCGGGACGCGCAACGGCTTCCGGGTCGCGGGCGCGGCGGGACGGACGTTCAAATCCGCCCAGAAGCTCGGCAAGCCCGCGCGGCTCGCGCCGGCCGAGGACACGGGACTGTTCGATCTCACCCCGAGTGAGGACCAGCAGCTCATCGTCGAGACCGTGACGGAGTTCGCGGCCGAACAGTTGCGGCCCGCAGCGGCCGACGCCGACGCCAAGCTCCAGGCCCCCGAAGGCCTGTTGAGCCGCGCCGCCGAACTCGGCATCACGCTCGTCGGCATCCCCGAGGAGCTGGGCGGGGTCGGCACCGAGCGGTCAGTCGTCACGAACGCGCTGGTCGCCGAGGCCCTCGCGTACGGCGACCTCGGACTGGCCGTCGCGGTGCTCGCGCCGTCCGCGGTCAGCACCGCGCTGGTGGCCTACGGCGACGAGCAGCAGCAGGCGGACTACCTGCCCGCGTTCGTCGGCGAGAACGTCCCGGCCGCGGCGCTCGCGCTCCAGGAGCGCACGGCGTTGTTCGACCCGTTCAAGCCCGCCACCAAGGCCCGCCGCACGCCGAAGGGCTACCAGCTCGACGGCGTGAAGTCGCTGGTCCCGAGGGCCGCGGACGCCGAACTGTTCATCGTGTCGGCCGATCTCGAAGGGCGCGGTCCGGCGCTGTTCCTCGTGGAGTCGTCGAACTCCGGCGTCACCATCGAGACCGAACCGGCGATGGGCCTGCGCGGCGCGGCGACCGGCAAGCTGCACCTGGAGAAGGTCGCGCTGCCCGCCGGAGCGCTGCTCGGCGGCGGGAAGGCCGAGGTCTTCACCGAGGTCGTCCGGCTCTCGCGGCTCGGCTGGGCCGCGCTGGCCGCCGGTACCGCGAAGGCCGTCCTCGACTACGTGGTTCCTTACGTCAACGAGCGCAAAGCGTTCGGTGAACCAGTGAGCCACCGCCAAGCCGTCGCGTTCTCAGTGGCCGACATCGCCATCGAGCTGGAAGGACTGCGGCTGGTCGCGCTGCGCGCCGCCGCCCGCGCCGAACAGGGCAAGCCGTACGCCCGCGAGGTCGCGCTGGCCCGGAAACTGGCCACCGACAAGGGAATGCAGATCGGCAGCGCCGGGGTGCAGTTGCTCGGCGGACACGGGTTCGTCAAGGAACACCCGGTCGAACGCTGGTACCGCGACCTCCGTGCCATCGGCGTGATGGAAGGCGCCGTCCTTCTGTAGGTCGTGCCCTGCAAGTCATGTCCGCGGTCTTCGCGCCCAGGCGGCCCCTGACGGCACGGGCGGTCCAGCTGAGTACAACCCGGTACGAGGCCGAACCGCCCGCACCGCCAGGAACCACCTGGATCACGAAGCCCATCGAACGGACTCACAGGACACGACCTAGGACTTTCGAAAGGCAATCATGATCAACCTTGAGGTTCCGAAGAAGGCCGGCACGCTGATCAACCAGGCGTACCAGGCCGCGGCCGAGGTGTTCCGGCCGATCTCGCGCAAGTACGACCGCGCCGAGCACACCTATCCGGCCGAACTCGACATGTTCGCCGCGCTGCTGGACGGGCTGAACTCCTCCGGCGAGGGCGGCGCGGGCGCGGCGGGCGTCCGCCGCTCCGAGAAGAACGAGAAACCGGGCAACCGCAACGGTTCCAACCTCAACATCGTGCTCGGCACGATCGAGATGTGCTGGGGCGACGTCGGCCTGCTGCTGTCCATGCCGCGGCAGGGGCTCGGCAACGCCGCGATCGGCTCGGTCGCCACGGACGAACAGCTCAAGAAGTTCTCCGGGCTGTGGGCCGCGATGGCGATCACCGAACCGGACTGCGGCTCGGACTCGGCCGCGATCACCGCCACCGCGCGCCTGGACGGCGACGAGTACGTGATCAACGGCGAGAAGATCTTCGTGACCGCGGGCGAACGCGCCGACGCCGTCGTCGTCTGGGCCACCCTGGACAAGACGAAGGGCCGCGCGGCGATCAAGTCGTTCGTCGTGGAGAAGGGCACGCCCGGCTTCGAGGTGGTGCGTGTCGAGCACAAGCTCGGCATCCGCGCCTCCGACACCGCCGTGCTGCGCTTCGAGAACGTCCGCGTGCCCAAGGAGAACCTCCTCGGCACGCCGGAGATCGACACCGCCAAGGGTTTCGCCGGGGTCATGCAGACCTTCGACAACACCCGTCCGCTGGTCGCCGCGATGGCCATCGGCGTCGCCCGCGCGGCGCTGGAGGAGACCCGGAAGATCCTCACCGGCGCCGGGGTGACCATCGACTACGACAAGCCCGTCCACAGCCAGCACGCGGCGGCCGCCACGTTCTTGCAACTGGAGGCCGACTACGAATCGGCGTACCTGCTGACCATGGAGTCGGCGTGGATGGCCGACAACCGCAAGCCGAACTCGCTCCAGGCCTCGATGGCCAAGGCGAAGGCCGGCCGGTCGGTCGTCGAGATCACGCTGAAATGCGTCGAGCTGGCCGGGACCCTTGGCTACACCGAGGAATCGCTGCTGGAGAAGTGGAGCCGGGACGCGAAGATCCTGGACATCTTCGAAGGCACGCAACAGATCCAGCAGCTGATCGTGGCGCGCCGGATCCTGGGCAAGACGTCGGCCGAGCTCAAGTAGCGCCGAAGTGCCGTGAAGGGGCCCGTGCAGCTGCACGGGCCCCTTTTTTGTTTATTCCCAACAGAATGACAACACCATCAAGTGAACCGCCGCGGCGGCCGAACAGAGGTACTCTCTTAGCCTTCCCAGACCGCGAAGGCCGGAGTCGCGATGAGACTCGCCGCTCGACAGCTCTCCCCTGCCGCACGCTGGTGCCTCATCGTCCTCGGCGTCACGGTCTGCTACTTCGCGGCGGGCCAGATCGGCATCCAATGGGCGATCGTGCGGGACCAGATCTCACCGCTGTGGCCGGCGGCGGGAGTCGCGCTGGCGGTGCCGATGCTGCTGGGGCCGAAGTACTGGCCGGGGATCTTCCTCGGCGCCCTTCTGACGAACATCGCCCTCGGGCCTTCCCTGGTCACGGTCCTGGTGATCTCCGCGGGGAACACGATCGGCCCGATGCTGGCCTACGCGGTGATGCGGCGGGCGGGCTTCCGCAACCAGCTCGACCGCCTTCCCGACGCCGTCCTCCTGGTGGTGGTCGGGGCGGCCGGAGGCACGGCCGTCAGCGCAGCGCTGGGGACCGGCGTGCTGGTCCTCGACGGCGCGCTGGGCACGGGCGACTTCTGTGCCACGGCCCTCGTGTGGTGGACCGGCGACGCGATGGGCGTCCTGACGGTCACACCCTTGCTGCTCCTGGCGCCGAGGTTCCGCCTGCCGACCCGGGTTTCGCTCGCCCGCTGGGCCGAGGCGGTGGCGCTGGCGGTCTGCGCCCTCGGCACGTCGATCCTCGCGTCCGCCACCACGGCCAAGCTGTTCCTGGTTTTCCCGGTGCTCGTCTGGGCGGCTTTGCGCTTCCGCCAGGCCGGGGCCATGCTGTGCGTTCTGTGCGTCTGCGCCATCACGATCTTCGCCGCCATACACGGAGCCGGCCCCTACGGCTCCTACGAGCTGGCCACCCGGATGCTGCACGTCCAGGCCTTCGACGCCACCGTGGGGATGACGGCGCTGGCGTTGTCGACGATCGTCCTGCAACGCGACCGCGCGACCGCCGAGATCACCGACGCCTGGCGCCAGATCACCGAAATGGTCGATCTCATCGCGCCACGCCAGTCACTGCGCAGCGCGATGACGCCGCCTCAGCGCGAACCGGATACGGGCGACGAACTCGCCGGTTGAGGCTCAGGCGGCCTGCTCGTCGAGGAACCGGTCGAGGTAACGCCACGTGGTGTCGCGCGCCTTCCGGCCCGTGAGGACGCCGAGGTGCCCGCCGGGCGCGGTCTCGAAGGTCACCGACGGCGAGTTGTCCAGCAGTTCGGTGAGCCGTTCGACGGCCGCGCGCGGGGCGATCGTGTCGTTCTGCCCGGCGATGACCAGGGTGGGCACCTTGACGCCGGACAGCGCGATGATGCGGCCGTTGAGGTCGACCGTGCCCTCGGCGAGGTCGTTGGCGCGGAAGAACCGGTGGTAGATCTGGCCGAACGTCCGGCCGGGGTAGGCGATCATGTTGTCCATGAAGTGGTCGACGGCCTCTATCTGCGCCAGGTAGTCCCGGTCGTCGAGGTTCTTCAGGATCGCCAGCGGTTTGGTGATCTCCTTGCTGATCCCGGTGGCGCGGAAGACACGGCTGACCAAATAGGACGGTGCGCCGCCGAGCACACGGTAGATCGGGGTCAGCAGGTGGCCGCCGGTGAGGTCCACCAGCGGACGGAACGGGGCGATCAGCGGGATCGCGGTGAAGTCGAAGGGCGACGCGATGGTCGCGATCGACTCGATCGGCAGATCGGGCTGGTCGGCGGTGGTCAGCAGGGAGAAGATCCCGCCGAGGCACCAGGCGACGACGTGCACGCCCTGGCCGCCGGAGTCCTCGCTGACCTTGCGGATCGCGCGCGGGAGGACCTCTTCGATCCAGTGCTCGATGCCGAGGCGCCGGTCGGAGAAGGCGACGTTCCCGTAGTCGACCAGGTAGGTGTTGCGGCCGCCGTCGACCAGGTGCTCGGCGAGGCTGCACCCGCGGCGCAGGTCGAAGCACAGCGCGGGCGCGGCCAGCGGCGGCACCAGCAGCACCGGCGGCCCGTCCACCGGTTTCCCGTTGGTGCGGAGCCGGTAGACCGACCGGTTGGGGCCCTGGTCGATCAGGACGCGCGGAACCGGGCGGAGATCGGCGACACCACCGTGCAGCACCTTCCCGACGACGTTCGACGCGGCGGCGGCGAGCCGTGCCGGGGGTGTGGCCATGGTGTGCCTCCTGGGGATTCAACGCGGTAAGACGTAATCTTGCCGGTTGGGGGCGCACGACTCAACACCGCCACCGTCACAGGCCGTCCATTTCGGACAGTGGCTAGGCCGTACGAGTTAAGAACCGGCGTCCTTTTCCGCGGCCGGGGCACTGCGCGCGGCCCGCGATTCGTACTCCGCGCGAGCGCTGGAATGCGTTGCGGAGGACAGAATCTTGTCGCCGCCGAGGGCACGAAGCAGCCCTTCGCCGAGGCGGCGCGGAAGCAGTCGTGTGATCCTGCCCATGGCGTCCAGCGACGCGGGAACGAAGACGTCGAACTTGGGACGGCGTAACGCATCGACGATGGCCTGCGCCACATCTTCGGGCTGCACCGACTTGAAGAATTTCGCCTCGCCGAGCCCGCTGGCCAGTTCCGTGCGCACCACCGCGGGCATCACGCAGGACACCAGCACGCCGGTTCCGTGCAATTCCAGATGCACCGATTCCGACAAACCGACGACGGCGTGTTTCGTGGCGCAGTAGGTGGCGGCGCCGGGGAATCCGGCCTTTCCCGCCATCGAGGCGATGTTGACGATGTGGCCGGTGCCACGCGGGCGCATCCGCTTCACGGCTTCCCTGGTGCCGTGGATGACCGCGTGCAAGTTGATCTCGAGGAGCCTGCGGGTCGCCGCGTCCTCCTCTTCGTCGAGCGGCGCGAGCGGCATGATGCCCGCGTTGTTGATCAGCACGTCGATCGGGCCGACGCGCCGCTCGACCTCGTCGAGGAACTCGGTGAACCCCTTTGTGTCGGTGACGTCGAGCGGCAGCGCCTCCGCGCCGAGTTCGGCCGCGGTCTTCTCCGCGAGCACCTGGTCGAGGTCGCCGATGACCACCTTCGCGCCGAGCCGGGACAGCGCCGTCGCGGTGCTGGCGCCGATGCCCTGCGCCGCTCCGGTGATCACGACGACCTTGCCTGCCAGGGAACGTTCACGCTTGGCCATGGGGGCTCCTCTGCGGGTTCGCTGTCCGGGGCACTGTTGGCTATGTGTCAACTATGGTGCACCCGAAACCGCCCGGACGCCATCCATGCCCCCGCCACCACCCTCAACGGAGGAGCTGCGCTCCCGAGCCTAAATCAGCGGCCGCTGCTCGAACACCTGCCCGATCCAGCCCTTGACGTCGAAGCGCTCCGTCGGCTTGAAGCCCTGGCTTTCGTAGTAACGCTGCAGGTCGCCGTCGCCGCCGGCCCAGCAGTCGACCCGCACCAGCCCGATACCGCGTTCCCGCGCCTCGGCCAGCGCGAACTCGATGAGCCGCGAGCCGACCCGGTGCCCGGTGAACCGGCGCGAGGTCAGCAGCAGACCGAGGTAGATCTCGGGCTCGTCGACCGGCGAGACGTGCGGAAACCGGTCACCGAGGATGATCGCCCCGGCCGCCTCGCCGCCGATCTCGGCGATGTACAGCCCCGGCCCGTCGACCATTCCGCGGACCCGCTCGACCCGCTTCGGGATCGTGGACCACGGCTCGGTGCCCCACTGACCCGCGCTCCCCCGCCCGGCCAGCCACGCGACGACCTCGTCGAACATGTCCAGCAGCGTTTGGAAGTCCCCAGAACCACCCTTGCGGATGATGAAATCGCTCATGCTTCCGTTCTACAACATCGTGACGATGCGGTGGGTCTTCGGTGAAGGTGGTCGTGAGTGGTAAGTGACGTTCTAACGACACTTACC
The DNA here is from genome assembly GCF_002234405.1 of Amycolatopsis thailandensis. Taxonomy (GTDB): domain Bacteria; phylum Actinomycetota; class Actinomycetes; order Mycobacteriales; family Pseudonocardiaceae; genus Amycolatopsis; species Amycolatopsis thailandensis. Next base: position 355 of record NZ_NMQT01000018.1, on the reverse strand, counting down.
ACTCACGACCAACCCGACCCACTCACTACCGGCGCTTACCCGCTTGCTGTACATGAAGGCCCCTTTCTTGCGCCTGGCGCAAGGAAGGGGGCCTTCAGGGGTGCTGTGAAGGTCGAGTCTCCTCGGCTGAGCCGCGTGAAGGAGTCCTTTACGCGCGCCCGCTGTGACTGCAGATGCTTCTGGGGAGGAGGTGGCGATCGCCGAGTCCGTGAAGGCCTCCTTGCCTACCTTGAGGGTAGGCAAGGAGGCCTTCACGGACTTCAGGCAGACGAGGGAGGTGCGGACGCGCCCCGGCCGACCTCGCCTAACTGTTCGGCTGAGGTGGTCGTGAGTGGTAAGTGACGTTCTAACGACA
>NZ_NMQT01000179.1 GCF_002234405.1 Amycolatopsis thailandensis | reverse complement strand
CGGGGTCTCCCGGGCCGCGTTCGCCCGGCGGTTCACCGCGGCGGTGGGTGAACCGCCGATGGCCTACCTCGCGAGCTGGCGTATCGCGCTCGCCGCGGATCTCCTGCGCCAGCATCCCGACGTGACGATCGGCGCTGTCGCACGGCAGGTCGGCTACGGCAGTTCGTTCGCGCTCAGCACCGCGTTCAAACGCGAGCACGGCGTCAGCCCGCAGGGTTACCGCACCGGCGTCGCGTAACGCTCGACCAGTTCCGCGCCGATCCGCGCCAATTCCTCCTGGACCGAAGGCGGCCCCAGCACGTCGATCATCGAGCCCCAGCCGGCGAGCTGCTGGGCGATCATCCACGCCACCGGTGCCGACACCGTCACCCGTACACGCCCGTCGTCGAGCGTCTCCTCGACGTGCGCCTGCCGTCCGAAGTGGTCCTGGAGGATCGGCAGATGCCGCTCGGCGATGAGCACGGTCGCGTCCAGCCCGGAACGGTGTTGCTCGACCTGATCGACCACCTGCTCCCACGCCCGCGACAGTTCGAAATCGTCCGGCCGTCCGGCGGGCAGGTCGGTCACGGTGACCTCGGACATGCGGTCGGCACGGAAGGTCCGTTGGCCTTTCTCGGTGCCCGCGATGAGATACCAGACGTCGTCCTTGTCGACGAGCCCCCACGGATCCACGACCCGCTCGACCGGTTCCGCGCCCTTCTTCGCGTAGCGAAAGCGGACTTTGCGACGGCGGACGACCCCGGCCTGCAGCACGGTGAGCGGTTCGGGGCGTTCCTTTTCCCGCTCGCCCCAGCCCGACGGATCGACGACGACCGCGTCCGCCGCGGCCCGCGCGTCGGCCCGGAAGGTTTCCGGCAAGGCCCGGACCAGCTTCCGCAGCGCGGATTTGACCTCCGGCGAGATCGACGCGGCCGGACCCGCGAGCAGGAACAACGCCTGTGCCTCCGAGGCCGACAGTCCACTGAGGTCGGTCCGCGCGCCGCCGATCAGCGACCACCCGCCACCCCGGCCGGGTTGCGGGTACACCGGAACACCCGCCG
>NZ_NMQT01000178.1 GCF_002234405.1 Amycolatopsis thailandensis | reverse complement strand
GCGGGAAGCCTGTTCCAAGATGAGGTATCCCACCCCATGTGGGTTAAGGCCCCCAACAGACCATTGGGTTGATAGGCCAGAAATGGAAGCACAGTAATGTGTTGTCGAGTTGACTGGTACTAATAGGCCGAGGACTTGCCCACAAAGATGTTACGCATCCACTCTACAGCTCTGAAACACCACACAACCCCCATGAGGGTTTGTGGGGGAGTGTTTCACAGTGTTTCGGTGGTTATAGCGTCAGGGAAACGCCCGGTCCCATTCCGAACCCGGAAGCTAAGCCTGACAGCGCCGATGGTACTGCAACCGAAGGGTTGTGGGAGAGTAGGACACCGCCGGACTAACTTCAGGACAGGGTCCTGACCTGGGTCGAGAACCCCTAACAGGTTCTCCCCGGTCAGGGCCCTGTCTCTTTTCATGTCCATGGACGGACTAGAATGGTCCGTTGGCTCGCCCGACAGGTGGGCGCAAGTGTCGAAAACTTTTTCAATAGTGGCAGGAGGCCAGGTGTCCGAGTTCGGTCGACGTGACTCAGATGATGGCGCGTCCGGCCGGTCGGGTCGCCGGGACGACAGTCCCCGCGGAGGCCGGTCTGACGCGCAGCGAGGTGACCGGCGCGGTTCCGCCGGCGGCAGGCAGGACCGGGGCGGCCGTGACGGCGGCTACCAGGGCCGCCCGCGCCGTGACGACCGCGGTGCCCGCGGGACGAGCAGCTATTCCGGCAAGCCCGGCCGCGGCGGCGACGGTCCCCGTGACCAGCGCTCCGGTGGCAGCCGCTTCGGTGGCCAGGGCCGCGACGAGAACCGCCCGCGCTACAACAACGACGACCGTCGTGGCCCCGGCGGCGACCGCTCGGGTGGTCGTGACAACGACCGCCGTGGCGGCTACAACCGCGACGACCGTGGCGGCGACCGCGGTGGCTACCGCTCGGACAACCGCGGCGGCGACAGCCGTGGCGGCTACCGTTCGGACGACCGTCGTGACAGCCGAGGCGGCGACCGCGGCGGTTACCGGTCCGACAACCGCGACAGCCGGGACAACCGCGGCGGCGATCGCGGTGGATACCGCGGCGGCGACAACCGTGGTGGCGACAGCCGCGGCGGGTACCGCTCGTCCGAAGGCCGTCCCGAGCGTCGCTACGACAACCGGTCCGACAGTCGGTCGGACAGCCGTTCCGAGGGCCGGTACGAGAAGCGTTCCGACAGCCGCCCGGCCCGGTCCGGCTACGGCTCGGACAACCGCGGCCGTTCCGACGACCGCCCGTCCGGCAACCGGTACGAAGGACGCCCCCAGGGCAAGTCCTATGGCGACCGCGACAACCGGGGCGGCAGCGACGACCGTCGTCCGTCCTACCGCGATCGCGACGACCGCGGTGGTTCGCGTTCCGGCGGCTACAACGGCGACCGGCGGGACGACCGTCGTGGTCCTTCCTCCGGCGACCGCCGTCCCAGCGGCGGTGGCTACGAGCGCAAGTCCTACGGCGACCGCGACAACCGGGGCGGCGACAACCGCGGTGACGACCGTCGTGGCGGCTACCGCTCTTCGGGAGACCGCCCGGAGAAGCGGTACGACGACAGGCGAAGCGACTCCCGCGGCGGCGAAGGCCGGTTCGAGCGCAAGCGCGAAGACCGTCCTCAGCGCGACCGTTCCGAGGGCCGCAAGGACTTCCGGTCCTCGCCGCGCACCGACGACCGGCCCGTCGACGACGAGACCTTGGCGCGTGAGCTGCTCGAGGCCCCGGAACTGCCCGAGGGCATCGAGTTCTCCGATCTCGACGAGGAGGTCCGCCGGGAACTCCGCACGCTGCCCAAGGCACTCGCGGAGACCGTCGGCAAGCACCTCGTCGCGGCCGGCGGGCTCGTCGACGAAGACCCCGAAGCCGCGATGGAGCACGCCAAGTACGCGAAGGCCAAGGCTTCCCGGGTCCCGATCGTCCGCGAGGCGCTCGGCCTGGTCGCCTACCACGCGGGCAACTGGTCCGAGGCCCTGTCCGAGCTGCGCGCCGTCCGCCGGATGACCCGCAGCGACGACCACATCGCGATCATCGCCGACGCGGAACGCGCCATCGGCCGTCCGGAGCGGGCGCTCGACCTCGCGAAGGAGGTCGACAAGGAGCGTCTGTCCAAGGCGACCCAGATCGAACTCGCGATCGTCGCGGCCGGCGCCCGGCGCGACCTCGGTCAGCTGGACGCCGCCGTCGTCTCCCTCCAGGGCGACGACCTCAAGGCGGAGAAGCGCGACCCGTGGAGCGCCCGCCTGTTCTACGCCTACGCCGACAACCTCGCCGCCGCCGATCGCAAGGACGACGCGATCCGCTGGTTCCTGAACGCGGCCGAGGCCGACGAGGAGGACGAGACCGACGCCGCCGAGCGCGCCGCGGAGCTCACGAATGGCTGACGCCCTGTCGGCCGGGTACGACGCGGTCCTGTTCGACCTCGACGGCACGGTCTATCACGGCAGCAAGGTGGTCCCGGGCGCGCCGGAAGCACTCCGGGCGCTCCGGGACCACGGCACCGCCATCCGGTGGGTGACGAACAACGCCTCCAAGGCGCCCGCTGAGGTCTCCGCGCATCTGGAGGCACTCGGGCTCCCCGCGTCCCCCGACGAGGTCCACACGAGCTCTCAGGCCGCCGCCGCCCTGCTGGGTGAGCGGCTGCCTCAGGGCGCCGTGGTCCTCGTCGTGGGCACGGAATCGCTGGTCGCCCAGATCGAGTCGGCGGGCCTGCGGACGGTCCGGGAAGCCGGTCCGGACGTGGCGGCCGTCGTGCAGGGACACTCCCCGGAGAACACCTGGGCCGCTCTCGCGGAGGCGTGTCTCGCCATCCGCGCGGGCGCGCTCTGGGTGGCGACCAACGTGGACGCGACCCTGCCGACCGAACGCGGTCTGTTGCCGGGCAACGGGTCGATGGTGGCCGCCCTGCGGACAGCCACCGGCGCCGAACCGCTGGTGGCGGGCAAGCCGGCGCCGCTGCTGTTCACCACGGCGGCGCGGGACGCGGGTGCCGAGCGCTCGCTCGTGGTGGGCGACCGGCTGGACACCGACATCGAGGGCGCGGTCGCGGCCGGGATCGACGCGCTCTGCGTTTTGACCGGTGTCGCCGACGCGGCGTCCCTGATCGAGGCGAGGCCCGAAGAGCGTCCTCGCTACCTCGCGCGGGACCTGTCCGGGCTGAGCAGCCGGGCGGACCTGCTCGAAGTCGGGCCCAAGGAAGGCTGGCGCGTCACCGCACAGGGTGACGTGCTCGAAGCCGATGGTGAAGGCGACGCCCTGGACCTGTTGCGCGCGTTGTGCGCGGTGGCCTGGGAGTCGGGGATCACCGAGGTCCGCGGTGTGGGCGACACCGCCCGCGCGGCGCTCGCCGAGCTGCGCCTCGCCTGAGAAGCGCTGCTAACTTGGTGGGGTGCAGGACCACTTCCACCCCGTTCCGCGACCCCCGGTTCCCGGCCCGCCGCCGGTACCGGGGCCGCCGCCTGACCAGTTCGCGCAGCAGGACACGGATCCCCGTGCCGGGGTCGACGAAGCCGTGGCGGGTCTCGAAGACCTCGCCGCGCTTCCGCTCTCGGAGCACGTCGACCGTTTCGAAGCCGTGCACACCGAACTGACGGTGGCACTGTCCACCATCGACAAGGTCTGACCGCGTGCCCAAACGCGCCCGCCTGGACGCGGAGCTCGTCAGGCGGAGACTCGCCCGCTCCAGGGAACAGGCGTCCGCGCTGATCGCCGAAGGCAAGGTCACCGTGCGCGGAATGGTGGCCACCAAACCCGCCACCGGCGTCGAGTCCGACGCGCCGATCGTCGTGCGTGACAACGACGACCCCGGCTGGGCCTCCCGCGGCGCGCACAAACTGCTCGGCGCGCTCGAAGCCTTCACCCCGCAAGGCCTTTCCGCCGAAGGAAAGCGCTGCCTCGACGCGGGAGCCTCGACAGGTGGCTTCACGGACGTCCTGCTGCGCAACGGCGCCGCCACGGTGATCGCCGCCGACGTCGGCCGCGGCCTGCTGGACTGGCGCCTGCGCACCGACGACCGCGTGGTCGTCCTCGACAAGACGAACGTCCGCAACCTGACCCCGGAAGACCTCGGCGGCCAGGTCGACCTGGTGGTCGGCGACCTCTCGTTCATCTCGCTCAAACTCGTGCTGCCCGCGCTGGCCGCCTGCGCGCGGGACGGCGCCGACCTGGTGCCGATGGTGAAACCACAGTTCGAGGTGGGCAAGGACCGGCTCGGCAGCGGCGGCGTCGTCCGTGACCCGGAGCTGCGGGCCGAATCGGTGCTGGGCGTGCTCGCCGAGGCCGAGAAGCTGGACCTGCGCCTGCGCGGCGTCGTGGCGAGCCCGCTTCCCGGTCCGTCCGGGAACGTCGAATACTTCGTCTGGCTTACCCGCGGGGCGGGGGAGACCCTCGGCACCGACGCCGAGCGGCTCGTGCGCTCCGCAGTCCTGGAGGGACCCCAATGAGCGATCGCGAGGTGCTGCTGGTCGTGCACCCGGACCGGGACGCGACCCGGGACGCGGCACGCGAGGTGTCGGCCCGGTTCGCCAAGGCCGGGGTGCGGCTGCGGGTGATCGACGAGGACGTCCGGGAGATGCTGGAAGCGGACGGCGGGATCGGCGCCCCCTGCACGGTCATGGCGCCGGAGCAGGACCCGGCCGCCGGGACCGAGCTGGTGTTCGCGCTCGGTGGCGACGGCACGCTGCTGCGGGCCGCCGAGCTGGCCAGGCCGAACGGCGTCCCGGTCCTCGGCGTGAACATGGGACGGGTCGGGTTCCTCGCCGAGGCCGATTCGGACAAGCTGGCCGACACCGTCCAGCGCGCCGTCGACGGCGACTACCAGGTCGAAGAGCGGATGACCGTCGACGTCGTGGTCCGTGTCGACGGCGAGGAGATCGTCCGGACGTGGGCGCTCAACGAGGCCAGCGTCGAGAAGAGCTCGCGTGAGCGCGTGCTGGACGCGCTCATCGAGGTCGACGGAAGGCCCGTGTCGTCCTTCGGCTGCGACGGCGTCCTGTGTGCCACTCCGACCGGTTCGACGGCGTACGCGTTCTCCGCGGGCGGCCCGATCATCTGGCCGGACGTCCAGGCGCTGCTGGTGGTCCCGAGCAACGCGCACGCGATGTTCTCCCGGCCGCTGGTCGTCTCGCGCGACTCCGAGATCACCGTCGCCATCGATCCGGACGGTTCGCCCGCCGTCCTGACCTGCGACGGATCGCGGACCTTCGATCTTCCCGCCGGCGCGGCCGTGCGGGTCACCTGCGGCCAGGTGCCGGTGCGCCTGATCCGGTTGTGGGAAGGCCCGTTCACCGACCGGCTCGTGCACAAGTTCGCGCTGCCGATCAAGGGCTGGCGGGAGCGACACGCCCGCTGACAGATGTCATGAAAGGGGCTTTCAGGACAAGAAACGTCTTGAAAGCCCCTTTCATGACGTGCCGGGTGCGGGAATGGTCGGGGTGGGCCGCTACGGTGGGCGTCGTGCTGGCCGAGATGCGCATCCAGGGCCTCGGAGTCATCGAGGACGCCCTGCTGGAACTGCACGCGGGCTTCACCGTGGTCACCGGTGAGACGGGTGCGGGCAAGACGATGGTCGTCAGCGGGTTGCACCTGCTCTCCGGCGGCCGAGCTGAAGTGTCCAAGGTGCGGACGGGAATGCTGAAGGCCTTCGTGGAAGGCCGATTCGAGCTGGGCGGTGCCGAGGGCGCCACCCGGATCGTCACCGACGCCGGGGCGGAGGTCGACGAGGACGGCAGCGTCATCGCGCTGCGCGCGGTCTCGGTCGACGGCCGGTCCCGTGCCCACCTGGGCGGCCGTTCGGTGCCGGTCGGCGTGCTGGCCGACCTGTCCGAGCAGCTGATCGCGGTCCACGGGCAGAACGATCAGCTGCGCCTGCTGCGCCCCGCCGAGCAGCGCGCGGTGATCGACCGGTTCGCCGGTGAGGCCGTCACCGAACCGCTCGAGCTGTACCGCGCGGTGCGGGACGAATGGCTCGCCGTCGTCGCCGAACTGACCGAGCGATCGACCCGTTCCCGTGAGATGGCCCAGCAGGCGGATCTGCTGCGCCACGGGCTCACCGAGATCGACGCCGTCGCGCCCGAACCCGGCGAGGACACCGAGCTCACCGAGCAGATCAAGCGGCTCGCCGCGGTCGACGAACTGCGGGCCGCCGCGAGTGCCGCGCAGGCGGCCGTCTCGGGCTCTCCCGACGGAGACCCGGACGCGCCCGGCGCGGTCGGGTTGATCGGCGAGGCGACGCGGCAGCTTTCGGGGTCGGAAGACGCCGTGCTGCGCGAACTCGGGCCCCGGCTGGACGAAGCCTCGGTGCTGCTGTCCGAAGTGGGTGCCGAGCTGGGCAGCTACCTCGAAACCCTCGACGCGGACCCGGCACTGCTGGAGAAGGTGCTCGCGCGCCAGGCCGACCTGAAACGGCTCACGCGCAAGTACGCGGCCGATGTGGACGGTGTGCTCGCGTGGGCCGACGACGCCCGCCGCCGGATGTCCACGATGGACACCTCCGAGGAAGCACTGGCCGAACTGGCCAAGCGCCGCGACGAACTCGCCGTCACCCTCGCCGAACACGCCCTCACGCTGTCGGAAGCCAGGGTCGAGGCCGCCGCCGAACTCGCCGAGGCGATCACCGCCGAGATGTCCGGGCTCGCCATGGGCCAGGCGGAGATCGAGATCACCGTCGAGCGCCGCACCGTGGACGAGAGCGACACGCACGCGGTGAAGGCCGACGGCAGGCTCGTGCACGCCGGTCCCGACGGGATCGACGACGTCGAACTGCTGCTGCGGGCGCACAACGGCGCACCGCCGCTTCCCGTGCACAAGGCCGCTTCCGGCGGTGAGCTTTCCCGCGTGATGCTGGCGATCGAGGTCGTCCTCGCGCACGCGGACACCGTGCAGACGCTGGTGTTCGACGAGGTCGACGCCGGGGTCGGCGGCCGGGCCGCGGTCGAGATCGGCAGGCGGCTCGCGCGGCTGGCGCGCAGCCACCAGGTCCTGGTGGTCACGCACCTGCCGCAGGTGGCCGCGTTCGCCGATCAGCATCTGGTGGTGGACAAGGGCACCAGCGGCGGAGTGACCCGCAGTGGCGTGCGCGTGCTCAAGCAATCGGAACGCGTCGTCGAACTCGCCCGGATGCTCGCCGGAATGGAAAGCACCGAGACCGGCCGGGCGCACGCGGAGGAATTGCTCGCCGTCGCCGAGGCCGACAAGAGCACGCCGGACAAGCCCAAAGCCCGCCGGGGCGGAAAGCGCAAGAAAGCCAAGTAACGCGCCCGGTGTGGGTTAATCGGCACGCTCCCCTCGGCGTGGCGGACGCAGAAGGCCGCGCGGATTTGTCACTATCGGTCGCATGAAGCTCACCGGCTTGCTCACGCGTAACCAAGAGACCCTCCCCGGGATCATTGGCGTCGCCAGGGTCGACAGGCGCACGCGAGAGCTGCTCCGCCGGCTGAGCCCGGGCGACATCGTGGTCCTCGACCAGCTGGATCTCGACCGGTCGACGGCCGATGCCTTGGTGGAGGCCGAAGTCGCGGCGGTGGTGAACGCTTCGCCGTCGATCTCCGGCCGGTTCCCCAACCTGGGCCCGGAGATCCTGCTCGAAGCGGGGATCCCGCTGGTCGATTCGGTCGGCGGCGAACTGCTGCGCAAGGTGAAGGACGGTACGAAACTCCGCCTGCACGAGGGCGTCGTCTACATCGGCGAGCGGCAGATCGGATCGGGGGTCCAGCAGACGCGGGAAAGCGTCGCGGACCAGATGATCGAGGCCAAGGCCGGGATGTCCACCCAGCTTGAGGCGTTCTCCGCGAACACGATCGAGTTCCTGCGCCGGGAACGCAGTCTCATCCTCGACGGCGTCGGCGTTCCGGAGATCCGGGTTCCGCTCCGGGACCGGCACGCGCTCGTGGTCGCGGGCGGCAACGGGCACGCCGAAGACCTCAAGAAACTGAAGAAGTACATCTCCGAGCACCGGCCGGTGCTGATCGGCGTCGACGCCGGGGCCGACACCCTGCGCGCGCAGGGGTATCAGCCGGACGTCATCGTCGGCGACCCGCACGGGATCGGCTCCGAGACACTGCGCAGCGGCGGCGAGGTCGTGGTCCCGGCACAGCCGGACGGGCACGCGCCGGGGGTCGAGCGCATCCAGGACCTCGGGATCGGCGCGGTCACCTTCCCGGCGACCGGCAACGCCGAGGACCTGGCGCTGCTGCTGGCCGACGCGCACGAGGCGAGCCTGGTGGTCACCGTCGGTTTCCAGGCGACGCTGCGGGAATTCCTCGACCACGGCCGGTCCGGGTCGAACCCGTCGACGTTCCTCACCAGGCTCAAGCTCGGTACGAAACTGGTCGACGGCAAGGCGGTCGCGACCCTGCACCGCAGCCGGGTGTCCATCGGCGCCATCGTCCTGCTGGTGGTGGCGACCTTGGTGGCCGTCGTGGCCGCGCTGCTGGTCTCCGACGTGGGTTCGGTCTACCTCGACTGGATCCGTGAGACCTGGAACTCGTTCATCGCCTGGGGCAAGGGACTTTTCACGTGATTTCACTGCGGTACCACATCGTTTCCATCGCCGCCTGCTTCCTGGCGCTCGCGCTCGGGGTCGTGCTCGGGTCCACCGCCCTGAACGGTTCGCTGCTTTCGGGCCTCGCCAGCCAGAAGGAGGACCTGGGTTCCCAGGTCGCGGATCTGGAGGCGCAGCGCAATTCCCTCAACGCCCGGCTCGGTGACGCGGACGCCTTCGCCGGTGCGATGGGGCCGAAGGTCGTCGCCGGGCAGCTGGACAAGCGTTCGGTGGTGCTGGTGACCACAGAGGACGCGAAGCCCGCGGACCGCGACGCGCTCAAGCAGCTCGTCGGGCAGTCGGGGGCCGCCGTCACCGGCGAGATCCAGCTGACCGAAGCGTTCTCCGACCCGATGCGGTCCGATCAGCTGCGTGACGTCGTGACGCGTCTGCAGCCCGCCGGTGTCCAGTTCCCGACCGCGGGCGACCCGGGCACCCTCGCCGGCGCCCTGCTCGGTTCGGTGGCGTTGCTGAACAAGGACAACGCGCAGCCGCAGTCCACGCCGGTGGAACTGGCGGCCGCGCTCGGCGGGCTCACCGACGGCGGTTTCCTCAAGACCGGCGGAGACGTGAAGCCCGCGCAGCTCGCGATCGTGCTCACCGGCTCCAAGTACACCGGCGACGGCGCCGGTGACCGCGCCTCGACCGTCGCGCGTTTCGCCGCGCAGCTCGACCGGTCCGGCGCGGGCACCGTCCTGGCGGGAGACGCGGGATCCGCCGACGGCACCGGCGCGATCGGCGTCGTCCGCGCCGACACCTCGTCGACCTCCATCTTGTCCACTGTGGACAACGCGGAGACCGCGGCGGGCCGCGTCACCACGATCATGGCGCTGCGCGAGCAGCTCGAAGGCGGTGCGGGGCGCTACGGCATCGCGGGCAACGCCCAGGCTCCCGCGCCTGGGATCGCCGCCGACGGCAACTGACCCCACGCGTTTCGTCCTCTGGATGCGGTCCTTGCGTGTGCAAGGACCGCATCCAGAGGACTAAATGCGTGGGTCTCGGGTGGGCCAGACGCGGTTCTTGGGCAGCGGGCGGGCGTAGGAGCCGGCCCGGCTGGTCTTGAGGCGGAGGGCCACCAGGGATTCGGCGAGGCGGACCGCCGCGGCGACGCCGTCGATCACCGGGATGTCGAGCATCGCGGAGATCCGCCGGTCCAGTCCGGTCATCCCGGCGCAGCCGAGCACGAGGACCTCCGCGCCCGCGTCCCGGGCTCGGCGTCCGGCGGTCAGGAGCGCCGATTCCGTCCGGTGTTCGTCGGTCAGTTCGAGGACGCCGAGGCCGGCCCCGAGAACGCAGACGCAGTTCTGCGCGACGCCGGACGTGTGCAGGCTGTCTTCGATGAGCGCGCACGTGCGGTCCAATGTGGTCACGACGCCGTAGCGTCTTCCCAGCAGACAGGCCAGATGCGCGGCCGCTTCGGTGATGTCGACGACGGGGACGTCGAGCATTTCCCTGGCGCCTTCCCGTCCGTGCTCGCCGAAACCGGCCATCACGAGCGCGTCGAAGGGCTCGTCCATCTTGTCGAGAAGGTCGATGACGGCCGCGGCGCTCAGGAAGCTGTCCAGCCAGCCTTCCGCGGATTCCGGGCCCCACAGCGGCGTTCTGGCCAGGATCTCGGTGCCTGGGCTCGCCGCGGCTCGGGCGCCCGCTTCGATCTCCTTGGTCATCGCCTCGGTGGTGTTGCAGTTGGTGACCAGGATCCGCATCACGCCACCCGCTGTTTCCGCGAGACGGCGAAGTACAGCGCGGCCGCGGACGCGGTGCCGATGAACCACGAGTACGGCGCGGCGGGGGCGAAGAACGGCACCAGCGCGATGACCGCGGACAGCGCCGCCGTCGGCAGGAAAGTGACCATCGCCCGCGGGTTGAACCCCCGTTTGTAGTGGTACGGCGAATCGGGTCCGGCCACGAACAGCTTGCCGACGTCGACCCGGCCGCGTTTCACCAGGTAGTAGTCCACGATCATGATGCCGAACAGGGGACCGAGGAAGGCGCCGAGGCCGCCGAGGAAGTAGTTGACCACGGCGGGGGAGGAGTACAGCTTCCACGGCAGCACGCACAACGCCGCGACCGCGCTGATCATCCCGCCGATGGTGAAGGTGATCCGTTTCGGCCAGATGTTGGCCAGATCGTAGGCGGGGGAGACGAAGTTCGCGACGATGTTCACGCCCATGGTGGCGATCGCGAAGGTCAGCGCGCCGACGATCAGCACCGGGGTGTTGTCGATGCGGGCCAGCAGTTCGGCCGGGTCGGTGATGGCCTCGCCGAACACTTGGAGGCTGCCGGCGGTCACCAGTACGGACAGCAGCGCGAACGCCGTCGAGTTGATCGGCAGGCCCCAGAAGTTGCCGCGCCGCACCGTTTTCTGGTTCGGGGCGAACCGGGAGAAGTCGCAGAAGTTGAGCATCAGGGTGCCGTAGATCGACAGGATCAGGCCCACCGCGCCGAACCACTGCCGTACTTGCTCCCCTGTGGACAGTGCCTTCGGGTTGCCGGTCAAGGAGATGTTCCAGTCCGCGGCGGCCAGGACCCACACCGCGAGCGCGATCATCACGACCCAGATGCCCGGACCGCACCAGTCCTGGAACTTGCGCACCGCCTCCATGCCACGGGTGAGCACCAGCGCCTGCGCGAGCCACAGCGCGATGAAGCAGATCCAGCCGAGCGCGTGCAGGCCGAGGAAACCCACCTCTGTCAACGGTTTCAGCCCAGGGTCGATCGCGAGCACGAGCAGCGTGATGGCCACGGAGGCGAGGTAGGTCTGGATGCCGTACCAGAAGATCGCGATGATCGCGCGGATGAGCGCGGGCAGGTTCGCGCCAAAGGTGCCGAAACTGACGCGGGCGACGACGGGGAAGGGGACGCCGGTCTTCTGCCCGATCCGGCCCATCAGGTTCATGCCGAAGTAGATGAGCACGAAGCCGGTCAGCAGCGCGGTGAACACCTGCCACGCCGAGAGGCCGAGCACGAACAGGCCCGCCGCGAAGGTGTAGTTGCCGAGGTTGTGCACGTCCGACATCCACAGCGCGAAGATGTCGTAGACCTTCCAGCGGCGGTCCTTCGCCGGGGCGAGATCCTCGTTCCAAAGCCGGGGATCGGGCTGATCCGCGGCGTGCGTTGGGGTACTGGTGGCTGGGGCGGCGGTCATGCGGGCCTCCGATCGACGGGGAGCTCCGGTCGATTTGGTATCCCAAAATTTGGCATCCCAAATATCACCCCGCGGTGGCCCGCCGTCAAGGTTTCTGCCGATAAACTCGGGTTACGGGCTGTTACAGCAGTGTTGAAAGAGGGGGTCGGGTGGCCGAGGAAGGACCGCGGCAGCCGCTGGCCGCGACCCGGCAGCGGGTCCGGGACGAGCTGCGCGAACGGATCCTCACCGGACGGCTGAAGCCGGGGGACCGGCTGGTCGAACGTGAGCTCGCCGAGGACCTCGGCGTCTCGCGGGTCCCGGTGCGCGAGGCCATCCGCAGCCTGGAGGCGGAAGGCTTCCTCGCCGTCCAGTCACCCCGTCGCATCGTCGTGCGCCGGCTGGCCAAGGCCGACGTCGAGGAGCTGTTCGACGTCCGGGAATCGCTCGAAGGGCTCGCCGCCGGGCTGGCCGCCGAACGGGCGGGCAAAGCGGAACTCCGCGCGCTCGAACGGCTCCTCGCCGACGCCGCCCGCGCCACCGGCAGCGGTGACGCGGCCCGCATCACCGCGCTCAACACCCGCTTCCACGACGAGATCGTCGCGCTGGCGGGCAACGGCCTCCTGCACGAGATCCTCCGCCCGCTCGAGGGCAGGCTGCGCTGGCTCACCAGCCAGAACGAGCACTGGGGCGAACTGCTCGACGAGCACCGCCGTCTCTACGACGCGATCGCCTCGGGCGACGCGGATCGCGCGCGGGCCCACGCCGTCGAGCATGTGCGGGTCAACCGGCAGGTCACGCTGAAGACGCTGTTCCCCGAGGATGACGGAGAACGCTCCGCGGGCTGAACCGGACATGTCAGACTCATCGCATGATCACCGATGAACAACGGGCCGCCCGCACCGCGCGGGCGGTGGCCGCCGCGGTCTCCGCGGGCCGCGACCTCGGCATCACCGTCACCGAACCCGAGGTCCTGTACGACGTCTTCTCCGTCATCGTGCGGCTGGCGCCCTCGCCGGTCGTCGTGCGCGTGCCGACCGTGCTGCCCCGGACTACCACGCTGGAGACGCAACTGATCGATCAGCGGCGTGAGCTCGCCGTCGCCGCCTGGCTCGGCGAAAAGGGGCTTCCGGTCGTCAAGCCGAGCCCGCTGGTGCCGGCGGAACCGGTTCAGCGCGACGGTTTCTCGATGACCTTCTGGGAGCTGATCGAGTTCGTCGAGGACGCGAACCTCGCCGTGGAGTACTCGGCCAAGCTCGTCGCGAAGCTGCACGCCACGCTCCGCGACTATCCCGGCGAGCTGGCATTCCTGAACGGGCTCGACCCGTTCATCCCCGACGGTCTCGCCCAGCTCGAAGGCAGGCCGGACCTGCTCGACGCGGGCGACCTCGCCCGCGCCCGCCGCGAATGGGAGGTCCTCCGGCCGCTGCTGGAGTCGGAGGAGGCCTTCACCAAGGCGTTCCCGAACGCCACCGTGCAGCCGGTGCACGGTGACGCGCCGGGCTACAACCTGATCGTCACCACCGAAGGCGAGCTGTACTCCGACTTCGAACTGGTCAACCGCGGCCCGATCGAACGCGATCTCGCCTTCAACGGCCCCGAAGGCATCGCGGCCTACAACGCCGCCGCCGAAGACCTGGGCCTGCGCAAGGTCGACGAAGGAGTGCTGAAGACGATCGAGGCCGTGGGACGGCTGCAGATGGTCGCCTGTCTCTCGATGGCGCCCGACCTGCCGATGCTGGTGGAAGGCATGAAGCCGATGATCGACCTGTGGCGCGATTCGCCGTTCGAAGGCTAGCCGAGCATCGACGTCCAGGCTTCGGCGAATCCGGGGAAGGTCTTCCCGACCGTCCCCGGGTTCTCCACCTCGACACCTTCGACGCGCAGCCCCAGGACGGCCGCCGCCATCACCAGCCGGTGGTCGTCGTAAGTGTGGAACTTCCCGCCGTGCAGCGGGGCCGGCGTGATCCGGAGCCCGTCCTCGGTCTCGCGGACGTCGGCGCCGAACGACGACAGTTCGGTGGCGAGCGCTGTCAGCCTGTCCGTCTCGTGGCCGCGCAGATGCGCCACCCCGGAGATGATCGACGGTCCCTCGGCGAAGCACAGCAGCGCCGCGATCACCGGTGTCAGCTCGCCGACGTCGTGCAGATCCAGTTCGACGCCGGGAATCGTGCCGCTGCCGGTGACCGTCAGGCCGCCCTCGTCGAGTTCGACGGTCGCGCCGAGGAGGGGCAGCAGGCTGCGAAGCCAGTCACCGGGCTGGGTCGTCCGCTGCGGCCAGCCCGCGATCCGCACCGTGCCACCGGTCGCGACCGCCGCGGCGACGAACGGCGCCGCCGTCGAGAGATCCGGTTCGACGATGTACTCGGGGCAGGAAAGCCTCGTCGGGGCGACGTGGAACTCGGCACCCTCACGTTCCACAGTGGCCCCGAAGCGGCGGAGCATCTCGGCGGTCATCGCGATATGCGGTTCGCTCGGCACCGCGCCGCCGACCAGGCGCACTGTCACGCCTTGCTGGAACGACGGTCCCGCGAGCAGCAGCGCGGACAGGAACTGGCTCGACGCCGACGAGTCCAGATCGACCTTGCCGCCCCGCAGTCCGCCTTCGCCGTGGACGGTGAACGGCGGGGCCTCGCGACGGTCGTCGTCGATGCGGGCGCCGAGGCCGCGCAGCGCCTTCAACAGCGGTCCGATCGGACGGCGGCGGATGGCCTCGTCGCCGTCGAACAGCGCCGGGCCGGTGCCCAGCGCGGCGAGCGCGGGGGTGAACCGGGCGACCGTGCCCGCGTTGCCCAGTTCCACCCGGACGGTCTCTTCGGGATGGACGCGGCCGGGGCCCAGCGGGTGCACGAGGTAGCCGCCGATGCTGCCTTGCGAATGGGCGCCGAGGGCGTAGATGGCGCCGAGCATCAGCCGCGCGTCCCGGGAGTCGAGCGGGGTCCGCACCCGCGTCGGCGCGCTGGCGAGCGCGGCGAGGACGTAGGCCCGGTTGGTGATCGACTTCGAACCGGGGACGCGGATCTCGGCGTCCAGCGGTCCTTCCGCGACCGGTGCGGTCCAGGTGTCGTGCGCGTCTGTCACGTCGCGAGAGTAGCGGTTTTCCACTCCATCGGACGCTTGCGGCGTGGCCGGTGAGCGCTTCGGCGGGCGTGCGATAAGGTGGAAGCCCGTGGGACTTCAGTCGCGGGCTACCAAGTATGTCTTTGTCACCGGAGGCGTTGCCTCCTCTCTGGGTAAGGGACTCACGGCTTCCAGCCTGGGTCAGCTCCTTACCGCACGTGGGCTCCGGGTCACGATGCAGAAGCTGGATCCGTACCTCAACGTCGATCCGGGCACCATGAATCCGTTCCAGCACGGTGAGGTGTTCGTCACGGACGACGGCGCCGAAACCGACCTGGACATCGGGCACTACGAGCGTTTCCTCGACCGGGCTCTCGACGGCAAGGCCAACGTCACCACCGGGCAGGTGTACTCCGAGGTCATCGCCAAGGAGCGCCGCGGTGAGTACCTCGGCGACACCGTGCAGGTCATCCCGCACATCACCGACGAGATCAAGGCCAGGATCACCGCCGCGGCGGGCGCGGACGAGGACGGGAACAGCCCGGACGTCGTGATCACCGAGGTCGGCGGCACCGTCGGCGACATCGAGTCGCTGCCGTTCCTGGAGGCCTGCCGTCAGGTCCGCCACGACGTCGGCCGCGACCAGTGCTTCTTCCTCCACGTCTCGCTGGTCCCGTACCTCGCCCCGTCGGGCGAGCTGAAGACCAAGCCGACCCAGCACTCGGTCGCCGCGCTGCGCAACATCGGTATCCAGCCCGACGCGCTCGTCTGCCGCGCCGACCGTGAGCTGCCGGAGGACCTCAAGCGCAAGATCGGCCTGATGTGCGACGTCGACACCGAGGCCGTCATCGCCTGCCCCGACGCCCCGTCGATCTACGACATCCCGAAGGTGCTGCACCGTGAGGCGCTCGACGCCTACGTGGTGCGCCGTCTCGGGCTGCCGTTCCGCGACGTCGACTGGACCGTGTGGGGCGACCTGCTCGACCGCGTGCACAACCCGTCGGAGACGGTGCGGGTCGCGCTCGTCGGCAAGTACATCGACCTGCCGGACGCGTACCTGTCGGTGACCGAGGCGCTGCGCGCGGGCGGGTTCGCCCACCGTGCCAAGGTCCAGATCTCCTGGGTCCCGTCGGATTCCTGCGAGACCCCGGCCGGTGCGGCCGCCGCGCTGTCCGATGTGGACGGTGTGCTGGTGCCCGGCGGGTTCGGCGTCCGCGGCATCGAGGGCAAGGTCGGCGCCATCGCCTACGCCCGGACGCACGGGCTGCCGCTGCTGGGCCTGTGCCTCGGCCTGCAGTGCATGGTGATCGACGCGGCGCGGAACCTGGCGGGCATCAAGGACGCGAACTCGGCCGAGTTCGAGGACGGTCCGAACCCGGTCATCTCCACGATGGCGGACCAGCGTGACGTCGTCGCGGGCGAGCGCGACATGGGCGGCACGATGCGGCTCGGCGCCTACATCGCGAAGCTCAAGCCGGGCTCGCAGGTCGCGAAGGCGTACGGCAGCACCGAGGTCTCCGAGCGGCACCGTCACCGCTACGAGGTCAACAACGCCTACCGCAAGCGCCTTTCCGACGCCGGTCTGGTGTTCTCGGGTACCTCGCCCGACGACCACCTGGTCGAGTTCGTGGAGCTGCCCGCCGACAAGCACCCGTTCTTCGTCGGTACCCAGGCGCACCCGGAGCTCAAGAGCCGCCCGACCCGTCCGCACCCGCTGTTCAGCGCGTTCGTGAAGGCCGTCGTGGACCGCAAGGTCGCCGAGCGGCTGCCGGTCGAGCTGCCCGAGGCCGCTCAGACGGGAGCCCGGTGACCGAGCCCGGCAAGCACGAGTTCACCGTCGCGTCCACAAGGGACGTCCACATCGGACGGGTCGTGGGCCTGCGGGTCGACGAGGTCGTGATGCCCGGCGGCGGCACCGCCCGCCGCGAGGTCGTCGAACACCTCGGCGCGGTCGCCGTCGTCGCGCTGGACGCCGACGGCATGGTGACGCTGATCCACCAGTACCGCCATCCGGTCGGCCGGCGGCTGTGGGAACTGCCCGCCGGGCTGATCGACAAGGCGGGGGAGGACCCCGTCGGCGCGGCGAAACGCGAGCTGGTCGAGGAGGTCGGGCTCAGCGCCGAGCGCTGGGAGACCCTGGTCGACGTCGCGGCGTCGCCCGGTTTCACCGACGAGGTCGTCCGCGTCTACCTCGCCCGTGAACTGTCCGAAGTGGACAGGGAGGTCCTCGGCGAGGAGGAGGCCGACCTCGTCATGCGGAAGTTCCCGCTCGCCGAGGCGGTCCGGATGGCCCTGGGCGGCGAGCTGGTGAACGGGGCGACCGTCGGCGGCGTGCTGGCCGCGCACGCGGTGCTTTCGGGGGCGGCGTCTTCGCGGCCCTCGGACGCTCCTTGGGAGACCCGGCCGACGAAGTTCGCTTCACGCGGTCTCTAGCGTCTCGTGTCATGAGGGGTCCCCTTAGGACGAAATATGTCCTATGGGGACCCCTCATGAC
>NZ_NMQT01000177.1 GCF_002234405.1 Amycolatopsis thailandensis | reverse complement strand
CCCCCGTCGCCTCGTCTGTCACCGGTACGACCTTGATCAACGGAGGATGGGGGACGGTGAGTGTCCCGGATCTTCCGTTGATCAAGATCCAAGACCGGACGCTCTGGCGACGGTGAAGGAATGGGGACGTTGAACGTCCCCATTCCTTCACCGTCGACCCAGCGCACGCGGACGCCTCCCGTGCAGGTCGGGCGTAGGTAAACAAATACTGGGCCACTTTCGCGACGTGCGAGCCCTGTGTCAGGCATCGGCTCGGGCTCATCCTCAGAGCCCGTCAGTGGCCACCGACGAGTTCGCCGGACAGCTTCCCGTGGATCCGGGCGCTGTGCTTGTCCAGGCCGACGATTTCGACGGTCTTGCCCCGCGACCCGTATTTGGCGGTGATCGCGTCGAGCGCGGCGACGGTGGAGGCGTCCCAGATGTGGGCGTCGGTCAGATCGATGACGACCTGGGCCGGGTCGTTCGCGTAGTCGAACCGGTGGACCAAGTCGTTGCTGGAGGCGAAGAACAGTTCGCCCGTGACGGCGTAGACGACCTGGGTGCCGTCCGGGTCGAGAGCCGCGGTGACGTCGACCAGGCGCGCGACCCGGCGGGCGAAGATCACCATCGCGACGATCGAACCGACCACCACGCCGATGGCGAGGTTGTCGGTGGCCACGACGACTCCCACGGTGACGACCATGACGATGATCTCCCCCGCGGGCATCCGCTTGAGCGTGGCCGGGGCGACGCTGTGCCAGTCGAACGTCCCGAACGCGACCAGGACCATCACCGCCACCAGGGCGGCCATCGGGATCCGTGAGACCAGCGGGCCGAAGACGATGCACAGGATCATCAGGAACGTCCCGGCCAGGAAGGTCGAGAGCCGGGTCCGGGCGCCGGAGGTCTTCACGTTGATCATGGTCTGCCCGATCATCGCGCAACCGCCCATCCCGCCGAAGAAGCCGGTGGCGACGTTGGCCACACCTTGGCCGATCGCCTCGCGGGTCTTGTTGGAGCGGGTGTCGGTGATGTCGTCGACCAGCTTCGCGGTCATCAGCGACTCCATCAGCCCGACCAGCGCGAACGCGAGCGCATAGGGCGCGAGCAGGCCGAGGGTGGCGAAGGTGAAGGGCACGTCCGGCACCCCCGGCGTCGGCAGCGAGGAGGGCAGCGCGCCCTTGTCTCCGACCGTCGGGATCGCGATGCCCGCGGCGATCGTCAGCGCCGTCAAGGCCACGATGGACACCAGCGGCGCGGGAATCACCCTGGTGAGCTTGGGGAACAGCACCATCACCACGAGCCCGGCCGCGAACAGCGGGTACACCGGCCACGGCACGTCGATCAGCTCCGGCACCTGCGCCAGGAAGATCAGGATGGCCAGCGCGTTGACGAAGCCGACCATCACGCTGCGCGGCACGAACCTCATCAGCTTGGCCACCCCCAGCGACCCGAGCACGATCTGGAACAACCCACCCAGGACGACCGTGGCGACGAGGTACCCGAAGCCGTGTTCCCTGGCCAGCGGAGCGACGACCAGCGCGATCGCCCCGGTCGCGGCGGAGATCATCGCCGGCCGTCCACCGACGATCGAGATCACCACCGCCATGGTGAACGAGGCGAACAGCCCGACGCTCGGGTCGACACCGGCGATGACGGAGAAAGAGATCGCCTCCGGGATCAACGCGAGCGCGACCACCAGACCGGCGAGGATCTCGGTGCGCGCCACCTTCGGCGACAACCACGACGGGCGTGTGCCGCGCAGCCGCGCCGACACCTGAGTCACGAGACTCGACACAGACGGACAACCTGACTTTCTCGGGCGCCGCGAGACGCGGAACGACCTCACGCGATGGGCCGGTGGGCATGATCGTCACCACCGTCGACGACGCTCACCTTACGTCAGAGGCGAGACCGGCCGGCCCACGACGTCGCCCGGCTCGGGCCCGTCGGGAACAGCGACCCTGACGAACGGCGCGGCGCACCGTCCATCAGGGATCGCCGGGTCACTCCCGGAGCGCCGCGGGGGCCGCGCCCCGCTCGGGTTCGACGGGGGCGGGCTCGGCAGGCACCCCGGCCACCGGCTTGCCGCGACGCCTGCGGAACTCGAATCCGACGAGGATCAGCGCGAGCGTCACGGCGCTGAGCCAGAACTGCGAACGGGTCGACGGCAGCAGCGCCATCGCCAGGATCACCCCGGCCATCAGCGCGATGGTCGCGTAGCTCAGCCACGGGAACAGCCACATCTTGAGCGTGAGCTTGTCCGGGTCCTCCCGCTCCAGCCTGCGGCGGAGCCGCACCTGCGCGAGCGCGATCGAGAGGTACACGAACAACGCGACCGCGCCGTAGGAGTTGACCAGGAACTGGAAGATCAGGTTCGGCGAGGTGTAGGCGGCGATGACGGACACGTACCCGATGACCGTCCCGGCCAGGATCGCGCGCCTCGGCACACCGCTGCGGGAAAGCCGGGTGAACGCCTTCGGCGCGTCGCCGTTGCTGGTGAGCGCGAACAGCATCCGCGACGAGGTGTACAGGGCCGAGTTCAGGCAGGACAGCACCGCGGTCAGGACGATCGCGTTCATGATCGTCGCGACGGCCGGGATGCCGAGCACCTCCAGCACGGCCGCGTACGGGCTGACCGCGGTCGCCGGATCGTCCCAGGACTTGATCGCGACGACGAGGAACACCGAACCGACGTAGAACAGCACGACCCGGAGGATGATCGACCGCATGGCCTTCGCGACCGCCTTCTGCGGCTCCGCGGACTCGGCGGCGGCGATGGTGACGATCTCCGCGCCGGTGTAGAAACCGATGCACGGGACCACCGCCGCGAGCACCGCGCCGATCCCGAGTGGCGCGAAGCCGCCGTGGGAGACCAGGTTCGTCACGCCGCCGTGGGCGCCAGGCCAGAAACCGAAAAGGTACAAGGCTCCGACGACCAGGAAGACGACGATCGCGACGACCTTGATCGAGGAGAACCAGTACTCGAACTCGCCGTAGGAGCGGGCCGAGACCATGTTGGTGCCGGTGAGGATCAGGAGCAGGCCGAGACTGAGCACCCACAGTGGCACGTCCGGTACCCACAGCTGAAGGATCCGGCCGCCCGCGACCGCTTCGACCGCCACGACGATGACGAAGAAGTACCAGTACATCCAGCCGACGGCGAAGCCCGCGCGGTTGCCGAGCGCTTCCCTCGCGTAGACGTAGAACGACCCGAGCGCGGGTTTGGCGATCGTCATCTCGGCGAGCATGCGCATGATGAGCACGGTGATCAGGCCCGCGATGAGGAACGAGACCACCGCGGCCGGACCGGCCGACTGGATGACCACGCCACTGCCGACGAACAGTCCGGCTCCGATGACGCCGCCGAGGGCGATCAAGTTCATATGTCGCTGCTTGAGCCCTGGTTTCAGGCCGCTGCTCTGTGCCGGGTCGGACGCTGAAGTCACGTCTCCTCCTTCTCGCACGCACCGCCGGAGCGGTGGCGCTGGGAGCTCCATTGTGGTTCCGGTCACCGTAGGAACAAGTCGGGCCGTGGGCGAGTGCCAGTTACGATGTGGGACAGGGGTCCAGATCCCGGCGCACCGCCAGAGCGAGCAGTTCCGCCGCGGGACCGGCGAGGCGCCGTCCTTCCGGCCACACCGCGCGCAAGGTCCGGCCGAAGTCGACGCCCTCCACCGCGACGGGCACCAGTCCGGGGTCCGCGACGTCCAGCGCGCTGATCACGGCGGGGCCGGCGCCCGCGATGACGGCGTTGCGGACGGCGGACGCGGAACCCAGCTCCAGCAACGGTTTCACCGGCCCGAGCCCAGCCTCGCGCAAGACGTTGTCGACGGTTTCCCTGGTTCCGGAACCGGGTTCCCGCACGATGAGCGGCGTGTTCGCCAGCTCCGCCGGGGTCAGCGGACGGCTTAAGCGCGCCCAGGGATGGGCGCCGGGGACGACGACCACGAGATGGTCCACGGCGACCTTCAGCGACGTGAGTCCGGGCAGCGCGCCGGGTGACTCGACGAAACCGAGGTCGACCTTGCCTTCTCGGGCGAGTTCGGCGACCTGATCGGAGTTCGTGACTTCGAGGCCGAGGCGGAGGCCGGGATTCGTGCGGTTGAGCTCGCCGATCCACACCGGGACCAGGTGCTCGGCCGGTGTCATGCTCGCCGCGACCCGGAGTCCGGCCTGGTGCCGGGCCCGCAAGGCCTCCGCGCCGTCGAGCAGTCCGCCGAGTTCGTCGAGCACACGCCGCGCCCGGCCCGCGATCACGCCCCCGTCGGGGGTGAGCACGGAGCCGCGGCGGGTCCGGTCGATCAGCACCAGGCCGAGCCTGCGTTCCACAGTGGACAGTCGCTTGCTCGCCGACGGCTGCGTCGTCCCGAGGACGGCGGCGGCCTGGCCGATGCTGCCCAGTTCGCCGACGAGCACGAGCAGGCGCAAGGCGTCCAGCTCCGGCGCTGTCATAGCCAAGGTGCATGACCTACCCGTCGCTCTTCCGGCTACCGGCACGGTTCTCTCCGGACGACGCTCGTCGGCATGGGCACCATCACCGCGCGGCGAACGAAGCCGCACCTGACCGGTCTGGCCGTCACCGCCCTCGGTGTGGCCGTCGCGTACCTGCTGAGCACCGCGGTTCCCGTGCTCAGCGCGCTGACCCTCGCCGTCGTGCTCGGGGTGCTCGCCGGTTCGCTGCCGGTGCTCTCGGACGGCACCCGGCAGGCGATCGCGAAGGTGACGAAGAAGCTCCTGCGGGCCGGGGTCGTCCTTCTCGGCTTGCAACTCGCGCTCCCGTCCGTGCTCTCCCTCGGGCCCGGCACCCTGCTCGCGGTCGTGCTGACCGTCGGCCTCACGTTCCTCGGCACGATCGGGCTCGGCAGGCTCATCGGTGTTCCGCGCGGGCTCGCGATGCTGGTCGCGACCGGTTTCTCCATCTGCGGCGCGTCGGCGATCGCGGCGATGGAAGGGGTCGTCGAACGGGAGGACTCCGACGTCGCGACCGCGGTCGCCCTGGTCACCTTCTACGGCGGCCTGGCGATCGCGGCGGTCCCGCTCCTCGGCGGCTGGCTGGGGATGGACGCGCTGCGGATCGGCGGCTGGGCCGGGCTGGGGGTGCACGAGGTCGCCCAGGTGGTCGCGGCCGCCACCCCGGCCGGGACCGCCGCCGTCGCGGTCGCCGTGGTGGTGAAGCTGAGCCGGGTCGTCCTGCTGGCGCCGATGGTCGCCGCGGTCAGCGTGCGCGAACGCCGTCGCCGTCCGTCCGCGGGCGGGAAGCGTGCCCCGCTGGTCCCGTTGTTCGTCCTCGGGTTCCTGGCGATGGTGGTGCTGCGGAGCACCGGGATCCTGCCGGGCGTGGCGCTCGACGTCGCCAAGGTGGTCTGCACGCTCCTGCTGGCGGGAGCGCTGTTCGGGCTGGGCTGCGCGGTCCGGATCGGCTCGCTGATCCGGACCGGTGGCCGGGCGCTGCTGCTCGGCCTGCTCTCCACCCTGCTGGTCGG
>NZ_NMQT01000176.1 GCF_002234405.1 Amycolatopsis thailandensis | reverse complement strand
GGGACCGACGCGCCACAACCCCCTGAGCTGGGGCTGAAGGGGACTTTCCCCGCGTGAGATGCGGCGAAGGGGCCCTTCACCGCGTCTCACGCGGTGAAGGGCCCCTTCAGCCCGGCGTCAGCGCGGGGTGGGCGTGGCGCGGGCCAGAGCGGCGATCAGGCGGTCGACGCCGTCCCCGCCCTTGGCGTCGTAGCAGCCCGAAAGTCCCTTGTAGACCAACGGAAGGATCGAGTTGATCCGCAGTCCGTACTTCGTCGCGGCGTGCATGACCTTCGGCTTCCCGATCAGCTTCGCGAACACGTTGCCGAGCCGGTAGTAGCCGCCCATCAGCTCACCGACGGCGCGCGGGTAGCCCTCCAGCGCCCGCTCGCGCGAAGGCCCTTCGCGGCGCGCCAGCGCCTGCACGACGAACTCCGAAGCCAGCTGCGCGGACTCCATCGCGGCCGAGATGCCCTCGCCGTTGAACGGGCTGACCATGCCGCCCGCGTCGCCGAGCAGCAGCAGGCCGTCGCGGTAGTGCGGGGTGCGGTTGAAGCCCATCGGGAGACCGGCGCCGCCGACCTTGCCGATGGCGTTCTCCTCGCGGTAGCCCCATTCCTCGGGCGTCCCGTCGAGCCACTGGCGCAGCAGCGCGCGGTAGTCGGTGCTGCGGAACGCGGCCGACGTCGACAGCATGCCGAGGCCGACGTTCACCGTGCCGTCGCCCAGCGGGAACGCCCAGCCGTAGCCGGGCAGCAGCTTGGGGTCGCGCGGGTCCGAGCGGTCCCAGAGCTCCAAGTGGCCCTCGATGAACGGGTCGTCGTGGCGCGGGCTCTTGTAGTACTGCCGCACCGCGACGCCCATCGGGCGCTTCTCGTTCTTCTGGATGCCGACGCTCAGCGCGAGCCGCGCGGAGACGCCGTCGCAGGCCAGGACCAGCGGCGCGCGGTAGCTGACCGGCGTCTTCTCCGGACCGACCTTCGCCTCGACGCCGATCACGCGGCCGGTCGGGCTGGTGATCGCGCCGGTGACGGTGGTGCGCTCGTAGAGCCGGGCGCCCGCCTTGACCGCGGTCTTCGCGAGCAGGTCGTCGAAGTCCTGCCGGGTCCGCGAGACGCCGTAGGGCGGGTAGCTGGTCAGGTCCGGCCAGTCGAGCTCAAGCGTCAGCTCGCCGGTGAGGATCCGCAGGCCGCGGCTGTGCACCCAGCCCGCGTCCTCGCTGGTGTCGATCCCCAGGTCGATGAGCTGCTTGACGCCGCGCGGGGTCAGGCCGTCGCCGCACACCTTCTCGCGCGGGAACTCGGTCTTCTCCAGCAGCAGCACGTCGACGCCCGCGCGGGCGAGGTACGTGGCGGCGGTGGACCCGGCCGGACCGGCACCGACGACGATGACCTCGGCGTCGTGGTCAGGGTTGCGACGTGTCATGGCCGCGAGTTTACGGAGGGCTTTTTGGCACGGTGGATGGCGACGACGCCGAACGTGAGGTTCAGCCACTCCACCTCGGTCCACCCGGCGCTCGCGATGATCTCCCCCAGCGTCCGCTGATCCGGCCACGCCAGCATGGATTCGGCCAGGTAGGAGTAGGCCTCGGGGTTCGACGAGGTCCGGCTGCCGACCCAGGTGAGCAGCCGCAGGATGAACTTGCGGTGCAGGAACCGGATCGGCGGGAATGTGGGCGTCGACACCTCGCAGATGACCAGGCGGCCGCCCGGTTTGACCACGCGCGCGATCTCGGTGAGCGCGGCCTTGGTGTCGACGAAGTTCCGCAGCGCGAGCGAGATGGTCACCGCGTCGAAGCTGTCGTCGGCGAACGGCAGCTTCAACGCGTCGGCGGCCACCATCGGGACGCCGCGATGCTTGCCGGCCTTGAGCATGCCGACCGAGAAGTCCGCGGCGAGGCACCAGGCTCCGTTGCGCGCGTACTCGACGGTGGACACGCCGGTGCCGGCCGCGAGGTCCAGCACCTTCTCGCCGCGTTTGGCGTCCAGCACCCGCGCGGTGATGGTGCGCCAGCGGCGGTCGAAGCCGAAGGTCATGAACGAATTCGCGCGGTCGTAGCCGTCCGCGACGTCGTCGAACATGGCGGCGACTTCGTGCGGATCCTTGTCAAGACTCGCTCGGGACATGCCCGAACCCTAACCCGGCTCCGCTGAGACACTTCGGCCAAGCGGGAGCAAAGCGACGCCCCGTAGGGTCACCTGGTCCGGTGAAGCAACGCCGGGGCACGGTGCGCACCGGCCCCCGCGACCTCGCCGGCGAGGATCCTGCGCTCCAGCAACCGCAGTTCCGGCCCCGGTTCGAGGCCGAGCTGATCGACCGAGAACCGGCGCGCACGCCGGTACGCCGCCAGCGCGTCGGATGTGCGGCCGGCTCGCCAAAGAGCGTCCATCAGGAGGTACTGGGCACGCTGCCGCAGCGGATGCCGCCGGACCAGGTCCGTCAGTTCGACGGCCGCGCTCGCGTGCCGTCCAAGGGCCAGTTCGGCCTGGTAGAGCTCTTCGAGCAGGACAAGGCGGTGCTCCGAGAGACGCATCGTCTCGTCCGAAAGCATCGGGACGTCCAGGCCGTCGTAGGGCGCGCCGTGCCAGTGCGTGAGGGCCTGGCGGATGAGGGACGCGCGCTGCGCGGGGTCCGCGGACTTGAGCGCCTGGCTTCCGAGCGTCTCGAAGGTTTCGACGTCGAGTTCGCCGGGGTGGACTTCCAGCCGGTAGCCGCCGTTGTCGTACCCGAGCCGGTCGCCTTCGGGCAGGGCTTGGCGCAGCTTGTGGACGTGCCAGTGCAGCTTCGGCACCGCCCGCGGCTCCCATCGGCTGTCCCACAGGGCCTCGGTGAGCACGTTCACCGGCACGAAGGTGTTCGCCCGGACCAGCAGCACGCCGAGGAGCGTTCTTCTCATCCGGCCGTGCAGCGGGACCGACCGCGAACCCGAAGAGATGCTGAACGTGCCCAGTACTTCGAACCTCACGTGCCGTCCTCTCGCTCGATGGCGTGAGGGGACGATGAATGCCGGTTGTACAAAGAAGATACAAATGATCTTGGCGTGATCAGATGAGCGCGGAGAGCATTCCTTCGACCGATCTCGGCCAGGCGAATTCCTCCGCTCGCGCCCGCGCCGCCGCACGCCGAGTGAGCTCCGGTTTCTTCAAAAGCTCGGTGACGGCGCCCGCGAACGCCGGGGCCTGATCGTCGACGGCCGCACCGCAGCCGGGACGGACGATCTCCCGCAGCGCCGACGACGCCGAGACCACCACCGGCGTCCCCGAAGCGAGCGCCTCCAGCGCGGCCAGCCCGAACGTCTCATGTGGACCGGGTGCGAGCGAGACGTCGGCACTGGCCAGCAGGCGCGCGACGTCGCCGCGTCCGGCGAGGAAGCCGAGGAAGGTCACCGGGAGGCCGCGCGCCCGCCGTTCCAGCGCCCGGCGCCGAGGCCCGTCACCCGCGATCACCAGCCGTACCCGGTGCCCTGCCTCGGTCAACGTGGCGACGGTGTCCACACTGCGCTCCACGTGCTTCTCCGGCGACAGGCGTCCACAGTGGACGAGCAGCGCGTCCGCGTTCCCGGACAGCGTGTGCCGCCAGCCGTCGTCGCGCCGGGCGGGCGCGAACGTCGTGAGGTCGACGCCGAGCGGGACACGCCGCACGTTCGGCGCGGCGATCCGGTCGAACTCCACGCGGGCGAACGCCGTCGTGCAGACGACCGTGTCGTAGCCTCGTGCCATCCGCCGGTTCGCGACGTCCGCGACGCGCCGCGCGACGGGCTCCGGCATCAGGAACTGCTCCAGCAGCCTGTCCAGCCGCTCGTGCGAGATCACCATGCTGGGCACGCCGTTGCGCCGCGCCCAGACGCCCATACCGCGCAGCGTGAGTCTGTCGGACACTTCCAGTCTGTCCGGTTCGAGGCGTTTCAGCACGGCGCGAACCCGGTGCGGATCGACCGCGCGATAGCCGCCCGTCCCCGGGATCCGCGGTGCCGGAAGGGAAAACCGGCGGACGCCCGAGGGCAGCGTCTCGTCCGCGTAGCGCCGACCCGGCACCACGAGGGTCACCTGATGTCCGCTGGCCACGTAGCCGGCGCCGAGATGGTGCAGCGCCGTCCGCAGCCCGCCCGAGCGTGGCCCGTAGAAGTTGGCCAGCTGGACGATGTGCATTTTTACGCCGCGCGAGCGACTTTGCCCTGAACGGCTTCGTAATGACCGATCAGTTCGTGGCAGACCGCGGGCCAGGTCCGGCCCAGCACCACCTTGCGCGCCTTCTCCCCCAGCCTGGCGCGCAGGGCTTCGTCGCGCAGGTCGTTCACCTTGTCCACCAGCGCCGCCGCGAAGCCGGCCCGATCGGCGGGCAGCAGATAGCCGGTACGACCGGGCAGCACCAGGTCCTTCGGGCCGCCCGCGTCCGGCGCGAGCACCGGGAGCCCGGACGCCATCGCCTCCTGAATGGCCTGGCAGAACGTCTCGTGCGGTCCTGTGTGGACGAAGACGTCGAGGCTCGCGTACGCGGCGGAAAGCTCTTCGCCGTACCGAGCGCCGAGGAACGCCGCGCCCGGGATCCGTTCGCGCAGCATCGGCAGCTCCGGCCCGTCGCCGACGACGACCACGCGGATCCCGTCGACCCCGGCCAGCGCGGTCAGCCGCTCGACCTCCTTTTCGGGCGCGAGCCTGCCGACGAACCCGACCAGCAGTTCGCCGTTCGGCGCCAGCTCGGCGCGCAACGCGGGATCGGCGTGGACCGGCGAGAACCGCTCGATGTCGACGCCGCGCGCCCAGCGGTGCACCCGCGGGATCCCGTGCAGTTTCAGCTGTGCCACCGAATCCGACGACGGCGCGAGCGTGCGGTCGGCCCGCGAGTGCAGGCGGCGCACCCAGCGCCAGGCCGCGCGGGCGGCGATGCCGAAGCCGTACGCGGCGGCGAATCCGGCGATGTCGGTCTGGTACACCGCGACGCACGGCACCCGCAGCCGTCTCGCCGCGGCGAGCCCGCGGGCGCCGACCACGAACGGGGACGCCAGGTGCACCACGTCCGGCCCGAAATCGGCCAGCGCGGTGAGCACCGTCCGGGTCGGCACGCCGACCGGTAGAGAGTTCACGCCGGGGAAATCGAGGGCGGGGATGCGCACGACCGGGGCGCCGAGGTACTCCCCGGGGCCCGGCCCCGGGGCGATGATCAGCACGTCGTGCGCGCGGTCGCGGAGGTGTTCCACGACGCGGAGCACGGAGTTGGTCACGCCGTTCACCTGGGGCAGGAAACTTTCGGTGACTATCGCGACTCGCACGACGATCACTTTCGCATCCGGTTGTGACGCCCACGCCAACAAAAACGGAACAGACGACATGTCATCTCAAGGTCGTGTTCCGTAAACCAGTTTCGGCCACACTAGGCAGGCATGACCCTCCTGTCGTCAAGGCCGCCTCAGCCCGTCGAGCCCGGGCTGTTGTCGAGGGCCCTCGAAGTGGCCGGGCGGCTGGCCAACGACGCGACCGACGTGATCACCGCGACCGCGGGCCGTGGTGCCCAGCCCGATCCGAGGGACTCACCCTTCGATTGGGTCACCGACACGGACCGGATCCTCGAACGCCACACCCGCCGCGTGCTGACCGCCGAGTTCCCCGGCATCCCCGTCGTCGGCGGTGAGTTCGGCGCCGACCACGGTGCCGACGTCGCCGAGTACCGCTGGGTCGTCGATCCGGTCGACGGCACCGCGAACTACGTCGCCGGTGTCCCCTGGTGCGCGTACAGCCTCGCCCTGATCGACGCGTCGGGGCCGGTGGTGGGCGTGGTCGCGGACCCGTACCGCGCCCAGATCTACGCCGCCGCGCGCGGCCGCGGCGCCCGGGCGAACGGCAAGCCGATCACGCTCGCCGACCGTCGCGGGACCGCCGGGGCGATCGTCTGCACGGAACTCACGCGCAAGGGTGTCTGGCCGGGCATGGGCCAGTTCATCGAACGGGCCGCCGCCGCGCACGCCGGGGTCCGGGTGCTCGGCTCGGCCGCTTTGGCGATCGCGCAGGTCGCGCTCGGGCACGCGGCCGCGGCGGTGCTGCACAGCTACCGCGAGTGGGACGTCGCCGGTTCGGTCGCGCTGGCCATCGAGGCCGGGGCGGTGGTGCTGGACCGGCACGGGGAAGGCACGGCCCTCCCCGTCGACGCGCTCCTGGTCGCGGCCCCCGGGGTGGCGGACGAGGTGCTGGGCTGGTGGCAGGAGTCGGTCGGCTGAGTTCGCCTTCTGATCACGAGTGTCGTCCGTCTGATCACGCGTGTCGTCCGTCTGATCACGCGCGTTCGCCGATGCCGCACAGCGGGCGCGGCGGACCGATCCGGACGACTCACGTGATCAGAGGGACGACACTCGTGACTGGATGGACGACACGCGTGATCAGACGGACGACACGCGTGCTTTGGCGTTCTGCCGCCGGATCCACCACAGCAACGGACCGGCGATCAGCCAGGTGAAGAAGATCATGCTGCCCAGCGGCAGCAGCGTGTTCGACGCCGAGCGCCCGGCCACCCGCGCGAGTTCCGGGTCGCCGGCGTCGTACTCGATGTTCACCAGCTGCCCGGCGGCCAGCCCGGCCGGGTAGAGCACGCCGTTGGACGGGCTGTGCATGATGCCGTCGGGGGTGGCGTAGTTGATGATCGTCCGGTCGAACGCGACCGACTCGACCTGCGCGGTCGCCTGGCCGAGCTGCGCTTCGATCGCGCTGTCGTTGCGGAAGGCGGCGAACAGCAGCGAGACACCGAGCACGGTGACGAGTGAGGCGACAACGAGGGCGGCATACCACCCGATGCGCCTCACCCGCTCCGCTTTGGCCGTCACGCCGCGAGCGTAGCGCTACCCGTCAGTGGGCGTGTCGCTCGCCGAGGAATTCATGGGTCGCCTTGATCTGCGGGTAGGACTTGGGTGCGACCGGGGCCACAGCGGCCCGCTGAGCCGCGGCCGGCACGCCGTTCGGACCCACCGCGGGCTTGCCCTTGGTGTACAACCAGGTCTGGAACAGGTCGTACAGCGGCTTGCCCGAGATCTTCTCCGCCAGCGCGATGAACTCCGGGATGACCGCCGACTTGCTCTTCTTCACCTGCTGCCAGGTCTGCAGGATCCGGAAGAACGTGTCGTCGCCCACAGCCTTGCGCAACGCGTGCACCGCGAGCGCGCCGCGGTCGTAGACGGCCGCGTCGAACTGCTTGTCCGCGCCCGGGTCGGCGGGCAGGACCTGCCAGAACGCGGCGTCGGCCGGCTGCGAGTCGTAGATGTACTGGGCGAGTTCGTCGGCGGTGCCCTCGCCGGTCTCCTCCGACCACAGGAACTCGCCGTAGGAGGCGAAGCCCTCGTTCAGCCAGATGTCACTCCACTTGCCGAGCGTGACGCTGTCGCCGAACCACTGGTGCGCCTGCTCGTGCGCGACGACCGAGGTGTTGGAGCCGGACCGGAACGCCCGGGCGCCGTACACCGGCCGTGTCTGGTTCTCCAGCGCGAAGGTGATGCCGGTGGTGGCGACGCCGCCCTGCGCCTCGAACGGGTAGGGCCCGAACTTCGACGCGAGGAATTCGGTGATCTCCGGCGTCCGCTCGATGCTGGCCTTGGCCGCGCCGAGCGATTCGCCGAGGTCGGCGCCGTAGGCGGTGATGAACGGCTTGCCGTCCGGGGTGGTCTGCTCGTTCACCTCGAACTTGCCGACCTCCAGCGACGTCAGGTACGTCGCCTGCGGTTTGGTGCTGCGCCAGTTCCAGCGCGTCCAGCCCGGCCGCTGCACCGTCTTGCGCACGAGCGTGCCGTTCGACAGCGCCGCGACGTCGTTGGGGACCTCGACCGAGATGTCGTAGGTGGCCAGGTCGGTCGGGTGGTCGTTGGAGGGGAACCACCAGGCCGCGCTCTGCGGCTCGTCGACGGCCAGCGCGCCGTCCGGGGTCTTCTTCCAGGCGGTGAAACCGTCGATCTTGACCTTCGACGGCGTGTCCGCGTAGGCCACGACGACGGTCGCCGTCTGGCCCTTCTTGAGCGGGGTGGCCGGGGTGACGCTCAGCTCACCGGTGCCGTCGGTCGACGTCGCGAACTGTGCGGGCCGGTTGTTGACCCGGACGCTCGACACCTTCAGGCCGAAGTCGAGGTTGAACCGCGACAGGTCCTGTGTCGCGGTCAGCAGGATCGTCGTCGACCCGGACAGCAGGTCGGTCGAGGGCTGGTAGGTCAGCCGCAGGTCGTAGTGGCCGACGTCGTAGCCGCCGTTCCCGGCGTGCGGGTAGTACGGGTCACCGATCCCGATCGAGCCGGGCGCGGGCGCGGCGGCCGCGGTGCCCACGAGCAGCACCGAGACGACGCCCGCGGTCAATCCGGCGAAGCCGGCGCGAGTCTTCAAGCGCATTGCGAATCCTCCCAGGATTTGTCAGCGCGCTCGAAACTATCCAGACGATCATCGCCCAGACACGTCCGAAGGAGGGGTTCCTACCTTCTGGACTGAGACGCGAAACGCCTAGACAGCGCGTACGGCGGAGGAAACCGCCGTACGGAGGCGCGCGTGCAGCTCACGGTGGCGCGTTCGGTCCACCCGGACCTCCACCACCCGCAGCCCCGGCGCGGGCTTCAGCGCCGCGCGGAACTCGGTGAGCGTCTCCGCGACGACGTGCGGCACGCGGTAACCGGCGCACAGGGCGCCGAGGTCGGCGCCGTGCGGCGTCCCGAAAACCCGCTCGAAACCGGCGTTGTGCTCGGGCGCGCCCTGCTCCAGCAGGGAGAAGATGCCGCCGCCGTCGTCGTTGAGCACCACGATCGTCAGATCGGGGCGCTGTTCGGCGGGGCCGGTCAGCAAGCCGCTCGCGTCGTGCAGGAACGTCAGGTCGCCGAGCAGGGCGTACGAATGTCCCCTGTGGACGGTCGCGGCGCCGATCGCGGTCGACACCATGCCGTCGATCCCGGCGACGCCGCGGTTGCGGTGCACGAGGACGTCGGGCCGCAGCCGTCCGGCGAGCGCGACGTCGCGGGTGGGGTTGGACGAGCCGACGACCAGCAGCGACCCCTCCGGCACCGCGTCGACCAGCTCGGTGGCCAGGCGCAGCCCGCTCGGCCACGGCTCGGCGGCCAGCGCTTCGGCCACCGCCGAAGACGCGGCCTTGTCCGCGCGCTGCCAGCCCGCGAGCCACTCCGGATCGGCCGGTTTGGTCGGCTCGTCGAACCACTGGCCGACCTGGCGGACGTTGTGCGCGGGCGCGGGCCAGTCCGAATCGGGCCGGACCAGCAGCACTTCGACGTCGGGATCGGACAGGACCCGCTGGACCTGCCGGAACACCGTCGGACGGCCGATGCACAGGACCTGTTCGGGTTTGTGCCGCGAGATGAACTCCTCGACGCCGAGCAGCCACGCGCCGGACGAGATCGCCGTCGCGCCCGCCATCCCGATGCCGCCGGTCTCGGAGACGACCGGCCAGCCGTGCAGCTCGGCCCATTCGCTGGCGGCCTGCACACCGGTGTCGCACGCGATGACCAGGCCGTGCCGGGCCGAGGGCACCACGAACGAGGGAAGCGCGCCGAAGTCGGGGAGCTCGGTCCAGCGGGCGCCGTCGGGACGCCCTTCGAGTGACTCGTACCACTCGCCGTCATCGTTGATGTCGGGGACGAGCGGCTCGCGGAACGGGATGTTCAGGTGCACCGGCCCGCAGCGCCACTCGCCGTACGCGGCGTTCCAGGCGCGGCAGATCTGGCCGCGCCAGTACGAGTTCTGCCCGGCGCGGCGTTCGGCGACGGCGAGCTCGTCGAAGTACCGGATGGCGTTGCCGTAGAGGTGGTGCTGGTCGATGACCTGGCTCGCGCCGGCGGCCCGCATCTCGGGCGGACGGTCGGCGGTCAGCACGATCAGCGGGACACCCGCGCGGTCGGCCTCCAGGACGGCGGGGTGGAAGTTCGCGGCCGCGGTGCCCGAGGTGCACAGCACGGCGACGGGGCGGCCGGTGCGCGCGGCGATGCCGAGGGCGAGGAAGGCGGCGCCGCGTTCGTCGATGCGGACGTGCAGCTGGAGCCGTCCGGCGGCCGCCGCGTCGTAGAGCGCGATCGACAGCGGGGCGTTGCGGGAGCCCGGGCACAGGACGACGTGCGAGACGGTGTTGCGGACGAGTTCGTCGACGATCACCCTGGCCTGCGCGGTGGAAGGATTCACCGGCAGACCTCGGGTTTCACTCTACGACTCACGGCCACACGTCCTATTCTCCCAAACGTGGATGACGCCCAGGTTTCCGAGCTGTTCGACCCCGCCTTGTGGACCGAGATCGAAGGTTTCGACTTCACCGACATCACCTATCACCGCTCCGCTGAGAGCCGTTCGGGCAAACGTGTCGTGCGTGTCGCGTTCGACCGTCCCGAGGTCCGCAACGCCTTCCGTCCGCACACCGTCGACGAGCTGTACCGCGCGCTCGACCACGCGCGGATGAGCTCGGACGTCGGCTGCGTCCTGCTCACCGGGAACGGCCCGTCGCCGAAGGACGGCGGCTGGGCGTTTTGTTCCGGTGGTGACCAGCGTATTCGCGGACGCTCCGGGTATCAGTACGCGGACGGGGAGACCTCCGACACGATCGATCCGGCCAGGGCCGGACGGCTGCACATTCTCGAGGTCCAACGGCTGATCAGGTTCATGCCGAAGGTGGTCATCGCCGTGGTCCCGGGGTGGGCGGCGGGCGGCGGGCATTCGCTGCACGTGGTGTGCGACCTCACGCTGGCCTCGGCCGAGCACGCGCGGTTCAAGCAGACCGACGCCGACGTCGGCTCCTTCGACGGCGGC
The DNA here is from genome assembly GCF_002234405.1 of Amycolatopsis thailandensis. GTDB lineage: Bacteria > Actinomycetota > Actinomycetes > Mycobacteriales > Pseudonocardiaceae > Amycolatopsis > Amycolatopsis thailandensis. The sequence continues at coordinate 424 of NZ_NMQT01000176.1, read as the reverse complement.
TACGGCTCGGCGTACCTGGCCAAGCAGGTCGGGCAGAAGTTCGCGCGGGAGATCTTCTTCCTCGGCCGCGAGTACACGGCCGAGCAGATGCAGGCGATGGGCGCGGTCAACTCCGCCGTCCCGCACGCGGAGCTCGAGGCCGAGGCGCTGGACTGGGCGTGGGCGATCAACGGCAAGTCGCCGACGGCGCAGCGGATGCTGAAGTACGCGTTCAACCTCACCGACGACGGCCTGGTCGGGCAGCAGCTCTTCGCCGGCGAGACCACGCGGCTGGCGTACATGCAGGACGAAGCCGTCGAAGGCCGCGACTCCTTCCTGGAGAAGCGCTCCCCCGACTGGTCGGCCTTCCCCTACTACTACTGACCACACGCATTTCGTCCTCTGAATGCGGTAGTTGCGTGGGCAACGATCGCATTCAGAGGAC
>NZ_NMQT01000175.1 GCF_002234405.1 Amycolatopsis thailandensis | reverse complement strand
CGTTCAACGTCCCAATTCCTCCATCGTCGCCCGATACGCCCGGTCTCGGACCTTGATCAATACGCGTCCGCCTGATCACGCGTGTCGTCCGTCTGGTCACGCGTGTCGTCCCGCCAAGCACACGGAACTCAGCGGTGTCGATACCCCGGAGACGGACGGTTCCCACCGTCCTGGCCACTCACCAGGCGCGGATCAGGCCGTCGCCGGGACGCGCGGCCCGCGCAGCACCAGGAAGACGTACATCCCGCCCGCGAAGCAGCTGAACACCAGCAGGGCCAGCCCCAGCGGCCGCCGCGCGTCGCTGGCGCCCGCCGTCGTGTCGACAGCGTGCACCGCGACCCCGTCGCCCGAAGCACCGTCGGGGACGACGACGTCGACGCGTTCACCCTTGCCGTGCCCGCAGCCGTTGAGCGACCCCTCGACCGGCTTGCCGCCGAATTCGAACCTGACCTTCTCGCTGGGACCGCCGCCCGTGCAGGGCGCGGGCTCGACCACCTCGGCCCGCACGGTCGTTCCCTGGGTCTCGTTCGAGATACCGAACAGCCCCGGCCCGGCGAACCAGGCCAGGAAGATCACCAGCAGGCCGGCACCGGCCGCCACGGCCAGGGAGTTCCACCCCGGGGTGAGCCCTCTGGCGGGGTCCGATCGCTTGCGCACGTTCGCCATGCTCCCAGAACCTCGTGGCAAAACACAGCGAGCCCTCTGGCGATAGCAAAGGTCCCTTGCTACCGCTCGATCGTCTCCGCGGCGGTCACCTTCCGGATGTACAGCAGCTTGTCCCCCGGCTCGATCGCGTCCGCCTGCGGAGCGTCCACGCGGTACAGGACGCCGTCGCGGACGACGCCCAGCACGATGTCCGGCAGGTGCCGCGGCGAACCGCCCTCTTCGGACGGTTCCACCGGACGCTCGGCGATCGCGAGGCCGGACTCGGGGGTCAGCAGGTCCTCGACCATGTCGACCACCAGCGGCGTCGACGTCGCCATGCCGAGCAGGCGCCCGGCGGTCTCGCTCGACACCACGACCTGGTTCGCGCCCGACTGCTTGAGCAGGTGGACGTTCTCCGCCTCCCGCACCGAAGCCACGATGTGCGACTTCGGCGCCAGCTCACGCGCGGTCAGCGTGACCAGCACCGCGGTGTCGTCCCGGTTCGGGGCGACGACGACGGCGCGCGCCCGCTGGACACCGGCGACGCGCAGCACGTCGGCGCGGGTGGCCGAGCCGTGCACGGTCACCAGGCCGAGTGACGTGGCCGCTTCGAGGGCCTGCTGGTCGGTGTCGACGACGACGATGTGGTCGGGTTCGACGTTCTCGTCCCCGAGCAGCGCGTTGACCGCCGACCGGCCCTTCGTGCCGAATCCGACGACGACCGTGTGGTCACGCACCTTCGTCCTCCACTTTTGGATCTTGAAAGCCTGACGGGAGCGCTCGGTGAGCACTTCGAGTGTGGTACCGACCAGGACGATGAGGAAGAGCACCCGCAGCGGGGTGATCACCAGGACGTTCACCAGCCGCGCGGACGGCGTCGCGGGCGCGATGTCGCCGTACCCCGTGGTCGACAGCGACACTGTCGCGTAATAGAGGCTGTCGAGGAAGGTCAGGCCGTCGCCGTTGGCGTCGCGGTAGCCGTCTCGGTCGAGGTAGACGATCAGGACGGTCGCGAGCAGGGCGAGCATCGCGCCGATGATCCGCTTGAGGATCGACCGCAGCGGGCTGACCGTCAGTTCCGGCATCCGGATCACGCCGACGAGCTCATGGTCCGGGCGGTCGCTCAGCCTGACCGGGAAACGGCTCAGAACCTTCATCGGCAGGCTCCGGCCTGGTCCGCGTCACTCACGGTCGGGAGGATAGCCGAAGAAGCTTGCGTTCAGCGCGGTATGCGAAGCTCAGGGCATGTCTTCGGATTCCAAGCCGTCTCAGCGGCCCGCCTATTTCCTCGCCGGCCTGCTCGGAGCGGCCGGCGTCCTGCACTTCGTCCAGCCGAAGCCCTTCGACGCGATCATCCCGAAGCAGCTTCCCGGCTCCGCGAGGGCGTGGACCTACGGCTCCGGCGTGGCCGAGCTGGGCGTGGCCGCCGCGGTCGCCGCGCCCAAGACGCGACGTCTCGGCGGGCTCGCGGCCGCGCTGCTGTTCGTCGTGGTCCTGCCGGGGAACGTGAAGATGGCCGTCGACGCCGATCGCCGGAAGGCCCCGAAGCACTGGCGGGCGGCTTTCTGGGCCCGCGTCCCCCTGCAGATCCCGCTGGTGACCTGGGCTCTCAAGGTCCGCGACCGCGCCTAGACCTCACGCGTTTCGTCCTCTGGATGCGGTAGTTGCACGCGCATGGACCGCATTCAGAGGACGAAACGCTAGATCGCCGGGACGCTCCGCAGGAGGTTCCGCAGGCCTTCGGCGTCCAGCAGATCCGCCGGACGGACGGTCTTGTCGTGTTTCACGTAGTGGAACGCCGCCCGCACCTTCTCCACGGGGATGTTCTTCAGCGCCGCCCACGCCAGCCGGTACGCCGCCAGCTGCACGGAAAGGGACTCCAGCCGGTCCTTCTCCGGGACGGAGCCGGTCTTCCAGTCGACGACGGTCCAGCCGCCGTCGGGATCGGCGAACACGGCGTCCATCCGCCCGCGCAGCGTCACGCCCACGACGTCGGCCGAGAACGGGACCTCGACGGCGTGCGGCACCCGGTGCGCCCACTCGCTCTTCTCGAACGCCGTCTGCAACGCCTCCAGCTCCGAATCCGGCGCCTCGTCGACGTCGGCCGCCCCCGGCAGATCGTCGATCTCCAGCAGTTGTTCACCGCCGAACCGCTGCTCCAGCCAGCCGTGGAACGCCGTTCCCCGCCGCGCGTAAGTGTTGGGGCGCACGGGAAGCGGCCGCCGCAGTCGTTTGGCCAGTGCGGCCGGGTCGGCCGACAGCTCGACCAGCTGACTCACCGAAAGATGCGGCGGCAGCACGACCTGCTGCACCCTGTCCCGTGCCCGCGCGCGCTCCTCCAGCAGCACCTTGGTGTCGGAGATCCAGCCGTCCGGATCGTCCTCTTCCTCGGTGTCTTCGGCGTCTGCGGTGTTTTCCATCGCGCCGAGGACCATGTCGACCCCGTTGGTGACGCCCTCGCGCCGCGGCCACAGTGGATCGACCGGCCACCGCGACCGGCGCGAGTCCGCGACCAGCGGGTTCTCCCCGTCGGCCTCGGGCTCGTCGGCCCAGTGCTCGATCCGGCCGACCGAGTTCTCCCGCATCACCTCACCGATTTCGAGGAGGAACTCCGACGGCCCCTTCGGCCGCGCGCTGCTCTCGTTCCACCAATGGCCGGAGATCAGCATCGTGTGCTCGGAGCGGGTCAGCGCGACGTAACAGAGCCGCCGTTCCTCGTCCGCCTCCCGCGCGACGAAGCCCTCTTCGTGCAGCTCCAGTGCTTCCTGGACTTCCTTGCGGTCGTAACCTTCGGCGACCCGCAGCTCCGGCAGGTCCTCCGAGTCACCGCGCAGCGCGGCAGGCAGCGAAGTCGACGTCCGCAGCCACGACGAAGACCGCCGCCGCCCCGGGAAGACCTCCTTGACCAGGTGCGGAATCGCGACGATACGCCACTCCAGCCCCTTGGCCGAATGCACGGTCAGCACCTGGACCCGGTCCGGGACGACCTCCACCTCGCCGGGGGTGAGCCCGTCCTCGGCGTGCGCGGCCGTGTTCAGATAGTCCACAAAGGACAAAAGGGTGGCCGTCGGCGAAGTCTCGGCGAAATCCGTGACGACGTCGGCGAAAGCGTCCAGGTGCGCTCGCCCGGCGGGCCCGGGGCGGGCCAGCGATTCGACGTCGAGCAGCATGGTGCGCTCCACGTCGGCGACCAGTTCCGGCAGCGACTGATCCAGCCGCCGTCGCAACGCGGAAAGCTCCCAGCCAACCCGCTGGATCCGCCGGAACCCCTCGGGTGAATACCGATCCGGCGTCCCGGGATCGTCGATCGCGTCGGCGAGCCCGGCCTGTTCGACCCGCTCGGTCACCAGGACGGGTTCGTCCACATCGGACTTTCCCGACGGTGGAACCGGTGACGAGAGTTCGCCCGCCCGGCGCCACAACGCCGCGAGGTCGGCCGCCGCGATCCGCCAGCGTGCCCCGGTCAGCAACCGGGCGGCCGCGCTGCCCGCGAGCGGATCGGCGAGCACCCGCAACGTGCTGACCAGGTCCGCGACCTCGGGTTCGTCGAGGAGGCCACCGAGTCCGACGACTTCCACCGGCAGCCCGCGCGCCCGCATCTCGGCCGCGATCGGCGCCATGTCGGCGCGACGGCGCACCAAGACCGCGGCCGTCGGCGGTTTTCCGGTCTCTTCCACGGTTTCGAACCAGCGTTTCGCCACCGCGTCGGCCACCCATTCGCGTTCGGCGCGGACGTCCGGCAGCAGCGCGGCGGCGATGTCGGCCGATCCCGCGCCTTCCAGCGCGCGCAGCCGGGCGACGCCGAGACCGCGCTCCCGCAGTGGTTCCGAGATCGCGTTCGCGAGTTCGAGTACCTCCGGCGGGTTGCGGAAACTGGTCAGCAGGCCGAAATCCAGGGCCGGGACGAGCCGTTCGCCGTTGTCCCGAGGGAAGTCCGTGGTGAACCGGGGCAGGTTCGCCGCGCTCGCCCCGCGCCAGCCGTAGATGGCCTGCGCCGGGTCGCCCACCGCCGTCACCGGCATCGGCGGATGTTCGACGCCGCCGAACAACGACCGCAGCAGGATCCGCTGGGCGTGCCCGGTGTCCTGGTATTCGTCGAGCAGGACGGCGCCGTACCGTTCGCGTTCCCCCGCGACCACTGCCGGATAGCTGCTGGCGAGCTGCGCGGCCAGCGACATCTGATCCGCGAAGTCGAGCGCGCCTTCGGCCCTTTTCCGGGTGTGATACGCCTCGACCAGCGGCAGGAGCGCGAGCCGGAACCGTTGCGCCGTCATGACTTCGGCCAGCTTCTGCGGCAATGCCGCGCGCTGCCCCTTGGCCCGCGGCGCCTTCTCGATGACGTCGCACAGCCACGACGTGTATTGCGCCAGCCGTTCGGTCTCGACCAGATGCTCGCCGAGTTCCCCGGCCAGCGCGAGCAACTGCGCCGTCACCGTGGAGGGCACCCGATCGGTGTCGAGATCGTTGTCCCAAGTGGACACCACACGATGCGAGAACTGCCACGAAGACGTCTCCGACAGCAGCCGGACGCCGGGCTGGACCGGCAGCCGCAGCCCGTGTTCGGACAGCAACCGTCCGGCGTACGCGTGATAGGTGAGCACCGTCGGCTCCCCGGCTGTCACCGTCATTCGGAGGTCGCCGGTCGGGTCGATCTTGTCGAGCAGCCCCGATCCGACGAGGCGGCGCAGCCGGGTGCGGACGCGTTCGGCGAGCTGGCGGGCCGCCTTGCGGGTGAAGGTCAGGCCGAGCACGCGTTCCGGCGGAACGACACTGTTGGCCACCAGCCACACCACCCGCGCGGCCATCGTCTCGGTCTTGCCCGCACCCGCGCCGGCGACGACCAGCGACGGTTCGATCGGCGCGGCGATCACCTCGGCCTGCTCGTCGGTCGGGCTGTGCAGGCCGAGCGCGCGGGCGATCTCGCCCGGCTCGACCTGACGGCGCTGGAGTTCGGAGATCAAGGGCCGGTCACCTGCCTGCCCTCGGGCCGCAGCGGACAGCAACCCCTCGCCGGGCAACGATCACAGTCCGGGTTCTCGGTGACCCCGTACTCCGGGCCCGCGGCGGATCCGGCCGCCGAACGCACCAGTTCGAGCCATTGCTTGCCGCCGTCCTCGTCAAGCGGCGCCTGCTCACGCTGGGTCGATCCGGTCTTGTTGTTGGATTTCGCGACGTAGACCAGCCGCGCGCCACCGGGTTTCGAACCGCCCTCGACGGCACCGAGCAGCACGGCGAGCTGATACGCGGCCAGCTGCGGATGCTGTTCGGCGTCGTTGGCGGAGATCGGGACCTTGCCGGTCTTGATGTCGATGACGACCGGTCGGCCGTCCTTGTCCATCTCGACGCGGTCGACCCGGCCGCGCAAGAGCACCCGGACGTCGTCATCCCCGACGGGCAGCTCGACCTCGATGTCCTGCTCGACCCCGGCCTCGATCAGCTCCTTGCGGCTGGATTCCAGCCAGGAGATGAAGTTCCGCAGCATCTGCTCGACCCGCGACCGCTCGCGCCGGGAAAACCACGGCGCCCCCGCGTCGACCCGCACCCACGCCTCGTCGAGGGCGGCACGGATCTGCTCGTCGCTGCTGCCGCCCGCGACGGCCTGCGCGAGCCCGTGCACCAGGGTGCCGGTGACGGCCGCGAGCTGCGCCGGGTCACTGCCGCCGTGGCGTTCGATCAGCCACCGCAGGGGGCATTTGACCAGAACCTCCACTGTGGACGGTGAAATCCGGATCAGGTCGCCCGGCCCGTGCACGGGTTCGGCGGTGGAGGGCTCCAGCAGGCCGTACCAGGTGCCCGGATGCGCGCCTGGTACACCGGCGGCGGCCAGTTTCGCGAGCTGCCGCGCCGCCCGCTGCCGTCTTTCGGGGTCGCTCGACTCGTCGCAGACCACCTCGCGCAGTTCGCCGACGAGTTCGGCGAGCACCAGCGACCGGCCCGCCGGTTTCATCCGCGAGTCGAGGCCGCCGTCGTCCGCGCCGTTCTCCTCCAGGTCGTCGATGAACCGCGAGGGCTGCTCATCCTCCCCCGCGACCGCGCTGACCAGCAGGATCTTCCGCGCCCGGCTCGCCGCGAGGTAGAACAGCCGCCGCTCCTCGGCGAGGATCGGCGCGGTGGCGGACACCTTTTCGTCGTCGACGCCGGACATGAGGTCGACCAGCCGTTCCACGCCGAGCACGGAACCGCGCAGCCGCAGATCCGGCCAGCTGCCCTCCTGGACGCCGGCGATCGACACGACGGTCCACTCGCGGCCGGCGGACGCGTGCGCGGTGAGCAGCGAGACACCGTCGCTCTTCAAGGCCGCGGGCGCCAGCGTGTCACCGGCGATGTTCTGCGAGGACAGGTAATCCGCGAACGAGGCGACACTCGCTCTCGGTAACCTGTCGACATAGCGACCGGCCGCGTCGAACAGCGCGACGATCGCGTCGAGGTCCCGATCCGCCTGCGAACCCAGGGAACCACCGCGATCGACCAGCCGCAGGAAACGCTGCTCCAGTCCGCTGGCCTGCCACATTTCCCACAGCACCTGCTCGACGCCTTCGCCGCGTACGACGGCCTGGTGCGCCGCGTGCAGCAGACCGCCGATCCGGCGCATCGGCTGCGACTCGGCCTCGGCGAGGCCGGTGAGCACATCGTTGGTACGCAAGGCTTCCACCAGCAGCTCATCGCTGGAGCGCTGTCCGCCGCCGGCGAGTTCCAGCCGACGCAGACCGCGACGCAGCCTTCGCAGGGCGAGCGGATCCGCGCCGCCCAGCGGCGAAGACAGCAGCATTTCGGCGAGGTCGACGTCCAGTAGTTCCGGATCGGCGGCGAGCCGCAGCATCGCCAGCAGCGGCCGGACGGCGGGTTGTTTCGCGAGCGGCAGTTCCTCGGTGGCCGAGCCGATCGGTACCCCGGCGGCTCGCAAAGCGCGTTGCAGGACAAGGAAAGTACGGGCGGGCGAGCGGACGAGGACCGCCATCTCCGACCACGGCACGCCGTCGACGAGATGCGCGCGGCGGAGCTGATCGGCGATCCAGCTCGCTTCGGAGGCCGGTGTCGGCATAAGGCGGACACGGACGGCGCCGCCCTCGGCGTCCGGCGCGTCGACGAGCTTGCGCTGCGGCGACGCGCCGGGCAGCACGGAGCCGAGCTTCGTGACCGCCGTGCGGATCACCGGGGCGAGCCGGTGCGCGGTGGTCAGCAGTACGGTGCGATCGCCGTCTTCGTCCGCGTCGGCGAACAGCCGGGGATCCGCGCCGCGGAAGGAGAACACGGACTGATCAGGGTCGCCCGCGACGACGAACTCGTCGGCCGCGTACCCGATGAGCCGGATGAGCTGGGTCTGCAACGGGTCGAGGTGCTGCGCGTCGTCGACGAACAGGTGCCGGACCCGGCGCTGCTCGCGTTCGCGCAGTTCGGGGTCGTCCTCCAGCGCCAGCAGCGCCGAAGTGACGAGCTCCGCCGCGTCCAGCGCGGGCGCGCTCGCGACGCCGAGCGCGTTGCCGCCCGCGCCCTGCAACAGGGTGACCTCTTCGTACTGGCTCCAGAACCGGCCCGCCGCGATCCACTCGACGCGATCACGCCGCCTGCCGAGTTCGACCAGGTCCTCCGGGCCGAGCCCGCGCTCGGCGGCGCGGAGGAGGAGGTCTCGCAGCTCCTCGGCGAAACCGGGCACGTTCAGCGCGGGCCGCAGCTGCTCCGGCCAGTCGAGCGCGCCCTCCTCCAGGTCTCCGCCGAGCAGGTCGCGGACGACGACGTCCTGCTCCGCCCCGGCCAGCAGCCGGGGCGGCGGCAGCTCGTCGGCCTGCGCCTCCATGCGCAACAGCGCGTACGCGTACGAATGCACCGTGCGCACGAGCGGCTCGCGGATCGTGCGCGGCAGCGGATCCTCTTCCGGATCCGTGGTGAGCCGATGGGTGATGTCGGCGCGCAGGACCTCGGCGGCCTTGCGGGAGGTGGTCAGGATGAGCACGCTCTCCGGGTTCGCGCCCTCCGCGATGCGCCGCGAAGCCGCCGACGCAAGCAACGCCGTCTTACCCGTTCCCGGGCCGCCGAGGACCCGGCGGAAGCCGTCCGGGGCGGCCAGCAGGCGGCGGGCGCCGGCGTCCCACTGGAAGGACGGCGTGCCGGTGACCGGCGTGCGGACCAGCCGCGCGTCGGTTCCTGCCGCTGTTCGCCGCCCGTTCACGCCCACGATGGAACCACGCCCCGCCGACACAACCTCGCAGCGGCACGGCAAAGTGGTCCCATGGATGACGAACTGCACGAGCGGGTGCGCGAGGTCATCGCGAGCGTGCCCGCCGGCTCGGTCGCGACTTATGGGGATATAGCGTCGGTTTCGGGAGCGCCGTCACCGCGGCTGATCGGTCGGATCCTCAGCGAGGACGGCCACGATCTACCCTGGCACCGCATTCTGCGCGCCGACGGGACCCCGGCTCCGCATCTACTCGACGAGCAGCTGCAACGACTGCGCGAGGAGGGCGTCGTTCCCGACGGCCAGCGCGTCGACCTGCGAAAATACCGGTGGCAGCGTGATCCCGATGACGACGCTGGCTTTGGCGGACTTTTTTAGGTTAGCCTCGCCTAATGAGTTACATCGAGGCGAAGGTGACCGGCGTTCGGCGGCTCACCCCGCATATGAGCAGGGTGACCTTCTCCGGGGCGTCGCTGGTGGACCAGGCGCCCGATCAGTACCTGAAGGTGTTCTTCCCGCAGCCCGGCCAGTCGGAGCCCGTGCTGCCCGCGCCACTGAGCGGGGACGAGGTGTACTCCTGGTACCGGACCTACCTCGCGATGCCGGACGACGTCCGCCCGCCGATGCGCACCTACACCGTGCGCGCGCTACGGCCGTCGGTGCAGGAGGTCGACATCGACTTCGTGCTGCACGGCGACGAAGGCCCCGCTTCGGCGTGGGCTTCGGGCGCTTCGGAGGGTGACAAGGTCGCTTTCCTCGGACCGCACGGGCTCTACGACGTGCCCGAGGGGACGAACTGGCAGCTGCTGATCGGCGACGAGACCGCGATCCCGGCGATCGGCGCGATCGTCGAGGCGCTGCCCGCCGGAACGCGGGCGCTCGTCTACGTCGAGATCGGCGACCGGGAGGACCGTCAGGTCTTCGAAACGCAGGGGACCGTGGAGCTGCACTGGGTGGTGCGCGGTTCTCAGCCGATCGGTGAGGCCGTTTTGGACGCCGTCCGGAAGGCGGAACTGCCAGGCGGGACGGCCTACGCGTGGATCTCCGGCGAGGCGAACATGGTGAAACTGGCGCGGCGGCACCTCGTGCGGGAGCGCGGGATCGACAAGCGGGCGATCTGCTTCACCGGATACTGGCGGCAGGGCATGAGCGAAGAGGCCGCTGGGCGGGAAGCGATGCGGCAGGCGGAGGCGGGCGAGGCTCCGGCCTCCGATGACGACTGAAGCTTCCTTCGCGCTCGCTGTGTCATGAAAGGGGCTTTCAGGACGTTTTTTGTCCTGAAAGCCCCTTTCATGACATCCCTGCCGTCCGAGCCCAGGCCCCGGCCCCCGCCGTCCGCGCCCTGGCCTGCCCCGACCTCGCGCGTGTCCGAAGGGGTCCCCTCATGACATCCCTGCCGCCTTGCCTCCCTGCCACCCTGCCGTCCTTGCCATCCCTGCCGTCCCTGCCGTCCGCGCCCAGGCCCCGGCCTGCCCCGGCCACCGCGCGTGTCCGAAGGGGTCCCCTCAAGACACTTTTCGTCCTAAGGGGTCCCCTCATGACATCGCGACCAGACGCGAAGCCGCCTCGCCGACGCCAGGAAAGGACCTTTCCTGACGCGCGTGTCCGTGAAGGCCTCCTTACCTACCCTCAAGGTAGTGAAGGAGGCCTTCACGGACTCTGGGTTCCTCAAGGCGACCTTCACGGACCCTCGCCACACCCCAAACGCCGTAAGAACCCCAGTGACCCCACACGCCACAGCGGGCGCGCGTGAAGGCCCCTTCCCTCGGCTCAGCCGAGGAACTCGCCCTTCACAGCGGCCCCAAGTACATGAAGGGGTCCTTCACGGAGCCAGGCGCAAGCAAGGGGACCTTCATGTACTTCGCCGCACCAAGCACCAGGCACCAGGCGCCAAGAGAAGCCAAAGCACCAGAAAAAGCCTCAGTGCGGCACCCAGAGCGTCACCCGCGTCCCCCGCCCCGGATGCGAATCGATCGTCCCCCGCCCGCCGACCTCCGCCAGCCGCGCCATGATCGACTGGCTGATCCCGAATCCCGGCGGCCGCTCCAGCATGCTGAAGCCCGTCCCCTGATCCCGCGCGATGACCGCGATGCCACCGTCGCTCTCTTCGACGCGAAGCACGACCTGTTTCGTCCCAGCGTGCTTCACGGTGTTTCGGAGCGCTTCGCGGACGGCGTCGCGGATGGCGGTCCGGCGAGCGTGCGAGAGGCGGTAGTCCTCTTCGGTCTCGGCCGCGACGAGCTGGGTGCGGAGACCGTCGCGCGCCATCTCGGTGGCGACTTCGGCGAGGTCCGCCGTGAGACCACGGGGCGACGGCGCGTCCGGGCCGACCAGTTCGCGACGGAGTTCGACGGCTTGCGCCCGCGCCGCCGCGCGCAATTCCGCGAGCCGTTCCGCGGCGGCGGAATCGTCGTCCGGCGCCTCCAGGCCCATCGCTTCCAGCGCCTGGAGCACGGAGTCGTGCATGACCCGTTGAGTCCGCAGGCGTTCGGCGCGCTGGCCCCGGCGCATCCCGATCCCCAGCGCGAACCGGGTCCCGACGCCGAGCAGGATCAGGATCCCGGCCGTGGTCACCATCGCCACCACGAGCGCGATCATGCAGCCCACCGACCGGCTCACCGCGAGCGGATGATCGAGCGGGAGCCCGCCGATCCAGGTCAGGAACGCCCGGAACGGGAAGGCCCCGATCAGCAACACGAGCGTGGCGGGCAGCCCGAACGACAGCGTCCACAACGCCACCGTCCCGACCAGCCACGTCCACGCGACGTCGATGGCGAACGGCTGGATCTCGGTCGGCGCGGCCACGGCCACGACCGTCGTGAGCAGCACGCCCACCGCGAGATCCGCGTACATCAGCCGCCCGGACGTCTTCGCCCGGATCCCGCGGCCCCGCACCACCCACCAGACCGCGACGACGTTGAGCAGCACCGCCAAGATCGTCGTGCTCAGCACCGGGACGATCCCCGCCGACCCGTTCGAGACCGCGAAACCTATGTACACCTTGGGAAAAGCGGCGACGCGGTAGAAGATCGGACCCAGCGCGGAATAGCGGATCGCGCGCATGAGCATCGAATCCGCTGAGTCTTCGCGATAGCGCCAGTCCGGAACGGAGTCGGGATCGGGTGCTTCGTCGGCCGGGCTGGCGCCCAGCACCGAAGATCCCTTTCGCAACATCGCGCGCACGAAGGTGACCGATTGAGACTCGGACATCCGCCGCCCTCCCGTGCGTCCGATGCGTCGAGATTGGCAAAGCGGGCTGACCGCGTCAAGACGGCCGAATGCGCAGTTCCGCGACGAGAAGTTTCACCAACGCGCCGAGTCGCTGACGATCGGGCTGGACGGTCGGTACGCCGGCGGCCTCCAGCGGCGCCGCCGTCACCGGTCCGACGCACGCGCACAGCACCGGACCTCGCAAAGCGCCGAGAAGCTCTTCACGACGTGGTCCCGCCAGCGCCAGCAGATTCGCCGCCGCCGGCGCGGAAGTGAAGGCCATGGCACGCACCCGTCCAGCGATCACACTTTCGACGAGCTCGTGCACAGGTTCGACGTCGACGGGCGAAAGCCAGCGGTACGGCTGTGCCTGGACGACGTCCGCGCCCGCGTCCCGCAGCATTCCGGTGAGTTCGGGAAGCAGGGTTCCGTGCAGCTGGACGGCGACCCGTTCCCCGCGGACCCCGGCGTCGCGCAGTCCCTCGAACAGTTCCGCGTTGCTCTCCTCGGGCGCGGAGAATTCCTCGCGCAGCCCCTCGCCGCGTACGGCGCCGGCCGCTTTCGGGCCGCGCACGAAGATCCGCGACGCCGCCAGCCGTTCCAGCAGCGGTTCGCGCAGCCCCCAGCCTTCGGCCGCCGAAAGCCAGCCGCGGAACCCGGCGCCGGTGGTGACGGCGGTGAAGCCGACCGGTCCGGCCAGCACGGCGTCGGTCGCCGCCCGGAGTTCGGCGTCGTCGGGCAACGGGACGATGCGGATGGTGGGCGCGTGCAGCACGGTCGCGCCATGTCGTTCGAGTGCTCCGATGAAGTCTTCGGCCCGCCGCTCGGCGGTGATGCCGATCGTGACGCCGTCCAGGTCAGCCATAAAGCGCGCCCATCTTCCTGATCTCCTCCGCCAGCCGCTCGCGCAGATCCGCCGGTTCGAGCACTTCGAGGTTCCCGCCGAAGCGCAGCAGTTCGCCGACGGCCGATTCTCCCGGTTCCACCGGCAGTTCCATCGTCAGCCAGTCGTTCTCGTCCGGCTCGGCGGCCGTTTCCCGCAACGCCCGCGCCCCGACGGCCCCGAGGTAGAAGGGAAGCAGTACCCGGGCGAACCCGTTCAGCCGGACCACCGCCATCCGCGCGTACATCCGCTTCTCGAACTGCTCGGACCACTCCTGCCAATACCGCGCGAGGTCGAAGTCCGACGGCCGTTCGAAGGTTTCGCCGAGATCTTCGAGCTCCTCGATCCGGGAGACCCGGTACGTCCGATCGGTCCCGTCGCACCGCGCCGCGAGGTACCAGTTCCCCGCCTTGAGGATCAGGCCCAGCGGATCGAGGACGCGCTCGACCTTCCGCTGTCCCCAGCGTTCGTACCGGACCTTGATCCGCCGCCCGCGCCAGACCGCGTCGGCCAGTTCGGACAGCCGCGGCAGGCTTTCGATCCCGCGGTGCCAGCCCGGGACGTCCAGATAGAACCGCTCGGAGATCTTGCTCGCCCCCGCGCGCAGCTCCGCGGGCATGGCCGCGTGCAGTTTGAGCTGCGCGGCGGCGAGGACCGTGCCGAGCCCGAGTTCGGAGGCCGCGCCCGGCAGACCCGCCAGCGAAAGCGATTGCGCCTCTTCCTCGGTCAGCCCGGTCAGCCGGGTCCGATAGCCGTCGACCAGCTGATATCCGCCCGTGCGCCCGCGATCGGCGTACACCGGGACACCGGCCGCGGACAGCGCCTCGACGTCGCGGTAGACCGTCCGGACCGACACCTCCAGCTCGGCCGCCAGCTCCTCGGCCGTCATCCGGCCGCGGTTCTGCAGCAGGAGGAGGACCGACAGCAGTCTGCTAGCGCGCATGAAATCAGTATCCTCGAAAACCTGACACAACCTGACAGGTATCGCTGCCAGGGTGAACCCATGAACACTTTCGCCGTGAAGAACTGGGAAGAAGCCGTCGTCAGCGGCACCGACGGCGGGCCGCGGGTGGCCCACGCGCACGCCACGTTCGGCTACAACGGGTTGATCGAAGGCGAGTCCGTCCTCGACTACCTGCTGTACTACGCGGGTGAGGGCTACGACGGCGAAGGCACGACGGCCGCGGGCTTCGAGCGTTTCGAGGGCAGTGTGGACGGGCGTAAGGGAAGCTTCGTGATCAAGCACGACTGCGGTTTCGACGCGAAGGGCTTCGCGTCGACCTTCGTGGTCGTCGCGGGCTCCGGAACGGGCGAACTCGCCGGGATCACCGGGACCGGGACCACGACGGGCGCCCTCGGCGAGCCGACGATGTCGTACACGCTCGACTACTCGCTTTAAGGAGGACCTGTGCTCGAGGTCGATCGTGAGCAGGTGCTCGCGTACCGGATCGCCGCTCACGGACTGCACCGGGAGGAGACGGATCCGGCCGCGGCGGCCGTGTTCGACCTCGGGCTGCAGGATTCCGTGCGGGACACCGCGCTGCTGGGTCTCGCCGCCCGGATCGACGGCGCCGTCACACCCGCCGTCTGGGACGACGAGCGTTTCGTGCTCGCGTGGACACATCGCGGCGCCCCGCATTTCCACCGCCGGGCGGACCTCGACGCGATCCGGGCCGCCCTCGTGCCCCTCGACGAGAAGGACGCGATGGCCCGGATCCTCTGGCAGCGAAAGCAGGTCGAGGCCGCGGGGATCTCCGCGACGGACGCGCTGTTCACCGCGGCGAAGGCGATCCGGAAGGTCGTCACCGGCGTGCAGACCAAGGGCGCGGTGAGCGGCGCGGTGACCAAACTGATCCCCGACGGCCTCTCGTACGCCTGCCGCGGCTGCGGGGTCGTGCACATCTACGAGCAGCTGATGCGGGTCGCGTCGATCCACGCCGGGGTCCGGCTGGAGGCGGGCGCGACCCCGGCGACGCTGGCCCCACTGGAAAAACGAAAGCCCATGAAGACCTCGCCGGACGTCAAGGCGGCGGCGCGGGTGATCGAGGGCTACCTGCGGATCAACGGACCGGCCGCCCCCGGCGACGCCGCCGCCTACGCCGGGACGACCCGCGCCGGGGTCGACGCGATGTGGCCGGACGGGCTGGCCGAGGTCCGGGTCGACGGCAAGAAGGCGTTCCTGCCGGAAGACCGGGTGGCGCTGCTGGAGAACCCGCCGGAGCCGGACGTCGTGCGTCTGCTGCCGCCACTGGACCCGTTCGTCCAGGCGCGGGACCGTGCCGTGGTGGTGCCGGACAAGGCCAGGCAGAAGGAGGTCTGGAAGATCCTCGGCAGTCCCGGCGCGCTGCTGGCCGACGGCGAGATCGCCGGCGTCTGGCGGGCCAAGGCGAACGGGAAGAAGCGGCTCGACTTCACCGTGACCCCGTTCGACGCGCTCCGCCCGGCCGCGCGGAAGGTGGCCGAAGAGGAGGCCGCCCGCGTGGCCGCCGCCCGGGAGTTCCCCGACCACCGCGTCAGCTTCTCCTGACTCCCCGCATTTCGTCCTCTGGATGCGGTCCTTGCGCGTGCAACTACCGCATCCAGAGGACGAAACGCGGGAGGTCAGGGGTCGACGGCCAGGCGGTAGCCGCGCTTCACCACCGTCTGGACGAGTTTCGGGGCGCCCAAGGAACTCCGCAGGCGTCCGATGGCGGTCTCGACGGCGTGCTCCTCGCCACCGTCGGGCAACGCGGAGATCAGCTCCCGCCTGGAGAACACCCGGCCCGGGGATTCCGCCAGTGCCCGCAGCATGGCCATCGGCGCGGGCGCGACGTCGCACCACTGCCCGTCGACCAGCGCCGCCTGACCACGCAGCTCGATGCTCCGCCCGCCCGCCGTCAACCGGGGCGATCGGGCTTCGAGCGCCTCGGACACCGTCCGCGCCAGCGCCCCGATCCGCGACCGCGCGGGCTGGACCGTCGGGATCCCGAGCGCGGCCAGCGGCGCCGCCGTGATCGGCCCGACGCAGGCCGCCACGACCCGCTTTTCCAGCGCCCGCAAGACTCCCGGCAGTCGTCCGGTCCGCCTCGCCAGCGCGAGCAGGGACGCGGCGGCGGGCGCGCTGGTGAACGGCAGCGCGTCCACCGAACCGTCGAGGACGGCGTCCAGCAGCCGGTCCAGCGGTCCGGGATCGGCCGGGCCGACCCAGCGGTACACCGGCACCTCGATCACCTCCGCGCCCGCGGCGCGCAGACTGTCCACAAAGTACGGGAGCGGTTCGCCGTGCAGTTGCACCGCGATCCGCTGACCGTCCACACCGGACTCCAAAAGATGCCGCAGCACCTCGGCGTTGCTCTCCGACGCGGGCGAGTAGTCCTCCGAAAGCCCGGCCGCGCGGATCGCGCCCTTGGCCTTCGGGCCACGCGCGAGCAGCGACGACTTCCCCAGCCTGTCCAGCAGCTCCTCCCCCAGCCCCCAGCCTTCGGCGGCCTCGACCCAGCCGCGGAAGCCGATCCCGGTCGTCGCGACGACGGCGTCGACCCGGTCTTCGAGCAGGCGCCGGGTGGCCGCCCGGAGTTCGGTGTCGTCGGCGAGCGGCACAATCCGGATCGCCGGACCGTAGCGCACGGTCGCGCCCTTACGCACGAACAGCGCGCCGAGCTCGTCCGCTCGTCGCGCCGCCGTGATCCCGATGACGAAGCCCGCCAGGGGCAGCACTTCTGTCACGGTGAAGCCTCGACCTCCACCACACCCCCGGTGACCCGAACGCCGTATGCCGCGACCGAAACCCCATCAGCGTCAAGGCATGAGCCGGTCCGCAGGTCGAACCGCTCCTTGTACACCGGCGAAGCCACCACGGGGACGCCACCCGCGTCGCCGACGATCCCGCGCGAAAGCACGGCGGCGCCGCTGATCGGGTCCAGATTGGACAGTGCGTACCACCGGTCACCGGGCAGCCGGAAGATCGCCACCTGCACGCCGTCGTCGAGCAGGGCGGCGACGCCGGACCATTCCGGGACGGCACCGGC
Source organism: Amycolatopsis thailandensis (assembly GCF_002234405.1). Classification (GTDB taxonomy): domain Bacteria; phylum Actinomycetota; class Actinomycetes; order Mycobacteriales; family Pseudonocardiaceae; genus Amycolatopsis; species Amycolatopsis thailandensis. The sequence goes on along the minus strand of NZ_NMQT01000175.1, from coordinate 3,983 downwards.
CGCGCAGACGGCGGTCCAGGTGCGCTCGATCGAGGTCGTCACTGTTTCACCTCCGGGATGCCCAGCAGCACGGGCACCTTCTGGTCGCGTTCGGTGCGGAACGAGATCGTCGGATCCGGCGTGCCCGGCGCGTTGACGAACGAGCTGAACTTCGCCAGTTTCTCCGGATCCTCCAGCACACCACGCCATTCGTCGGCGTAGTCGCCGACGTGCTTGGCCATCGCCGCGTCGAGGTCTTCGCAGATGCCGAGCTTGTCGTCGACGATCACCGCGCGCAGATGGTCGAGTCCGCCCTCCATCTCCTCGACCCACGGCGCGGTGCGCTGCAGCCGGTCGGCCGTGCGGACGTAGAACATCAGGAACCGGTCGATCGTGCGGATCAGCGTCTCGGTGTCCACTTCGGACACCAGCAGGTCCGCGTGGCGCGGCGTCGCGCCGCCGTTCCCGCCGACGTAAAGGTTCCAGCCCTTGTCGGTGGCGATGATCCCGAAGTCCTTGCTCCGCGCCTCGGCGCATTCCCGCGCGCAGCCCGAAACCGCGGACTTCAGCTTGTGCGGCGAACGCAGGCCGCGATAGCGCAGCTCCAGCTCGATCGCGAGCCCGACGCTGTCCTGCACGCCGTAGCGGCACCACGTCGAACCGACACAGGATTTTACCGTGCGCAACGACTTCCCGTACGCGTGCCCGGACTCGAACCCGGCGTCGACGAGCCGCCGCCAGATCAACGGGAGCTGGTCGACGGTCGCGCCGAACAGGTCGATCCGCTGCCCGCCGGTGATCTTGGTGTACAGCCCGAAATCCATCGCCACCTGCGCGATCACCATGAGCTTCTCCGGGGTGACCTCGCCGCCGGGGATCCGCGGGACCACCGAGTAGGTCCCGTTGCGCTGGAGGTTCGCGAGGAACTTGTCGTTGGTGTCCTGCAAGGTCGCCTGTTCACCGGCGAGGATGTGCCCGTTGCCCAGTGTCGCCAGGATGGACGCGATCGCCGGTTTGCAGATCGCGCAGCCGGTCCCGCTGCCGTAGCGGTCGATCATCTCGCTGAACGTGCTGATCCGGGTGGCTTGAAGGATCTGGAACAGCTCCGCGCGCGACTGCGAGAAGTGCTCGCACAGCGCCTTCGACTGCTCGACACCGCAAGCCGTCAGTAGCTTGCCCAGCAGCGGGACGCAGGATCCGCACGCCGTGCCCGCCCGCGTGCAGCCCTTGATCTTGGCGACCGAATCGCAACCCTCTTCGGTGATCGCGTGCGTGATCGCGCCCTTGGAAACCGCGTTGCAGGAACATATCTGCGCGGCGTCGGGCAGCCCGTCGACGCCGACCGCCGCCCCGCCACCGGCCGGGGCGAGGATCGCGCCCGGTTCGGCGGGCAGCGGCCTGCCGACCATCGCCCGGAGCGTGTTGAACTCGCTCGCGTCGCCGACCAGCACCCCGCCGAGCAACGTCTTCGAATCGTCCGACACGACGAGCTTCTTGTACGTCCCGGCGACGGCGTCGTTGAACGCGACCTCCAGCGCGCCCTCGGTCGCCGCGTGCGCGTCACCGAAACTGGCGACGTCGACACCCATGAGCTTGAGCTTCGTCGACATGTCCGGCTCGGGGAACGTGCCCTCGCCGCCGGTCAGCCGTGCCGCGACGATCTCCGCCATCGCATAGCCGGGCGCCACGATGCCGTACACCTTGCCGTCCACGGCCGCGCATTCGCCGATCGCGTACACCGCCGGATCCGACGTCCGGCAGGTTTCGTCGACCAGGATGCCACCCCGGGCGCCGACTTCCAGCCCGGAGGAGCGGGCGAGGTCGTCGCGCGGCCGGATCCCGGCGGAGAACACGACCAGGTCGACGTCGAGTTCGGTGCCGTTGCCCAGTTTCGCGATGTAGCGAGAGCCGTCCGGCTCGATGGCGTCGGTCGACGTTCCCGTGTGGACGGTCACGTCGAGTTCGGTGATCAGCCGCCGGAGCAGACCGCCGCCGCCCTCGTCGACCTGCAGTGGCATCAGGCGTGGCGCCATCTCGACGACGTGCGGCGAGAGTCCCATGTCCCGCAACGCCTTCGCCGCTTCCAGGCCGAGGAGCCCGCCGCCGATGACGACCGCCGAACGCCGTCCGCGGCCGGGCCGCTGAGCGGCTTCCCGGATGGCGTCGAGATCCTCGATCGTCCGGTAGACGTAACAACCCGGCAGATCGTGCCCCGGCACCGGCGGGACGAACGGCCGCGAACCCGTCGCGAGGACGAGCGTGTCGTACGGCTGCTCATGCCCGGCCTCGGTGACGACGACCTTGCGGTCCCGGTCCACCGAGGCGACCGCGTCACCGAGCCGCAGTTCCACCAGCGGATCGTCCGCGTAGTCCGCACCCTCCAAAGCAAGGGACGCGGGATCCCAGGTGTCCACATAGGACGTCAGGGCGACGCGGTCGTAAGCGGGGCGCGCCTCCTCGGCGAGCACCACGATCTGCCACTCGCCGGCCTTGTCCTCCGCGCGCACGGCTTCCACGAGCCGGTGCGCGACCATGCCGTGTCCGGCTACGACGAGATTCCGCATCAGACCTCCGCTCCGGCGAGCGCCAGACCTCGGGTACTCGCCACCTCCGTCTGCTGTTTGCGCAGGTACACCGCCCAGGTGACGGCGAAGCACAAGCCGTAGAAGACCAGGAAGGCGACGAACGCCGGCACCCCGCTCTTCGTGTCCGCGAACGACTGCCGGAAGGCCAGGTTGATGAACAACCCGCCGAGCGCGCCGATCGCCCCCGCCAGCCCGATCAGCGCGCCGGAAAGCCTGCGGGCCTTGAGCATTTCCAGCGTCTCGTCCGCGCCTTCGCTGATCGCGACCTTCGCCTTGGCGCGGAAGATCGCCGGGATCATCTTGTACGTCGAGCCGTTGCCGATGCCGGTGAGCACGAACAGCACGATGAACGCGACGGTGAACAGCGCCAGCGAGTTCGACGTCGAGGCCAGGATCAGCACCACGGTCGCCGCGGCCATCCCGACGAAGGTCACGAAGGTGATCTTGCCGCCGCCGATCCGGTCGGCCAGCCAGCCGCCGGTCGGCCGCGAGAACGAACCGAGCAGCGGGCCGAGGAAGGTCACCGCGGCCGCCTGCAACGGGGTCCGGCCGAACTGGTTCTGCAGCACCAGGCCGAAGGCGAAGCTGTAGCCGATGAACGAACCGAACGTGCCGACGTAGAGGAACGACATCACCCAGGTGTGCGGATCCTTGACGACCTCGCGCATCGCCTTGGTGTCGCCCTTCATCGAGGCGAGGTTGTCCATGAAGAAGTACGCGCACGTCGCGGCGAGGACGATCAGCGGGAGGTAGATCGCGAGCACCAGCCGGGGCGCGGTCGCGCCGACGGTGCCGATGACCAGCAGGCCGATCAGCTGGATCGCCGCCACCCCGAGGTTCCCGCCGCCCGCGTTGAGGCCGAGCGCCCAGCCCTTGTGCTTCTCCGGGTAGAACGCGTTGATGTTGGTCATCGACGACGCGAAGTTCCCGCCGCCGACCCCGCCGAGCGCGGCGACCAGCAGGAACGTGCCGAGCGAGGTACCCGGCTCCATCACGATCGCCGCGAGGACCGTCGGCGCCAGCAGCAGCATCGCGCTGACGATCGTCCAGTTCCGGCCGCCGAACCTCGCGACGGCGAAGGTGTACAGCGGCCGCATGAACGCGCCGATCAGCGTCGGCGTCGACACGAGCAGGAACTTGTCCGCAGCCGAGAAACCGTACTGCGGCCCCATGAACAGGACCATGACCGACCACAGTGTCCAGACGGAGAAGCCGATGTGCTCGGCCAGGACGGAGAACCAGAGATTCCGCCGGGCGATCCTCTTCCCGGTCTCCTCCCAGAACCGCTCGTCCTCCGGGTCCCAGTGCTCGATCCAGCGTTTACCGCGAGCGGTCATGCGGTCCTCCTCGGTGGTGGAAACGTCCGGGTTCACTGGGCGGCCAGCCATTTCGCGACCCCGCCGACGGCGTCCTTGCAGC
>NZ_NMQT01000174.1 GCF_002234405.1 Amycolatopsis thailandensis | reverse complement strand
GGCCTCCTTCCCTACCTTGAGGGTAGGGAAGGAGGCCTTCACGGACCGAGCCTGGACTCACCCGGATACGAAAGAACCCGCAGGCCAGAAGGCCTACGGGTCTCGTTCGAAGCGGTGGAGCGGGTGACGGGAATCGAACCCGCGTAGCTAGTTTGGAAGACTAGGGCTCTACCATTGAGCTACACCCGCGTGCCCCCGAAGTACCGGGTGCGAAAACAGCTTAGCGTGACCCGCTAGGCTGTGCGCACACCCCCCGGGAAGATCGGGGAGTGCCGGGATGTGGCGCAGCTTGGTAGCGCATCCGCTTTGGGAGCGGAGGGTCGCAGGTTCAAATCCTGTCATCCCGACTTCGGTCGACACGACCACCAGCAAAAACGGCGGGACCAGCGCAAATGCGCGAGTCCCGCCGTCTCAATTTCCGTCTCAGTACAAGGCGTTATACACGTTCAGCTCACCACTCGAAGCGCGGGCGGATCCTCGTCATCGGGGGCATCTGACGCCTTGGCAGCGTCGAGCAGGCGCTGAAGCTGATTGATCAGTGAAGCGTCGGTAGACGGTGGCGGACTTTGCGGCCTTGCCGTGTCGCCCCACAGGAAGTCACCAACCTGTCCGGCGATCTCGGAGACGACCTCGTCAGGCACGTGCACGTAGCGTTTCGCTACCGCCGCGTCTCCCCAGCCCATGATCTCCATGATCGCGGGCAGCGGGACCTTGAGGACCAGAAGCATGGTGGCTGCGGTATGCCGCGCGTCGTGCAGCCGGGCGTCGCGCACCTCCGCCTCGGCCAGCAACGCCTTCCATTCGTCATGGTCGGCGCGAGGATCGAGCGGGCGGCCGGTCGGCTGAGCGAACACCCAGCCGCCCTCCTGCCACTCGGTGCCGGCGAACTCCCGCTCCTCGTCCTGTGCGGCCCTATGAGCGCGCAGCAACTCCAGTAGCGGCTTGGGGATGCCGACTGTGCGGCGTCCGGCCTTCGATTTCACGTCGACTTCGCGGAGACCTCCGCCGTGACGCTTCGGGCACGAACTCGCGTGCCGCGCACAGCCTTCCGGGCACACCGGCGGACACTGCGCGTGTCTGGTGCACGCGTCGGCGCAGGGCTTGACCTTGTGGAGCCGTTCGCCGCATCGGTGGGGGTCTTCGCATCCGTGCTTCCACTTGTGCCGTTGAAGCTGGCGGGGTGTCCGCAGCAGACCGGCGTCGAGGTCGATCCGTGACCACTTCAGGCCGAGCGCCTCGCCCCGCCGAAGGCCGAGCGCGAGAGCGATCACGAACCGCGCTCCATTACGCCGGCAGCGGGCAGCGGCCAGGACCCGCTTCGCCTCAACCGCAGTCAGCGGGACGATCTCGTCCTCGTCGAGGCGGGGCGACTTCGCCAGCTTCGCCGGATTCGTGTCCAGCCGACCGCGCTCCAGGGCGACGTTGAACGCCGTCTTCGCCGTGCGGTGCACCTGGTGCACCGTTCCGGGCTTCGCGCCGCGGTCGGCCAACTTCACGTACAGCTTTTCGAGGTGTTCAGGCTCCAGCTTGCGGAGCCGATGTGCGCCAAGCCCGGGAATGAGATGTTTGTAGACCGCCGTCCGATAGCCGGCCAGCGTGTTCTCGCGAACGGATGGCGCTGCGATCGTCTCGACCCAATGAGTCAGCCACTTCTCGACGGTCCAGGTTTGCGATCCAGCTTTGGGCGCTTTGCCGCTGTCGCGTAGGCGCTCCAGCTCGCGCACCTTGCTGGTCACCTCGGCCTCGGTCGCCCGCTCGACATGTCGCCGGTCCGGCTTTCCGTTATCGAGCACACCCATAGTGACGCGACCATGCCATTTCCCGTCCTTTCCCAGGTAAATGCTGCTGGCTCCATTAGGTGCGCGCGTGCCCTCCAGTCGCTTCTTGCGCGGCATGATCAGCCTCCTTCCGGAGCAGAAAGGCTCTCGACGTAGGCGGCCAACTCATCAGCCGGGATACGTCGATAGCGTCCGACGAGCACACTCGGGACGACTTCGTCCCTGAGCAGCGCGAACATGGTGGTACGACTGACGGAGAGTCGGTCGGCCGCCTGCTCGACGGTCAGCATTTCCCGGGGCGCTTTCGCGTTTTCAGGTGAGCTCAATTTTCCTCCCTTGCATGACCCGTTCACGGTGGCGACGGTTCCAATGAAACCAACCGTACTTCAAATCATCGGGATTGAGCGGAGAAATATTCAGTTCAATTTATCGCTTATTTCGCAGCATTCTCTCGTGTTTCACAATTTGCAGATAGGAGCAGGAAGCGAGACGTACGTCGCGGGCCGCGTGACAAGTCTCAGCCTGCCGACGATGCACCTCGGGTGCGACTGCCTCTAGCGCGCTGGCTGGGTTTCATGCTCAGGGACTGCTTGTTGGCTACTCTCACGTTGAGCAGCGGGAGGACACTATGGTCGACCAGCCCACGAACGACGACGGTAAGCCGAAGCCGGTCCACATCGACGAGATCAGGAAGCGTGCTGCGGAGCAAGGCGACCTGTCATCGGAAGAGGCCGCCGACCGGGCGCAGAAAGCTATCTCTGGCCTTCTCGATCAGGTCACTAAGCCGTTGCAAGAGACCGCGAAGAGCATCACCGACCTCGCGACAGGGAGGCTTCCGAAGCTCTCCGTGCCCCCCGTAGAGGATCTCTCCTTCGTGAAGTCCTTCCGAGACGCTGAGGCGAGCCGGACGGCGCAACTCGAGGCGATCCGCGAGGCCCAGCGGGTGCAGATGGACGTTATCTACGAAGCCCAGCAGCAGGAACGTGAGCGACAAGACCAGCTTGAGGCAGAGCGGGTTGAGCGGGAGAAGGAAAACCTACAGGTCGCTAAGGACTCCCGAAGCCACGCGAAAACGGCGATCACCATCGCCATCCTGTCGTTGATCGTCGCGATCCTAGCCCTCGCTGCGGGGATCGTGGTTCCGTTGATTGCGGGCTGAGCCGCAGGCCGATCCCGGCCACCGCCGCAAGTTGCGCACGAGCTGTGAACGTGAGGAGACAGGCGCCGAACGGCGAACCCTGCTCCAGCTCGCCGGACGGATCCTCGACTCCTGGCCGGCCACGATCCGGCTGCTCACCGTCGTTGCGGGCGGACTGTGGCTTCTGAACGCCACAGGTGACCTCGGCCTGGTCCGCCTCGGCAAACCCTGACGGAACAGCTCAAACGTAGATGGACCCCGTCGTGACGACGGGGTCCATCTACATCTCGGCATCCGCCGGTCAGGCGATCGCTTCGGGGGTGTCGAGGACTGCGCGCAGCCGGGCGCCGATCCATGCGCCGACGGCCGGGGAGACCGCGTTGCCGAATCCGTCGGTCTGGGCGCGGGCGGTGCCCCAGACGACGAACGTGCCCTGGTAGCCGGGGAAGTCGACGTCGAAGCCGCAGCCGCGGCCGATCTCGTGTTTGCCGAGCATCCGGAAGTAGCAGTCGTCGAGGGTGAGCTCGGCGAGCGTGGCGCGCCATTCGGCGGCCAGCTGGGTGGCTCCTGCGGCGGTGAGCAGGCCGGGGATCTGGTCGGAGGTGACGGTGGGCATGGACTCGGCGTGCGTGGTGGGGATCGTGTTCTGCCGGAACGGCACGATCCCGGCCGACACCATGCCGAGCGTCTCCGACCCCGCCTGCGTCGGCAACGGCACGTCTGCGCCACGGGGTGCGCCCTGGAAGTTCGCGATCGCGAGCAGCATCGCCTTCTCATGGGTGGAGGTCATGGTGTCCATCGGCCGGGTGATGTGCTGGCCGTCGCCGTTGTGGCGGTGCGCGGCGATCACCGACCCGGTCGCGACCGCGACCGGTGGCGTGAGGACACCGGTTCCGTTGGTCGCGGTCTGCGCCCACAGCGGCTGCCCCAGGTCCCGGGTGCGGCAGTCGGAGCCCGGCCGCTCGAACGTGTTGCCGGCGGCGACCATGAGCGCGCCCGTCGAGAGGATCGCGGTTTCCTGCTGGCTGGTCTGGGTCGCCATCGGCTGCCACGGGTGCTTCTCCGTGCCGTGGACGGCTTTCGCGGGCATCAGGACGGCGGGGAAGTCGGCGAAGCGCTGGCGGCAGCGTTCCGCGCGGGCCATCGTCGCCGCGGCGAGCGGCCCGACCGACCCGTCCCGCTGCTTCTTGACCGGCTTGTCCCCGATGCGGGTCCCGAGGTTGGTCAGGTCGAGCGCTTCGATCGACGGCGTCATCGGCGGGAACACCTCGGCCCGGCAGCGCGGACACCGGTAGTTGTACTGCTTGCCGTAGCGCACGGACCCGGTGGGCGGGACCCCGGTCTTCCAGGACCACACCGCTTCGACGGTCGTGTCGCACCGCGCGCACCACGACTCGGGACGGTGCTCCAGGTCCGGCGCGGGGAGGGTCTTGTCCCAGAACGCGGCGTAGTAGCGGTCCCGGGACTGCGGCACCCCGAAGAACATGCTGTTCAAGTACATGACCTTGTGGTCGTAGCCGAGCGTGTCGAACTGCTTGAGCCACCACTTGTAGGTGGTGCCGTCGCCCACCTTCGGCTTTCCCGGGATCGCCGGTCCCCACGACGTCAGCTCGGTCGTGCACTCGACCAGGATCAGCCGGGGGTGGTGCACGGCGGCGTAGTGCAGCACGCAGTTCGCCGTCGCGCGATCCCGCTCCGACCGGGTTACGCGCTCCTCGAACTCCGGATCGGTCATGGAGAACAACGTCAGACCCTGCTCGTACGCCTTGACCGTGTTGGCGATCGAGTGGTTCACGCAGCTCACCCCGGCGGAGAGAAGGTCACCGGCCGGGAGGTCGCGGGCGTCGTGGTAGTCCCCCGACTCCGGGTCGACCAGGTCCGCGATCCAGTGCTCGGCCTCCGGGTGGTTCGCCTCGTGCACCTCGACCTTGAACTCGTTGTGGTTCGCGGCCATGATCGTCTCGAACCCGGCCAGCTTGATCCCCTGCGTCAAACCGCCGAACCCGGAGAACAGCTCGACCGCGACCGGGTCGTCGTGGCGGGAACGCCGGCGTCGCTTCGCAGGACGGTGCGTGGCCGTGCGGCTCATGCCTCCTCCCCAGCGGCCTGCACGATCTCGTGGTGCATCATCCGGTCGGCGGCGCCGGGGTTGGCGATGATCCACGCCGCGATCCGCTTCGCACGAGCCAGGTTCCGGCGCCCAGGGCCCGCGATCCAGCGGCCGTGGTCGAGCGGGAGCGTCCCGGCCGTCCAGCCCACGTTGTCGGGATCGGGGTAGGCCCGGTGGAGGTGCCATTCGTCGGTGCTGGACCAGCCGCTTTTGCCGCGGTGGACGCTGTGGGCCGCCAGTGCCCAGACGGTGTAGTCGTGTTCGGTCAGGTAGAGACCTTGCTCATCGGTCCACACGAGTTCGGCGGGCGGGTTCGTCATCGCTGGTTCTCCTCGGCGGCGACGACCGGGTCTTCCATCAGGCCAGTACCGACGAACAGGTCGTTCAGAGCGTGGTCGCGGAGCTCGGCGAGCTGGTGCTCGGTGTCGCGGATCGTGTCAAGGAGGTCCTTCGCCTCGGAGGGGCGGAGCCGTCCGCAGCGGGAGTAGTGGAAGGTGTCTTCGACGGCTTCGAGCAACGCGGCGGCGAGCTTGACGGCGTCGCTACGGGTCAGCCGCACGGCGTGTTCGCTGTCGCGGGTGGGCTTGTAGTTCGTGTCGATCTCGACGAGCTGGCGCGCTTCGCCGTAGTCGGCGAACTCCATGTCCCCATCGGTGACCTCGCTGGTGAAGGTCGGGTCATACCCCTCGACGACCTCCACGCGGACACTGTTGGCCCACTGCTCCAGGTCCTCCGGGTTGGGGGTCCAGCCCTCGAAGCTGGTGGAGAACGCCGGGAGCGGAACGTAGGCGGGCTGCTGTTCGGTCATGGTCAGTCCTTTGTGGTCGCTGGTCAGCAGGAGTGGTTGACGTCGGAGGGGATGGCGTCGAGGACGCGCTGCACGAGGGCGGTCGGGAGCACGCCGTGTTCGATCGCGGCAAGTGCGGCATAGGCGTCGGCGAGCTGGATCGCGGTTTGCCGGTACGCGTCGGGCTTGGGCCACAAGGCAGCCGGGCCGTTGTGGTGTTCGTTATTGGTGGCGGCCTTGGCGATGAGCTCGGCGGCCTTGTCGAGGTACTGCGACATGGAGTTGGGTTCCCTTCTCAGATGTGCCACTGGTGGCCGCAGTCCAGGCACGTGGCCAGACCGGCGAGGACGAAGAAGCTCCAATGCGTGCAGCTCATGCCCTGGCCTCCTGGCGGAGGATTTCGGTGATGACGTCGGCGGCTTCGGCACCGGTCTGCGCCCACGCCTCGCCGTTGAGCACCTGGTCGAGGTAGTCCGCGATCTGCGTCTTGGCCTGCTGCCACTGCTCGCCCGTCATCGCGAGCTCGCCAGCTTCCTGGTTGTTCTTTCCCTGTGCTGCCATGACGATCCCCTTTGTCTGCGGTGGGGATGCGGGACCGGCGTGGCCCCGCATCCCGGGTGTGGCTCAGAGGCAGTCGGTGTCCTCGTCGGTCTCGGTGCGGGTGGCGGTGCGCGTGGTGCGGCTGGCGGTGATCTCGTCGTCGGAGGCGTCGAGCACGGCGCGGTAGGCGGTCTCTCGTTCGCCGGGCTCAAGGACCTCGGACTCGATCCAGCTGTCGATTTCCGCGTGGTCGAAGCCACGGATTTCCGCGAGGATTTCGCGGTCGGTCAGTTCCTGGTCGGGGTCCTCTTCGCGCGAGTGGGCGAGAACCATGTCGATCGCGGTAGTGAGATCCATTGCGGTTTCCCTTTCTGGCGGTCGGGTGCTGAAATCTGTGCGCTGCTTGCTGGTCCGGTCGTTCTTCGCTGCCCGTAGGGCGGGGCGTCGGCTTGCCGCTGCCCCTTTGAGGCGCACCGCGCGGCCCCAGAGGCTCGCGGTCAAGGGGTCAGGCCGAAAAGTTTTTGAGCGCACGCTTTTCGCGCTCGAAAAGTTTTTGGAATGCGCCCCTTTACCGTGAGGTTGGGGCCGTGCTAAGCCGGGCTGCGAAGCTCAAAAACACAGGCCGCGCTTGCGCGGACCTTGTTCCGCCCGCAGAGGGCGGTTATTGATGAACGTGCACCGACGCCGGCGGATTGCCCCGGTCGGTGGACGGTTCCTGTCGGTACCTCGTGTCACCATGGATTCCATGGAGCTGACCGGACGCGACTTCGACCGGATCCCCCGTGGCAACGTGCGGGTGCCGGTCGTGGAGTTCGCGAGCCTGTGGCTGACCGCGGAACGCGCGCTCGACGCCGATCCGAAGAACTGGGCCTACTTCGGTGTCGCGCAGACCTGTCGTTGGCTCGCCTGCGCCACCGTGCGCCGCGTCAACCAGAAACCCCGGCTCGCCGACGCACCGGTCACCCGTCGTTTCGGGCTGGCACACGAGGAAACCATCGAAGCCGAGACACTCGCGGCCGAGCGGCTGCTGTGGCGCCGGCCGGTTCCCCAGTACCTCGAAAGCCGCCCCGGATGGCTCGACTCGGTCGTGGCCACCCTGGAGTGGGCGTGGCGCCGCAGCGGCGTTCCGCCGCTCGACGTTCCCGCCCACTCCCAGAGCTGACCTGCTCACCGCTCGACCACCGCGCCGTCGGCGTCGGCCAGCTCGGCCGCGTCGTCGCTGTTGCGGCGGTACAGCTCCGCTGCTTGAGCCTCCTCTGCGACGTGCTGTTCCTCGGCGGCCTGGCGAGCGGCGATCTCCTTCAAGGCGCGCTGTGCCAGTTCGACCGATCCGGCTGTTTCCTCGGCTGAGGGGACCCGGACCTCGTCGGACTCGACGACAGGGTCCTCGGCGGCCGCGACCTCGCGGACGTCGGCCACCTCGACCTCGGCCACCTCCTCGCCGTCCGGGGCGTCGGCCGCGGTGGCGGTGTCGACGTCGTCGGCGCGCTGCCGGGCCACGTCGGTGAGGTCGTGGTCGGCGGTGACCTCGCGGTGGACGTCCTCGGTGGCCATGTGCTCCCGGTGGGCCTGAAGCCACTCGTCCGAGGTCACCAGCGGGACGGGTGTGGTGTCGAGGTTGCGGGCGGAGATCTCCGCACTGGCACGGTCGGCGGCGGCGCGGGTTTCGGCGGTGTGGGCGTACCACAGCGCCCGCGCCTCGTCGGCGCCTTCCAGCTCCGCCGCGCGGGCGGCGAGGGTGTCGGCGAGCGCGTCGGCCTCGGCGGCTTCCTGGAGCATCCGTTCCCGCTCGGCCTCGTCAGCGACGGCGTCGGCCTCGGCGCGGCGCATCGCGGCGTCCCGGCGGCGGGCGTCGAGGGCCTGGTGGGTTCCGGCGAGTTCCTGGCCGACGAACTCCGGCCCCCACGCCTTCTCCCGCTCCCACGCCCGCATCCGGACCAGCAACTGACCGTCCGACATCTCCAGCTCGTCCCGCCCGGACTCCGGGCGTCCGAGGACGCGCCAGGCGGAGCGCCACGACGCGTACGCCTCGACCTGCCCGGACTTCGGCGCCGCGCCCAATGCTGTCTCAGGGTCGTCGTGTCCGGTCAGCTCACGGTGAGCCGCGACCGCGCCTACCTTCTCGATCCACGCGTCTCGCTCATCCACGGTGTCCGGAACCGGGCCGAACGCCTCAATCGCCCACTGCTCCGGCTTCTTCGCCTGCTCATCGCCCAGCAGCTGACGTCGCTGGTCTGCGGTGTCGGCCAGCGTGCGCAGGTAGGTCGCCCATTGGGGGTCGTCGACCTTGGGCAGCCAGTCGGCGTAGGAGTCGCCGACAGGGTCGAGAGTGACGGTGTCGGTGATGCGGTGGTGGATCACGTTCGTCAGCTGCCGCGACCCGGACAGCGTCCTGGCCGTGACGGCGTCGTCGAGAACGTCGCGCGGGTCGTGCCCGGCGAGCTCCGCCCGGCGCAGCAGCCGCGCGAGAGTGGGGCCGCCGTCCTCGGCGGCGATCCTCGCGCGCTGGTTCTCCGTCAGCTTCCCCTTCTCCACCAGCTCGTCCAGCCACCGCTGCGTGCGTCCGGCGGTTGCCAACTCGGTGGCGTCGGCGAGAAGCTCCGCCGGGGTGCGGATCGCCTCGTTGTCGGCGGCGGCCTCGGCCGCCTCCTGAAGCGCCGACCGTTGCGGACCCGCGCCCTCGAACGCACCGGCGAGCACCGCGAGCGGCGACTTACGCACAACGTCGACCACCTCGCCGGTCGGGCTATCCACCTGCACCATCAGCCCACCGTGCGGCTGATCGGCGTCGCCGACCCGGGACGCCAGTTCATAGGCTGTCGCTGTGGTGACGTGCGCGGTGTTTCCTTCGCGGCCTCGGGTGAGCCCGACGTAGAGGGCTTCCTGTCCGGTCGCCTCGGTCACCACCGAGTGCGACGTGTCGACGGTGAGGCCCTGGGCGCTGTGGACGGTCGAGGCGTAGCCGAGCACCACGTGCTCGGACACGTAGGCGCCGGGCAGCGTGATGCGTTCCCCCAGTACTTCACCGACGCCGTCCTCTCGCCCGAGGACGCGGGCGACGATGAGGCCGCCGTCGTCTCGGGTGTCGAGGACGCGGTACTGCTTGCGGTTGATCGGCGCCTCGGGGTTGCCGTCGAATCCGGTGAGGTGCCAGCCGTTGTAGCGGGCCTGGACCAGGTCCCCGACGCCGGCGTAGGTGCCCTGCATCCCCAGCGGCACCCCCGCCTCCTGCACTTTGCCGAGCCGGACGAGGTCGTTGCGCAGTTCGGCGGACAGGTGTGCGGCCTGCTCGTTGGTGTCCACGATCAGGATCGAGTGCTTCCCCGCCAGGGTGTCCGCGAGCCACGCTTTCCCGGCGGTGGCCTCGGCCTGTTCGCGGGTTCCGCCGTCGAGGATCCGGCCCTGCTTGTGGTAGTCGCCGAGCACGGTCTCGTCCCCGTCGCGCAGCCGCAGCGACGCCGCACGCTCCCACTCCGAGCGGAACCGGCGGACCTCGGTCAGCTCGTACGCGGCCCCGGCGGTCGCCATCAGGTCCATGCCGCCCCCGGCACCGACGGCGGCCAGCTGCCGGTGATCCCCGGTCAGCAGCAGCTTCGCCCCCGCCGCCTCGACATGGTGCTGAATCTGGGCGAGGTCGGCGGTGTTGGCCATGGCGGACTCGTCGACCACGACCAGGTCGCCGGGGTTCAACGCCCATTCGACGTGCTCGGGGTGGGTCGAGCCCTCGACCAACTTCGTCTGCACGCCCAGCCACCGCGCGATGTTCCGCGCGGTCAGCCCCTCGCCGGCGAGGACGTCGGTGGCGACCTGGCTCGACGCCAACCCCACGACGCGGCGGGACTGCCCGCCCCACAAGTCGTTATCCTGCCAGGCTTTCGCGAGCGCGCCGACCACAAAAGACTTCCCGGTCCCTGCCGGGCCGACCAGGGACTCGACCGCCGCGCCGGAGGTCAGCACGCCGCGCACCGCGGCGGCCTGGTCCGCGCCCAGCACCATCCCCGCGTCGGCGAGCGCCGACACGAAGCCGTCCACTGCGGACACATCGAGCGCCGGGGCGCCGCCCCGGGCCGTGGCCGCGGCGAGAGCGCGTTCGGTGTGGACATGCTCCGGCGTCGCATACAGGCGGCGGCCCGGTCCCTCGTAAGCGGATTCGCCGTTCGCGAGCTTCAGCGCGTCCGGCAGCACGGCGACGCCGGGGCGGTCGGTGGCCAGTGGCGTCGCGAGCTTCACGCCCTCGGCGGTGAGCGTGTCCAGCAGCCGCGTCACCTGGACGCCGTCCAGGTGACCGAGCTGATCGGGCAGCGCGTCGGAGATCGCGCGCGTCAGGTCGGGTGCGGTCCAACCCGACTTGGTGGACTGAACGTCCGCCAACGCGGTCTTGAGCACGTCGTCCGGTGACCACTGGGCGGCTTCGCCCGGGCCGTGGTCGAGGTTGAGGACGTCGCGGGCGACGCCGGCGAGCCCGTCGGCGACCTCGGCGCGCAGCTCGCGGTCCCAGCGCTCCAGGCGCGCCTCGGTGGTCTCGCCGTCGTGCGACTTCGCCTTGCGCGTGGCGAACGTGGCCTGCCGCTGCAAGCGGTCCAGCTCCAGCGAGTTCGGCGCACGACCGAACCGCGCCTCGAACGTCTCGACCAGGGCGGCGGTCTTCTTCGTGATCGCGCGGCGGCGGGAGCTGAACAGATCCATCACCTGCTGGTCGATCCCGACGACCTCGCGGGACTTCCCATCCGGCCGTGCGGCGAATCGGATCCCGAGCGCCTTGGCGAGGTGTTCCTCGGTGGTGCGCTCCCCCACCGCCGCCGCGGCGCCCCGGTGCGCGTACAGCGCGCGGCCGTCCAGCGTGCGCCACTGCCCATCGGCGCCTTCGACACGGTTGAGGATCGCGTTGTGGATGTGCAGCTGCGGATCGTGGTTGCGCGAATCGTGCTGAAAGAACGACGCCACGACGAAGTCGTGGGCGTCGATGAACCTCCCGGCGGCACCGCCGTGATGCCCCACACGGGAGTACCCGGCGTGCTCGGACAGGTAGTCCAGTGCAGCGCGGTTCCCGGCCCAGATCGCGTCCTCGACCGCGTCGCGGTGCGCGCGCCACGACGCGGCGGCGGTGCGGGCGTCGTCGCGCTGGCGTCCGATCTCGGCGAGTTCGGCCGGGGACGCGCCCGCCGCCGTGGCGGCGGCGAGCGCGTCGTTCAGTTGTCCAGCCGCCTGTTCAGCGCGAACCTGCTGCGCCTCGAACGCGGTGTGCAGAACGGTGACGGACTTCTGGACGCTGAACGTGGCGTCCAGAAAGGCCACGTTCTTCCGCGCGGACTTGTTCGCCTCCAGCCGCAATTCCTCGCGGCGTTCACCCGTCGCCCCGGGTTCCTTGTCCAACGCGGCGGCGTACAACTCGTCCGCCGTTGGATAGTTCCGCCCGGTGTGGCCGAGAGTGGACGCCTCCGCCCACCGCGCTGAATCCTTGAACAACTCATCCCGGGGGTCGACGAACTGCTCGTAGACCGCGCGCATGTCCTGCTCGTCGACCAGTCCCGTGAGGCCGAGTTTCTCGGCTCCGCCGCCGTACCAGCGGCCCGGCGGCTCGCCCTCGGCGACCGCGTCGGTGTAGTAGTTCTCGCGGCCTTTCGCGACCTCCTCGGTGAGGTAGGAGACCGAGTACCCGTTCGACAACGTCAGCATCCCGGCCACCTTTCAAGATCAACAAATAGGCTTTGAAGATCAACAACGGCGGTCGCGGTTCCGGGCGCCCGCCAGGGCGCACCGGCCCGACAGATCGTGATGCATAGGTGTGCATCTGATTTCTTGGTTGGTGAGTTGTTGCTGGGTGAGTGGCTGATGGGTGTCTTGGTGTTCGTTGGTGGCTTGCTGAGTGGTGATGTGGTGCTGGGTGACTTGTGGATCATGAGTTGGCCTTGGTGGTGCTGTGATTGGTGATGACGTGAAGGTGGTGGGGCTGTTCCCGGAGTTCTTTGAGGACGGTTCCGGCGGTGCCTCGGGAGACCTGGGCGGTTTCGTGGAGTTGGTCGACGGTCGGGAGGTTGCCGTGGAGCGCCTGGTATTTCCGGGCCTCGTGCAGCGCTCGGTCCCGCTTCGGTGACGACGGCGCCAGCGCTGGACGCTCGGGTTTCGGCTCCTCCGCGCCGCGCGACCCGGACTGCTCCGAGTGAACAGCAGACGGCGCCAGGCCTGGACGTTCAGACCGCTCGTCGGTCGCGGCCGAGTCCAACGGCTCCGGCTGGACATGCCCGGATTGGACGGACAGCGACTGGACGGTGGCGTCCTCCGGACGGTCCGAATGGACGGACTGCGACTGAACGCTCGACGACTGTGTGGCGGTGACACCGCCCGTGGCGTCCGCGTCCGTGACCGAAGTCGCCCTCGTGTCCACTGTGGTGGACAGCTTCTGGGTGGCGCGGAGCTCGCTGAGCATGAACAGCAGGTGCGCCACGATCGCCGCCGCGATCGCCGGCCACGCCCCCACCCAGAACCGCAGCAGCTCCGGCGTCGGCTTCCCTGCGGATCCCGGTTCGCCGTTCGGTCCTGGCGGGACCGGCGCGGTGAAGCCCCCGACGAAGTAGATCGCCTGCGCCAGACCGGACAGCCCGGCCGCGAGGATCACCACCGCCCACGCGTACCGGCGGCCAGCGCCGGACAGCCGCGAGGTCGCCACATAGGCCACGATCGCCAGACCGTCGGTGATCACCGGGTACGTCCACGCGATACTCGCCAGCACCCCGGACGCGACCACGACCTCGAACAAGCCGTGCGCGGTCGCGACCGCGGCACAGATCGCCACCACAAGACCCGGCAGCCAGAACCCCGCCGTCGCCCACCGGCTTCCCTGCCCGCTCACTGCCCCCACCCCTCGGTGTCGGCGTCGGCCCGCTCGTCGGCGGCGTCGTCGGCGTTCCAGCGGGCGCAGCGCTCGGCGCGCTCGGTGTCCTCGTCGGCGGGGTCGTGGTGCTGCACCGCGTCCTCGACTTCCTCGACCGCGCGCCCGCATTCTGCGACCCGATCCACGAGCGGCGTGTTGGCAAGGCGTTGCCGTGCCGCGGGAACGTCGACAGTCCAGAAATCACTGGTCTCGTGTTCGTGCTGGCTGCACGTGCTGCATTGGGACACGTCCTGACTGCAGCTGGAAAGGTGGTCTTCGAGCCCGTCCGCTTCCCGCACGATGGCCCGCGCGTCCTCGACGGTCATTCCGCCAGCGGCGGCGGCGAGCTCGGCGCGGAGGGACGCGCGGCGCTGCTCGATGTACTGCTTCTCGGCGTCCTCCTCCGAGACGTCACCGTCGGCGTCCTCGGCGAGAACCTGATCGATCCGGGCCACAGTCTCGTCGGCGGCGACGCCGGCGGTTTCGTCCTGGTCCACGACCGGCCACGCACTCGCCTGACCGTCGTTGGACGGGACGGTCGGCAGCTCCGCGAGGGCCTGGTCGACATCGGCGTCGAACGCGTTGATCACGGTGAGATAGGCGGCGCGGGTCGCATCGCTCTCGACCACGCCGTGGACGTCCTCTTCGGCCAGTTCCCGTGCCGCCACGGTGGCGTCGCGGGCGGTCAAGCCCTCGTTGCCGGACTCGATACGGCTGTCCTCGGCGACAAGCTCGATCGCGGTCCGCAGATCCATCTCCGGCGCGCCCGTGCTCGCCGCGTTGTCGCGAGCAGGAAGGTTCCGCGCGATCCAGCCACCGGGTTCCAGTGCTGGCTCGGCGACCTCGGGTGCCTCGACCTCGTCGGCGGGCGCGTAGAACGCCGGGTCCCAGGTCGCCGCGTCGTCGGTGACGGTCGAGAGTTCTCCGGTGGTCCGGCTCCGGACCACGTCCCCAGGTGAGAACAACGTGAACGTGGTGGACTCGCTGACCGTCTCGGAGGTGGTGTCGGCCGCGGCACGGGTGCCGCGCGGGATGACAGCGGACCAGGGCTCGACCTGCCAGAGTTCGCTGGCGGCTTCCTCCGCCAGCCGCAACGCGGTGACCATGTCGACCCCGTCCCTGAGCAGGGCTTGGTAGCGCTGTTCGACCTGCGACTGGTACAGCTCTTCGTCATTGCGCCGACGGGCAGCGGAGGCCGCAGCCTGCGCAGAGATTCCCGGTTCGTTGCTATCCACAGTGGACTCTTCTCCGGTGTCGTGGGCCGACGCGTGCTCGACGCCGTCGGCGGGGTGGGTGAGCGCGGCGCGGACCTGGTCGGCCTGCTCGGCGCTGATACGTGAGGTGAATGCGGTGGCCGCGTCGCTCACCGCCGTGGAACGGGCCGCGTCGTGGCTCTGGCCGGCGTCGAGCTGGCGGCGGTAGGCCATGACCGCCGCGACCGCGAGCCCGGTCTCGTCGAGGCTGGCCTCGACCGCGCGGGCCGCGGCCGCGTCGTCGTCCCAGCCCTCGGCGCGCAGCTGCGCGAAGCGGCCCACCGCGTCCTCGGCGACGAAGTAGTTCCGCATCGCTTCCCCGGCGGGCATCAGCTCGTCCGGGTCGATCAGCACGACGTCCGGATCCTGGGCAATGGCGTGTTCGGCGGCGACGGTGGCGGCCAGCTCGGCGTGGTCGGGCGGTTCGCCTTCGGTGCCGCGGTGCGCGGTGTAGAGGTCGAGGGCGGCCTGGGCGACCGTGAGGCTGTCGCCCTCGAACATCCGCAGCGTTTCGGCGCGAGCGTCGACCTCGCCCTCGGCCTCGCGCAGGACGTTCTCGAACAGGTCGATCGCTTCCTCACCGACCGTGTAGGCACGATCGAACGCCAGCTGCTCGACCTCATCGACGACCTGATCGGGCACGTCCGGCTCGAACAGCTCCTCACCGAAATCGTCCTCGACGGTGCCGTCCGCTGGGATGGGGTCCTGGGCGGCGACGCCTGCGGCGATCGCCCGCGCCTCGTCGGGCTCGTAGCCGATGGCGAGCAGCCGCTCGTAGTCGCTGACGGCCTTCGCGCCGATCGGCGACACGCGCTCCAAGCGGTACGCGATCTCCTGCGGCGGAACGCCTTCCTGCTGCCAGGTCAGGTACGAGAGCATCGTGGCGTCGGCGATCTCCCGCTGCCGCAACTGCTCCGTGGTCTCGCCCGGGCCGTCGAGGACATCGTGGGTCGCGGCCACGCGGGCTTGCTCGACCTGCTGCGCGATTTCGGCCTCTTCCCACGGCTCGTTGCCGACGCCCAGCTCGGCGGCCCGGGCGGCGTAGCCGTCGGCGGTGGCGGCGGCCTCGGCGGCTTCGCGTTCCAGCCGCGCCCGCACCACCGGGTCGGTGACGCCGGCGGCGGCAGTGGAGCGCAGGAACGCGATATCGCGGTGCCGTTCCGCGGCGAGCCGGGTCGCGGCCTGGGTCAGCTGATCCATCCACTCGGTCATCGCCGACCACCCCCGCTACGGCGGCGGACGGCCTCGGCCGCGCGGGCATCGGCCACGACTTCGGCGTCCGGCTCCGGCGCGGTCTCGGTGCGGGCGGTGCCCCACCATCCGGCGATCGGCGCGAGCGCCGTCCCGGACGGGACACGCGGCCCGGGAAGGAACAGGCTGCCGCCGTCCTGGTGGTTCTCCAGCGAACAGTTCGCCGTCGCCGCCTTGATCCGCTTCACCACACCGGGCCGGTACCGGTCATGCCAGTCCGCGGCACGGGCCACGGTGGCGTCCCGGTCGACGTAGGCGGCGAGCCAGGAACGCATGAGACAGACGAGTTCCTCGACCACGTCGGGGTGCCACCACCAGCACTCCGGGAGCTCGGCGCCGTGGTAGCGCAGATACACCCGGCTCAGCCACAACGACAGCTCCGTCAGGACCGTCTGCGCCTCGTCGGCGCCGTCGACGTCCTCGCCGTCGGCCAGATCGAGCCACGACAACGGCCGGGTCTTCTTGCCCGGTTCCTCCTCGTTGAGCTGTTCCACCAGGCCCTTGACGACCTTCGCCAGCTTCGTCACCTGCTCCGGCAACGGCTCCACCAGCTCGTGCAGGGCTTCCACCTGCTGAGGCAGTGGCGTGACCGCCTCCATCGTCATGCGCAGGCCCTCGACCTCGCGGGCCAGACCGGCGACCGCGGCCGTGGTCGCGAACTCGGGCTCCTTCTTCTCGCTGGTGCTCATCGGGCACCGCCACTCTCGACACCGGCGACCAGGTGGGCGTGCGCCATCCACGAACGGGCCAGTTCCAGGTGCCGCCGGGTATCGACTGTGTCCCGGTCGTCG
>NZ_NMQT01000173.1 GCF_002234405.1 Amycolatopsis thailandensis | reverse complement strand
GGGGAAGCAAGGGACCTTTGCTATCGCCTGGCGCTCTGACCTGCGGAAAGGGAGCAAGGGACCTTTGCTATCGCTCCCGCCGCGCCAGCTGCGCCCGCGCCGGACCGTCCCCCGGGCCGCCGCGCCGCTCCAGCTCCCCGTCGATCCGTGCGCGGTCGGCGGGCTGCTTGTTCCCGCCGTACTTGAACTTCGCCCGCACCCCGGTCACGGTCAGCTCGACGCCGCGGATACCCGGGAGCAACCGCTTGTCCGGCGCTTCGGTCGAGCTGACCCTCGCCCGGACCGAGTCAGGTTCGAAGTGCGCGAGCTGCCGGTCCAGGAGCGCGGCCTTCTCCGCCGCGTCGTCGACCAGCCGGACGTCGCATTCGAGCTGCACGGACGCGTAATACGACGTCGGAACGCCGTGCGGCGGGTCGGCCGGGGTGTTCCAGTCGGACCGGATGTAGGTGTGGTCGCCGGTCACCGCGAGCAGGGCGCGGGGGTGTTCCTCCAGCAGCGGCCAGACCGGGTTGGGACGCGCGAGGTGCAGCAGGACCGTCCGGTCGCCGTCGTAGACGAAGTGCACCGGGTTGACGATCGGCAGGTCGCGGCCCGCGCCGCCGGCGATCAGCTGGCCGAAGTCGTGCGCCGAGAGCCAGGCCCGCCATTCGGCGTCGTCGTGGGCGGCGTCCCACGGGTGAATCAGCATGATCGAGTATCAACACACGCAATGGACCTATAAAAGGGCCATTTTCGCGTCAGATCAGGTAGCCACTTCGGAGCGTTCGTCCTCGGCCAGCAGTTCGGCGACGCTCTTGCGCCGCTGCGGCCGCTCCGTGGTCAGCGCGCCGCCCGGCTTCAGTTCCCGGACGGTGAAGTACAGCCAGCCCATCAGCGCCATCGTCCCGAACGCGATCCACTGGAGCGCGTAGGAGAAGAACGGCCCGCTGTCGGTCTGTGGCAGCGGCAGCGCGCCCAGCACGCCGGGCTGGTTCAGGTCCAGCTGGAAGTAGCCCGGCCGGATGTCCAGCTTCGCGGCGCGTGCGACGACCTGGGAATCGACGACGTAACTCTGGAGCTTCCCGCCGGTCGACTCGTCGGCGAAGGCGTCGCGGTTCTTCCCGTCCCGCTCGTCGTGACGTGCCCGCGTGACGATGTCGACCGTCCCGGCGGGAGGCGCGGCGAAGGGAAGGGCACGCGACTTGTCGTCGAGCCGGACGTACCCGCGGTCCACCAGCACGACCGTGCCTTCGACGGTCCGGAACGGCGTCAGGACCTCGAAGGCCGCTTCGCCCTGTACAGAGCGAAGGCGGGCCACGACCTCGCCATCGGGGAGGTACGTGCCCCTCATCGCGACCAGGTGCCATTCGGTGCGCTGATCAGGCACGGCACCGTTGGGCAGCAGCTGCTCCAGCGACCGAGGCTGCCCGGAGAACGACTCCCGCAGCGCCGCGTTCTGATGCTCGCGTTCGGTGTTACGGGAGAACTGCCAGGGCGCCAGCAGAGTGAAGCAGGTGATGGCGAAGGTGAACACCACCAACGTCAACGCCAGCCATCCGGGCTTCAGCAGGAACTTCAACCGCACCCCACCACGGTAAGCGGTCCGCCTCAGGCGTGTGCGCGCACCCAGTCGAGCAGGCCCGGAACGGACCGCTCGATCATGCCGAGGACATCCTCGAAACCGTCGTCCTCGCCGTAGTACGGGTCGGGGACCTCGGCGCCTTCGGGCGCGGACGGGTCGAACTCGCGCAGAAGGCGGACCTTCGCCGGGTCCGAGACCTTGCGCCGGAGGAACGACAGATGGCCGTCGTCCGCCGCGAGGAGGAGGTCGGCGGCCAGATGCCCGCGGTCGACCTCGGCCGCGACGTGGCCGGTCGGATAACCGTGTTCGGCCAGCTTCGCGCGGGCGCGCTTGTCGGCGGCCTCACCCACGTGCCAGCCGCCGGTGCCCGCGCTGGAGACCTGGACGAGGTGGTCGAGACCGGCTTCCTCGACCTTCGCGCGGAAGACGAGTTCGGCCATCGGGGAGCGGCAGATGTTGCCGGAGCAGACGAAGACGATGTGCAGCACCTGATCAGTGTGAAGGCCGCCGGAGATCGACCGCTCACCGGCTCCGAACGGCTACCCGGCGCGTCGAACTGGAAAGCCGGGGCGAAGCGGGAGTAGACCACCTGGAGAGAAAAACGCAGGAAAGGTCGCGTATGAGCGCACCATTACCCATCGTCGAGTCCCCGGCAACCGGGCTCCGGTGGTACCGCATCACCGTCAAGCTTCCGCACCCCTACGAGGTCGGGCGGATCCTGTCGGAGCACCACTTCGTCCAGGCCAGATCGCCGAAAGAGGCGATGACCAGGATGCCGTTGCACCTCCGGACGAGCGCGTCCGTCGCGCCGTACCAGGTCGTCGAGCCCGACACCCCCGATCACACGACTGCCTACCGGGCGATGTTGTGGACGGGCCGCGTGATGCGCGCGGCCGGCCGTTGGGCGGTCAACAAGGACGCGAAGGCGCTGGACTGACGGCCCGGGCCCCGGGGGGCGATAGCAAAGGTCCCTTGCTCTCTTTTAGCAGGTCAGCGACCTGCGTGATAGCAAAGGTCCCTTGCTACCGCCCCGGAGGCCATCGGCGGGGGTGTGTGGAAATAGGGACGTTGAGTGTCCCTATTTCCACACACCCCTCGCCGCGGGCACGGTCAGGTCGCCCGCCCGGGCGTCTCGCGGGGACTGTGTGGATTTCTGCGCATCCAACGCACCAAAATCCACACAGTCGGAACGCGCCCGGGAGCCGGCGACAGCAAAGGTCCCCTGCTCTCTTTCTGCAGGTCAGCGGCCCGAGTGATAGCAAAGGTCCCTTGCTACCGCCCGGCGGTCAGGGGTGCGTGCAGGCCGACCGCACCGACTCCCCGAGCGCCACCGAGTGCAACCGGTCCAGCGAGCGGCGAGCGTCGACCAGCCGCACCGTGACCGCCAGCCGCACGTCGCACGACCGCCGCGCCCGCGCGTCCCCGGTCGCCGCGAGTTCGGCGAGCAGGCCCGTGTTGAGCCGGTCGATCACCGGCCGGACCTCGGTCCCCAGATCGGGCCGCTCCGGCGGACGCGTGCCGGGGTGCTCGGTCCACTTCGCGTACAGGCCGCGCTGCACGACCTTGTTCGCCTCGATCTGGTCGCGGAAGAACCGCACCACCCCGGATGGGGAGAGGCCGAGGCCGGGCGCTTTCGCCGCGACGGAGTCGAGGATCTGCTGTTCGCGTACCGGGTCGTCGATCGGCGACGGCGTGCCGAACTTCGCGGCCGCGACCTTGTCGGCGATCTGAACGCGCTGCGCCGCCAGATCGGTCAGCTTCCAAAACCCCGGAGACGCCGACGCGGGCGCGGGTACCGCCAGCAGTCCGGCCACGAGCAGCGCGCAGAGCACCCGAAGTCGCATGTCCGGAAACGCTACATGCGAAAATCCCCCGGTGCCCGCGCTAGCCGAAGTCATCGCCGCCCTGGAGCAGGCGTATCCGCCCGAACTCGCCGAATCGTGGGACGCCGTCGGACTCGTCTGCGGCGACCCGGCCGAGAACGTGGACAAGGTCCTGTTCTGTGTCGACCCGGTCGACGAGACCGTCGAAGAGGCGATCGAAAGCGGCGCGCGGCTGATCGTCGCGCATCATCCGCTGCTGCTGCGCGGCGTCCACGGTGTCCCGGCCGACAGCACCAAGGGGCGCCTCGTGCACCGCTTGATTCGCGCTGGCGTCGCCCTCTATTGCGCGCACACCAACGCCGATTCCGCCTCGCCCGGCGTCTCCGACGCGCTCGCCGACGCCATCGGCCTGACCGTCCTCGGCCCGCTCGACCCCCGCGAGGACGGCGTCACCGGCATCGGCCGCATCGGTGAACTGCCCGCGCCCGAAGCGTTCTCCGCCTTCGTCGAACGCGTCGCGAACGCCTTGCCCCGCACGGAACCCGGGGTCTACGGCGCCGGGGACCCGGACCGCCCGATCCGCCGCGTCGCCGTGTCCGGCGGTTCCGGGGACAGCTATCTCAAGCGGGCCACCGCCGCCGGGGTCGACGCGTACGTCACCGCCGATCTCCGGCATCATCCCGCCGGGGAGCACCTCGCGGAGATCTCCGAAGTCCCCGCCCTGGTCGGCGTGACGCACTGGGCGAGCGAATGGCCGTGGTGTGAGCAAGCCTCGGGCGTCGTCCGCGCCGCGTTTGCGGGTAACGTCGACGTTCACGTCTCCACGCGGTGCACCGACCCGTGGACGCTACGGGCCACCCGAACCGAGCACTAAGAAACTCCAAGGAGCACCGTGAAGGCCGACCCCGCCGTCCAGCGCCAGCTGCTCGAACTCGCGAAGGTGGACGCGGAACTCTCGCGTACCGCCCACCGCCGCCGCACCCTGCCGGAGATCGCCGAGATCGACGCGGGCGAGAAGACGGTTCGCGATCGACGGGACGCGCTGGTCTCGGTCCAGACGGCGGCGTCCGACCTCGACCGCGAGATCGCCCGCCAGGAGAAGGAGATCGAGTCGGTGCGCGCCCGCGGCGACCGCGACCGCAAGCTCCTCGAATCCGGTTCCGTCGCGGCGAAGCAGATGACCGACATCGAGCACGAGCTGAACAGCCTCAACCGGCGTCAGTCCGCGCTCGAGGACGACCTGCTGGAGCTGATGGAACGCCGCGAGGCGCTCGAACTCGACGCCCAGCGCACCAGCGCCGAGGTCTCGAAGGCCGAGGGCGAAGTCGCCGAAGCCGTCAGCCGCCGCGACGAGAACTTCGCCGACCTCGACACCACGAAGGCGCGTCGCGACGAAGATCGCGCCAAGCTCCTGCCGCGCTTCCCGGAAGACCTGATGAAGCTCTACGAGCGGGTCCGGGCGCACAAGGGCATCGGCGCGGCGCTGCTGCGGGCCCGCCGCTGCGGCGCCTGCCAGCTCGACATCGACCGCCGCGAGATCGCCGAGATCAAGGCCGCTCCCGAGGACAACGTCATCCAGTGCGAGAACTGCGGCGCCATCCTGGTCCGCACGCTGGAGTCCGGCCTGTGACCGACCACGTGCTCGTCGAGGCCGACGGCGGTTCCCGGGGCAACCCCGGTCCCGCCGGGTACGGCGCGGTCGTCAAGGACGCCGCCACCGATGAGGTGCTCGCCGAGCGCAAGGCCTTCATCGGCATCGCGACGAACAACGTCGCCGAGTACGGCGGCCTGATCGCCGGGCTCACCGCGGCCGCCGAGCTCGGAGCGTCCACAGTGGACGTCCGGATGGACTCGAAGCTCGTGGTGGAGCAGATGTCCGGGCGGTGGAAGGTCAAGCATCCGTCGATGCAGCCGCTGAACGCCGAGGCCAAGGAACTGGCGGCCCGCTTCTCGCGCGTGCGCTACGAGTGGATCCCTCGCGCGGAGAACTCTCACGCGGACGCCCTCGCGAACGAAGCGATGGACTCCGGGGCCGCCAAGAAGCCGGAACCGGCGAAGAAGACCGTGAAGCAGGACAGGGTCAGCCCCGTCGGCTGGACCGGCGCCACCGGAACGCCGACCAAACTGCTCCTCGTGCGGCACGGCCAGACGGCGATGTCGGTCGACAAGCGGTACTCCGGCCGCGGTGACGTGCCGCTCACCGAGCACGGCAAGCAGCAGGCGGCCGCCGCCGCGAAACGCCTCGGCGCGATGGAGGGCCTGGTCGTCGACGGCGAGGTGGCCCCGATCATCGCCTCGCCGCTGATCCGCACCCAGCAGACAGCGCAGGCGATCGCGGACGCGCTCGGCGGCCGGGTCGAGACCCACCCCGGGCTGATCGAGACCGACTTCGGCGACTGGGAGGGCCTCACCTTCAAAGAGGCCATGGACCGCGATCCCGAGTTCCAGACCAGCTGGCTTTCGGACACGTCGATCGCGGCGCCGGGCGGCGAGAGCTTCGACGGCGTCCACCGGCGTGTCCGCAAGGCCCGCGACGAGCTGATCGCGCGGTACGGCGGACGGACGCTCGTGCTGGTCAGCCATGTCACGCCGATCAAGTCGCTGCTGCGGATGGGCCTGGACGCGGGACCGTCGCTGCTGTTCCGCCTGCACCTGGACCTGGCCTCGCTGTCGATCGTCGAGTTCTATCCGGACGGCAACGCCTCGGTCCGCCTGGTGAACGACATCTCGCACCTCTCCTAGCGGGAACTGTGGCGCGGATCACGCCTGGATATGACGTGTCGCGGGCGGCCGATGGGGTATTGGCTACAGTTTTGACGACGGGCACGTGAGCGAAAAGGCAAAGACGGGGACATGACGGCGAGCGCACTGAGCGAAGCTTCCGAAAAAGACGTGCCCGACCCGGCCGAAACGCCGGCCCGTCGTGGCCTCGCCGCCCGGATCGCGCCGTACCTGGCGGTCCTCGCCGGTGTCGCGGCGCTGGCCTGGCACGCCACGCTCTACGGCCACTGGATCGTCGACGACGCGGCCATCACCTTCTCCTACGCGCGCAGCTTCGCCGACGGACTCGGCCCGGTGCTCCAGCCGGGGCAGCCGTCGGTCGAGGGCTGGTCGAACTCGACCTGGCTGGTGTTGCTGGCGGTCGGGAAGCTCTTCGGCATCTTCGACAGCGGCACGCTGTTCGGCCTACCCGACTACGTCCTGTTCCCGAAGCTGCTGGGGCTCCTGTTCACCGCGGGGACGCTGGCCGCCTGCCACGTCGCGGCGAAGCAGGTCTTCGAGCGCTTCGCCTGGCTGGCGACGCTGGTCGTCGGGCTGACGCTGGCCGCGATCCCGTCGTTCGTCATCTGGACGATCTCCGGGCTGGAGAACTCCCTGTTCGGGATGGCCGTCGCCTGGCTCGCCGTACTGCTGTTCGTCGCCGTCCGCAAGGACACCGTGCTCACCGCGAAGGTCGCCATCTGGTCCGGGGTGCTGGTCGCGTTCGCCGCGCTGACCCGCCCCGAAGGCCTGATCTACGGCGCCGCGTACCCGCTCGTCGTCCTGTTCCAGCTGCGTAAGCCGCTGCTGGGGCAGAGCGTCAAACTCGTCGTGGTGTCGGTGGTCGCGTTCGCGATCCCGTTCGGCGCGTACCTCGCCTGGCGGATCGCTGAGTTCGGCAGGCTGCTGGCGAACCCGTCCATCGCGAAGGGGCAGGGCCTTCCCGGGCTTTCGGCGCTGAAGCAGCCGTTCGAGCTGGTCGGCTACGCCGGTGTCGCCGGGACGATCCTGCTGGCGCTGACCATCGGTTACGCGCTGGTCCGGGCGGAATGGCGGCGCGCGCTGGTCGCGCTGCTGACGCCGCTGGCGCTGGGCATCATCGCCTACGGCGTGATGGTCCCGGACTGGATGGGCCAGCACCGCTTCGCCACCCCGATCTGGATCCTGGCCGCGCTGGCCGGGACGCTGGCCGCGGGCGAGCTGCTGCGCCGTTCGCGGGCGGTGCTGCGGGCGGTCGTGGTGCTCGTGCTGGTCGCGGCCGCGATCCCGTCCGGGATGGGATTCGCGTCGTCGTCGGAGAAGTTCCAGCAGAGCCCGACGGTGCCCGCGTGCCTCATCGCCGACCGCTTCGGCCGCGGCTTCAACACGATGGCCGACATCCTCGGTCTCCAGCAGGCGTCGCTGCTGCTGCCCGACCTGGGCGGCTCGTCGATGACCAGCAGGCTGCACCTGGTCGACATGGCCGGACTGGTCGAGGCGGACGTCGCGGACTTCGTCAAAAAGGGCGACATGCCGGGGCTGCGCGACTACGTCTTCGACAAGGTCAAGCCGACGTTCATCCACTCGTGGGGCCCGTGGGCCGCGGGCAACGGCATCACCGTCGACCCGCGGATCGACCGCGACTACGAGCCGATCTTCGTGTACCCGGGTGGCGGGCTGCGGAGCGGGGACTTCGTGCGGAAGGACGCCGTCTCCAGCCCCGAGAAGCTGAAGGCCGTCCAGGACTACGCGGCGAAGACCATGCCGGAGGTCGAGAAGGTGCGCTTCGGCAGGCCGCTCAACGACTGCGGCCCCTCCATGAAACCGGGCCAGACCGTCTACCTGCCGTAAATCACGCGTTTAGTCCTCTGGATGCGGTAGTTGCCCCGCGCAAAGACCGCATCCAGAGGACGAAATGCATCAGGGCGCGGAAGTGACCAGGGGCTCAGGGGTGGCGGCGCCTCGTTCCAGGTCCGCCTCCTTCGCCCGGATCACCGGCAGCACGTGCTTCCCGAAGTACTCGACATCCTCCAGGTAGTGCAGGAAGCCGAGCAGCAACAGGTTCGCGCCGCGTTTCTTGTACTCGACGGCCCGGTCCGCGATCTGCTCCGGCGTGCCGATCAGGCCGGTACGGAAGCCGTCGTTGTACTGCACCAGATCCTTGAACTCCGAGTCGGCCCACATCCCCTTCTTGTCCGATGTGGACCCACCCGCCTGCTTGACGGCGTTGCGGAAGCCCTCGACGGCGTCGGTGTTCGCCTTCTCGACGATCTCGCGCAGTACGGCCTTCGCCTCGCTTTCGGTTTCCCGCGCGATCAGGAAGCCGTTCAGTCCGAAGCGGACGGCGTGGTCGTTCGCGGCCGCGTAGCCGCGGACCTCCTCGACCTGCTCGCTGAAGCCGTCGAAATCCTTGCCGTTGCTGAAGTACCAGTCGGAGACCCGGCCCGCGAGCTTCCGCGCCGCGGTGGAGTTGCCGCCCTGGAAGATCTCCGGATGCGGCCGCCCGACCGGTTTCGGCTTGATGTCGAAATCGTGGATCCGATAGAAATCACCGGCGAATTCGGCGTGGTCGTTCGTCCAGAGTTCCTTCAGTACGCGAATGAACTCTTCCGAACGACGGTACCGTTCGTCGTGTTCCAGCCACGGTTCACCGAGGTTCGTGAATTCGTCCTTGAACCAGCCGCTGACCACGTTGACCGCCGCGCGCCCGCCGGAGATCACGTCCGCGCTCGCGATGAACTTCGCGAGCACCCCGGGATGCCACAGTCCGGGGTGGATCGCCGCGATCACCTTCAGCCGCTGCGTCGCGAGCAGCAGCGCGAGGCTGAACCCGGTCGATTCGTGCTGGTAGGCGGCACCGTAGCTGGCCGTGTAGCGGACCTGGCTCAGCGCGTATTCGAACCCGCTGTTCTCCGCGAGGACGGCGAGATCCCGGTTGTACTCGTATCCCCAGTCGGTGCGCTGCTCGATGTCGCTGGTGACCAGGCCGCCGCTCACATTGGGGACCCAATAGGCGAATTTGAGTGGTTCGGATTCGATTCCCGGCATGTCGCGGAGTGAACCCGCCGCCCCCGGAAACCGTCAATCACCGTCCACGCGCTGGGACCGGCCGAGCGCGGAACCCAATTCGGTGCGCCCGGCGATCTCCAGCTTCCGGTAGGCCCCGGACAAATGCAGTTCGACGGTGCGGCGGGTCAGGTGCAGCGCTTCGGCGATCTCCCGGTTGGTGAGACCTTGTGACGCCATCACCCCGACGCGGTATTCCTGTTTGGTGAGGCCGTGTTCGTTGTCCTTCGCCGTCGTCAGGCTCGTCCGCGCGTCCCGCAGCGCTTCGGCGGCCCGCCTCGTGAGCGGCCGTGCCCCGCAGTGCTTGCCCGCTTGCGTGGCCCGCCGCAGCGTCACGATCGCTTTTTCGCCCTGACCGTGGCGGGCCTGGAACGAGCCGAGTTCGGTCAAGGCCTCGGTCAGCGCGAGCTTCGCGGTCGAACCGCCGAGGACGTCGACGGCCTTGGTGAGCAGTCGTTCGGCCTCCTCGTCGTTGCGGACGAGACCGGCCGTGGTCAGCGCACCGCCGAGGATTCTCGGCGTGCCCCACCGTTCCGCGGCGGCGAGGTCCTCTTCGGCGAGTCTGGCCGCCGCGTCGGTGCGCCCGAGTGCCAGCGCGGTGCGGGCCGCGTGCGCTCGCCAGGGGGCGAATCCGGGGAAACGCATGCCGTGGTGTTCGAGACGGCGTCCGCAGCCGCGCAGGTCTTCGTACCCGAGTTCGGGTTCACCACCGGCCGCCCGGAGCCTGCCGCGCGCGTAGAGCAGGTAGTTGTGCGTGAAAAGTGCTTGCGTGGCCCCGAAATCGATTTTGTCCAGCAAGGCGGTCGCGACGTCGTGACGGCCGAGATCGACCGAGACCTCGATCAGCCTGGCCGCGCACAGCACCGCGATCGGGCACCGGCTGGTGGCGCCGCGTTCGTCGAACTGCCGCACCAGGGATTCGTAGTGGACGCTCGCGCGCACGAGGTCGCCACCCGCTTGCAGCGCGATCCCGCGGGCGAGCGTGGCTAGGGCTCCCTTCGGCACGTGGAAGTCCCAGGGCACGCGCTCGGTGTCGAGTACTTGGCAGAGCTTGTCGGTGAGGGCGGCCTCGTCGGCGAGCACCGCCGTCGCCAGCGCGAAGAAATAGGGCTGTTCGAACAGTTCGGGGTGCTCGCCGGACAAAGCCTCCCCGAAATGCCGGACGGCGTTCGCCGAGGACTTCCCGCCGCGCACCGTGTCGAGCGCGAGCAACCCCGATCGGCTCTGTTGCGCGGCGGGATCGTTCAGCGGCGCCCATTGCCGTTCGAAGTCGCGGAAGTCCGGCGGCGGCCCGAGTCTGCTGCCCGCCTCGGCGAGGTAGGTCATGCACAGCAGCGGCCAGACGGCGTCGGGCCCGCCCGCGTCGAGCCGCGCGGCGAACTGGCCGGCGGAGTTGATCGCCAGCCGCGCGTCCGGGCCGCCGCACAGCGAGAGGATCATGGCCGTCGCGGCGAAGGCCGCGGTTTCGCGGTCGTCGATGTGGTCGACGGCCTCGCGCACCCTGGCAGGCGCCGAATCCGGGTCGCAGTGGAATTCCGCGTGCGCGAGCTGGAGCAGGATCGCCATCCGCTTGCGTTCGCTGAGCCGTTCTTCCAACGCCCGCGAAAGGAACCGGACGGAGAGTTCCGGATCGCCCTCGACCACCGAATGCCGGGCGGCCATCCGCAGGATGTCGACCGCCCAGGGGATCCTGATAGCGGTCGCTTCCAGAAGATGGGCGCCGACCCGTTCCGGTGCCGCGCCCGCGTCGTGCAGGAGCCGCGCCGCCCGCGACTGGGTGACCGCCCTGGTGGTGAGCGGCATGTCGGCGAGCACCGAATTGCGGACGAACCGGTAGGTCAGCGCCGGCCGGTGGCTGTTGGTCAGCAGGTGCGCGCGCACCATCGTGTCGATGGCGGCCAGCGCGGTGCTTTCGTCGACCCCCGCGAGCCGCGCCAGCAGGTCGAAGCTCGCGTCCTCGCCCAGGATCGCGACGGCTTCGAGCATCTTCGGCGCGGCGGTGTACTCGTGCATGCGGACCCGCAGCACCTCGCCGATCATCGCCGACCCCGCGGCGTCCAGGTCCATCCCGGGCACCAGGCGGCGGCGCAGCGCGCCGAGCAGGTACGGATTGCCGCCGGTGACCTCGCGGCATTCCTCGGCGAACCGGCCGGTGGCGACGCCGAGGAACTCGGCGACGTGCCGCGTCCCCAGCCCGCGCAGCCGGATCGTGGCCGGAGTGCAGCCGGACATCTCCAGCAGCGCGACCTCGCCGGCCTGCAACTGCCCGATCAGCGCGGTCAGCACGATCATCACCGGCAGCCGCTCCACGCGATGCCGGATGTAGGCGAGGCAGCGCATCGACCACGGATCGGCGAGGTGGATGTTGTCGACGCCGAGGAAGACCGGGCCCTGTTCGGCGGCGTGGCGGACGGTGTGGAAGAAGGCGTCGAGCGCCTGCTCGTCCCGGGGACCGTGGTCCGGCGGCGCGTGGGTGAGCCCGTCGATCAGCTGACGGCCGACACCGCCGCTCAGGTGCGTCTCCAACCGGGACGCGGAGGCGATCGCGACGGTGAACCCCGCCGCTTTCGCCAGCTCACCGGCGGCGCCGAGCACCGACGACTTGCCCATGCCGAACTCCCCGACCACCACGGCACTGGTGGCGCGGCCGCGCAGGGCGGCCAGGAACAGCCCGGTGATCGTGTCGAGTTCCCTGTCTCGACCCAGCAACCCGGCGGAACGCTTCGGTACCGAAGGCCCGCCGAAGGGACTCTCGGGATTTACTTCGGTATGCACCGTAGAGACCTTCGTTTCGGCTTGCGGCAGACTACTTGAACGGAGGCGGTGACGGGAGTGACCGCTGGTCGTCGAGGGGAGCAGAGGTCAAGATGTCCGCATCCGACGAGATCCGCCGGTACCGGCCGGACGACCGTTGTGCCGACATGAGGGCCGCGACGACGCACGCCACGAGGACCACCACGAGGTTGGCCACGATCATCGACAGCCGGCCGCAGCGCCGGACCACGGCGGCGCCGGGGGACAGGTAGCGCAGATCGGCTCTCGCGAGCGCGTCTTCCACCGACGTGAATTCCGCGACCCGGCGACCGCAGCGCACACACCCCCGCAAATGCTTTTCGAAGGCATACGCCTCGGCCCGGTCGAGCACACCGAGTACGTACGCCGCCGCATCGGTGTGTTTCACCTTTCGCTTCATCATCGCGAACCCAGCTCTCCTAACGACCGTCGCAATGTCCTCATAGCCGCGTACAGCCGTGATTTGACCGTTCCCTCCGGTATTCCCAATATCACCGCCGCCTCCCGGACCGTATGTCCGGTCAGATACGTCTCGTAGATGACAGCCTGGTATTTGCTGTCCAGATAGCGTAGCGCTTCGGAAATGACGAGTGCGGACAGTGACTGCTCGGTCTGGTCCGCTGTTTCGGCGTTTTCAGAACTGTCCAGCTCGACCTCCTGCGGGCGGGCACGCCGGTTTCGCCAGCCGTCGATGACTATCCGCCTGGCGACCGTGAGCAGCCAGCCGCGCAGCATTCCCGGCTCACGGTTCAGTGTGTCGGAATGCTGCCAGGCGCGGATCAGCGTTTCCTGGACGACGTCTTCCGTCCATTGTCGATCATGGCCGGTCAGGTACATCACCTGACTGAACAGGGTCTCCCGGAAATCTTTGTACAGCAACGAAATGAGCTCTTCGGAAAGCTCGTTCGAACGATGCTCGCCGCCGAAACGGCATTCTCTGCCCACTGCTTCCATGAAGTTCGAGACCTCCCCAGTGGTGGAGGATTTCGCGGGTTCGTACACCGTAGCGCAGACTATCGCCGTGAGCCATGTGCAGTAGTGCTCCGTTTACTATTGGTTGCCCGGTACGTACGGCGGCGATAAACGGTTCTAAATATGTAGTGTGATGCACAGCACACTGTATGGGCGGGCGGAGATCGAACCGGCCACTCCGGTTCCCCGTACTCCCAGTGAGGCCCTTTGTTCGATGCGTATCCACAGTGGGGACGGGTGAAATGATCTATCGACTGCTCGGCGTGGTGATCGCCCTACTGGTGCTCGGGCTCGGAACGCCTGACAGTGCCTTCGCGGAAATCGATTCCCATGATCGGGAACTGCTCGTGCGAGTACGGCAGGCCTGTTTGTGGGAAGGTCCGGCCGGTCGTCAGGCGGAACAGCGCGCGAGCGGCCTGCGGGTGCGGGAGGTCGGCCGCAAACTCGCCGACGACCACGACCGGCTCGACGCCCAGGTCCGCGAACTGGCGTCGAAGGTCCGCGTCGAACTACCCGGCGAGCCCACCGAAGAACAACGGTCCTGGGCCGAGGAGATCACCGGTGCCGTCAGCGCCGACTTCGACCGTCTCTACGTCAACCGCTCCCGCGCCGCGCACGGGAGCGTCTTCGGCCTCGCCTCCCAAGTGCGGGCCGCCACCCGCGACGACGCGATGCGGTCCTTCGCGCAGACCGCCGTCGACACCGTCATGCGGCACATGACCCTGCTCGAAAGCACCGGCATCGCCGAGACGACCTCGCTGATGGTGGTTTCCGCCGTCGGCAACGAACTCGGCGGCGGTGACATCGTGTTCGGCGTGCTCTTGGTGGCGGTCGCCGGGGGAGCGACCTTCGGGCTCGTGCGGGTACTCGGCGCACCGGGCAGGCGCGCGTGACGGCCGCGCTCCTGGCGGTCATCCCGGCCCCGTCACCGCACGACAGCGGAGTCCGGGACATCGCCACGCTTTCCGCCCGGTTCGCCTACTCGACGATGTGCCTGACGCTCGCTTGGGGAATCCTGAGTGCCACCGGGTGGATCAGGCGGGCCACCGGCCACGAGGCGCTGCGCGGCGGGCACGTCGTCCTCGCGGTGTTCAGCCTCGCCACCGGTTCCGTCCACGGCCTGTCCTATCTCTTCCTCGACGACGGCTCGTTCGGCGTTCTCGCGCTGGTGATCCCGTTCGCCGGTGGCGGGTTCGCGCGGCACGCGGCGGGCGTCGTCGGACTGGAGCTGTTCATCGCGGTCTCCGTCACCGCCGCCTTGGGGCGTCGAGTCAAAGGGTGGTTCCATCAGCTCGGCTACCTCTCGGTCGGCCTGCTGGCGATCCATTCCTGGCTGGGCGCGTCCGCGAACGGGAACCTCGCGACGGTCTGGCTCGGCGGGATCACCGTGCTCACCCCCGCCGTCGTGCTCACCGTCCTGCGGGTGCTCCCGCCGAGGGCGCTGGTCCGCATTGGACTGCTCGACGGCGGCGCCGGCCGGGCCGAACGGGTCATGATCTCGGTCGACGACAAGAAATGCCACAGCTACGCCATTTGCCAGGCCGAAGCACCGCAGGTCTTCCAGCTGCAAGGGGACGGCCAGCTGCGCTATCTCCGGAAACCGGGCGCCAGACAGCTGCCCTTGGTCCAGGCCGCGGCCCGGGCTTGTCCGATGCGAGCCATCCACCTGCGAGGGGCGGGACAATGAGCGAACGGATCGTCGTGGTCGGCGGCGGACTGGCGGGACTGCGCTGCGCGGAACGGTTGCGGGAACTGCGGTTCGACGGCGAGCTGGTGATCGTCGGCAACGAGCCGGACCTGCCCTATCACCGGCCGGCGTTGTCCAAAGACCTGCTGACCGGGGCCACGAGCCCGGCGGAGACGGCGCTCGCCCGGCTCGACGAGATCGACGCCGAATGGCGGTTCAACACCCCGGCGACGCATCTGCAGCCGGGCCGCCAGGTCGTCCACCTGCCCGGTGCGGAGGAACTGCCCTACGACGGGCTCGTCATCGCCTGCGGCGTCGAACCTCGGCGCCTTTCCGGTGTCCCGCACGGACATCCGCGGGTGGTCGTCGTCCGGACCCTGGCCGACGCCGCCGAACTGCGCGGCAACCTCGCCGCCGACCACGGGCCGGTCGCGGTGCTGGGCAGCGGGTTCATCGGCTGCGAGGTCGCCGCGAGCCTGCGCGAGACGGGGCGCGAGGTCACCGTGATCGGCCGGTCGGCGCATCTGCTCGGCGAGGTCGTCGGCAGGCACATCGGGCAGAAGCTCTCCGCGCTGCACCGGTCGCGAGGGGTGCGGCTGGCGCTGGGCGCGTCCATCGACGGCTGGCAGACCACGGCGAACGGCCTGCGGCTGAGGTCGTCCGACGGCTGGATCCTGGACGTCTCGTGCGTCGTCGTGGCCGTGGGGACCGTGCCGTCGATCTCGTGGCTGCGCGGGTCCAAGTTGCCGCTCGACGACGGTGTGGTCTGCGCGCCCACCTGTCACGTGCTGGGGATGAGCAACATCGTCGCCGCCGGTGACGTCGCGCAGTGGCCGAACCTGCGGTTCGACGAGACCCCGAGACGGGTCGAACACTGGCTCAACGCCGTCGAGATGGGCCGGGCGGCGGCGGAGAACCTCCTCGACGGGCCGCAGGCTTCGCGGCCGTTCGCGCCCGTGCCGCGGTTCTGGTCCGAACAGCACGGCATGCGCATCCAGGCGGGCGGCATCCCGAAGCTCGGCGCCGACACCGTCGCGCTCGCCTCACCCGTCGGCGGGGAACGGCCCGTCACCGGTTTCGTCCGCAAGGGCCGCCTCGTCGGTGTCGTCGGCCTCGACAGCCCGTCCGCCGTCCTGCACTGGACCAACGAGATCGCGGAGCAGAACCCCGTCAGCCACCCGGGAGAAACGGAGACGCCTGATGCGCCGATCGCGGTTGACCATGCTCGTCGTCATCGCGGCACTCGTCGTGGGCGCCGCGATGTGGTGGCGGGAGGGTGAACCCGTGTCGCTGACGGCGAGTGCTCCGGTCACCGAGACTCTCCCCGGCCCGCGCTTGCCGCCGTCCGGCACCTCGCGGCCCAGCTCTCCCACGGATGCTCCGCCCGGCACGCAGCTGACGGCCGTCTACATGACCCGGATGGGCCGGGCCGTCCTCGACGAGACCGGCGCCGTCCTCTTCCGGTACGAACGCGACGACCCGCACAAGGCCCGCTCGGCGTGCCTCGGGGACTGCGCCGCGGTGTGGATTCCCGTCACGACCACCGGCACGCCGGTGTTGACCGGCATCGACCCCGGGATCGTCGACACGATCAAGCGTCCCGAGGGCGCCCGGCAGGTGACCCTGGCCGGCCGGCCGCTCTACAAGTTCGCCAACGCGCGTCC
This sequence comes from Amycolatopsis thailandensis, assembly GCF_002234405.1. Lineage (GTDB taxonomy): Bacteria > Actinomycetota > Actinomycetes > Mycobacteriales > Pseudonocardiaceae > Amycolatopsis > Amycolatopsis thailandensis. The sequence continues at coordinate 10,123 of NZ_NMQT01000173.1, read as the reverse complement.
CGGCGAATGGACCGGACAGGGCACCGACCACCTGTGGTTCGTCGTCGAACCCGACGGACGGCGCAACCTGAACTGCCTGCCCGTACCCGTGCAGTAGGATTCGCCGACGGACGAGTCGGCGGGGCGGCCGCGAGCCGGGAAACCGGTTCGAGGAAAGTCCGGACTCCACAGGGCAGGGTGGTTGTTAACGGCAACCCGGGGCGACCCGCGGGACAGTGCCACAGAAAACAGACCGCCTCCGTGCGCTTCGCGGGCGGAGGTAAGGGTGAAACGGTGGTGTAAGAGACCACCAGCGTCCTGGGTGACCAGGACGGCTAGGTAAACCCCACCCGGAGCAAGGCCAAGAGGGAGCCGCGAGGCTCCTGCGCAGGCGACCGAGGGCTGCTCGCCCGAGTCTGCGGGTAGGCCGCTCGAGCCCGCCGGCGACGGTGGGCCTAGATGGATGGCCGCCACTCGCTCAGCCGCAAGGCGAGGCGAGGACAGGATCCGGCTTACACGCCGGCTCGTCCGTACTTCTTTTGCCACCCGCGCGCTTTCCGCGCCGGGAGCTTCTTTCCGTGAAGGCCTCCTTGAGGGACCCAGAGTCCCTCAAGGAGGCCTTCACGGACTTTTCTCGGAACCTCCACGCAAGTAGGCAGTCCGCGAAGGCCTCCTTACCTACCTTGACAGTAAGCAAGGAGGCCTTCATGGACTTCGGCCGCGGCGGGAGGTGGGTCGGGTGGGTCGTGAGTGGTAAGTGACGTTAGAACGTCACTTACCACTCACGACCACCCCGACCCACTCCCTACCTGCGCCTGGTCCCGGAAAGCGACACCAAAGGTCCCTTGCTCCCGCCGCGCCGGGACCGCGGCCCTTTCGGACGCTGCGCGCCTTCGCTACTTGCGGGTAGGGTGCCCCCATGGGCGAAGCGAGTCGGGTCACGGGACGGTTCCGCGGGACGTTCGATGTACTGCATTCCCTTACCTACTTCGCACCCGAGACGGAAGCCGCGCTCACCGGCGCGGGCCTCCGTCCGGGGCGCATGACCTACTTCGCGGGCCGCGCGGCACCCATGGGCGCGGTGAGTCCCGGCGTGGTCGCGGCGACCTTCTACAACTTCAACCCGGACCTGGTCGCCAAGTACATCCCTCGCGCGTGGACGCTGGCCGCGCCCGAAAAGATCATCGAAGCCCGTTTCGAAGCCGTCGACGCGACGCTGACCAGGCTGCTCGGCAAGGACACGCTCGTCTCCGAGCAGGTCGCCGAGGCGGCCGAGCTCGCCCGCGAGGCGACCGGGGGCTGCCAGGTCGACGGCCGCCCGCTCTACGCCGGGCACGCCGACCTCGCCTGGCCGGCTGAACCGCACCTCGTGCTCTGGCACGCCATAACCCTGTTGCGTGAACACCGGGGCGACGGCCACATCGCCGCGCTGGTCCTCAACGGGCTCGACGGGCTCTCCGCGCTCGTCTCGCACACCGCCACCGGCAAGGGTTTCCTCGCCGCCGCGGCCAAGGCGTCCCGCGGCTGGAGCGACGAGCAGTGGGACGGCGCGGCCGCCAAGCTCCGTGACAAGGGTTTTCTCGATGCCGAAGGCGGCCTGACCGAGGCAGGGAACGATCTCCGCGAGCGGATCGAGGACGCCACGAACGCGGCGTCGACAGGTCCTTGGGAGCACCTGGGCGAGGAGAAGACCAAGCGGCTTCACGAGCTGTGCGGGCCTTTGAGCCGCCAGGCCGTCGAAGCGGGCGCTTTTCCCGCGAATGTGTTCGCTACGGGCCGATAATCACGCTATGTAGCGAAAATGGCGTCGTCGATTTCGCTTTGGGTGACGGAAGTGTGACCTTGACCCATCGGCACCCATGATTTTTGTTGAATGCGTGCTCACCCAGCGGACTCGCGAGAAGCCACCGAACGAGTCATGTCACACTGGTCGCGGCCGGATTTTCCGCGGTCGACCCGTACTCACAGTGAGCAAGAAGCGTCGCAGTTGGGTGTTTTCGACCGCGCACTGCGAAATACGGGTGTCCGGGGTTAATCCAGACGACCCTTGCAACGATGATGGAGACCGAGGATGGTCGTGGTGCTGTGCCTCGCTCTGTCACCGGTAGACAAATCGATATCTACAGAGCGCGCTTTGACCACTACGCCTCGTGACGCCATGATGTTCGAAGCAACACCGAGCCAGAACCGCGCGAACCCCCTCTCCGCGCACCGGGAGTAATGCGATGATGACCTTGACCACCCTCGACACGCTGGCCGCCGGCGAGCTCGGCACCGGCAACGTCCGCACCTGGCTGATCGACAACATCATCCCCCTGGTGCTGCTGGCCGTCGCACTTCTGCTGCTGTGGCTCGGTGGCGGCAAAGGGGACAACGCCGGTGTCATGCGCCGACTCGCCGGTGTGGTGATCGCGCTGGCGATCATCGGCCTCGCGGTGAGCGGCGCCGGAGTCAACGTGGGCCAGTGGATCGCCGGCCTCTTCACAGGCTGAGGGCTCCCCTTGCGTATCCGGACCGATGACGAGGTTTACCGGGTCGACGCCGTGTGGCTCGGTCCGCCGAAAGCGACTTTTCCCTGGAGAGCCCGCTACGTCGCGTGGCTTGTCGGTATCCCGGTCTTCCTGATCGTGCTCACCGTCGAACGGTGGGCGGGCTGGAGCTTCGGGTTCTTCTCGACCGCCTGGGCCTTCGTCGCCACAATTGTGATCACCAGATTGATCACGGCCAAGATCAGCCACGAGCGTCCGCTGGGCGCCGTGGCCGCGATGGCGGCGAAAGAGCTCAACACACCAAGAGAACGGACCACGGGCACGGGAGGCGCGGCGAGCGCGTCCCGCGTCCGGGTACGGGCGAGCCGCCCGCTACCGAAGCACCGCAGGAGACGGCAGTACCAGCACCACGGCTACGGCGGCGGCGCCGGAGCTCAGGGAACACCACGAGCGCGTCGGAGCCGCCCTGCGGCTCGGGCCGGGAGGTAGTCGTTGTTCGGTCGCGGCGGAAGCCGAGGAAAACGTGATCGAGACCTGCAGCAAGGGGCCTGGAACCCGCCCCAGCAGGTCCGCTCCGCGCAGCCCAAGAAGGCCGGCAAGGGGAGGCGGCTGCCCGGTGAGGCGGCCATACCCACCTATACCCCGTCCATCGCGGCGCGAAGCATCGACGGGCACCTGTTGCGCACCGGTTACGAGGTCTACGCCTGGTACCGGCTCGCGCCGCAGCGCTGGTCGTTCCGGTCGGACTCGCAGCGCCGCGACCTGATCGCGGCCATCGCCGGGCAGTACGCGGAGCTCCAGGGCCGCTGGCTGCACCTGCGCGTGACCAACCGGCCGTACCCGATCCGCATGTGGGCCGAGGCCCACGTGCACAACGCCGTCGGCCGTCCCCAGGACGTCCAGGGCGCGCTGTCCTTCGACGACTACCTCATCGGCGAGCAGCAGCAGCTGATGGGCCGTTCGATGGCCGAAAAAGAGGTCTACCTGGGGGTCCAGGTGCAGACCAGGCGGATGATCGACCGCGCGGTCGAGAGCGCCGCCCCGGTGCTGCGCAAGATCCTCCCGGAGGCCGTCGACGCCGAACTGGCCGCGCTCGACTCCGAGGTCGAGCACCTCGACCAGGTGATCGGCTCGGCCGGGCTCGAAGGGCGCCCGGTGCACGCCGAGGAGATGTCCTGGCTGATGCACCGGTCGTGCTCGCTGGGCCTGCCCGCGCCGCGCAACATGCCCGCGGTCCCCGGCGCGGCTTGGGAGCCCGAGGACCTCGCCAGCTTCACCGACGCGGCGGACTTCCACGCCGAGCCGTACGCGCCGACGGTCACCGTCCGCGGCCGCACCGGGTCGAACGCCGGGGTCTCGCGGCATCTGGCCGTGCTCACCGTCGGTCAGATGCACGGCCTCCAGATCCCCGAGGTCGACGACCCGTGGATCCAGCACGCGGACCGCCTGCCCGCCGCGGTCGAGGTGTCCGCGCGGATCTACGTCCGGCGCCCCGAAGAGGTCGCCGGCGAGCTGCAACGCCAGATGAACAAGGTGCGTTCGCAGGTCAAGCACTACACCGACGAGCACGAGTTGGAGCCGCCGCAGTCGCTGGCCCGCCAGGCGGGCCGGGTGCTGGAGATCGACGACGAGATGACGTCGGGCTTCACCGCGCTCGCCACCCGGGTCCGCTCGTGGTGGCGGCTGGCGGTGTCGGGGCCGACGGAGCGTGACGCGCTGCGCCTGGCCCAGCAGCTCCTCGACCTCTACAAGCCGAAGATCGCCGTCGAGCATCCCGAAGCCCAGTACGCGCTGGCCCGGGAGTTCATCCCCGGCGAGCCCTTGGCCTCGGCGGCGTACATGCGCCGCGGTTCGGTCGTGTGGGCGTCCTCGGCGGTGCCGACGGCGACGGCCGAGGTGGGCGACCGCCGCGGCATCCTGCTCGGCGAGACCGTCACCGCGACCCGGCGCCCGGTGGCGTGGGACCCGTGGATGGCGCAGGAGATCCGCGACGGCTCGGGTCTGACCGCGATGGTCGCCGGGCTCGGTGGCGGCAAGTCGTTCCTCGGCGGCGGCATCGTCTACAAGACGCTCCGCGCGGGCGCGCACTGGACGATCCTCGACCCGTCGGGCCCGCTGTCGCGGCTGTGCGACCTGCCCGAACTGCGCCCGTACGCGCGGCCCATCAACCTGCTCAACGCGCAGCCCGGCATCCTCAACCCGTACCGGGTGGTCGCCGAGCCGCAGATCGAGCACTTCATGGACGAGGACGACCCCGAGCGCTCGTGGCGGCGGGAGAAGGCTCTCGCGGGCGCGACCCGTCGTCGTCTCGTGCTCGACGTCCTCACCGGCGTCCTGCCGTACGAGGTCTCGCGGATGGCGCAGACCCGGATCGTGCTGCTGCGCGCGGTCCGCGCGGTCGGCGGCCGATTCGACGCCGACCCCGGCCAGGTCATCGACGCGCTGCGGCGGGACTCCAGCGAGCACCACGAGCACGCCGTCGTCGTCGCGGACTTCCTCGACGAGATGCGCGAGCGGATGGCGCTGCTCATCCCGGAGACCGACGCGGACCCGTACGCCGAGACCCGCGACGACCGGATGACCGTGCTGACCATGGCGGGGCTGACCCTGCCCAAGGACGGCGTGCCGCGCGAGTACTGGACGGACGCGGAATCCCTCGGCGTGGAGATGCTGAACCTCGCCGCGTGGCTGACGCAGCGATCGGTGTACGAGAAGCCCAAGGAACTGCGCAAGGGCGTCTGGATCGACGAGGCGTTCTTCCTCTCCGAGGTCCCGACCGGTCGCGTGCTGATGAACCGCTTCGCGCGTGACTCGCGAAAGTGGAACGTCCGGGTGCTGCTGTCCTCGCAGATCCCCGCGGACTTCCTGAAGATCCAGGGTTTCGTGGCGCTGCTGGACTCGGTGTTCGTCGGACGGCTCGACGACGACGACGCCCAGGCCGACGCGCTGCGCCTGCTGAAGGTCCCGGTCGGCGTCGGCTACGAACAGGTCGTCGCCGCGCTGGGCAGGCGGCCCGGCTCGCAACGCGACATCCAGCGCGACGTCGAACCGCGGCAGTTCATCTTCGGCGACGGTGCCGGTGGCGTGGAGCGGATCCGCGTCGACTTCTCCGGCCCGCACCTGGAGCACTTGCGCCGGGTCATGGACACCACGCCGGGTTCGCCCGACGCCAAACCGTCGAAGCCGGGCAACGACCTGGCCGTCCCGGAGGAGAAACAGTACGTCCCGGTGCCGCCGGAGGACGACTTCGAGCTCGAAGAGGATCTCGAGCTCGCGGCCGAACTCGAGGTCGGCCTCACCGACGAGCAGATGCTCGGCGCCCCGGACCCGTTGGCGGCCGAAACCGGAGAAGTGCAAGGCGCTGTCCAAAACGGACATAACGGGAACGGGAGTCAAGGCGAGCAACACGCGCGCGCCGGCAAGGGTGGCACCGGCAGGGATGCCGCATGAACACGGTGATGACACTGGCGTTCGTGCTCGCGTTCGCCGCCGGCTGGCACGCGCTGCGCCGCCGCCTGAAAGAGGGGCCGCGGCCGGGCAAGACCAGACCCAGCCGCCGCGCGACGATGTTCGTCGTCATGCTGATCCTGGGTCTGCAGGCCGTGGCGACCGCTCCGGCGGCGTCCGCCGCCGCCTGTGGTGAGGCGCCGAACCCGGAACGGCCCGGCGCGGGCATGGTTGGCGCGCTCGACCCATCCGTGATCGCCCGTGGCGAGGGTGGCAGTCCGTACAACGTGTACGGATACGCCGGGCACGTCTGGGACACGTTCGAAACCGACTGCGGCCCACTGGCGGGCATCACCTCGCCCAACTCGACGATCGACACCTGGGCGGGCAACCAGCTGTTCAACATCGGCAAGAACATCGTCGGTGCCACGAACTCCTTGCACTACACCGTGTTGCAGGGCAGCCTGCTCAGCCCGTTGTACAACGCCGTGAAGGCCGGGGCCGAGAAGGTCTTCAACAACATCTACGCCCAATTGTTCGGCCTGGCCGCGCTGATCATGTCGATCATGCTGTTCCGCAACATCTGGCGCGGCGATCTCGCGGCGGTCAGCAAACGGGCGCTGTACGGGCTGGCCGCGGTCTGGCTGGCCGCGTCTTCCCTGGCGCTTCTGCGGTTCATCGACCCCATCGACAACGCGATCGTGCAGACCACGACCAACATCCAGGCCGGGTTCATCGACGAGGTCAAGAACCCGCCGCCGACCCCGCCTCAGCCGCCCGCGGCACAGCCGTGCCAGGCGACCCCGGAGGCCGTGGCCGCCCGCCAGCCGTGGGACCGCGTCCCGACCGAACTGCACTGCCGGGTCGTCTACGACAACTGGCTCCGGGGCGAGTTCGGCACGCCGGACTCCCCACAGGCCCTTCAGTACGGTCCGGCCCTCTTGGACGCACGAGCCTTCACCAGGACCCAGATCCTGCAGGGCGGCGACGCCGACACCGCGCTGGTGGACTCCAAGAAGGCGGCGTTCAAGGACATCTCCACCAAACTCGGCCCGGCGACCGGGTACTTCACGGGTGAGGACGGCAGTCGCGTCGGTGCCGGGTTCCTCTCCCTCGGCCAGGGAATCTTCTACTCGCTGTTCCAGCTGCTTGCCAAGGCCACGGTCCTGCTCGCGCAGGTGCTGATCAGGATCTTCGTCCTGACCGCTCCGCTGATCGGGTTGATCGCGTTGCTGCAGCCGCAGATCATGCAGCGCATCCTCAAGGTGCTCGGCGCGGTCGCGTTCAACCTGATGGTGCTTTCGGTGCTGGCGGGCGTGCACACGCTCCTGCTGGAAGCGATCTTCACGGCGGGCAACTCCTTGTCCCTGCTGACGAAGATGGCGCTGGCGGCCATCATCACCGTGCTGTTGTTCATGGTCGGCCGTCCGGTGCGGCGGCTGTGGCAGATGGTCGAGATGTCCGTCGGCATGGTCGGCGGCGCGATGCCTTCGCCACGCGGCGGGCTTTTCTCCCGATTCCGCAAGAAGAACAACGAGCAGACCCCGCAGGACGCGTTCTGGCAGAACGTCCGCGACACCGACGACGTCGTTGACGGAGACCTTCGCGGTCCCGTGGGCGCGACGATCGGCGGCGGGCGGTTCCGGCCCGAGGCGACTATCTTCGCCAGCTCCCAGCGGCTCGACAACGGGTCCGGCGCGATCAGGCCCGCGGCGGCTTGGTCCGGAGCGCCATGGCCCGGCGCGGTCGGCGGTGGCGGCGGTCTTCCGGCGCTTCCCGCCGGTGGCGGCGGAGGCGTCCCGGTGTTCGGCCAGTACAACCCGGCCGCCGGCAATCCGGGCGACTCCATGTTCACCTCGGGCGGGCGGAGCCCGATCCAGGTACCGAGCCGCCGGGTGGACACCTCGCCGGTCGCCGACCGGCGCTGGAGCGACGAACCGGAGCCGGTCGTGGTGCCGTCGCGGATGAATTCCACGGGTGGCGGCTACACCACTCCCGACTACTCGGGCGCCGTACCGGTGCAGGCGGGGCCGTCGACGCCGCGTCCTCGCCGCGTCGACCCCGAAGTCGTCGCGGGCAAGCCGGTCTTCGTGCTGTACCGGCCTTCGCGCGGGCTGGAGGTCCGCGAGGAAGTCCGCGACACAGACCACGCAGTGGGTCGGTGACCCATGCCGATCCGGACCAACCGCGGGCGTACCGCGGTCTACCGCAGACTCTGGGGCTGGCCGCTGCGCTCACCCCGCCATCTCGTCGGCACGCTGGTCGTCCTCGCGGTGGTGCTCACCGCGCTGGGCATCCTGCTGCCCAAGGCCATCGGAAAACCGGGGCAGACGGCGAACGGGCCGGGTGCTTCGGCGACAGCCACCTCGCGTCCCGGCGTCGCCGCGCCGGTCACCGTGACGTCGACGCTGCCGCCGAGGCTGACCACCCAGCCACCGCCGTCTTCCGCGCCACCTGACCAGGACGGTGTCAGGGTCGCCAAGGAGTGGGTGACGGCATGGGCGAACCATCCGGACGGCACGACGACCGAGCAGTGGCTGAACGGACTGCGGCCGTACACCACCGAGGAGTACCTCGCCGGGGAACTGACGACGGTGGATCCCGCGAACATCACCGCGACCAAGGTGACCGGGGAACCGCAGGTCTCGTCCTCCTTCACCGGATCGATGGACGTCGATGTCCCGACGGACGGGCCCAAGGTCCGGGTCACCGTCATCAAGCTGAACTTCGGGTGGCGAGTCACCAAGTTCACGCAAGCGGGCTGACCCGATGAAGATCGGGATCATCGTCGGCGTGCTGATCGCCGCGGTCTTCGCCGCGGTGGTCACCACGAGCACGGTCTCCAAGGTGGTGACCGACCACATGGAGGCGCAGGCGGGCAGCGTCGTCAAGACCTCCTGCGACGCGTCGATCGGGCCGACCCTGCCCGGCCAGGCCGACCGCGGTTCTTCGGATATCAACAAACTCGACGAAGAGCAGAAGGGCATCGTCGCGCTGATCATCTCGATCGGCAAACAGCGGACGCTGTCCCCGCGCGCGTGGCAGGTGGCGATCCAGGCCGGGATGACCGAGTCCAAGCTGCGGAACCTGACCTACGGCGACCGCGACTCGCTCGGCATCTTCCAGATGCGGCCGTCGATGGGCTGGGGCACCGTCGCGCAGGTCACCGACCCGCCGTACCAGGTCAACAAGTTCTACGACGTGCTGCTCGCGGTGCCGGACTGGGAGAACATGCGCCCCGGTGACGCGGCGCAGCGGGTCGAGCGGTCCGGCTTCCCCGACCGGTATCACAACTGGGAGCCGATGGCGGCGCTGCTCGTGCAGAACGAGGGCCAGATCGTCGACGTCGTCGGCTGCGGGTCGAGCGTCGGCAGTGTCGTGCCGCCGAGCCAGGCCGCCGCGCAGGCCATCAAGTTCGCCCTCGGTGAGCAGGGCAAGCCGTACATCTGGGGTGCCACCGGACCGAACAGTTACGACTGCTCGGGACTGATGCTGCGGGCGTACGAGTCCGCCGGGATCATCCTTCCGCGGGTTTCGCGGGACCAGTACAAGGGCGGCGCGATGCTGCCGGTCCGCCAGGCTCAGCCCGGTGACCTGCTGTTCCTGGCCACCGTGCCCTCGAATCCGGCGACCATCCACCACGTGATGATGTACCTGGGCGAGGGCAAGATCGTCGAGGCGCAGCAGACCGGGGTGCCGGTCCACATCCGCGACTTCTCCTTCGACGAGGCCGAAGTGGTCGCGCAGGCGGTCCGTCCTGGCGTTTAGCATGGTGACAGCGTGGTATCGCGATCGCGAGACCATCGGATTCACCCGAAGTGGCGGCCTGTCCACCGGCAAGCGGCCGCACACTGGCAGAGGATGAAGAGCGTGGCACGGAAATTCGGAAGGCGAGGCAAGCCCGCGGCGGGAGGCGGCCCGGAGGTCGATCCCCGCGATCTTTTCGGTACCGCACAACCCGCGCGGCAAGCGGCCAGGCCGGCGTCGAGCACGCCGCTGGCGGACCAGCTGAACCAGGGCTGGCCGGGAGTCGACCCCGGTTACGTCGTGTTGCCGCGTTCACTGGCCGAGGGGATGTCGCTGCCCTGGCAGCAGCAGATGGCGGCCCTGCTGGCCCAGTTCCACCACGAGAACGCCCGGCTCGCCTGGCCCGTCTATCGCGTCGTCCCGTCGCGCTACGAAAAGCTCGTCGATCTCGACGAGGAGCA
>NZ_NMQT01000172.1 GCF_002234405.1 Amycolatopsis thailandensis | reverse complement strand
GGGAGGATTCCGGACGGTGAACGTCCGGAATCCTCCCCCGTCGACCACACCCCGGCCAACACCTCACCTGACATGACGTGCACGATTCCTGGAGGTATTTCGGCCCGGTACGGCGCCGTCAGGACCTGGGAGAAATCATGAAGTGGCCTCCCACGCGGTCACCGCGCCACCCGTGACCTGGTCGATCCAGGCGCGGTAGCCGGGGACGCTGTTGTAGATTCCCGGGCCATTGAGGCAGTTGCTGCTGTTGTTGCCGGATCGGCTGGTGGCGCCGGTCAGCTTACCGTCCAAAATGGACGGGCCGCCGGAATCGCCGTAGCAGGCACTGGTTCCGGGGGCGCCCTGGAAGCAGATCTCTTTGCCTCGTTTGAAATCGGCGGTGCACCTGGAGTCCGCGACGGTCGTGGTGTCCACCTCGCGAAGCTGTGGCGACGAGCCACCGCAACCAGGGCTACCGCACGTCTGACCGTGCCCGATCAGCTTATTGACGGTGCCGACGGCCGGGGTCGAGGTCGCGATCTTGATCGGCGTGCCCATGGCCGCTCTCGAGAGCTTCACCACGGCGATGTCGTTCGCGCCGAGGGTCGCGCTCGTCGCCGTGATGAGCTCGCCGCCGGAGCCGGTGTTGACCGAGCCGATCCGGGCGGAGAAGCCACCACCGGTGGAGCCCTGTACGCAGTGCTTTGCCGTGACAAGCCATTGCGGGGCGATGAGCGACGCTCCGCAGAAGTGACGACCGTTGCGCTGCAGCGACGCGAAGAACGAGTAAGGCGTGGTGACGACCTTGCCGCCGATGATGAAAGGTTCGATCGGCGGTCCGGCCGGTGACTCGGCCACAGCCGCGGGCCCGGCGAAGAGCGACCCGGCAAAGAGAGCGGCGGCGATCACGGACATACGTCGGATCCACATGATTTTTCGGCCTCCTGCTGAGAAAGGGGAGTCCTGCATGGGAAGGGATTCGGTAGTCAGATCGATCTACACCCCACCGTAGTGCTCTGTAGGGTATTCGCTACCTCCGTTGGTACGGAATCGGACATACCATCGGCAGGCGGGCATGAGGACTGGGTTTTCGCCGATAACCTCCGCCTGCAGGCGACGACCCGCGGCATCGGAGTCGCAGTCGTGAATCCTGGCATGATCGACACCGCGGTCAGGCTCCGCCATCGCGATGGGCTCGGGTTCGGTGGTCGAGGGTCGGACGGCGTGCTCATCTGTCCATTGTGGATTTTTCTGGAGCGACGCCTCAGACCCGGCTGTTCTGCCTGGAGGACGTGGAGTTCCGGGTGGCGAGACCGACGGCTCGGACGGCCGTATTGCGGAGCACCAGCCCATGCCGAGTTCGCGGAACGAGCAGCGTGGCGACGAGGCTGACGCGACGGTGCCTCGGGTCCACCTGCCGCCGGTGCTTCGCTTCGTAGGCCTGAAAGGCACGCTCATGGTCATCGGGATGCGCTGCGAGCGCCTCGGCCAGCGTGTGTGCGCCCGCCATCGCCATGCTCGATCCGTCGCCGAACAGGGCTACGGCGGATGCCGCGTCCCCGAGCAAGGCCACGCGGCCCCGCGACCACTTGTCCATCCGCACGTTGGCGAGCGGATCGAAGAAGGGCGCGGGGTGGTTCTGGTACGCCTCGACCAATTCAGGGCTTCGCCAGCCGATTCCGGCGTACGCCTCCGCCACTATGCGCTTGTGGAACGCGGCGTCGTGACGGTCGTAGCCGGGCACCCGCCCGCCGCGGAAGGTGAACATCGCGAGTGGTTTCCCCCGGGACGGGTGGATGGTGAGCATCCGGCCGGGCGCGGTCAGCATCACAGCCACCTCCGGATCATCGAGCGCGCCGGGCTCTATCGGCACCGTCGCGCCGTACATGCCCAGGTCGGTCGTGAACTGCTCCGCCGGTCCGAAGGCCAGGCGGCGCACCGGGGAATGGATGCCATCCGCGCCGACGAGCAGGTCGAAACGGCGCGGCGGTGACCGGCGGAAGGTGACTTCGACCCCCGATCGGTCCTGGCGGAGGCTGGTGATCGTGTCGTCGAAGAGGAACTCCGCGTCGTCGCGCGCTGCCTGGTGGAGCACCGTGGACAGGTCGGATCGCGTTACTTCGATCGACTGCGGGGAAGTCGTCGGGACCCGGAGAAGCTGCCGCCCGTCCTGATCGAGGAGCGAGAGGACACGCGAGCCGGTGGCGACCTCGCGCAACCGCGTGAGGATGCCCATGCTCCTGGCGACCGTCAGGGCCGGTTCCTTGACGACGATGGCACTGCCGCCGGACCTCAGTTCTTTGGCCTGCTCGACGACCGTCGGCCGATACCCGTGCCGGGCCAGCCAATATGCGAGAGCCGGGCCGGCGATACCGGCGCCGTGGATCAGGACGCGGGAAGGCGTCATGGCCGCAACCTTTCGGAGAAGGGAAGCGACGAGCGCCGCAGGCTTTGTGCTCGAGCGAAGCCCGGATCGGTTGCCACGCACCCACTGAAGGTACGTCGCTCGTCGTACCTTCAGTCAAGCATGGCCGTAAGGTACGATGCAAGACGTACCTGAGGGAGGTGAGGCGATGACCGGGTCAGGTCCAGCCGGGGACGTCGATCTGGGCACGGTGTTCCGCGCCCTCGCCGACGAGCATCGCCGCTCCGTGATCGTGGAGCTGGCGGCGGACGGTAGCGACAGCGAGCGCACCTGCAACTCGTTCGATCTCCCGGTGTCCAAGCAGACGCAGACGCACCACTTCCGGGTTTTACGCGAGGCCGGGCTCATCCACGAGATCAATTACGGGAACCGGAAGGGAATCCGGTTGCGCCGGGCGGAAATCGACCGTCGGCTCCCCGGCCTGCTCGACCTGCTGGCCGCGGAGCGCCGCGACACCGCGACCGGCGGAAGCGCCTGATCCGCTCCGATGAGGGGTGGTCGGCGCGCCGCCGGACGGTGCCGCGGCCCGCTTGCGGGATCAGTTGAAGATCACGTCCGAGCAGGAGTAGAAGGCCTCACCGGAGTCGGGCCAATGGCGCTGCCAGATCGAGTAGATCAGGTGCCTGCCGGTGCGCCCGCCGGGCAGGTTCGCCTGGAGCTGGTAGGCGTTGCCGACGATCCGCGGGTTGTCCTGCTTGTAGAACGGCGTGTTCTCGAGGTCGGACCACTTGAGCGGTTTCGTCGGGTCGTAGCTCGGTTTGGTGACGTACAGCTCGAAGGTGCCCGGGTGTGCGGCGGTCAGCTGGTACCGGAAGGTGTACGGGCCGCTGGCCGGTAGTGTGGTCGCCGGCCAGTCGGCGCGGGCGAGGTCGAGCCCCTTGTACTTACTCCGGCCGGCGCTGCACAGCTTGCCGTCCGGGATGATCTCGCGGCTGTGGCCGCTGGCGTCGCCGATGTTGACCTCGTCCCAGTCGTAGATCGGCCAGCTGTCGCCCACCGCGATGGCGGCCTTGCACGCGGCGGATCGCGGGTTTTCCGGGCCCTCCTGGAAACATTGCATGATCCGGCTGATCGGATTGCCCATCGAGCCGTGCGCGAGGGCCGGAACGGCGGTGAGCGCCGAGACCGTGCTGAGCACGGCGGTGAGTATCGCGACTTTTACGGCGGAGCGGGAAAACTTCATCAGAAGGTTCCTCTCATGAGAGGTCTAGACCACACCACGGTAGGTGTCCCGTCGCACCGGCGTGTAGGCCCGAAAGTCGTACGTGGCTGGGTGATCGGCCTCGGCTAGGCCAGTTCGCTGACCGTTTTGCCGTCTGTGTCCAGTATCTGGATTGTATTAGTGTCAGGTTGGATGGCGAAGTCCGTGAAGGCCTCCTTCCCTACCCTGAAAGTAGGGAAGGAGGCCTTCACGGAACCTGGCGTAGGCGGGAGAACGTTGCGAAAGCCACTTTCACAACGTTGAAGGTTGCGAAAGTGGCTTTCGCAACACTGGGCGCCGGACAGCACTGGGTCGTACGGGTCGTGAGCGGCAAGGATGGTCATGGACAGATGACGTCCGCGATCCGCCGGGCCGGCTGCTCCGTCCCTGTTCCCGATGTCGCATTCGAGTCGCTGAGCGTCACAAATGCGACATTGGGAACCCTGCCGCCGAATGGGAACCCTGCCGCCGAACAGGTGCAGTAGGGGATCACCGAAACTCGTCTTGCGTGGAGAAATTACGTCACTGATCACACTGGCTATGTCGTCGGGAATATGGCGTTGCGTCCAGAAGTCTTCTTCGGGCCGCGCCTTCCTCGTGATGGGTCAGGGTGCGGCCGGCGGAAGGTCCAAGATGCCGGTGGCTTGCGACCAGGCACAACGCCAGGTGCCGTCGGCATTGGTGTAGACGTCGGTGTGCCAGGCGTCGTGCTTCGGGATGTCCGCGCCGTCGACGGTGAGTTCGATGACGCACCGGTAGTGGAGGACGACGACGTCGGTGCCGACGATGGCGTCAATGTCGCCGGTCAGCCCCAGTTCCCGGTAGGCGACCCGCCCGGTGGTGAGGAGTTCCAGGTATTCGGCCTTCGTCCACACGGTGCCGGTCGGGTTGCACAACCGGTACTCCGTGGCGTGCAAGCGGTCGTAGGTGTCGCGATCCACGTCGAGGAGACATTGGATCCGGTCCTTCTCGGCCTTGATCACTTGGTCGGCCACGTCGTCGGTCATGCGTGCTCCTGTCCATTCGTTTGGTTCCGTCCGGCGTGATCAGCGTCGGCTGGTTTCTCGCCGGATGAAGGAGAGGTGCCATCACGCAAGCCGGCGGGCAGCCGAGGGAACGGCCCGCGCCGGATGTAGCGCCACTGCGAGAGAAACACGAGGATCGTCAGCGCGAGGCCAGACGAGCCCACGACCAGGTACGCCTTCCAGTCGTCGGACAGGACCACCCCGGCAACAATCGTGAAGACGAGGACAGCGCCACCGGTCAGTATTCCCCGCCAGGTCGTCCGCTTGAGGTCATGCATCCGCTCGCGCTGCTCGTCGTCCATCCCGCGCTTCCCCACACAGCAACTTTTGCACATCAAGTGGGACGTAGGAAGGACCCTCGGATCGTCTGTCGAACGAGGCGGGTGAGCGGCCGGAGACGAGGCCCGGTCTTGTAAGTGATTCAGGCGGCGTCGAGCCGGTTCTGAGCGAGATCGTTCGCTGCCTGGCTCGTCGTGACCCGGTTGGTTTCGGCGTGTGCGAGCAGTTCGGAGATCGTCGTGCCCACGCCCTGAACCTGGTCTCGTGCGGTTTCCTCACTGAGACCCCGAAGCTGGGACTGAAGGAAGATCACGCCGCCTGAGTTCACACAGAAATCCGGTGCGTAGATGATGCGCCGCTTCCGTAGTTCGTCCGCGAGCTCCGGGGTGGCCAGGACGTTGTTGGCGCCACCGGCGATGATCCGGCAACGAAGCGCGGGCACCACGTCCGGTGTGACCACTCCGCCCAGTGCGCAAGGCGCGAAAACATCCAGCTCGCTCGTGGGCAGGGTATCGGGGTCGACCGCCATCGCACCGGTCTCGGCGGCGAGCGAGACGGCGCGGTCCTCGTCCACGTCGCTCACCGTGACGTCCGCGCCTTCCCGGATGAGCAGTCGTACCAGCGCGCTGCCCACATGCCCGGCGCCTTGCACTCCGATTCGTGCGCCTTTGAGGTCGGCGCGGCCGGAAAACTCGGCGCAGGCCTTGATGCCCGCCGCGACGCCCAGCGCGGTCCAGGGTGACGGGTCGTCCTGCGCGCAGACCGGCGAAGTCACCTTGCCGATCTCGCGCAGGTCGGCTTGATCGGTGCCCACGTCGTTCACCGGGATGAACCGGCCGTCGAACGTGGCGATCGCCCGGCCGTGGGACAGCAGCCTTTCCGGTGTCTTCTCGGCTGTGTCCGCGGGAATGATGCTCCAGCCGCCACCGAGGTCCAGTCCGGCCGCGGCGGCTTTCACCGTCATCGCGCGAGCCAGGGCGAGGCATTCCGAGACGGCATCGCTCTCGTTCGGGTACGGGCGCATCCGCACGCCGCCGAGGGCAGGGCCGAGACGGGTGTCGTGCACCGCGATGATCGAGCGTGCTTCGCCTGCCGGACCCCGGTCGATCACGACCCGTTCGAAGCCGTCGACGGAAACCTCTTCCACGGTCACGTTTCCTCCACCTTTTCTCGCGATCTGCGCCGGGACACGGCCACGCCGATCAGGCACAGCGCGCCACCGGCGAGCGACAGTGCCGCGGGGACCTCGTCGAGCACGACCCAGCTCACGACGACCACCAGCACCGGGACCAGGTAGGTCGTGGCGCCCAGTTTCCCGGCCGTCGTCCGGGAGAGCGCGTAGGCCCAAGTGGAGAAGGCCAGAGCGGTCGGGAACACGCCCAGATACACGATCTCCAGCAGGGCGCTCGAGGGAGCCGCCGCCACTTCCCGTATCAGCGATCCGGCGAAGGGCAGACACACCAGCGCCCCGATCGCGTTTCCGAAGGTCGTCACCTGCAAGGCCGTCGCGTGGCGCAGTGCCGGCTTCTGGGCGATCACCCCGACGGCGCTGCCCGCCGCGGCGAGGCCGCACAACAACACACCGATCAGGCTGGCGCTTCCTCCGTCGGACGACGCGAAGCCGACCAGGACCGCGCCGGCGAAACCCAAGGCCAAGCCCGCCATCAGCTGCGGCGGGAACCCTTCCTTGAGCAGCCAGCCTCCCAGCGCGGCCATCAGGATCGGGCCAAGGTTGATCACGAGTGAGGCGGTACCCGCGTCGATGCGTTGTTCACCGGCGTTGAGCGCGACCATGTACACGCCGAACCACGCCACGCCCGAGACCAGAATGCCCGGCCATGCCGCTTTGGGTGGGAAGCCTTGCTTGCGTACCAACAGGAACGCGCCCAGTACCAGCGCCCCGGTCACGAGCCTGCCCAAGGCGAGCGCTCCTGCGGAAATGTGCTCCCCGGCGTCCCGGATCACCACGAACGCCGATGCCCACAGAACGATCGTGATGCCTGCCGAGGCTAGTGCTCGATAGTCGGTCTCCTGGCGTGTGCTGGCCACGTCCGACTTCGGTCCCCTCGTGCCCTTATTGGGCCGTCGCTTCTCGTCGCGCTCCGACGACCTGCTTCCGACCGCGCTCGCGGCCCGGTTTTCGATCATAACGGCGAGACTGGGAGTCGGCAGCCCAGCGCGGCCAGCCGCGAGGTGGCCTCGTCCCGCCGGTCCGGTAGCAGGCTGAGGGTGCAGGCCAGTTCGAAACGGGCGCCGATCGCCTGCCAGCCGTTGACGGCTTCCTCCAGGGCCGCGCGGTCGTCGTGCAGTCTGCCGCGAGCGCGGGCGAGACAGGCCGCCGCCCAGAGGTTCTCCGCCGCGGCGGGTTCCGCGGCGGACAGCAGCTCCCCGGCCCGGGGATCGCCCGCGACGATCGCGCTCTCCGCGGCCACGGCCCAGGCATAGGCGTCGTAGAACTGGTGAGCGCTGTCGTACCAACCGCCCTTCGGGGTCAGCGACGTGGACATCGCCGATTCGACGTCGCCCTGGTGCAGGGCGACCCGGGGGCGGACGAAAGCCTCGAAGCTTTCCCTGAGCCCGCTGTGCACACCGGGTTCCGACAACGTCAGCGCCCGCCTGGCCCAAGCGTCGTACTGGGAGACATTTCCGCGAAGGGCGTTCGCCATGCCCGCGGCCAGGGCGGCAGGGGCCATCCAGCGTGCGGGTGGCCCGCCGAGGCGCTGCCAGGCGTCCCAGGAGATCTCCGCGTATTCCAGAGCCCTGTCGAGGTGACCGCTGAGGACCAGCGGGACGACGAGTTTGCCTGCCCGCATGTAGAGGCCACGGAAGGGGTCCTTCCAGGACTCCTCCGCCGCGAGTACCGCCTCCGGCAGTCGCCCCGCCGCGAGCGCGACCAGCGGCACCACGTGCAGCGTGTCCACGATCTCGACGCCGATGTTCGGCTCGTGCCGGGGAAGCCTTTCCAGAAGTGACAGCCGTTCCCCGCACGAATGGTGCGCGCGGGCGAAGCGGCCGGCGGTGACGTCCGCACTGGCCACCGCGTCCAGCGCGGCCGAGATCAGCACTGGCTGATCGGTGGCGCGCGCGGCGTTCAGCGCGATCGCGGTCAAGTCCAGGTCGGGTGTGGTCTTCTCGCCGGTGGCGTTCCAGGCCCTCGCGGCCGCGAGGTAGGCCTCCGCGATGGGATCACCCTCCGGTGCGACCCGTTCGGCCTCGTGCATCAGCTCGACCAGCCGCTCATGCGGGACCAGTTCGGTGAACGTGGCGGGAAACCGGTTCCCGACGCAGACCGCGTACGCGAGTGCGATCGCCGCCCCCACCGGGTCCCCGCCCCGCTCCGCGCGTGCCGCGGCTTGCTGGAGCAGCGCGAACGCCGGCTCGCCCCGGTGCTCGGCCATGGCGACGTCGGCGGCCGAGCGCAGGTCACGGGCCGCGGTGCGGTCGTCGGGGGCCAGTGTGGCCGCCAGTTCGAAGGCGCTGCGCGCTTCCGCGAGCAGTTGACGCGCGTACAGAAGTCCGGCCAGCGTGCGGGCGATCTCGTGCTGACGGACGTCCGCGTCCGGCTCGGTCCGGTCGCGCACCGTGGCCCGGAGGTCATCGGCGACGAAGTCGAAGCGATCACGCCAGGCACCACCGGTTTCGACGAGGGCGCGGAGCTCGGCGGCTTCCTTGGCAGCCCAGCGGACGCGTCGCTCCAGGGCGTCGCTGTCCGGCTGGGGGAGGAGTTCCACGATATCCGGCGGGAGACGCCAGCCGTCCTCATCCCGCTGAATCAGGCCTTCCGCCGTGAGCCCGTTCAGGAGGGTCTCGGCGTCTTCCTGGGTGGTTCCGGCGAGCGCCGCGGCCATCCGGGTGTCGAAAATACGGCTGTGAAGGGAGAACCTCGCCACCCGCGTGACCCTCTCCGCGTCGAAAGGACCGGGTGCCGAGGGCAGCGCGACGACCTGCTCTCCGGGCACACCGAGCGGGGCCGGCGCCTCGGCGAGCACGGTCAAGCCCGGGCAATGACGGAGAAGGTCGGCGATCGTCCCGGCGACGTCCGCGTTGCTGCGCCTGCCACCTCGGACGACGAGCAGCGGCCTGCCCTGTCGCAGCCGTGTGCGCAGCGCCTCGGCCAGGGGATCGGCGGGTCGTTCCACGACGTTCAGCGCCGCCGCGGCGGTCTGCGGAAACGTGCCCGGGAGATGACCGGTTGTGATCACCGTGATGTCGGAGGTGATGCTTCCCGCGGCCTGGATCGCCTGGTCGAGCGCGTCCGCCCGGTCGGACGGTGATAGTCCCGTGATTGTCGTCATCCGAGTTTCTGTCACGCTATCGATACTCTCCTCCGGTTTCCTCACCGATCCAGCTTGTCAGGTCGTGAGGAACTGACAACCCGGGTAAGTATCTTCACGCGTTCGGCGTACGACGAATGCCGGTGAGGCGTTTCGCTATTTCGTCCATAATGGACGGAATGTGGTCGAAATGGGCGCGGTATTCGTCGGCCATGTGGCGGCGTGGAGGGCGGCGGACGGTGTACCGGGCGGGCATTTCCGCAGGTTTTCCCTTGTGGAATAACGGAAAATCACCCTTCGGCGTGCGGTGTCGGTGAATCGCGTGCTAGCGTCGACGAGGACACCGGAGAAGGCGTCGAAATGGATGTGCGCGCCTCGCGCTGATGGTGTCCGGTCCTGGTTCTCGATGGATTAATCGCGACAGCAGGTCCTGGGGAACGTCGCTCAAGTGAGCGCATTCAGCCGGATTTCGGACGCAGCGCGAATTCGGCGTGTCCTCAAGTTGAAGTCCTGATTAATCGCACTGGCGGGTATCGATCGGCCGCCGGGTGATTCGTCCTGGGGCATACATGGCCGTGACAGGTGGCGGAGGTACGGGAAGGGATCCCGATGTGCGAGAAGAACGAGCCGACCGCAAGGCGGCAGCAGGCTACGGCCTACGAGGGGAGAGGCGAGTGGTGACCGCTCCGTTGCCGCGTCAGCGACGGCACGAGACAGCCCACTACAGGTGCCTCGGAGTCGGCGTCGGGCCCGCCAATCTGAGCTTGGCGGCGCTGTTGCATGACAAGAACGAGGTCAGCAACCTCTTCCTCGACAGGGAGGAACGGTTCGGCTGGCACGACGGACAGCAGATACCGGGTGCGACACTGCAGGTGTCGTTGCTGAAAGACCTGGTCACGTTGTCCGAGCCGACCAACCGGTTCTCATTCCTGTCCTATCTGCACGATCAGGGCAGGATCTACCACTTCATCAACGCCCAGTTCGACGCAGTGCCACGACAGGAGTTCCGCAACTACCTCGAATGGGCGAGCAAGACCAACACGAATGTCCGCTTCGGTGAGGAAGTCCAAGAGGTCGATTTCGACGGGACGTCTTTCGTCGTGCGTACCAACAAACGGACGGCCACGGCGGACAACGTCGTGGTGGGAATCGGCACCCGGCCGTGGGTGCCCGAACCGGCTCGCGGGAAATTGGGCGGATCGCAGTTCCACGTGAGCGATTTCGTTTCGCGCGATCGGGACTTCGCGGGCAAGCGGGTCGCGGTGGTCGGTGGCGGGCAGTCCGGCGCGGAAGTCTTCCTCGACCTGATCTCCCGCCCGATCGAACAACTTCCCCGCCGCGTCATCTGGATTTCACGTCGGCACAACTATTTCCCGATCGACGACACGCCGTTCACGAACGAGTACTTCGTCCCCAGCTATTCCGACTACTTCTTCGACCTCGACCGGCCCGCCCGGGTGGCGCTCAACGCGCAGAACGTGCTGACCAGCGACGGGATTTCCGAGTCGACCCTGCGGGAGATCTACCAGCGTTGCTACGCCCGGCGCTTCGTCGACGGCGCCGACGACCTCTTCGCCCTCTTGCCCAACCGGACCGTCACCGGCGTGAGAGCCGGCCACGACGCGTGGGATCTGACCGTCGCGGGAAACGACGACCCCGGCCTGATCGAACACGTCGAGTCCGACTTCGTCGTCTGGGCCACCGGCTATCGCCCCGCGACGGCGGACTTCCTGTCGCCGTTGGAGGCGAAGCTCGCCCGCGAAGGCGAGGAATACAACGTGGACAAGGACTTCGCGATCCGCTGGGACGGTCCCCGCGATCGCTGCGTGTTCCTGCAGAACGGGGTCCGCGACCAGCGCGGCCTGGCCGACCCGAACCTGAGCCTGGTCGCCTGGCGCAGCCAGCGGATCATGGACCGGCTGCTCGGGGTGCACTCCAACGAACAACTGGAACCGTTCATCGACTGGGCGGGCAAACACACCACAGAACTGCTGGACCGGACGTGAGAGCGGCGACAACGGCCGAAATCTTCGGCGCTCCGACGCGGAGCGCCTCGGCCAGAGCGGACATCGCCGTGCTCGGCGGCGGCATCATCGGCTGCCTCACCGCTCGCGAGGTCGCCCGCCGGAGACCGGACGCCTCGGTCCTGCTGATCGACCGCGATCTGGTCGGCGGGGGCGCCTCGCTGCGGTCGGCGGGGTTGCACACCCCGCGTGGCGCCACTCCGGCGGTACGCGAGATGGCTCGCTTCAGCCAGCGCTACTACACCGAGCTGGTCCGCGGCCGCCCCGATCTGCCCATCCGCCCCGTGGCCATGCGCGTGGTGGGCACCGTCGCCGACGAGCCGCGCCTGCGCTCGGACTACCTGCCCGAAGCCGACCTCACCGCGGCCGAGGACCTGCCGGACGGGGTGCGCCCGCCGGCGGGATCGATCGCCTGGTCCGTCCAGGGCGCCCAGTACGCCGACGTAACCGCCGTGACCCGTGCCGTGACCGCCGATCTGCGCACCGAGATCGAGGTCCGCGAGGCCGTCCGGGTCGAGGCGGTGTCCGAGGACGCGGACGGGGTAGGGCTGCGGCTGGGCACCGGGGAGGAACTGACCGCGGGACGGGTCGTGCTCGCGCCCGGCCCGTGGCTGGGAGCTCCCGCGTGGCGATCCCTGGTCGCTCCCTTGGCGGCCAGGGTGAAGAAGATCGTCGCGCTGCACGTGGGCGGGCGGCCGGATCCGGCCGACGCGGCGGTGATCTTCGAACGCGAGGACGCCTTCCTGCTGCCGTTGCCCGAGCGCGGCCACTGGCTGTTCAGCTACACCTGTCCGGAATGGGACGTCGATCCGGACACGCCGTCGGCCGGGCTGACCGGGCGGCACCTGGACGACGCCCGGGAGATCCTGCGGCGTCACGCCCCGGGGATGGCGGTGGACCGCCTCTCCGGCCGGGTCTTCTGCGACGCCTACAGCGGCACCGGCGAACCCTTGGTACGCGCACTCGGCAACGGGCGGATCGTGTTCGCCGGCGCGGCGAACGGCTCCGGCTACCGGCTCGCGCCCGCCATCGCCGCACGTGCCGCCGACCTGCTCGAATCGGGAGGAAGTTGATCGTGGACATCAGTACGTTCACCGGCGAAGGGCTGAGCCGCGCGTTCGGCATCGACGTCGCCGCACTGGATCCGGGCGCCGCCGGTGACCTGGGCGTCGGTGCGTCCTGGGGCAGGGTGGCCCCGGGCGTACGGTCGCTGACCCATCAACACGACGAGACCGAGGTGTGGGTGCTGGTCGCCGGCGGGGGCGACCTCGTCGTCGATGGCGCCGAACACCAGATCGAGGCCGGGGCCGTAGTGCGCTTCGACCCGTTCGAAACCCACTACGTCACCAACACCGGCGAAACCGATCTCGTGCTGGCGTCGTTCTTCTGGCGCGACACCGCCCGTGCGACCGCGGCCGCCGGCCGATCGGTGCGCCGCCGTTTCGGGGAGCGCCCGGTCTTCGTGTTCTCGTCCGCGCCCACCCCCAACGGCGACCTGCATCTGGGACATCTGGCCGGGCCCTTCTTCGCCGCGGACGCCTACACCCGGTTCCAGCGGATGAACGGGGTGCGGGCCTGGCACCTCTGCGGCAGCGACGACTACCAGAACTACGTCGAGGCGGCCGGGGCCAAGGAAGGGCGCTCCGCCCTGGACACCGCGACCCACTACAGCGGGCGGATCCGCGAGACCCTCGCGGCCATGGACATCGAGGTCCACCAATTCACCGCGACCAGCGCCGACGACACCTACCCGGACGGCCTGCGGGGTTTCTTCGGCACGCTGATCGCGTCCGACTCCGTCCGGCTGGCCGAGGCCGA
Organism: Amycolatopsis thailandensis; assembly: GCF_002234405.1. Taxonomy (GTDB): domain Bacteria; phylum Actinomycetota; class Actinomycetes; order Mycobacteriales; family Pseudonocardiaceae; genus Amycolatopsis; species Amycolatopsis thailandensis. Next base: position 49,566 of record NZ_NMQT01000172.1, on the reverse strand, counting down.
CGCGCTGTTCGACCCGGAATCGGGAAGGTACCTCTTCGAATCCGGCGTCAGCGGCAAGTGCCCGTCGTGCGGGGAGACCACCGGCGGCAACATCTGCGAGGGCTGCAAGGAACCCAACTCGGTCGCCGACCTGGTGGACCCGGTCTCGGCGGAGTCCGGTGCCGCACCCCGGCGCGGCACCGTGCGCCGTTATCAGCTTTCCCTGCACGAACTGGCCGATCACGTGCGTGACCACCACCGCAAGGGCCGGGTGCCTTCGTCGGTGAAGGAACTGGCCGCCCGGGTCCTGTCGCGTGGCCCGGTCGAAGTCCCGCTCACCCATCCCGCCGGCTGGGGCCTGCCTCCCGCCGAGTCGGCAGTGGACGGGCAGGTGATCTGGTCGTGGATCGACTACGCCTACAGCATCCTGCACGGGGTCGGCGCGCTCGGCGCACACACCGGCGAGGAATGGCGGGCCGACGAGCCGGACGCGGACTGGAAGATCGTGCACTTCCTCGGCGCCGACGGGAGTTTCTTCCATCCGATCGTCGTGCCGGCGCTTTACCGGGCCGCGCATCCGGAGTGGGCGCCCGACATCGACTACCACATCAACGAGTTCTACCTGCTCCAGGAGAGCAAGTTCTCCACCAGCCGCCGCCACGCGGTCTGGGGCCGTGACGTGCTCGGCCCGGAGACCGTGGACGCGTACCGGCTCTACCTGGCGCTGACCCGCCCGGAGGGCAGGCGCACCAACTTCGACCCCGACGAGTTCGACGCCTTCACCCGGGACACGCTCGAAACCCGATGGCAGGGCTGGCTCGCGGGCCTGGGAGAGCGGATCGTCCGCGATCACGGCGGCAAGGTTCCCGACGCGGGTGTCTGGACCCCGGAGCACACCGCGTTCCTGGCCCGGCTCACCGAGCGGCTCGCCGCGCTGACCCGGTCACTGGGCGCCGACGGGTTCTCCTTGAACTCCGCCGCCGCCGAACTGCTGGGCCTGGTCGAGGACACGCGCGCGTTCGCGGCCGCGGAATCGGCCGCCGCGCACGTCGGGGACTGGGCCGACGAGGCGCGTACCGCCCTCGCGCTGGAACTGGCCGCGGCCCGGCTGCTGGCCACTTGCGGCACGCCGGTCATGCCGCGGTTCGCGAGTGTCCTGGCGGAGGCACTGGGGCTGCCCGCGGACCGCACCTGGCCGCACACCGTGGACCTGGTGCCCGCGGGAACCGCCGTCACCCTCGCCGGTCGTGTCTTCTTCGGCGCGAAACCCGAGAGCGCCGCCGAATCACCGCTGCTGCCCTGGCTGTCCGGGGTGGTCCGCGAGGTGCTCAGGCTGCCCGCCGACGAGCCGGTGGCGCATCTTTCCCTGACCGAGCTGGGCATGCAGTCCATGCAGGCCGTCGCGCTGCAGTACCAGCTGACCGACCGGCTGGACGCTGACGTTCCACTGGAGACACTGCTCAACGGCGGCGACGTCGCCGGGCTCGCCGACACCCTCGTGAAGGACCTCCCCGAAGACGTGGTGCGCAAGCACGCGGAGGTGGGCCGATGACGACGACCGAACGGGAAACCCCCGCCCAGGTGGTGCGGGAACTGCGCTCGCGGGGGCTCACCGTGAGCCTCTCGGGAACCGACCTGAAACTGCAGGGCCCGCGTGAGCGGATGGACGCCGATCTGGTCGCGAAGGTCAAGGCGCACAAGGCCGACCTCGTCGACTACCTGGACACCCCGCCCGGCGAGCCGCTGACGGCGTTGCAACGCGGCTACCTGATCGGCCGTGACCGTCAGGTGGAGATCGGCTCCGCCAGCCACGTCTACCACGAGATCTCGGGCTGCTGGGACATCGACGGGCTGGAACGCGCGCTGAACACCGTGGTGGCACGACACGGCATCCTGCGCACCCGGTTCACCGAGGACGGCACCCAGATCGAGCAGCGTTCCGCACCCGTCCGGATCCTCCGGTACGACCTGCGCGGCAAACCCGCCGAGGAGCAGGACGAGCACCGGGAATCGGTGCGTGCCGAGCGGGCCCACCGCAGCCTGCCCGCCGACGAGGCACCGTTGCTGGCCGTCGCGGTCACCCTGCTCTCCGACGAGGAGATGCTGCTGCACGTCGACCACGACGGCCTGATCCTCGACGCGATCAGCATCTTCCTGTTCTTCCAGCAGTGGCACGCCGAGTACCTGGGCGAGCCCGCGGAGGCGGGGGAGGAAGCGGCGTTCGCCGACTTCGTCTCCGCCCAGGAACGAGCCCGCGGCCGTGCACCGGCGAAGCGGTCTCGTGACTACTGGCTGGCTCGCCTGGACGACCTCGCACCGCATCCGGATCTGCCGCTGCGCACCAGCCCGTCTTCGATCACCGAAGCCCGGTTCACCACGCGGTTCGCCCGCCTCGACAGTCCACAATGGACTTCACTGAAGGAGCTGGCCGCCGGATACGGGTTGACACCGTCCGGATTGCTGCTGGCCGTCTACAGCGAAGTGCTGACTTGCTGGGGCGCGGGGGATCGGTTCACGCTCAACACCACCGTGGCCAACCGGCCGCCGATCCACCCGCGGATCCACACCGCGCTGGGGAACTTCGGCGAGACCATGCTGGTGCGGGTGGAACCGGACCCCGGCGCGGCGTTCGCCGACCGGGCCCGCGCGATCCAGGCCTCGCTGCGCGAATCCCTGGACAACCGGCATTTCTCCGGCATCGACGTCCTGCGCGAGCTGGCCAGGAACGGCGGCGCGGACGCCCGGATGCCCTACACCTTCAACAGCGCCATCGGCTACGAAGGCGCCGACGGGTCGGCGATGGAGTTGTTCGGCCCGGAGGTGTACACCGAGAGCCAGACTCCGCAGGTGTGGCTGGACGTGTCGCCTTACGAGCAGCACGGCGGGCTCGTGGTGCAGTTCGACAGTGTCGACGAACTGTTCCCCGAAGGACTGATCGACGCTGTCGTCGACGGGTTCCGGCGGCTGCTCGGTGAACTGCTCGATCCCGACGCCTGGTCGCGCCGGCTCTTCGACCTGCGCCCGGAAGCCCAGCGCGCCCGCCGCGCGGAAGTCAACGCGACCGCGACCGAAATCCCGGACCCTGTTCTACCGCAACGCTTCCTGGCGCAGGCTGAGTCCACCCCGGACGCCCCCGCGGTGATCACCGGAACGGCCGAGATCAGCTATCGCGAGCTGCTCGCCCATGTCCAGCGGGCGGCGCGCTGGCTGCGGGATCGAGGAGTACGTCGTGACGAGCCTGTCGGGCTGGTGATGACCCGCGGGCCCGAACATGTCGCCGGGATCCTCGCCGTCGTGCTCGCGGGCGGGGCGTACCTGCCGGTCGACGCCGGGCTGCCCGGGGAACGACGTGCGCTCATGCTCGCCGACGGCGGCACCAGGTTCGTCCTCACCAACGCCGGCCACAGCGATGACGAGCGCGCCGTGCTGAACCTGGACCTCACCCGTCCCGCCGAATCGGTGCCGCCCGTGGAGCCCTTGCCCGATGCCCATCCGGACGACATGGCCTACGTGCTCTACACCTCCGGCACCACCGGCAGGCCCAAGGGCGTCATGGTCACCCACGGCGCGGTCGCCAACGTCGTCGCCGACTGCAACAGACGGTTCGGCGTCGGTCCCGGTGACCGGTTCTTCGGCATCAGCATGTTTTCGTTCGACTTGTCCGTCTACGACGTGTTCGGCGCGCTGTCGGCAGGAGCGGCCGTCGTGCTGCCCGACGCCGATCAAGCGGCCGATCCGGGGCACTGGCTGCGATTGTGCGGCCGGACGGGGGTGACCGTGTGGAATTCGGTACCCGCCATCGTCGGACTGCTGCTCGAACAAGCCGAGGCCGACGGCGCCGAGGCGCTGAAGACGCTGCGGCTGGTCATGATGAGCGGCGACCGGCTGCCCCCGGCGCTCCCGGCCGCGCTGCGGGCAACGCTTCCCGGACTGGACGTGGTCTCGCTCGGCGGACCGACCGAGACGACCATCTGGAACATCTCGCATCCGGTCGGCACCCACGAGGACGGCTCGGAGTCGATCCCCTACGGCAGGCCCAACGCCAACAACCGGGCCTACGTGCTCGACGCGGCGGGCCGTGATCTGCCGGACTGGGTCACCGGGGAGATCTGTGCGGCCGGCACCGGCCTGGCGCGCGGCTACTGGAACGACGAGGAGCGGACCGCCGAGCGGTTCGCCGACGATCCCGTCCGCGGCGAACGGATCTACCGCACCGGTGACCTGGGCCGCTGGCTGCCCACCGGCGAGATCGAGATCCTCGGCCGCACGGACTTCCAGATCAAGGTCAACGGCTACCGTATCGAGGCGGGCGAGGTCGAGACCCGGCTGGTCGCACTGGACGAGGTCCGCCGCGCCGTGGTGGCGCGCGAGTCCGCCGGACGGGGAGACCGCCTTGTCGCGCATCTCGTGCCCGCCGGGGACGAGCGGCCCACCGCCCACGACCTCGGCGCGCGGCTGCGCGAGGTGCTGCCGCAGTACATGGTGCCGTCCGGGGTCTATTGGCATGACGCGTTCCCCTTGACCCGCAACGGAAAGGTCGACCGCGCGAAGCTGCAGGAACACAAGCCCGGCCAGGCGGCCGCCGCCCAGGTGCCACCGGACACCGAACTGGAGCACGACGTCGCGCTCCTGTGGGCGGAGGTGCTCAAGTCCGGCGTTCCCGCCGCCACCACGACCCTGTTCGACCTCGGCGGTGACTCGCTGGTCGCGGCCCGGATCCTCGCCGGTGTCCGCAAACGGTTCGGCGTCGGCTTCACCTTGGACCGGTTGCCCGAACTGGACACCGTGCGCCGTATGGCCGCGATGATCGCGGCCGCGCCGAGGAAGAAGGGAGTCCGCTGATGACCGCCCTCGGAACGAGGATCCCGGACGGGCTGCTGAACGCCATCATCGCGGCCCCACCCGAGCCCGGTCACCGATTACGGGTCGCGAGGCTCGACAAGACCGAGGAGTTCGACCTGCGCGAGGTCTACGAGATGGCGGGCAGGGTCGCCCACGCCCTCGTCGACCTCGGTGTCCGGCGCGGCGACCGGGTCGGCGTGCTCGCGCCCAACTGCCTGGAGTGGGTCCTGCTGGACCTCGCGGCCCTGCGCGTCGGCGCGGTGACCGTGGGGTTCGACCCGGCGAAATTCGACGCCGACCCCGCGCTGGCCGTCCGGTACGGACTGACGGCGCTCTTCGCCGACGGGGACGGCGACCGAATCCAGCCGCTGACGGACGTCCGGGCCCTGGCCACGGACGATGACGCCGTCGCGCCCGAGCCGGTGCTTTACGGGCCGGAGGACGTCACGACCCTGAAGCTCACGTCGGGTAGCACCGGCGAGCCCAAGGGCATGACCGCGTCGGTCGGCAGCATCGACGCCGGGATCGCCGCCGTGCAGGAGATCTTCCAGCACGGCGGCGACGACGATCTGTTCGTCTTCCTTCCGCTGGCGGTCCTGCAGCAGCGGTACTGGGTCTACTCGGCGTTCCGCTACGGACACGACGTCACGCTGAGCACCTACGAGGCCGCCTTCCCGACGCTGCGGCGGGTCGCGCCCACCGTGGTGATGGGGGTGCCGGGGTTCTTCGCCACCGCCAAGGCCTTCATCGAGCGACAGGTCGCCAGGACGGGCCCGGAGACCCCGCCGTCGGAGGCGCTGGCCCACGGCGCCCGCCGGGTGTTCGGCGACCGCGTCCGCTACCTGTGGACCGGCTCCGCGCCGGCGGCCGAAGACGTCCTGCGGTTCTTCACCGACGCGGGGCTGCCCATCTACGAAGGATACGGGCTCAACGAGACCTGCGTCGTGACCAAGAATCATCCCGGCGCGCACCGCCGGGGAAGCGTCGGCAAGGTGCTCCCGCACAAGGAAGTCCTGATCGGCGAAGACGGCGTCGTGAGCGTCCGCAGCCGGTTCCCGGTGTGCCACCGCTACGAGTTCGCGCCACCCGGCGCGTCCGAACGGGTGTTTCCCGAGCCGGACCTGGTTCGCACCGGTGATCTGGGGGAAGTGGACGACGACGGCTTCCTCTACATCAAGGGTCGGGCCGACGACGTGATCGTGCTCGAGAACGGCCGGAAGGTGGTGGTGCGCCCGGTCGAAGACCATATGCGCACCAGTCCCGCCATCGCCGAATGCGTGCTGTTCTGCCCTGCCCAGAGTTATCTGGTGGCGGTGGTGTCCCCGGCTTCGCTCCCCGCCGACGAAGCGGCCATCGCCGAACAGCTCGCCCGCACCAACGCGGCGTTCGGCGCCGACGAGCAGATCCGCAAGGTGGTCGTCGCCGACGAACCGTTCAGCTCCGCCAACGGGCTGCTCACCTCACAGTTCAAGCCACTGCGGTCGCGTATCGCCGACCGCTATCACGACGAGATCCACGACGATCAAGGGAGCGTGCATGTCTGCTGACCTGTCCACCATCGACGACGCGGTGCGGGACAACCTGTCCCGCGTGCTGAGCAAGCCGGTCGACCCGGCGGACTTCGACCCGGACCGTGATCTCGCCGAGGGCTACGGGCTGACCTCGATGCAGAAGGTGATGTTCCTGATGTCCGCCTGCGACGACACCGGGGTCGCGCTGGAGACGTTCACCGAGCCGGACGTCGCCGCCATGAAGACGCTCCGCGACGTCACCGACGCGCTCGCCGGGGCGGTGGCCGGATGACCGGGCCGCGCTGGGCGGACGCCGCCCGCACCGAACTGTCCGACGAGCACGTGCTGCTGCGGCCGATCGCCGAGACCGATCGCGAGCCGCTGCGCACACAGGCTCTGGACCCGGCGATCTGGCGCTACTTCGTCCAGCTCATCGAGACCGACGAGCAGTTCGACGCCTTCTTCGACGCCGCCGTCGCCGACCAGGCCAACGGCGAACGGGTCGTGTACGTCATCACCGACCGCTCGTCCGGGCTGATCGCGGGCAGCATGAGCTTCTGCAGCATCAACCAGGACGCCGGACGGCTCGAGATCGGCTGGTCCTGGCTGGGGACGAAGTTCCACGGCAAGGGTGTCAACCACTGGGCCAAGTACCTCATGCTGCGCGAAGCTTTCGAACGGCTGGGCGCCGAGCGGGTCGAGTTCAAGACCGACGCGCTGAACGAACAGGCCCGCCGGGGGCTGCGCAACATCGGCGCGGTCGAGGAGGGCATCCTGCGCAGCTTCAACCCCATGCCGGGCAACCGGCGCCGCGACGCCGTCTACTACAGCGTCCTGCGCGCCGAATGGCCCGAGGTGTCGGCCACCCTGCTGGCGGGGAAGAAGGGCAAGGAGCGCGGCTCGTGACCATCCCCTTGGTCCGTGCCCACGGGGACGCCTTCGCTCGCGGCCGCGCTCACGGCGAGGCGCTGAGGAAGGAACTGCGGGCCTTCCTCAGCGACCGCTTCGCCCGGCTCAACGCGCTCTCACCCGACCCTTTGGACCTCGACGTGTTACGCCCGGACCTCACCGAGTACGCCCGAGCGATCGACGCTCAGCTCCCGGACCTGGCCGAGGAGATCCGCGGCCTGGCGGACGGTGCCGGCATCTCCCACGACGAAGCGGTGCTGCTGCAGATGCGGCGTGAGGTGCTCGGCTACCGGAAGCTGCCGACGATGGGCGACTGCACGACCTACGCCCGGACGGGATCCGAGCCGGTGCTCGCGCAGACGGTCGATCTCAACGGCGATCTCGACGACCACATCGCGGTGCTCGACGTCCGGGTGGGACCGCGCCGGTCGCTGGTGCTCAGTTTCGGTGGCCTGCTCGGCTATCTCGGCGTCAACAGCGCCGGGCTCGCTGTCGGGCTGAATCTGGTGCTGGCGGGCGAATGGCGGCACGGGCCGTCGCCCTACCTCGCGATCCGGCATCTGCTCGACACCTGCGACAGCGTCACCGAAGCCGTGGACGCGGTGCGTGACCTGCGGCTCGCCAGCTCACGGTCGCTGACCCTGTGCGACCGGGAAACAGCCGCGTGGGTGGAGATCGCCGACGACGACCTCCGGGTGAGCACGGGAGCGGAAGTGGCGCACACCAACCATTTCCTGCATCCGGACCTCGTCCCGCGGGACGAGCTGACCGTCTTCGCGCGCAACTTCTCCGTCCGGCGGCTCGCCGCCTGCGAAGAGCGGCTGGCCGTGCTGCCGGCGCGAGCGTCCACAGAGGACCATTTCGCGTTGCTGTCCCGCGACCCTGTGCGCGTCGCGGGCGACGGCGACATCCGCCGCGACCGGACCGTCGCCGCGGTGGTGCTCCGCCCGGATCGCGGGGAGCTGCACGTGCGCCCCGGCGACCCGGCAGCCTCGTCCACCGAATCCTTCGCGCTGTGACCCGAGAGGAGACACCCGGTGCCCGACTGGTTCCTCACCCGCGGCGGTGATCGCCCCGCCAGGGTCTTCTGCTTCCCCTACGCCGGTGGAGACCCGCGTACCTACCTGGATTGGCAGCCGCTGCTCGACGGCCACGCCGACGTCGTCGCGGTTTGTCCTCCGGGCAAGGCGCACCGCGCGCACGAACCACTGCCGGGGTTCGACGAGCTCGCCGACCGGATCGCCGAGGCGATCGCCGATGAGGTCGAGCGGGATCCGCGACCGGCTCAGCTGTTCGGCCACAGTTTCGGCGGGTTGCTGGCTTTCGAGGTCGCCCGCAGGCTGCGGGACGTGCCCGCGATCGGTCATCTGACCGCGTCCGGGATCTCCGCCCCCTCGCTGCTGCCGTCGGAGCGGGTGCTCGGCATCGCCGGGCTGGACGGCGCCGAATTCGCCGAGGCGCTGGTGTTCTTCGGCCAGTTCCCGCCCGACGCCGTCGCGGACGAGGACGTCCTTGCTCTGCTGCTTCCCGGGCTCAAAGCCGATTTCGAGCTGGCCGTGGGTTACCGCTACCGGACGGCGCCACCGCTGGAGATCGGCGTCTCGATCATCGTCGGCACCGAGGATCCGCACGTCGGCTCCGCGCAGATCGCCCCGTGGGACAGCGAATGCGCCGGGCCGCCGGAGCACATCCGAGTCCCCGGTGGCCATTTCTACTTCGATCCCGACCCGGGCCCGGTCGTGGCGGTGCTGAGCGCGCACGCCGAATCCGAGACGCACGTGGAGGTGATCTGATGCCGGTCTACCTCGGCGAACCTCGCTACGTTCTGGGCGAGCAGGAGATCGACCACGCGGACCTGCCCGGCCTGGAGACCAAGGCGGAGCAGTACGGGCTCGCTCTCGAACCCGCCTTGTGGGGCTGGGGGAGCGTGTTCCGCACCGAACGCGGACTCGACGACCTCGCCGTCGACGCGGGCACGGAAGCCCTGCGCGCCGGTGGTACGGACCCGGGAACGGTCGAGGCCCTGGTGCTCTGCTCGACCTACCTGCCGGGACCGCCGGAGGGACACGGCACGTTCATCCGGGGCGTGCTGACCCGGCTCGGCCTCGGTGACATCCCCGTCTACGGCACGAGCATGGGCCGGTGCGTCAACCTGCTGTCCGGGCTGGACGTCGCCACCGCGCTGGTCGCCGCCGGACGGTTCCGGCGCGTCCTCGTCGTCACGGCGGACCGGGTGTTCGACGAAGACACCCGGATCACCGGCTACGCGCTGTTCAGCGACGGTGGCGCCGCCTGCCTGGTCGACGCCGACGGCGGCGCCTACGAAGTCCTCGGGTGCTCGTCCGCCCACGAGACGGCGTCGCTGGACTGGTCGTCCGAGATCAGCTCCGACCTCGCCAAACGGGTCAACGAGCAACTCCTCGGTGCCAGGGGGATCGACGTCGGTGAGCTGGACGCGCTGCTGCACAGCAACATCTTCCTGCCGCTGCTGGTGATGAAGGAACGCCAAGCGGGTTTCGGCCCCCGCCAGCTCGACACAACGAACATCAGCCGCGTCGGGCACTGCTTCGCCGCCGACCCGCTGATCAATCTCGCCGACCGCGAAACGGCGGGCCGCGTCCGCCCCGGCGGGCACTACCTGCTGGCCTCCAGCGTGCCCGGCTCCCGGATCGGGGTCCTGGTCCGCACACCGGAAGGAGCGATCGATGGCCGTTGAGCCGACCCTCGTCCCCGACGACACCACGACTTCCCTGCCCCGCCGGCCGTTCCACTTCACTCCCGGCACCGACGGCGCCGTCGACGCGATCATCGCCGCCGGCCCGCGCGAGATGTTCCGCACGCTTCTGCAGGAACGCGAATCCGAGGCGACCCTGCTCCTCGCCCGCCGTGTCCTGCACGCCTTCCTCGGCCACGCTCACGAACAGGTCGGTGACTTGCCCGGCGCGGTCAGCGAGCTGATCGACCGGGCCCGTGCGGACCTCGCCTCCGCGCTGGAATCCCTCTCCGCCGCCGAACCGGGGATCCGCGCCGATCTCCTCCGCCAGCGTGGGGTGATCGCTCTGCTCGACGGCTGCTGGCTCGACGCCGTCTCGCAGCCCGCCACCCAGCCCGCCGTCGTGGTGAACCGCTTGTTCGCCCATCACTTCGACCTGGCAGGGGGCGGCGATCCCCTCGCATCCGCGCAGCACCACCGGGCGCGGGCACTGGAAGACGCGGGGGCGGCGTTGCCGGACGTCGCCGCCGCCGATTTTCTCGACCGTGCGGGTGCCCGCCCCGCGACGATCCTGCTCGCCTGTCTCCCGCTTTCGCTCGCGGTGCTGCCGGGCAACTTCCTGCCCGAGGTCGTCGGCCTGCATCACGCCTTCCACCGGCTGGGAGTCGACGATCGGTTGCTGGGTACTCCGCCGCCGATCCCGGCCGGTGATCTCGATGACCTGCTCGCCGAATACGCCGCCCAGGCGAGCCCGGAGGATCGCGAGCGGGTGCTGGCGGCGGTCGCGGTGACACTGTCGTGCGAACGCGAGCACGTGCGGCTGCTCACCGAACTCGCCGAGTTCCGTCGTACCCAGACGCTGGAGTCACGAGTCGCCGAAGTGATCTCCCGGCACGCGCCGCTGGCCGGTCGGCAGCACGGCGGGGTCTCGCTGGGTGACCGGCACCTGGTGGACGTGTTCGCCGGATTCGGCCGGGCCGCCGGTGGCGCGGAACCCGACGCGCTCGCCGCGTTCCTCACCGAATTCCGGGACTCGCCGTATCTGGCGGAGCGCGACGACGGCGACTGCTGGTTCCTCGCCGCGACCCGGTTCGGAGGGCCGATGTTCGGCATCTTCGACGAAGCCGAAGCCGAGGTGCTCGCCGACTGGGTCGCCACAGTGCACAAGGGTGACCGGCCGTCGATCACGGTGCGCCTCAACACCGTCGGCGACGAACTCGCCGCCCGATGGTCGGCCGCGTTCGCCGAGGCCGCTCCCGGCGACGTGGTGTTCGACGACTCGCCGCCGGCCGACGAACGCGACCTTTTCCACCGTCTGGTCAACATCGAGAACCACGCCAACACGCTGCCGGTAGCCATCGAGCGCGCGGAGCGTTGCTTCGCCGACGCGCAGGTGCTGTTCGAACACGGCGCGGGCGGCCGCTACACCGACGCGAGCTTCTTCGAGTACGACGCCGACGCGCTCTACGCGCGAGCGGAGAAGATCTACTGGGAGAAGCTGGTGGACCCGTACGAGCCGCTGAGCGAGGTCCCGGACGTGGAGGAAGTTCTGTTCCGGCAGAGCACCTACCAGCTGACCTACCTGATCGATGGCGCCTGGTTGCACCGCGTCGGCAGGCTGGGCCGCCGGGAACGGGAAAGCGACGGGATGCTGTTCCGCATCCACGCCGACGAGATGGGCAACGGGGACCTGCGCAAGAACCATCTCACCCTGACCCGTCGCGCGATGGTCAGCCAGGGCCGGGACCTGCCGCACATCCGCACCGAGGAGTTCGCCGACCAGGACGAGCTGCCCGACGACATGTACGGCTTCGCGTTGCAGCAACTGTCGATGTGCCTGTTCCCCGACCGGTTCTACAACGAGATCCTCGGCTACAACCTGGCGATCGAGATGTTCGGCTCCGGCGAGATGCGGCTGCACGAGATCCAGAAGCTGCGCCACCACGGTTTCGACGACTGCTACGAGCAGGCACACCTGACCATCGACAACTTCTCCGCGGGGCACGCCAAGCAGGCCGCCGATATCATCGTCGCCTACCTGGACCGGGTGCGGCGCACCAGCGGCGAAGCGGTTGTGGCGGGGGAGTGGCACCGGATCTGGCGTGGGTACGCCTCTTTCGCCTACTTCCTCGAACAGCCGTTGCTTCGTGACGTCGCGGTGGCCGGATCCACCGAAGACGACAGTGCGGAGCTGGTGTTGTGACCGAGTTGACGTTGCTGATGCGCGACGAGTCCCGCCCGACCGAACGGCGCGCGCCGCTGTCCCCGGAAACGGCGGGGAAGCTGATCCGCGAGGGCGTCGCCATCAGCGTGGAGCGCTCGTCGCGACGGGTGTTCGGCGACGAGGAGTACGCGGCGGCGGGCTGTGCGCTGGTCCCGCCGGGGAGCTGGCCGGACGCCCCGGAAGACGTGTACGTGGTGGGCCTGAAGGAACTGCCCGACCGGCCCCACCTCTTGCGGCACCGGCACATCTTCTTCGGGCACGCCTACAAGGACCAGCCTGGCTCGGTGAACCTGCTGCGCAGATTCACCGAGGGCGGCGGGACACTGCTGGACCTGGAAAGCCTCGTCGACGAGCGAGGACGCCGGGTCGCCGCTTTCGGGTACTGGGCGGGCTACGTCGGCGCCGCGCTCGCCGTCCTGCGTCACCGCGGTGCTCTGGTCGAGCCCTTGACGCCGACCACCCGCGGAGAACTCGACAAGGCTCTCGCCGAGAACGCGGAACCTCTGCGAGCCTTGGTCATCGGGGCACTCGGCCGCTGCGGAAGCGGGGCCGGGGACGCGCTCGTCGCGGCGGGCGCGGAAGTGACCCGCTGGGATCTCGCGGAGACCGAGAACCTCGACGTCGCGGCCTTGCTCGACCACGACGTCCTCGTCAACGCGGTCCTCGCCACAGGGCCGATCCCCCCGTTCGTGACCACCGAGACGCTCCGGCGCCCCCGACGGCTGTCCGTGATCGCCGACGTCACCTGCGATGTCGGATCGCCGTGCCACACCCTGCCGATCTACGACCGGACCACCACCTGGCAGGACCCGGTGCTCCAGCGGGACGGACTAGACGTGATCGCGATCGACAATCTTCCCTCTCTGGTGCCGCGTGAGGCGACCGTGGACTTCGCCGCGGATCTGGCGCCGCATCTGGCCGTCCTCGACGATTCCGGCGTCTGGCGCCGCGCCGAAGCCGCGTTCACCGCCGCCTGCGCTTCCCATGACCTCCATCGGAAGGAAGACCATGCCTGACACACCGACCGTGCACTGGGTCGGCACCGGCCTGTCCACCGGGCCCGGTCTCACCGCCCTGGCCGAGCGGACGCACGTCGTGCTCTGGGGCCGCACCGAAGCCAAAGCGGCCGCCTGCCTCGCTCGTCTCGGCGCGGCAGGCGAACCCCGGTGCTTCACCCCGGAAGCCCTGGCCGCGGAAATCACCGAGGGAGACGTCGTCGTCTCGATGCTGCCGGGCACCGAACATCCGCTGCTGCTGCGTCTCTGCCTGGACAACGGCGCCCACTTCGCCTGCAGCAGCTACGCCTCGGACGAGATCCGGAACAGGGCCGAGGAGGCGGCCGCGGCCGGGCTCACGGTCCTCACCGAAATCGGACTGGACCCGGGAATCGACCACCTCTTCGCCGACGTCCTGGTCGAACGGGCGTCGCGGGCACTGGGACCCGGCACGAGAGCCACCGCCGCGTTCACCTCCTACTGCGGCGGCGTGCCCGCCGAGCCCAACGAGTTCCGGTACCGGTTCAGCTGGGCACCCCGCGGTGTGCTGACCGCCTTGCTCACACCGGCGCACTACGTCGAGGCCGGCGACAAGCACATCGCGGACCGCCCATGGGAGGTAGCGCGGCCGCTCGATCTCGACGGGGAACGGTTCGAGGTCTACCCCAACCGGGACAGCCTGCCCTACATCCGCCAGTACGGAGTGCCGGAGAGCTGGCAGCTGGACACCTTCGTCCGTGGAACCCTCCGCCTGGACGGCTGGCTCGACGCCTGGGAGGAGGTGTTCACCGAGCTGCGTGAGGGCGACCCCGACCGGATCACCGAGCTCGCGGGGGAACTCGCCGCCCGCTACCCGACGCGTGCGGAAGACCGGGACCGGGTGGTGCTCGCGGTCGAACTGTCCGTCCGCGGCGAGGACGGCCGAACCTGGTCCGGCCGGTATTCGCTGGACCTCACCGGCGAGCCCGGCGCCAGCGCCATGGCCCGGTGCGTTTCCGTTCCGCTCGCCCTGGGCATCGGCGAGCTTCTCGACGGAGCTCTCCCGGCCGGGCTCGTTCAAGGCGCCCCCGATCCGGTCACCGCTAGGCAGTGGATCGAGAAGCTCGCCTCCTGGGGCCTTCCGATCCGCGTCACCGGCACCGACAGCTGAGACCGACCAGAGGAGACAGCATGACCCAGCGGACCGGTAAGCCCGGCGCCGTCATCCTCACCGGCTCGTTCCCGGTGATCCGGCGCAACCCGCTCTATCTCGACGAGGTGACCCGGCGTGGCCTGCGGGTCCTGGTGATCACCGCGCAGTCCTACCGCGAGCAGGCGACAGCCGCGATCGGCGACCCGGACAACCCGGCCTCGCAGATCACCGAGATCGGCTATGTCTCGGGCGATTTCACCGTGCAGGGCGCCTTTCTCGCCGGGGCGATCGCACAGGCCACCGCGTGGCGGACCAAGTACGACATCGTGGGCGCCTACGCCGTCGGGGACTACCTGGCCGAGCCGACCGGACTGCTCTGCGACGCACTCGGCGTCCCGTCGCCCGGCCTGCGTGCCAGCCGCGCCTGCCGTAGCAAGTTCCTGCAACGCTGGTACGCGCCCGAGCTCAGCCCGCCGTCACTGACCATCCCCGCCGGAGACCGGGAAACCGCCGATCTGTCCGGCGTCACCTATCCGGCGGTGGTCAAACCAGCGGGCCGCGCGTCCAGCTCCGGGGTCGAGACCGTGCACGGTGAGGAAGAGCTGCGCCGCCGCCTCGCCGGGTATCCCGCCCACGAGGTCGTCCTGGTCGAGGTCAAGGTGGACGGCCCGGAGTATTCGGTGGAAAGCCTCGTACAGCGCGGAGAGATAATCTTCGCCTCGGTCACCGGCAAGGAAACCACCGACTCGCACGCCCGGACGTTCGTCGAACTCGCGCACAGCGTTCCCGCCGCCGA
This sequence comes from Amycolatopsis thailandensis, assembly GCF_002234405.1. GTDB lineage: Bacteria > Actinomycetota > Actinomycetes > Mycobacteriales > Pseudonocardiaceae > Amycolatopsis > Amycolatopsis thailandensis. Next base: position 34,465 of record NZ_NMQT01000172.1, on the reverse strand, counting down.
CGAGGGAGTCCGCAATGCCGTCCTCGACGCCAACCGGGCGCTGCTCGGCACCCTGGCGTTCGCCGACGGCATCGCGCACTCAGAATGGCGCGTCGGGCAGGACGGGGTGCCCAGGCTGATGGAGATCGCCGGCCGCACCCCCGGCGACGGTCTTCTGGTGCTCTATCACCTGGCCACCGGCGCCCCGCTGGAACCGGAGATCATTCGCATCGCCCTCGGCGAACGCGCCTCATATCCGCGTCCGACCCGCTACGCCCGGCAGGTCTACCTCGAGCATGTGCCCGGGAAACTGGTCGACGTCACCGTCGAGTGGCCGGAGGTCAAACCTGTGTGGATCGGCGCCAGCGGCGTGTGGCCGGACATCCTGCCCGGCGCCCCGGACGACGCCCCGACCCTGCGCGCGGTCCTGGTACACCAGCCACGGGGAACGAAACTGGTGCCACTGGCCAGTTCCGATGATCGGTCCGTCAGCTTCTTCATCGACGCGGCCACGCCTGGTGACCTGGACGAACTGGAGAAGCGGGCGCGCGCCGCCATCTCGATCGACGTCGTACCTGACTGACACTCCGTCGATAGGCAAACGATTTCAGGTAGGCCTGAAATCTTGGGAAACGGTCGCGTGCCCCCTCTACTCTCCAATTCATCGGGCAACAATGAATTGGAGTGATTCGTGAAATCGGGAAGTTTGCGAAAGGTGCGAGCCGTGGCGGCAACGCTCGCTGCCGGAGCCGCCTTGCTGGTGAGCAATGCCGCTACGGCGACAGCGGGCGAAATCGGAACCCAAGACGCACACGGCTGTACCTTCACCGGCGGTCCTGGAGCCGCGCACGAACTGTGTATCAACGTCGCCGGGGTGGGCAACCACGTCGACCGCGCGCAGGGGGTCTACACCGTTCTTCCTCCGGGTTGGTATTGCGGTGTGACTTTCAAGCTCTTCGGCCGTGACTCCGGTGACCACCATTGGGAGAACGAGCAGCGGGCCGGTTGTGGGCCGAATCCGTACGTCGACTGGTATTTCGGTTCCGGAAACGGCTATTTCAAGCCTGGTTCGGACTTGTGTGTCGCGGTGAAGCCGGGAGACGACAAGCCGTACATGGGCGAGTACGCCTGCATCCGGATCGAGTGAGCGACGGGGTGTCCTGGCGGCACGGCTGCCCGGACACCCCTACCCGATCAGCAACGACCGGCCTCGCACCGAGACGTGGTGAACCGCGTAGCCACGATCCCGAACCGTGGTGATGAGCCCGGCTTCCCTGAGCACGGCGGTGTGCTGGCTGACCCCGGCGGCGGAGACTCCGACCGCCCGGGCGAGATCCGTTGTCGTGATCGGCGCCGTCGCCGCGATGGCGTACAGGACACGTGCTCGGGTCTTGCCCAGCAACGCGGCCAGCGACCGGTCGAGACGCGCGTGGCCGCGGAGAGCGCCGAAGGCGAGTTCTCGATCAACGGGATACACCAGCACAGGCCGTTCGGTCTGCGTCAACAGCGTGATGGGGCCCGGTTGGCAGAAGAACGAGGGCACCAATGTCAGCCCTCGCCCGTCCAGGCGTACTTCCTGCTCCACCGGATAGGCGACTTCCAGGACACCGTCATCCCAGCGAATGTCCGGGTGCAGAGTCGTCAACATGCATCCCAGCCCTTTCGCGACCGCGGTCGCGGCTCTCCGCTCACGATCCATCCCGACCGCTTGCCTGATGACCTCGGAGAAGGGCTCGATCGCGGCCGCGTGGTATGCCTCCAACGCGGCGCGCAGCCGGTCGAGTGCGGCGCTCCGGCCATCGGCCAGATCGGTCATCCAGGACGTCAGGCGCGTTCTCTTGGCCAGCAGCGAAAGGTCGGCCCGGAGTTTCGTGGTCGATGTCGCCACAAGCTGGTCCAGACCTGTACCGAGGTCCGTTTCCCCTGCTGTCGGCGTCAGGAAATCCGGTGAGTAGCCCACTGGCCGCGCCAAGGGCCACAGCAGGGCGGCCGACGGTGCGAGTTTCCCGCGTACCGCCGTGCGCCACGCACGGAGCGTCCCGGCGATTCCGACTGTTTGCGCTGCGTGCAGGCTCAGGAGAAGTTCCCACAGCGGATCGGGCGCGGCCGAAATCCTCGTTCCCAGCACATCGGCCGCCGAAAAGTGGATGCGCAACACAAGACCCCCAAGTGTTCGTCGATCCAGCCTAAGCAGGGCCCCGGTCCGCGGGCATGGTGCGATTCTTGAGCCGCGCTACCGCGCTGACCAGGAGAAAAAGGTCGTCACCGGCAGAAATCGCCGGTGACCGGCAGAAAAAGGGGTAGTTCGGCGACCACGGCGCGGTATTTTGGTGATAGGTGGCCAAGAACGAACGCTGGGGGGCGTCATGACTTTGGGAAAAGCGCTGCGCGCCTATCGGGCACGTACGGGAGTCACCCAATACGAACTGGCACACAAGGCCGGCATCAGTGTGCGTACGCTGCGGGACATAGAACGCGAGTCGGGCGGCAGACCACAACGTCGGTCCGTGCGGAAACTCCTCGATGCCACGGGTCTTTCAGACGCCGAGATAGCCGCCGTGGCGGTACTGCGGATCGACGTCCTCGGCCCATTGACGGTTCATGATGGCGAGCACCGGGTCGAGGTGGGTGCGCCGATGTTGCGCCGACTGCTCGGCCTGCTGACCCTGCGAGCGAACGAGCCGGTCGCGCAGTCCGACATCGTCGATGTCTTGTGGGCGGAGAACGTGCCCTCGACGTACAGAAACCTGATCCAGACGTACGTGTCCCGGCTCCGGCGACTCTTGGGGCCGGGCGGGGCGGGCACGCGACTGCTCAGGAGCGGCACCGGGTATCAGCTTGTCCTGGAGTCCACGCAGAGCGACATTCTGGAGTTCGCTGTCCGCGTGGCCGACGCCGGTACCTTGCACGGGACCGGCCTGCTCGTCGCGGCCGAGTCCGAATACCGCGAAGCCCTCTCATTGTGGCGTGGCGCTGTGCTGGCCGATCTCGGGGCGGAGATTCAGCAGCTTCCGGTCATCGTCGCCCTGACACAGCGGTGGATAACCGTCGTGCTGTCCTATACCGATCTCGCCTTCGCAGGCGGTCGTCATCAGGATGCCCTGCCGCGGTTACGTCAGGCCGCGGCGGCGGAACCACTACACGAGGGTGTCAACGCGCGAATCATCGACGCGCTGGCGGCCACGGGACAACGAGAGGCCGCCGTGCGCTTGTTCCATGAGATCAGCGGCAGGCTCGGCGAACTCCTCGGTGTCGACCCCGGACCCGAGCTGCGTAGCGCCTATCTGCGCTGTCTCGAGCCGATCCGTCCGAGACCAGGCCGCGGCGGGACACGGCCGGCGCCGGAACAGCTGCCACCGGAAAGTCCTGTCTTCCTGGGCCGGGACCGGCAACTGGCGGATCTCGACGCCTTTCTGGTGTCGGCACTCGATTCCCACCGCGCCGCGCGCGTCGTCGTCATCACCGGCTCGGCGGGTGTCGGGAAGACGGCGCTCGCGATTCACTGGGCACATCGGGTCAGTGGCCGGTTTCCTGACGGGCAGCTGCACTACGACCTTCATGGCTATTCGAACGCCGTTCCCCGGACGGCGGGCGACGCGCTGACCGCGTTCCTCACCGGTCTCGGCGTCGATTCCGATTCGGTCCCGCTCGATGTCGACGCGCGTGCGGGCTTGCTGCGTTCCCTGCTTGCCGACCGCGAGGTACTTCTCGTGCTGGACAACGTGACTGGCTGGGAGCAAGTCCTTCCGGTCCTGCCCGCCAATGCTCGCAGTGTGGTGGCGGTGACCAGCCGCAACGACCTGTCCGCCCTCGGACTGCACACCGACGCGAGGTTCGTCGAGCTGGATGTGCTCGACGAAGGTGATGCCATCGCGCTGCTCGCCCGATTGTCGGGCCGGAGCCCGGAAACCCCGGCTCTTGTCGAGCTGAGCGAGCTGTGCGCACGCCTGCCCTTGGCGCTGAAGATCGCCGCGGCGAACCTCGCACGCGAGGCCCTCGGCAGCCTCGAGGGCTACGTGGCCGCGCTCCGCACCGGCAACCGTCTCGCCGAGCTGACTGTCGGCCGGACCGAAGGTGTGGCGGTTCAAGCGGCGTTCGACCTCTCTTACGCGACACTGGACCGGGACTCCGCCCGTCTGTTTCGCCTGCTCGGTCTCATTCCTTCGGCTGATGTGAGCATCGCGGCGCTGGCCGCGCTGGCAGGGGACACCGTGGAAGGCACGGTGCAGCTCGTCGAGCGGCTCACCGAGAACCATCTGGTTCACCGTCGCGTTCCAGACCGATACCAGATCCACGATCTGCTTCGCCTGTACGCGGCCCAGCTTTGCGTCGAGGTGGACAGCGAGGAAGAACGCTCCTCCGCACGACGACGGCTTGCGGACTACTACTTGCGCACGGCGGCAAGGATCACCGAACAGGCATATCCAGGCATGCTGCGTTTTTGCTCTTTGCCCGAGACAGGCCGCTCCGCCGAGGAAGGCGACGTCGCGCCGAAGGACTGGCTCGCGGCCGAACACGGCAACCTGGCCGCTTCGGTCCTGCACACGGCCGAACAGGGGCCGCAGGAGCTCTCGTGGCAGCTGACCGATGTCCTCCGCGGCCATCTTTGGCGTAACTATGATGTCGCCACCTGGAGTTCCATGGCCGCGGCGGCGCTGACCGCGGCCCAGCGTGCTGGAGACAAGACCGCCGAAGCGGCCATGCACTACAGCCTCGGAGCCGCGTATCGCTGCAGTGGACACGACCCACTCATGGCAAGAAGGCATCTGCGTCGTGCCGAACGCCTGTTCCACGAGTTGGACATCCCTGCCGGGCGGGCAGCGGCTCTCGACTGCCTCGGCATGGTCCTCCACCACGCGGGGAGATCGCACCGAGCGATCACCGTCCTGGAGCAATCAGTGAAGCTGTGCGACCGAACAAGGTTCGCTGTCGGGCAGGCGAAGGCGTTGTGCAACCTGGGATACGTCGCCGCGGACCTCGGCATGACAGGGATCGCGCAGGAACGACTTCTCGAAGCACTGAAGTTGAGTGTGGAACTCGATGACAAGCACCTCGAGGCGCTGGCCCTGCACAATCTGAGTCGGCTCCACCACCACGCGAGCCGGTACGACGACGCCATGGACGGCTTCCGTCGAGCTCTGTCCATTCGCACCGAAATCGGGGACATCGAGGGCAGAGCGGCGACCCTGCGCGCCATCGGGCATCTGTCGGACTCCGCCGGCGAAGCAACCACCGCCCAGAAGTACTGGCACGACGCTCTCGCGGAGTTCGACCGGATCGGTCATCCCGCGGCCAGGGATATCCGCTCCCTGCTGCGCAACCGCGGCCTCTGCTCGCCATCGCGCTTCCTTTGCGTTGCAACCATTTAAGCGAAGGCTGAACCGTCTTGTCCAAGGACGCCGCTTCGTGGGCTACTGATCTTCGTTCTTCCGACATCAACGAAGGAGAAGACGTGACGAAGATGAGCTTGACCGCCCTGGCGGTCGCGGCCGCGGCGACGGCCGCGACCGCGCTCGCCCCCACCGCCGTCGCGGCGCCACGGCCGGAGCTCTGCGTACACACGGCACCGAACTACGGCGGGTCCACAACCTGCAGCAACGGCTGGAGCGGCATCAGTATCGGCAACTACCGCATCCGCAGCTGGTCCAACACCACCGACCGGGTGTGGTGCCTGGAATCCAACATCGGCACCTGGAAGGCCTACCCCGGTTACGAACCCAACGCCGACTACGGCGAGGCCCGGTTTCACGCCGCCCGCGAATGCTGACCGTTCACCGAGTGGTCGTTTTATGTGAAGAATGACGACTGGGGAAATGGGCAAGGGCGGACGATCGCTGCGATCGTCCGCCCCTCCGAGGAAACCAGAAGATTCAAACCCGGTAGACCTTGATGTACATACTCTGCCAGGCGCCATTTTCGTCGGCGAGGCCGACGAGGGCGTATCGGTCGCCATAGCCAGGCGACTGGCAGGCCCAGTTCAGTGGTGCGTCGTTCACCATCCCGTACCGGAAGCAATCCGATGAACTGATGTAGGACTTGATGGCCACGTTGGCGCCGCCCGAGACATCGGACTCGATCACCAATGGGCCGCCGTAGCTGTAGAAGCCGACGTCACACCAGGCCGCCGCCGCGCAGTGTCGCTCGGCGACAAGTGTCGACGCTGCCTGCGCGGTGGCGGGCGTCCCGATCGTGGTCGCCAGACCCATGGCGGCCAGCGCGGCGCCGTAACGAAGCTTGTTCAACATGCTCACCTTTCCTCGTCAGCGTGGTGATGAGAGCCAGATCTGGAAACAGTCGGTGTCGGAAGCCTTGCTGTCCCAGGCCGTCCGGCTGTCTGCTCCCAGTGGGCAAACGCGGCGGCTGTCGATGGGATCGCGGTTGAAACCTGGTCTGACCTCCAAGTCAGGCGCAGAATCACGCTATTCAAACCGGATCGACGTGGTCAAGATGATTAAGTTGTCGGTAAAACGTGAGTCGGCGTCGCCTGTGCGAATCGCTTGCCGAAGCAGCTAAGACCGATGTAACGAGCGTCGCCGCCGTTGATTTCACAACGGCGTTCGCCGCATGGCAGAGCACTTGAGCCTTCGATATCGAGCCGTAGGCGCCCGGGTCGCGACGTGGTTCAGCGATTGAGGAACGTGCACACGCAGGCTTTGTTGCCTTCGGGATCGGAGAGGACGACGAAGGCAGGGGCTTCGTCGTCGTAGACCACTTGTCCGCCTGCGGCGACCGCGGCCGCGATGCGTTCTTGGGCGATGTCGTGCGGTAGCCACAGGTCGAGGTGGAAACGCTGGCGTGGAGTCTCGTGCGCGTCGGTGTGCTGAAACCAGAGCGAGGGCAGCCGTCCGCCGGGATCGACGACGTCATCGCCGGTGAACCCGCCTGCGAGCAAGGCTGCCCAGAACGGGCCGGCGGCGGCGAGGTCGGCGGAGTCCAGTGCGAGTTCGAGCTCGGCGAGTCCGCCCGGGTCGGATTCGATCCCTTGCGCGCGGGCGATTTCGCTGATCTGCCGGGCAAGGTCGATGTCGCGCTGGGTGATCCGGGCGACGTCGTGGCTGATCAGCTTCAGGTCTACGAAGGAGTACGTCAGGTTGACGTCGGGGTGGTGGCCGGCGCGTTCGGCGGCCTCGCCGACGGCGGTGACGAACGCGAGTCCCTTGGCGAAGTCGCCGGTGAGGAACCGCGCGTGGAGGGCCCGGATGAGCTTTCGCCAATCGCCCAGCCGGGCGTCGAGGATCTGCTGGTGCTTCATCAAGCTTCGTGGACCTTGTTCTCTAGGGTGGCGAGAATGGACAGGCGTAAGTGTGTCGCGGTGAAGCCCCACGAGCCCCGGCAGGCTGCGTGAGGGCGCGGCGCTAGTGGAGTGTCGCCCGGGTCTGGGCGCGGTGTGCGCGGAGTCGTTTACCCGCGCGGCGTGCTCGGTCGATCCAGGCGTTGCGACCCGCCTTGAGCATCTGCTCGGCACGGTAGTCGACCTCGGCCAGCACGCCGGTGAGAAGGACGTCGTTGCTGTTGATCACGGTCATGTCCCTTCAGGAACTCTGTGTCTCGTTGGTAGTGATCAGAGTCGTCCTGAGGGGTGCCCTGGAGCATCGGGTGATCACCTAGAGACGCACCTGACTTGACCCCTTACCCTCGCTCATTCCCTGATCAGGCGAGGTAAGGGGCTGAAGGGCGAGGCCTTTCGCCTTATCCCCGGCGGCCTGGCAGTGCCGCGCGGCACGAGGTTTCCCTCCTGATCCGGGGTTCGGCCGGCAGGGGAGTGGGTATGCCGGCGGTATGAGCGAAGAAGGCGGTAGCGCGATGACTGATGTGTCGATGAGCCGGGTCGCGGTGTGGTGTGCGCCTACCCGGCCGAGCTGACCGTGCCGCCCTCCGAAGTGAACGCGGAAGCGCTCGCCGGGTTGAGCCCTGAGCAGAGGAAGGCCCGGCTCGGTCAGGCTTTACTTCCGCGAGTGCAGAACCACCAGCCCATCCTGGCGGTGCACATCACCGTGTTGCTGCTTGAGCTGAGCGACGCCGAATTGCTCACCCTTCTCGAGAACGACGCGCGACTCGAACAGAAGGTGGAAGAAGCGACATCCGAACTCGCGCTCCGAGACGAAACCGGACGAGTACGACGTAGCGACGACTGACAGGCCACATCATCGCCGCCACGGTCAAGCGCTCCGGCTGACTCCGACCCGGTCCAGGTAGTCCCGCACGGCAGTTCTGCTCCCGCCGGGCGCGCGCAGCGCCAGGTAGCCGTCAGGCCGCACCAGGACGAGGGTGTCCCCGGTGACGCCGTACGCGGTCCGCGCGTGCCCTTCGACGTCCACCAGATCGGCACCACTGCCCGGCGCGCCGACCGACACCGGCTTGATGAGTCCACGGTGGACGGTGCCGGCGTCCTGCAGCGGTCCGGCGCAGGACTCGCCGAAGCCGAGCAGGGTGAAATGGGAGCCCCGGAGGGCGTCGAACAGCCGCCGTGGCGTACCGGAGCTGTCCACACAGGGCGCGTCGGGGGCCCGATCACCGGCACGCGGTCCGTTCCCGGCGTCGCCGTCGACGGACAGTGAGCTGGCCGGGTAGCCGAGTTCGAGCTGCTGGCCATCCGGGGGCGCGCCATCCGCGATGTCCGTGCTGCCACCGTTGACGAACCGCTCCGCGACCCTGCGCAGCCCCTCGGCACTCACGCCGAGCGTCCACGAGGCGACCGGGAGCCGCTCCTCCTGGTAGCTGTCCAGCAGCGACTCCCGCACGCCGGAACACACCATGGCGAGCTTCCAGCCCAGGTTGTACGCGTCCTGGATGCCGGTGTTCATGCCGAGGCCGCCGGCAGGCGGATGCACATGCGCCGCGTCGCCGGCCAGCAATACCCGGCCCACTTTGAACCTGTCGGCCATCCGCACGTTCACCCGGTACGTGGACAGCCAGCTTGCCTTCGTGAGCCGGATGCCGTGCCCGCCGGCGAGATCGTCCACGATCCGCCGGAAGTACGGCAGCGACGGTTCGGGGAGGCCTCCCTCCGCGCCGAAGTCGCCGAACGGTACGGCCTGCAGTTGCCACGACCGCTCGTGGCGGAACGGGCACAGGGCCTGGAACCCGCGCCGGCGAACGGTCCACTGGTACCAGGCGTCCGGTTCGAGCCCGTCGACCTCGACGTCCCCGAGCAGCATGGCCCGCTCCCCGCTCTCGCCCTCGAAGCGCACGCCGAGTGCCTTGCGCACGGTGCTGCGGCCGCCGTCGCAGCCGACCAGGTAGCGCGCGGCCACCCGCTCGCCGGTATCCAGCACCGCGTGCACACCGTTCGCGGACTGGCTGAACCCGGCGAGGCCTGCGGCCAGTTCCACCCGCACGCCGTCCTCGGCGAGCCGCGCGCGCAGGATCCGCTCGATCCGCCACTGCGGATCAGCAGCCCGCCGTCGTAGGGGCGATCCGGTGTGGGTGCCCGCAGGGCGTGCGGGTCGGCCTCGGCGATCAGGTCGCCGTCGAGGTACCGCCGGTGTGGCAGGTGCCGGAACCCGTAGTGCAGCACCTCTTCGGCGACGCCGAGGTCGTCCAGCACCTCCTGGGTGCGTGCGGTGAGCCCCTTGCCGCGCGAACCGGGGAAGTGCTCGCCGGCTCGGTCGACGATGCGCACGTCGACGCCCCGGCGGGCCAGCTCGATGGCCAGCGTGAGCCCGGTGGGTCCGGCGCCCGCGATCAGGACGTCGGTCACCGGGCACCGTCCTGGCGCATTGCCGACGTCGATGCGGCATGCATGCTCGCCATCACACCCTCCCCGGTCCTGTGCGGCCACTGAAGCGATCGGCGGTGACGCTAACCGGTTTCCGGGCAGGGTGTCCTGGTGCTGGAGGTGGAGAGGGGGTGGACATCTGCCTGGGAAATCTCCACCGCGGTTCCTCCCGCGAACCGACGACACACCCGGGGCGGTGTTCGTAGCGTCGTCATCAACGGTCAAACCGTCGCGATAGCGACCATCGAAGGAGCACCACTCATGTTGATCGGATCCCTGGTGACTGCCGCCGGCCTGTTTTCCGGTGTGCCGACCGCGGTGTGGTTGACCGTGGCTGTCCTCGCCGTGGCGGGCGTGGTGGCCTTCAAGATGCGGAAGCGCCGACCGCGTTAACCACCACTACCGTTCTCCCACCCTCGTCGTAAGGCTCTAGATGTTCAGCGCCGGGACGACGTGCTTGGCGAAGAGGTCGATGCTGGAGCGGTCGTACGCGGCTTCGGGGAAGTTGAAGATCGCGTAGGTCATGCCGAGTGCTTCCAGCTTGGCCAGTCGCTCGGCGACCTGCTCGGGTGTACCGATGCCCACCCCGGCGGTGAAGACCGAGTACGCGCGCTCGGCCGCCTCCGGTGACGCGTGCTTCGCGTAGTGGTCCTTGAGCCAGGCCAGCTTGTCCTGGACCTCTTTCTCGGTCTCGGCGATGACGCCGTTGTAGTTGGCCGAGCGCACGATCGCGCCGAAGTCCGTGCCGACGTCCTCGCAGTGCTCGGCCAGGATCTCCGACTTCCGGGTGAAGGTCTCGGTATCGGCGGCGAAGTTGGTGTATTTCGCGAATCGCGCGGCGATCCGCAGGGTCTTCTTCTCGCCGCCACCGGCGATCCACAGGGGGATCCCGCCGTCCTGCAGCGGTAGCGGGCGCAGGATCGCGCCGTCGGTGCGGTAGTGCTCGCCTTCCAGCGTGGACTTTCCGGTGGTCCACAGGTCCCGCATGATCCGGACGCCTTCGTCGAGCTGGGCGAGCCGCTCGCCGGCGCTCGGGAAGCCGTAGCCGTAAGCCCGCCATTCGTGTTCGTACCAGCCGGCGCCGATACCCATCTCGACGCGCCCGCCGGAGATGATATCGGTGGTCGCGGCGACTTTCGCCAGGTACGCCGGGTTGCGGTAGCCCATGCAGGTGCACATCTGCCCGAGCCGGATGGTTTCGGTGGCCGCGGCGAAGGCCGCCATCAGTGACCACGCCTCGTGGGTGGCTTCCTCGGTCGGCTCCGGCACCGTGTGGAAGTGGTCGTAGACCCAGATCGATTCGAAGGGGCCCGCCTCCGCGTGTTTCGCGATGCCGAGCATGGTTTTCCAGTGGTCCACAGGCTCGATGCCGGTCAGGTCCAGCCGCCAGCCCTGCGGGACGAAGAGTCCGAAGCGCATGATCCTCAACCTAGCCTGGCGGACCCCGCAATGCAGCACGTTGTCCGGGGTTCCAGCCGGACGCACTCGGTCGCTGATCTTTCGGGCGAACGCCGGCTGTTTCCGGGCCCGGCGCGGACCGGGCCGTGGCCTTGTTCGGTCTTCTCAGTCCAGATCAGGAAGGGAAGTACCAGCAGGAGGTCAGGTTTGGCAAGGCCCGGGTGGGCGGCGGGCACGCTTACGAGCGCTCTGTTCGCGGCGACGGCGGCACCCGAGACAGCCACCGAGGCCGTGGTGACACAGATCAGCGGCGCGAACGGCAGAGCTTCTTCAGCACAGAGGCAGCCAAGCACGCCATCGGCGTCGCTCTGCGGGCACCTTCCGCAGTGAGCGCCGACTGCTCGCGCGGGAGACGCCGAGTGACTCAGCTGTTCCAGGCTGGGCTGGTGTTAGGGGGATAAGGACTGCTGGACGCGCCCCTCACCCAGCCATCCACGTCCTGCCCGTCCCATGCCAGCAGCGTGTCGGCGTTACGGATGCACTTGTCGTAGTCGAGGCTTCCGAACAGCCGGCTGACGGTGATCTGCTGATTGAGCTGCTGGTAACCCTTGCCTGTCCGGTACTTCATCCACACCGTGGTGCGGAGCAGCCCAAGACGCACCTCCCCGTTCACTACGGTCAGGACCCCTTGCTGCACATTGCTGTTCTTCTCTTCGTGCCCCCTGTTCTCGACAGCCAGCTGGCCGATCTTCTTGAGGGAGTCGATGATGCCCTTGAGCGCAACCGGTGTCACCAATCCTCCGAGCAGGTTGGTCACCGCCGAGATGGCCGGAGACAGGGAGAGGGACGAGATGGACACGCTGCGGCTGTCGCTGACGATATTGGCGAGGAACGGCATCGTCTTGAACTGGAGTTCGAAGATTATCCACCGGAGAATCCCAAACAGGGTGGAAGACTGGTCGAAACCGGCGGAATCGCCGGTCTTGCGCAGGATGGTGGCGGCCACGGATTGCCATGAGCCGAACGATGCCAACGGCCCCAGGGCGGGCAGTCCACTGCCGTCTCCCTCGTAGGCATTGCCGACGCCCGTCTCCTGGTCTCCCTCGGCGAGCGCGTGGCCGTCGGGGCCGAGGAGTCCCAGCTTCGCCAGCACGTCCTGCGAGAGCGCCTGCCTGCCCTCCGCCCACATGGCGATCTCCAACGCCTCTCGTCGCATCTGCTCCTGAATCAGAGGCCGCACGTCGCCCTCCGGACTCAGGACACGCGCGAGGCGTACTGCTCGCGCGAATCGCAGATCAGTTGCTCGATGTCCCGCACGGTTCTTACCTGCGGGATGGCCTCGAAACCCAAGTTGACCCGGAAGCCCAGTTCGACCGCGCCCAAGAGGCCGAGGAGCTTCATGGAGTCGACCCCCGGCAGCTCCCTCACCAACGTGGTGTCCTCGATCTTCTCCGCACCGCCGAGGTCCAGCTTCTCGCGGATCAGCGAGTGCAGCTGGTCTCGCTCGTGGGGTGTCATCAGCTGGGTTTGCATGGCTGCTCCTCGTCGAAAGTGCGTGGTTGATGATGTTCAGTTCGCCTGATGGAGGGCTCCACGGCGGAGCACTCCGTCGAGATACTGCTGCCGTGTCTTGGTTCGCTTCACCTTGCCGCTGGAGGTCTTGGGCAGCTCACCCAGCGCCAACAGGAGGATCTCGGCCACGGGCAGGGACAGCTTCGTCTGGATGTGGCCGCGGACCTGTCGTGCCACCGCGGACGCGTCCCCGGTGCGGAGTTCGGCGACGAGCACAACCTCCTCAGTGGCCAAACCCGGCCGGGTGAAGGCCACCACGTTGCCCTTGCGGAGTCCGGGCACCTCGGCCGCCACCCACTCCACCGTCTGGGGGTCGTGGTTTCGCCCGTTGACGATCAGCAGGTCCTTCTTGCGGCCCGTCACGTAAAGCACGCCGTCCGCCAAATAGCCGCAATCCCCTGTACGCAGGCCATCAGCCGTGAAGCTCCGTCGCGTCGCCTCCGGGTCACCGTGGTAGCCCGCCGCCACGCTCGGCCCCTGGAAGACCACCTCACCGATGTGCCGGTCCGGGAGGAGGTTCCCCTCGTCGTCCACGATGAGGATTCGATGACCCGCGAGGGGACGTCCGCAGGGCACGAACACCGCCTGCGGCCCAGGGGGCTCAGCGTTCGAGGCCGGCACGGCGAGGCCGCTCGCGTGGTAGGGCTCCCTCTGGATGACGTCCGGGGTGAACGGGGCCCCGTTCTCGCTCAGCGAGATCGCGAGCGTCGCCTCCGCCATGCCGTAGCACGGTGCCACCACCCCAGGCCGGAGTCCCGCCGCCGCGAAGTGCGTCGCGAAGGAGCGCAGTGTTTCCGGGTGGTTGGGCTCGGCGCCACAGCCCACGACCCGCAAGCAAGACAGGTCCAGCAGCTGGAAGTCGTCCGCCGAAGTGTGCTTGACGGCCAGCGCCAGGCCGAAGTTGGGCGCGAAGGTCACCGTCGCTCGATGGCGGCTCACGGTTTCCAGCCAAATTCTCGGTGAGAACGCGAAGGACAGCGTCGGGAGGAAGCTCACCGGGCAGCGTGCGATGAGCGGTGCCAGCACGAAACCGACCAGGCCCATGTCGTGATACAGGGGCAGCCAGCTCACGCCCCGGTCTCGTCCACCCTCCAGTTGAAGGGCGTCGATGATGGCCGCGCAGTTCGCGAGAACACTGGCGTGCGTGACCCGCACCCCCTTGGGGGCGGCCGTGCTTCCCGAGGTGAATTGCAAGAACATCACGTCCCCCGGAAGGATCGCCTCGGGCTGAGGCGCGCTCTCCGACATGGGCTCGGCGAAGAACTCTTCCGAGACGACCGCCCGCAGACCTTCGACCGCCCGGAGGAGCGGATCCAGCAGATCCGCCAGTCCTCGGGTCATCCAGACCTCCCGGGCGCCCGCCGAGCGAAGGATGTGGATGGCGTCCTCGCAGTACGCCTCGAACTTGCCGAAGCCCATGGGCGGGTACAGAGGGACAGGGACGACACCCACCGAGACCGCGCCCAGGAAGGTGAAGACGAACTCCCGTTCCTCGGGGAGAATGAGCGCGATGCGGTCTCCCTTGCGCAAGCCGCTCCGCAGTAGCCGGCGCCCCCGGCAGAATGCCTCACGCGACAGCTCCGACCAGCTCACGAAGTGCTCGCGCCCGTCCTCTTGGATGAAGGTGTAGCCACCGTCCGAGTGGCCGAGATTCTCGGCGAGCACCTGAATGAAGGTCGAGGCCGTCGCTGTTTCGGAACGCAGCGCTTCTTTGGCGCACATGGGACCTGCCCGTGGGTAGGGCTCCCCGGGGACGCCGCCACCCCCGGGGAGCCGAGCGAATACCGAACGGCCTACTGGTTCCAGGCAGGGCTGTTGTTGGGCGACTTCGAGGCGCTGGCCGTGTCCTTCTCCCAGTCGTCCACGTCCTGCCCGTCCCACTTCAGCAGCGTCTCGGCGTTGCGCTTGCACTTCTCGAAGTCGAGGACGCCGTAGCCGCGGTAGACGTTGATGTCCTGCTGCAGTTGCTCGTACCCCTTGCCCGACTTGTACTCCATCTGCACGTCGGTCCGGACGGCCCCGAGGTAGAGGGTTTGCTTGTGGCGCGAAAGGACCCCGACCTGCTGATTGGAGTTCTTCTGCTTTTGTCCTTCATTCTCAAGCGCCAGTGTGGCGATCTTCTTGATGGTCGTCACGATGCCCTTGAAGTTCTCCGGCGTCATGATGTTCTCGACCAGGTCCGACACCGCGTTGACCCCCTTTTCCAGGGAGATCTTGCTGATGGACGCGGAACGGTTGTCGTAGGTGTAGGTGAGGAAGAACGGAATCGTGGAGAACTTGTGGAGGAAGTTGTTCCAAGCGACCGGATCGAAGGTCGCGCTCCCCGGGTTGAACTTGCTGAGGGTCACGGCCTTGTGCACGATGGTACTGGCGACGGACTCCCACGAGCCGAACTTGGAAAGAGATCCCAGTTCAGGTAGTGAACTGCCGTCTCCGCCCGCCTTGTTTCCCACCGCCTGGTCGTTGTCCTCTGATTGAATGTCCGAGATCAAGGCCATCGTGGCGGCGTCCGACTCGGGAGAAGGCATCTGCCACAGCGCGACCTCCACGGCTTCTCGGCGCGACTGGGACTGACTGATCGTGGACATGACTGCTCCTTGTGTTCGGGGTGGTTGCTGCACAACGATCTGGGACAACCTGTTTCACGGCGTTATGCGGAAATGACGCCTGACGATGGCCGCCGCCTGAGTCGCACCAAGAATCCTGGTACTTGCGCTCTGCAGAACACAGGTCTGCCTATTCGGTGCGAACTCCGGTATTCTTACTTCAGAGTAAAAGAACGTCGTGGGCAGCTCCGCGCCAACGCTGCCGAATGGTGCTTGAGCTGCTGTCGGTCAGGATGCCCGCTCGGACACGCCTCCCTTCCGGGAGATACCGGGGTGGACTGCCGCCGCGAATGCCGCTCGATCCCATGCTAGCCAACGGCCAAACGGCACACTACCCACGTTCCCTGTCGCGGGCGGTTTTCATCAGATCGGACCCGTCGCGGGCCGCTTCACGGCGACACAGTGTGCTTTTGCGCCGGGCGCAATTCCTGGATCGAGTGCAGTCTCGAGCATCGACAGTGTGGACGGATCTCCACAGTCGGATGTAAATCCAGGAAGCCGTGCTTGGAAAGGCGAGGACTGATCGAGCCGTGTGTCGGTATTGAACCGAAGGATCCGTTTATTGTCAACGAGGTTGAAGGTGTGCACCATTTATCGCGTCCGGAGCCCGACGGGAAGGCTGCAATGAGCGAGAAGCGTCGGCGTGCGTGCCCCGCGAGGTTTGCTCCCGGTCGCGGGTTCAGTTCTTCTAGATGGCAGGGTGGTCGTCCAAGCCCAATGTCTTCGGTACGTTCGACGCGGCGAACGCGGAGATCATGGTGACCCCGACCAAGCCGAGCTTCGGCCCGGCCGCGCCGAACAGGTCCCACCATTACGCCCGGCACCTCCGGTCTTGGCGCGCCGCCTCACAGACCACCACCCGATCGTCGAAGGGTGTTCAGGAGAGCGGTAGACCTGATTCCAGCGGCGTTCTGGTGCGCTGCCGGGGGCGCAGCGCGATCTCACTGCCCAGGAAGAGGTCGGTGTGGGTAGCACCGGAACCAAGGAGGCCGGTCGGGGTGGAGCCGACCAAAAGGCGGAAGTCCCTGTTCAAGTGTGCCTGATCGGTGTAGCCGCACAGTTCCGCCACCGTGGACAACGCGGGTGGGTTCCTGCCGGTGATGAGCCTGATCGCCCAGTGGCAGCGCGCCACCCGTGCGACTGTCTTCGGCGGCAGCCCGATCTCACGGTGGAAGGTGGTGGTCAGGTGCTGCCGGCTCACCCCCGCACGGTCGGCCAGTTCGGCGATTCTGACGCTGCCCGCCGAGCTGGTCAGCGCCCGCCAGCTTCCCTCAAGTGCCCTCGAAAGACTCGGTCCGTCCAAGAGTCTCTCGGCAAGCCAACGGTCGAGAATGCGGAATCGATGGTCGAGGCTTTCCGCTTCCCACAGTTGCTCTGTGAGTCGCCGTGCACCGGCGCCGAGTAAATCGGCCATTCCCGCTCTCGCGGTTCCGAGTTCACGCAGCGGCATGCCGAACAGTGCCCGCGCACCCAGCGGCGTCAGCTCCAGGATGACCCCTTCTTCCCTTTCCAATCTCTCGTAGGCGATCGGCTCGCCGGTCATACCTGCAACCGGTGACACCATCGCCAACGGCGAGCCCAGCAGTGAACGCTGGATCGCGGGCGCCAAGTCGATGATCACCACTATCGAATTCAGCGCGGCCACCGTACGAACCATCGCGACACCGGCGGTTCGCTGATAGGCGAGATAGAAATTGACCCAGCGGACCAGCCGCCGGTCGGGCCGTCGCGTTCGCCACAACTGACCGCCGGACTCGAACTTTTCGTTGTCCTGCACCACGGTCTCCCTGTCGCCGTCGATGCCGAAGATCGATATCACCGGATCGCAGCATGGCACGCGGGTCAGCCTCCGGACGAGTTTCCGGCCCGACCATGACTCGAAAAGACGCCAGACTTGACTCTCCGTGTGCGATGCACTTTGTGACCGGTCGTCGGCAGATTCGTTGCCAGTGAATGTTCCCGTCACGTTGCACCTTCCGACTACGAAATCCGAACTCGGAGCTCTATTTCGAAGCCGAAGCGGCAGACCGTCACCCAATGGGTCGAACGTTGATCCGATCGATGGACGCGCACTTCAGCTCTGCCGAAATATGACATTTTTCCAATCCGCGAACACTGTGTCACTTTTAGGCTGAGAACGCGCAGACCTGCCGAAAAGGGGAAATTCGATTCTTTTTCGCGCTCGGCGGGGAGCTGTCGCGAGTTGTGGTCAGAAATCATCCATCGCCAGAAGATCGGACAGAGAAATGCGCTTCCTGAAAGCTTCCACGGTCGCCGCGTCAGTGGTGGCGGGAATGACCCTCGCCGGAACGGCCGCCATCGCCGCGCCGGCGGAGACATCGACGGCCTACGCCGCGAAACCCGCGTCCATGGAGGTGTGCGGGTTCTACAAAACCGCTGTCACCGCCTACTACAACCATTGCGCGGACAGCTGCATCTGGATCTGGATCGACTACACGAGGACCACCGACGGGTGGAAGCACATCCCCAATCGCGGAATCACCGACATCGGTGGCGCGGGAGAGGTGAACAACGCCTGGTACGACCACGTCTGCTGAGTGAGCGGGAGTGGCCCGGAGATCCGCCGGGCCACTCCCGGCCGTTCGGCGAGCTGGCCGGTCAGGCCATCGGGGGCTGGTCGCGCCACCACCGCTGCCCGGCCTCGGGCAGCGTCGAGATCGGGTCGTAGTACGGGTAGCGACGCTGCAAGGCTTCTGGGTCCTCGTGCTCGATCCCGGTGCGGTAGTTCTTCGTCCAGTACGAGATTCCGAGCTCGCGGTCGTATTCGTGGAGCTGGTGCACCCACCGCTTCCCGACGTACGGGACGTCGCAGACGATGCGCGGGGTGGCGTAGCCGGGCAGGTAGCCCATGATCGCGTGCTGCAGTTCCTGTGCCTCGTGCACGGAAACGCGCCAGTGCTCGGCGTTCGGGATCATGTCGCACATGTAGAAGTAGTACGGCAGGATGTTCGCTTCGCCTTGCAGCGCGAAGCAGAGGTCCAGCAGGTCCGCCGGGGTCGCGTTGACGCCCTTCATCAGCACGCCCTGGTTCCGCACGTCACGGACGCCGACGTCGAGCGCGGTCCGGGCGGCTTCGGCGACCAGCGGGGTGACCGACTGGGCGTGGTTGACGTGGGTGTGGATGGCGAGGTTGATGCCGCGGCGCTGGGCGGTGCCGGCGACGCGTTCGAGGCCTTCGACGACCTTCGGCTGGATCCAGTGCTGCGGCAGGGCGGCGAGCGCCTTGGTGGCGAGCCGGATGTCGCGGACGGTGTCGATGTCCATCAGCCGCATCAGGAACGACTCCAGCTGCGGCCACGGCACGTTGGCGACGTCGCCGCCGGAGACCACGACGTCACGTACGCCGGGGGTCTTCTTCAGGTACTCGATCATCGCGTCCTGGCGGTCGACCGGCTTCAGCGAGAGCTTGTGCTTCTCGATCTGCTCGGTGGAGTTGCCGACCAGGTCCATCCGCGTGCAGTGCCCGCAGTACTGAGGACAGGTGGAGATCATCTCGGCGAGGACCTTGGTGGGGTAGCGGTGGGTCAGCCCCTCCACTACCCACATCTCGGCCTCGTGCAGTGAGTCCCGCTCGGAGTGCGGGTGGCTCGGCCATTCGGTGTCGCGATCGCTGCGCACCGGGAGCATGTAGCGGCGGATGGGGTCGGCGTACCAGGCCTCGGTCACCTTCGCCGGGTCGGTGCCCGCGTTGGGCGCCATCGTGTTGATCATCTGCGGCGGCAGCAGCATCGACATCGTGGCCATCTCGCGCTGGTCGGCGAGCATGTCCTCGTAGAAGCGCTCCTCGAGCTGGTCGCCCATCAGGGCGCGCAGTTGCTTGGCGTTGCGGATGCAGTGCACCCGCTGCCACTGCGCGTCGCGCCACTGTGCCTCGGTCACGTCGTGCCAGCCGGGGAAGCGGCGCCAGTCGGGTTCGATCAGTTCGACTCGGGTG
The DNA here is from genome assembly GCF_002234405.1 of Amycolatopsis thailandensis. Taxonomy (GTDB): domain Bacteria; phylum Actinomycetota; class Actinomycetes; order Mycobacteriales; family Pseudonocardiaceae; genus Amycolatopsis; species Amycolatopsis thailandensis. The sequence goes on along the minus strand of NZ_NMQT01000172.1, from coordinate 15,237 downwards.
TAGTCGTAGGGCTGATCGTAGGCGGCCACCGGCGAGGTCGGTTCCTGGATCGCAGTCACTTGTACTCCTCGTCGTCGGAAACGCGTGAAAATATCCTGTCACATCGTTCGGACGACGTAAATATTCCTGTCTTGCCCGGAGTGTCAGGCGGACACTGCCCCCTGGTTCGAACGGGCTCGAAGATGTTCGAGGGCAGCGATTCCGGCGATCAGCGCGGCGGCGAGGAGGAGCAGGCCGGCCGAATAGCCGAGGTGATGAACCGCTTCGAGCCGGGTCGGTGACGCGTTTTGCCCACGGACGCCGACCGCGGTCATCACCCCGGCGCCGCCGAACACCAGCACCGAAGCCAACGGTCCGAGCACGGGCACGACGACACCGTCCTCGGCGAGACGAGGACCGGTCGTGATGATCGCCGCGACGACGGTGGCACACAGCAACGCCAGCAGCAGCGCGCCGGGAATCACCGCGTTGTGGTCGATCAGCTTCTCCGGCACCCCGCCGGTCCCCAGATCCAGGATGAACAGCACGAGCGCGGACACCACGGCCCCGCCGACCGCGAACTGCACCCGCCGGCGTGACACTCCCACCACACAGCCGGCGGCGACACCCGCCACGGCCGCCAGCCAGCTCAGCACCGGCTGGAACGCCACCGAGTACACCGCCAGTAAGAGCGGCGCCATCGCGCCGACCTGCACGCTCGCCGACGTCGCGGCGGCGAAGAACGCCCGCGAACCGGCGATCGCGCACGCGATGACCCCGCCGACGAGCACGATCAGCCCACCGATGGCCACGACGACGTCCGGATGCCTGCCGATCGATTCGACCGGCAGGTCGAGGACCTCGCTGATCTTCACCACGTCCACCGCCTGCAACGCCATGGGCAGCAGGACCGCCATGATCGCGGCGGCCGCGAACCGGGGCTTCAGCGGACGCGACTCCGGCCATTCCGGATCCCGCGCACGAACACCACGAGTGACGACGGCGAGCACCGCTCCGGCAACGCTCAACGCGGTGAGGATCAAATGCCAGGCCAGACCACCTGTCGCGAGCATCAGCCACGACGCGCCCGCCAGGCTCGCGGCGAACAACTGCGCCCCGACCGTGAGCCCGATCAGCACGAGTCCTGCTGTGCGAGCGCCTCGCCGCCAGAGTTCCTGCGCGGCGGCGAGCACGGCCAGCAGCACCACCGGTGGCCCGGCCGGCGCGATGATCGACAGCGACGGATGCGCACCCAGGTCCGGGAACAGATGCACGAGTGCGGTCGGCAGGGACAGCACGACACCCGCCACCAGCAGCCACGGCCACCATCGCGTCAAGAACACCGCGGCGAGCACCGCGACCAGCGGCACCAAGGAGACCGCCACCAGATCGGCAGGCCAGGCTCGCGGTGCGGCCAGCGCGATCAGCGGCCGCAGGATCGAGGTGTCGCGAACGGCGGTGAAAGCGACCACCGCCCCGAGCCCCAAGGCAGCCGACAAGGTGGTCCCGACGACGGATCGATCAGCTCCCCAGCTCATTTCATCGACCCTAATCACGTCGTGATCATCCGCACGCTGCAAACTCGGAAGGGTGACCAACGCGCGAACCACGCTCCTGCTCGGCGGGCGCATCTACAGCCCTTCGGCCCCCGACGCCACCGCCATGGCGATCACGGACGGCACCGTCGTCTGGGTGGGCCAGGACGGCCCGGCCAAAGCACTGCATCCCGACGCCGAGGTGATCGCCCTCGACGGCGCCTTCGTCGCCCCTGCCTTCGTCGACGCGCATGTCCACGCCACCGCGACCGGTCTGCACCTCACCGGGCTCAACCTCGCGAACATCCGCAGCGCCAGTGAACTGCTCGCCGCGGTCCGTGACGCGACCCGGCCCGGCCAGGTGCTGGTCGCGCACGGCTGGGACGAGTCACGCTGGACCGACGCCAGACTGCCCAGCCGCGCGGAGATCGACGAGGTCGCGAACGGGACTCCGGTGTACCTGAGCCGGGTCGACGTGCATTCCGCGCTCGTCTCCAGCGCCCTGGTCGCACTCGCCGCCGGGGTGCACGACGAGCCGGGCTGGTCGCCCGACGGGCCGTTGACCCGCGACGCGCACCACCGCGTCCGTGCCGCGATGCGTGAGGCGATCACCCCGCGGCAGCGGCGCGAGGCCCAGCGCGCGTTTCTCGCCGAAGCCGCCGCACGCGGAGTCGTCAGCGTCCACGAATGCGCGGGCCCCGACATCTCCGGCACCGAAGACCTCACCGACCTGCTCGCACTCGCCACGGAACCGGGGCTCCCGGAGGTCGTCGGCTACTGGGGTGAACGCGGCGGCGTCGACACCGCCCGCGCGCTGGGCGCCAGGGGGGTGGCGGGTGACCTGTTCGTCGACGGCGCGCTCGGCTCCCGAACCGCCGCGCTGCACGAGCCGTACGCGGACGCCCACGGCACCTCCGGGACGCTTTACCTCGACGCCCCCGCGATCGCCGAGCACATCAGCGCCTGCACCGAAGCCGAGCTCCAGGCCGGTTTCCACGTCATCGGCGATGCCGCCGTCGCCGAGGTCGTCGAAGGATTCCGGCTCGCGGAGAAGACTGTCGGCAGGCGGGCGCTTGCCGCCCGGCACCACCGGCTCGAACACGTCGAGATGATCGACACCGAGCAGGCTCGGGAACTCGCGGGCTGGGGCGTGGTCGCGTCGGTCCAGCCGCAGTTCGACGCGGAATGGGGCGGCCCGCACGGCATGTACGTCGACCGCCTCGGCACCGATCGGGCTCCGAAGCTCAATCCCTTCGCCGCCATGGCCTCCGAAGGGCTCCTGCTCGCCTTCGGCTCCGACGCTCCCGTCACCCCGGTCGACCCGTGGGCCACGGTCCGCGCCGGTACCTACCACCGCACGCCCGGATCGGGACTGTCCGCTCGCGCGTCCTTCACCGCCCACACCCGTGCCGGTCACCGTGCCGCCGGGGTCAACGACGGCGTCACCGGCAGCCTGGTCCCGGGGGCTCCCGCGCATTACGCGATCTGGGACGCGACGGACCTGGTCGTCGCGACCCCGGACTCACGGGTTCAGCGCTGGTCTACCGACCCACGCGCGGGCGTGCCGCCGCTGCCGAACCTGGCCGAAGGGGCGACACTGCCCCGCTGCCTTCGCACGGTCCGCGACGGGCAGGTCATCCACGATGTGTTCACCCGGACGGCCTAGGGTTCAGGAGTGTCCTCGACCGTGACGAACCCGGACCCCGAAGCAGCGCCCCGGAAGCGGTTCTCCCGCGCCTGGCTCCTGCGTTTCCTCGTCGCCGCGGCGTCGGGTTTCACCCTGTACCTGAGTTTCGCGCCGCGGCCGCTGTGGTGGCTCGCGCCGCTGGCGTTCACCGGCTTCGCGCTGGTGGTGCACGGGCGCAGATTCCGGGGCGCGTTCGGCTACGCGTTCGTGTTCGGGATGGGGTTCTTCCTGCCCCTGCTGACCTGGCTGCTGGACTTCCTCGGGCCGGATTTCGGGCCGTGGCCGTGGCTCGGGCTGGCGATAGCGCTGTCGGTGTACCTCGGGTTCGGCGGTGCTTTCACCACCGTGGTCTGGAGGCTTCCGCTGGGACCGCTGTGGGCGGCACTGGTGATCATCGCCCTGGAGACACCGCGGGCCTGGTTCCCGTTCGGCGGTTTCCCGTGGGGCCGCGTGGCGTTCAGCCAGCCCGAGGGCGCTTTCGTCTCGCTGGCTTCGATCGGTGGCGCTCCGCTCGTCGGTCTCGCCGTCGTGCTGACCGGGTTCGGGATCGCGGCGCTCTGCCTGCGGCTCAAGGGCACCGACCCGCGACGTTCCCTGGTGGCCGCGTCGGTGCTGACGCTGGTGCCGGTGGTGGCCGGGCTCGCCGTGTGGCCGACGATCGGAACCGAGGCGCAAGACGGCGAACTCACCGTCGCCACGGTGCAGGGCAACGCCCCCGACATCGGCCTGGCGCTGGAAGGCCGCCGAGACGAGCTCCGGAACAACCACCTCGCCGAAAGCGCCCGGCTCCTCCAAAAGCTCAAGGCGGACAACACCAAGATCGACCTGCTGATCTGGCCGGAGACCGCGATGGCCATGCGCACCGGGGACGCCGGCGTCGACCAGATGGTCCGCGACTTCGGCAAGCAGGCGATCATCGGCGCGCTGGTCCGGCTGCCCGACGGTACGGCGCAGAACTCCGCGCTCGTCTGGGATCCGGTCACCGGACCGGGCCAGCGCTACGCCAAACAGCAGCTCGTCCCGTTCGGGGAGTACGTGCCCGCCCGTGAAATCGCGAAGCTGGTCACACCGTTCGTCGACAGCGTCGCGAACATGACGCCGGGCGACGGCGCCAACGCCGCGCTCTCGGTCGCGGGGACCAAGGTCGGCATCTTCATCTGCTACGAGACCGCGTTCGACTACCCGGCCCGCGAATCGGTCGCCGACGGCGCGGAACTGCTCGTCGTGCCGACCAACAACGCTTGGTACGGCCCGGGGGAGATGAGCTACCAGCAGCTGGCGATGTCGCGGCTGCGAGCGGTCGAGCATGGCCGGTCCGTGGTCGTCTCGGCCACCAGCGGAGTCAGCGCGATCGTCGCCCCTGACGGTTCGATCACGGCCTCCACCAGCCTGTTCACCGCAGACTCCCTGGTGGGGCGCGTACCGCTGAGGCAGCAGACTACGCTGTCGGATCTACTCGGTGTAACTACGGAGTACGGGCTGCTGGCCCTGGCGATCGCCGGGGTTACCGGCGGGTACGTGATCCGTTTCCGCACCCGGCGCGCGAGCGCCGCCAAGGCAACGAGGGAAGCGGCGGGCTGACCCGCCGGAACACGGAGGAAAAGCGGATGGCGCAGGCGCCACGGGGGGCCCAGGGAATCGACCCGGTACTGGTGGTGGTCCCGACGTACAACGAGCGGGACAACATCGGCCCGATCCTGGAACGTCTGCTCAAGGCTCTCCCGGACGTGAACGCTCTCGTCGTCGACGACGGCAGCCCCGACGGGACCGGTGACGTCGCCGACGAGCTCGCGAAGGCCGACGAGCGGATCCAGGTCATGCACCGGACCGAGAAGGCCGGCTTGGGTGCCGCGTACGTCGCGGGGTTCCGCTGGGGCCTCGCCCGTGACTACGCGACCATCGTCGAGATGGACGCCGACGGCTCGCACGCGCCGGAGGATCTTCCCCGGGTCCTGGCGGCCCTCGAGGACGCGGACCTGTCCATCGGCTCCCGCTACGTTCCGGGCGGCAGCACGGTGAACTGGCCGTTCCAGCGCAAGGCGCTGTCGTGGGTGGCGAACTTCTACGCGAGGGTCGCGCTCGGCACGAAGATCAACGACATCACCGCGGGCTTCCGCGCGTACCGTCGCACGGTGCTGGAGAAGCTCCCGCTCGACGAGATCGCCTCGCGCGGCTACTGCTTCCAGATCGACCTGGCGTTCCGCACCGCGCTCGCCGGCTTCGACGTGGTCGAGGTGCCGATCACCTTCACCGAACGTGAGGTCGGTCAGTCGAAGATGAGTGGTTCGGTCGTGCGCGAGGCGATCGTCCTGGTCGGCATGTGGGGGGTCAAGCGTCGCTGGCAGCAGCTTCGCGGCCTGGTCAAGAAGGACTGACCCCCAGCACGCTCACGCCGAGCTTCCCCAGTTCCTTCACCGTCGGTTCGTCCGGCGCCGCGTCGGTGATCACACCCGCGACGTCGGACAGCGGGAGCACGGTGAACGGCGAGGCCGCGCCGATCTTCTCCGAACTGGCCAGCACGTAGGTGTCGGCGGCGCGTTTGGCGAGGGTGCGTTTCATCGCGGCCTCGTCCGAGTCGCCGGTGGTGAGGCCCGTCTCGGGATGCACGCCGGTGACGCCGAGGAAGAACAGGTCGGCGTTGATCCCGTCCGCCGCCTCGGCCGCGGCCGCTCCGCAGGTGACGGCGGAGTGTTTGAAGAGCCGTCCGCCGATCAGGAAGACTTCGACCTTCGGATGCGTGACGAGCGCGGCCGCGACGGTGGGGCTGTGCGTGACGATCGTCGCTTCGAGGTCGACGGGGAGCGCCTTCGCCAGCGCGAGTGCGGTCGTGCCGCCGTCGAGGATGCTGGTCGATCCGAGCGGGATCAACGCTGCTGCACGTTTCGCGATGCGTTCCTTGCCCGCGACGCTGACCGCCATCCGCGTCGCGTAGTCCGCGGTGGCGGGGGAGACTGGCAGAGCGCCGCCGTAAACCCGCTGACAGAGTCCGGCGTCCGCGAGTTCTCGCAGGTCACGGCGAATACTGTCCTCTGAAACGCCGAGTTCGGCGGCGAGATCCTTGGCCACGATCCGGCCTTCGGTCTTCAAGCGTTCGATCAGCAGGTCTCGTCGTTGCGCAGCCAACATATGCACATTCCTCCTTGTTCCTGCCGATTGTTGCACATTAGGCTCCGGTGCATGAGCAAACCTCTGATGATCCTCATCGCCGGCCCGTTCCGCTCCGGCACCGGCGACGACCCCGAACTGCTCGCCCGCAACCTCGCCCGGCTCGAAGAGGCCGCCTGGCCGATCTTCCGCAGCGGACACGTGCCGATGATCGGCGAATGGGTCGCACTCCCGGTGCTGCGCGGCGCGGGCGGGAAGACCGTGGCCGACCCGATCGCGAAGGACGTCATGTACCCGACGGCCGACCGGCTGCTGCACCACTGCGACGCCGTCCTGCGCCTGCCGGGGGAGTCCGCCGGTGCCGACCAGGACGTCGCCATCGCACTGTCCCGCGGCCTGGCGGTCTATCACCGCGTCGAGGACATCCCCGGGTATCTAGCCGCGTAGTTCGTGGCCGGCGCGGCTTTCGCGGTCCGGCTGAACTGGCCTGCGGGAGCAGGTCGCGACTTCGGCTGGAACGCCCGTTTTGGGGACTTTGCGTGGCTTTGTGAAGGGGTCGTGAGTGGCAAAGATGGTTAGAACCCTCCTTGTCACTCACGACCCCGCGCAGAACAGCCCATGCGGGCATGAATCGGACGCTGAATTGCCGCTAGGTGTCCCATGTGGACTCTCTGGCCGCGACCGGCCCGCCGGCCAGTCCGAACCCTGCCCTCAGGGCAGCGCGGACGCTGGTCCGACCTGACCAGGGCCCTATCGGTCGAGTCACCGCTCAAGCCGCCTGAAGTTCCGCCAGCACCGCCTTGATCGCCGGACTGGCCTCGGCGCTGCGGCGCCACGCCGCGTGCACCTCGCGCGTCGGCGGGCGCCGCAGCGGCCGGACGACGAGGCCTTCGGTCAACGGCGGGCGCGCCAGCCGCGGGATCAGCGCGAGCACTTCGCCCGAGGCGACCAGAGACAGCTGCGTGGAGAAGTCGTCCACCAGATGCCGTACGTCGGGCTCCTCGGGCGAACCGGCGAACAACCGCCGGAACCACTGATGGCAGACCGTGCCCGGCGGACTGGTCACCCACGCGTGCCCGGCCAGATCCGCCTCGCCCAGTGGCGCCTCGACCCGCGCCAGCGGATGAGTCTCGGCCATGACGACGTCGCCGAGGTCGGTGTGCACCAGCCGCCGGGACAGGGCAGGCGACAGCGGGGCCGGCAGGCCATCGGCGTCGTGTAGGAGGGCGAGGTCGGCGGTTCCGGCATCGACGCTGTGCAGCGCCTGATCAGGGTCCTGCTCGCTGATGTGCAGGCGAAGATCGGGATAGCGCTTCAGCAACCGAGGGTGGACAGGGGCGAGCAGCCCGCGGATACCCGTCGAGAACGCCGCTACCCGCAAGACACCACGAGGCGCACCCTCCGCGACCGACTGAGCCGCATCGGCGCAACGCTCGAGTGCCTGGAACACCTCCAGCGAGGAGTCGACGACGGCCTGCCCTGCCGGGGTCAGCACGACTCCGCGTCCCGCCGGAGCGAGCACCGGCATCCCGATCTGACGCTCCAGCCGCTTGATCTGCTGCGACACCGCGGAGGCGGTGAACCCCAGCTCATCCGCGGCCCGAGCCAACGTCCCCAGTGCGGCCACCGACCTCAGCGCCCGTAACGCCCCGACCTCGATCATGAAGCAAGGCTACGCAATAAAGACCAGAAAGCATCGCTGGACCACAGGTATCGACGCCGACAAGATCAACGGCATGACCGAACCGCTCTTCGGCTCCAACCTCGTCGCCATGGTCACCCCGATGGAACCCGGCGGCGCGCTCAGCGAACCCGGCCTCACCGGCCTGGTCGACCACCTGCTCACCACCGGCTGCGACGGCATCGTCGTCGGCGGGACCACCGGCGAGTCACCCACCCTCACCGACGCCGAAGCCGCCCGGCTCGTCCGCACCGTGGCGAACCTTGCCGGGAACAGCGCCCGCGTGATCGCCGGCGTCGGCACCTACGACACCACCGCCTGCGTCCGGCGCGCCAAGGAAGCCGAAGCCGCCGGAGCCGACGCGCTCCTGCTCGTCTGTCCCTACTACTCCAAGCCGACCCAGGCCGGGATCGTGGCGCACTGCCTGGCGGTTGCCGACGCCACCGAACTGCCCGTGATGCTCTACGACGTCCCCGCCCGCACCGGCACGGCCATGGAAGCGGCCACCCTGATCGAACTCGCCCGCCACCCCCGGATCCGGGCCGTGAAGGACGCCAAAGGCGACCTGTTCGAAGCGATGTCCGTCATGGCCCGCGCCCCGCTGGCGTACTACTGCGGTATCGACGAACTCAACCTGCCCTACCTCGCTGCCGGGGCCACCGGCCTTGTCAGTGTCGTCGGCAACGCCTTCGCCGACCGCAACGCCGAGCTCATCCAAGCCGTGCGCGGGGGAGACCTCGACACCGCACGAGCGGTCAACGCCGCACTGCTTCCCCTCGCGGACGCGTTCATGCGCACTTCGCAGGGAGCGATCATGGCCAAGGCCGCGCTGACCGAACTCGGCGTCATCCCGCACGCGACGGTCCGGCTCCCGCTGCTCGAATCGCCGCCGGAGCATCTGCTGCGGCTTCGCGATGCCCTCGCACCCGTCGCCGCGGTCGCCTGACCTGCGCGCGCCGGACGTCAGGAAAGGGCCTTTCCTGACGTTTTACGTCCTGAACGACCCTTTCCTGACATTCCCGAGACATGACGAAGCCCCCGCGGAGGGAGGTCGCGGGGGCTTCGTCGATTCGTGGTGGGGCTAGCTACTTGTGCCGTGCGTCAGGCGGACCGGGTGGTCCTGCGTCCCTTCAGCTCGGCGAGACGTTCGTTGAGCAGATCTTCGAGCTCCGGAATCGAGCGACGCTCCAGGAGCATGTCCCAGTGCGTCCTCGGGGGCTTGACCTTCTTCTGCTCCGGCTGCCCGCCGTCCACGATCTCGGACTCGCTGCCGTGCAGCCTGCACTCCCACACCGAGGGGATCTCGGCGTCGTCGGAGAAGGGCACCTCGAACTCGTGGTTCTTGGGGCAGGCGTAGCGCACGGTGCGCCGAGGGGCGAGGTCGTGGTTGCGGTCGGTCTCGTAGCTGACCGCTCCCAGCCGGCTTCCACGGAGAACACGGTCGGCCATGATGGGGGTCCTTTCAGTCAGCTCCGGGTGGAGCCAGGGTGATGCTCACCCTATGCAACGACGAAGACGGCCAGAGGATTCCCTGAACACCATGTCCTTGCTCACGATGAGCTGTGTCACCCGGTGGCAACAGCTTCTCCTAGTAGGAGTGATTTCGCGCTCTGGCGTGACGTCAATACGGCCATCTTGGTGCGGATATCCCCCAGATGGGCTAGTAGTACGCCTGTCACGTCAACCGTAACTGACCGTGTTGGGCCGAGGAGGGCCCCAGGTCGCCCAGTCGAAAGTGTCGACGGCACAATACCTGATAACGGACAGTGTTCATGTCGCCCTCGGAACGTGATGCTGGTGAAGTTTCAACTAGCGACTGCTCGGTATCCGCCACCACGACGGTGTCCCCGGCCCGCAGAACCTCACCGTCGGCCACCCTCGCGTTGAACCGTCCCGTCTGCCCACACCAGCACAGCACCTCGACCTGAACCGGCTGCAACTCGTCCGCCAGCTCGAACAACCGCGCCGCCCCCGGGAACAGCACACTCCGGAAATCCGTCGCGATCCCGAAGCAGTACACGTCGATCTGGACGTCATCGGCCAGTTCAGCCAGCTGATCCACCTGATCGGGCGACAAGAACTGAGCTTCGTCGACGATCAAGTAGTCCACGTGCCGACCGGCCGCCCACTGCTCACGCACCAGCAACCGCAGGTCGGTCTCGTTCCCCACCTCGATCGCCTTGCGCGTCAACCCGATCCGGCTGGTGATCTGTGGCTCACCGGACCGGTCGTGCCGCACCAGCACCATCCCGCGACGACCCTGCCGCGCGTGGTTGTGGTCGATCTGCAACGCCAGCGTCGACTTCCCGCAGTCCATCGGCCCGTAACAGAACTTCAACTTCCCGACGACCGGCACACCCCGCCGTGAACCCGCCACCGGCACCGACGACAACGCGTCCGTGGGGTCCGGGCCACTCTCCTTCAGTACGGTCACGACGGTCGACCCTATCGGCACGCTCCGTCCTCACAGCACCGCCGGTGGTCGGTTACCCGCGGCCTCGATCGCCCGGCGCACCGGAACCAGCCACACGAACACGAAACCGAGCACGAAGAAGATCACCAACGCGATGATCGCCCACCGGAACGAGCCGGTGATCTGCCCGACCGCCGCGAACAACAGGGGACCGAGCCACGACGTACCCCGCTCGCCGACCACGTACAGCGAGAAGTACTGCGCGTCCTTCCCCTCGGGGATCATCTGCCCGAACAACGACCGCGACAACGCGTTCGTCCCGCCCAGCACCAGCCCGATCCCGACCGCCACCGCGTAGAACTGCAACGGCTGACCGGCCTCGATGAAGAACGCGAAGCACAACACGACCACCCAAGCCACCAAACTGCCCAAGATCGTCTTCTTCGCCCCGATCCTGGCCGCGATCGCCCCGTGGATCATCGCCCCGGCATACGCCAGGAACTGGATCACCAGGATCGTGACGATCAGCACCTGGGTGCTGTACTTCAGCTCGTCCTTCCCGTACTGCGCCGACACCGCCACCACCGTCGTGATCCCGTCGGTGAAGACCAGGTAGCTCCCGAGGAAGGCCAGCGTCAGCGGAAACGCCCGCGCCTCCTTGATCGTCTGCTTCAGCTCCTTGAAACCGGCCGTCAGCACCGACAGGCCACGCTCGGCCGACTTCGGCACATGAGTCTGGGGGAGGGCCCGCACCGCCGGGACCGTGAACACCGCCCACCAGATCCCCGACGTCAGGAAGCAGATCTGGATCGCCAGACCTTCGCTCACCCCGAAGAAGTCATGCCCCATGAAAAAGCCCAGTTGCAACGCCAGCGCCAGACCACCACCGAGATACCCGAACGCCCAGCCCTTCGACGACACCGCGTCTCGCTCGTCCGGCTCCGCGATGTCCACCAGGAACGAGTAGTAGACGACCAGTGCGCCGCCGTAACCGATGTTGGCCAGGATGAACGTCCAGACGCCGACCTCCCAGTTCGTCCCCGCGATGAAGAACATCAGCGCCGACGCCACCGCGCCCAGGAACGCGAACCCGCCGAGGATCCGCCGCTTGTGCCTGCTCCGGTCCGCGATCGCGCCGGCGATCGGCAGCACCAGCACCTGCGTCACCGTCGCGATCGACAGCAGATAGCCCCACAAAGACCCCGCGGGGAAATGCAGCCCGAACAACGAGACGTCGCAGCTCTGCAACGTGCTCGAAGCTCCACTCGAATCGGTACACGGCCTGTCCCCGTTAAGGGTGAAATTCGCCTTGGCATCCGCGGACGCGATCTCACTCAAATAGAGCGCTCCGAACACCGTGATGACCGACGAATAGAACGGCGAATTGGCCCAGTCGTAGAGGTACCAAGCCCGCCACACCCGCTTGCGTTCACGGGTCACGGCCACCGTCATGCACTGCTCCTGAAGTCGAGAACGTCGAGGTCAGCGGGAGACTACTGGTGATCACGCCCGCCTGTCCGGCACGAGTCCGGACCGTGTTCGTTTCGACGCGTGACGAACCCTTCCCGTCCATCCGCCAGACCATCGTCGGCGTGTCGCTGCCACGAACCGTGTGTGTTTCATGTGAGGCTGGTGTGCGAGCTGTGACTCTTGTGAAGCAAGTGTCCGTTATTTACTGTTCCGCTCATGAGGACCCATCGCCTTCGCACAGCACACCGCGTAGTGGCGAGAACGCTCCTGCTCGCCCTCGCCGTGACGGGCTTGCAGATCGCCACCACCGGATCCGCCGCCGCGGATCCCCATGGCTCCCACTGGGCCAAGCTCCGCATGTGTGAATCGAGCGGGCGCTACAACATCAACACCGGCAACGGCTACTACGGCGCCTACCAGTTCGACCTGCCCACTTGGCGCAGCGTCGGCGGCCAGGGACGACCCGACCAAGCCAGCCCCCGCGAACAGGACTACCGGGCCCTCTACCTCTACCGCATGCGCGGCTGGCAACCCTGGGAATGCGCCGGCAAACTCGGCTTCCGCAACGATGGCGACGCCCGCAGCAAACGCGTCCCGTCCTACGAGGACTCCGCCTACATCGGCGGGGGAGGACAGCCCGCGCCGCCACCGCCCCCCAAGCCGAAGCCCACCCCGCCCGCACCTCCCGGCGGACCCAAACCCGCCTGGCCCGGCGTCGTCTACGCCTACGGCGACTGCGCGGCACCGCTCAAGCAGTTCCAACTCCGGATGAATGCCTATGGCTACGGCTTCACCGGAACCGGCTGCTACTACGACAAGACCCGCGAAGCCGTCCTCGCCCTCCAGCGCGCCAACGGCATCAACGACTCGGGTCGCCTCGGCCCCAAGACCTGGGACGCCGCCTGGAACGGCAAACCACCCCGGTAACCACCCGCGTTTAGTCCTCTGAATGCGCTTATACCGCGTTCAGAGGACTAAACGCGAAATCAGGACGGCCAGGCGCCCCGCTCCTGAAGCACCTCACGCAGCAGATCCGGCCGATCCGTCACGATCCCGTGCACCCCCAGATCCAGCAACGTCCGCATCTCCGCCGGATCGTCCACCGTCCAGGTGTGCACCTCGAAACCACCACGCGCCGCCTGCCGCAGGAACGCCCGGTCCACCACCTTCAACCGCCCCTGCCGCACCGGCACCTGCGCCATCGCGCCCCTCGACAACGACCGCAACGACACCAGCGGCAAAAACCCGTTCGCCCACATCACCGCCACCGAACGCGGCCCCATCGCCGTCACCAACTTCGGCCCCGCCAGCTTCCTGATCCGCGTCAACCGCGCATCGGAGAACGACGCCGCCGCGACCCGGTCATGCGCGCCGGTCCGCTCGATCGCCCGTACGAACGGCACCACGGCATGGTTCGACTTCACATCGATGTTGAACCGCGCTTCCGGCAACTCTTCGAGGACGTCCTCCAGCCGAGACAGCGGTGCACGGCCCCCGACCTTCGCAGACTTCACCTGAGCCCACGTCTGCCGGGAGATCAATCCGGCACCGTCGGTCGTCCGGTCCAGCGACGAGTCGTGATGCACGACCACCACACCATCCGACGTCGCGTGCACATCCGTCTCGAGGTAGCGATAACCCTCCGTCACCGCCTGCTGGAAGGCGGGCAACGAGTTCTCCAGTCCTTCCAGGTCACCGAGGTGCCAGCCCCGGTGGGCGAAGGCACGCGGGAGCGGGTCGGCGAGGTACGGAAACAGTGTCGGCACCCCACTAGTGTGCACTTCCGTCGTGGCCCCGGCGTAAGCGTCCGATGGCCAGCTAGGGTCTGCTTCGTGAGGGAAGTGGCCGAACACCTGAAGACGTCCCCCGAAGAGGTGTCCGAGCTGCGTCGCGCCGGGGCACCCAAACACTGCGGATGGTGCGGCCGACGGCTCGAACAGGGCGGCAACGTCGGCAGACGCCGCCGCTATTGTGGGCAATCCTGTCGGCAGCGGGCCTACGAACGCCGCACCGCCTTGCAGCGCAGCGGCCTCCCGGAAGACGCCGTCGTCCTCTCCGACACCGAGATCGCCACCCTGCAAGACAGGCTCTTCCAACTCCGCTGCGCCGCCGAAGACGTCGTCACCGCGGCCGACGACGGCGCCTCCATCGCCGAACTCCGCAGCCTCGCCGGCGAGATCGCCCAGGCGGCCAAGGACCTCGAACAGCTCCGCTGACCTACACGATCCTGTCCAGCGCCCGATACGTCCGGTTGCTCGCGGCCGCCGCCCGCTGCTCCCGTCCCGTCGCCTCGATGTAGTTCTGGCTGGTCGCCAGGCTCGCGTGCCCCAGCAGGGCCATGATCTCCGACGCCGTCGCGCCGTCCTCGGCCAGCCGTGTCGCGAACGTGTGCCGCAACGCGTGCAGGTTCGCGCCGACCGGCACGCGGTCATGCAGACCCGCCCATCGATAACAGGACTTGACCAGGTACTCCAGCGCCCCGCGACCGATCGGCTCACCCGCCCGATCCCGGAGGAGGGGAGTGGAGGGGCCGAACCGCTGCTGAGGAAAACGACGGCGGCACGAGGTCAGGTACTCCTCGATGATCTTCTCCATGATCGGCTGCACCGGGATCGAGCGGTCGCGGCTTCCCTTGCCGTGGACGTGCAAGCGCATCTCGCCCTGGCGGCCGACCAGCGATCGCGCCGTCAGCGCCCGCATCTCCGCGGCACGAAGTCCGGCGACCAGCCCGAGCGCGATGACCAGGACGTCCCGCTCCGGCCAGGGATCCCGCGTCCGGCGCGAACCGTCCGCGGCGGCCGCGAGCAACTGCTCCGGAGTTTCCTCACCCCGCAACGGTTTCGGCGTCAATGGCGGCGTCTTCGGCCGGGCGACCGCACCCATCGGGTTGCCCGCGAGCAGCCCGTCGGACACGCAGAAAGTGAGAAACTGGTTCCAGGTCGACCAAGCACGCAGGACAGAACTCTTCGCGTGAGTGTCCGCGAACGCACCGAAGGCGTCGCGGAGCGCTTGGGCGGTGAGCATCTCGACGGTGAGCTCGTCAGGGGAGCGGTCCTGCTCGCGGAGCAGAAGAGCGGTGATGCCCGCGAGGTCGCGGCGGTACGCGTCGGTGGTGTGAGGAGAATCCTTACGGGGACGACGTGCGGCGAAAAAGGCTTGCTGAGCCTCGGAAACCCTCATGGGAACCTTGTACCGCATGGCACCGACAGTCTTACACTGGGTTATATTCCGTTTCATGCATAATAGTGATTATGCATGAAACGGAGTAATGGGTCCGGAAACCCCTCGCGGGGGATCTCGGTCCATTTGCCACTCCTGGTGTGTCATGAGGGGTCCCCGTGGGACAAAAAACGTCTCATGGGGACCC
>NZ_NMQT01000171.1 GCF_002234405.1 Amycolatopsis thailandensis | reverse complement strand
GCCCGCGCGCAGCACCGCGAGCAGGCCGAACGACATCGCCACCGCGCCGACGGCCAGCCCGGTCCGCCGCGTGTGCCGTGGCCCCCAGGCCTTTCCGGTGCGCCCGGAACCGGTGGCGATCGCGTCCACGAGGTCGTCGTACTCGGGCTCCGGCCATTCGGCGCGGCGGGGCGTCAGATGGAGGATCTCCCCGTCCCGGACCCGGTGCGCACCCAGCGTCCGGTCCAGATCGAAGGCCGTCCCGTCGGCGCGGCGCAACTGCCAGCCGCCGCCGGCGACGCCGTCGTCGGCCATCCCTTCGCCCGCCCGCGCGAGCAGGCCGGGGAGGATTTCGGCGACGGACGCGTGTTCCGGCAGCGCCATGTCGATGCGCCGGTGCGGAGTGGTGATGGTGACCCTGACCAGGCCGGCAGTCTGCATGGGAGAAGAGTCCGCCGCCGGGGAGCCCGCCGGGCCGTCACGGCAGGAACCTGCCGCCGGGAAAGCACGACGGATCCGGCCTTCGTGGGCGACAATGGGCGCATGAGCATCGAGACCACCGGCGGACCGAGGCTGCTCGCCCAGGGCCCCATCGCCACCGTGTACGCGGGCCGGGATCCCGCCACGGGCAACGACTTCGCGGTCAAGATGTTCCCCGGCTCCTTCGACCGCGAGACGACGTCGTGGATCGAACGCGAGCGGAAGGCACTGGCCGCCGTGCGGTCGACGACGTCGGTCCTCCAGATCGACGAGGTCTTCTCTCACGCGGGCGGCCGGTCCGGTTTCCGCCGGGAACTGTGCCCGGGTTCACTCGCGAATCTGCTGGATTCCGGTACCCGGCTGGGTGTTCCCGGCGTCCTCGCCCTCGGTGCCGCTGTCGCGTCGGCGCTCGCCGCCGCGCACGGGGCCGACGTCGTGCACGGTGGCGTGAGCCCCCACAACGTGCTGTACCGCGCGTCCGGGGAGTTCGTGCTCGCCGACTTCGGCGTGGCTCTGCGACGGCGTTTCCCGCGCGATCCGATGTACTCGGTCGAGTACACCGCGCCGGAAACCCTGCGTGACGACACGCTTTCCCCCGCGTCCGACCTTTATGGACTCGGCGCGGTGCTCTACGCCGCGTTGACCGGCACGCCGCCCTTTCCCCGGCGCACCGGGCAGCAGCCCGGCGAGCGGATCCTCCAGGTACTGCGGGAACCGGTCGCGCCGATCCAGGATCCGGCCGTCCCGAGCGAACTGTCCGCGACGATCCTCCGGTTGCTGGCCAAGGAACCGGCCGACCGGCCGCAGGACGTCGCGTCGCTGGCCCGGCTGTTCACGAAGCTGCGGCTTCCCGGCGGCGAGGTCGTCAGCGGGGAATCCCCCGACGCCCCAGGCGAAGACGAAGACACCGAGGTCGAGTTCGACGACTTCGCCGAGTCCTACCGGCTCGCTGCTCCGGTCCGGCCGGTGGCCGCGGCCCCGGCGCCGGTCCAGGTGGTGCAGGCGCCTCCGTCGGGCGGGCGCACGCTGATCCGCGAATTCAGCGGTCCCCTCAAGACCGAACGCCGGATTCCCTGGCGGCCCATCGCATTGGCGGGCGCCGGAGTGCTCGTCGCCGGGCTCGCCGCGGTGCCGCTGTTCCTCGGCCCGGCGGAGATCGGCGGGCAGGCCGTCCCGGTGGCGGCCGCGATCCCACCGCCGTCACCGGCTTCCGCGCCGGCCCCGGACGTCAAACTGGCGCTCGCGCCACCGGAAGACCAGAGCGATCACGTGCGGCTGACCTGGACCGCGGAAGGCGAACTGGACTTCGTCGTGATCATGGCGGGCGAACGGCTGGAGACGAAGCAACTCGTCGCCCACCGCCAGCGCAGCCTGGACATCCCGGTCGACCCGGCGCGCCGGTACTGCTTCCAGCTCCGGGCGACGGACAGCCGCCACATCTACACGACCGAACCGGTCTCGATCCGCGGCGCCCGCTGCAACCCGTGACGCCGAGCGGGTCTTGCCCGCTTGAAGTACATGAAGGCACCCTTGCTTGCGCCTAGGTACAGGAAGGGGGCCTTCATGTACTTCGGTGTGGCTGCTGGTGCGGATGGGGCGAAGGTCGCGATCCGCAAGTCCGTGAAGGCCTCCTTCACTACCTTCAGGGTAGGGAAGGAGGCCTTCACGGACTTTGGCCACAGTCGCGGGCGAGCTGTCCTGAAGGGACCCTTCAGGACATACCTCGGCAGCCTGCGGCCCACCCAACGAGCCGAAGGGAACTTTCCCGCGGACAGACGCGGTGAAAGGCGCTTTCCCCCCAGGGCATGAGGGGAAAGCGCCCTTCACCCGTCTTTCCCGACCCTCCCCTTGATCGGTATGAGGGTCCGCGGCTCGAGTGCCGCCAGCACCCGAGCCGCGAACGGTCTGCCGGCCAGGCCCCGCCGCACCTCGCCGACCTCCTGCCACGCCCGCCGGACGGCACCGTCCCCCACCGGCACCCCGGACCACAGGGTCACGTCCAGCACCTTGGCCAGCCTGGCGACGGGCTCGCGGATCCCCTCTCCGGCCAGCGATCCCGCCGATTCGGCTAGGTCGCGCGGGGTCATCCCGATCCGGAACGGCACGCCGTGCGCGCGCAACCGGTCGCGGATCTCGTCCCAGGCGCCGAGTACCCCTTCGGCACCGGACCGGCGACGCCGCCGCCGGGCGCGGACGACCTTCGCCACCGGAACCCCGAGAAGCCACAGGAGTCCGAAAAGGACGATCGCGGCGGCGAGCGAGACCCACCACCAGCCCGCGCCCACGTCGGCGTTCTGGTCCTCGGCGGTGTCCGCGGGCGTACCCGGCGGGAGCTGCGGCGGCCGCAGCTCCTGTTCGGCAGGCAGCTGCGCCCGCGCCCGTGCGACGGCCTTGCCGGAAGCGGCCTGATCGCGTCCCGCCTTGCCTGCCGCGGCGGTCGGGTCGAGCGCCACCCAGCCCGCCCCGGCGACCGCGACTTCGGGCCACGCCAGGACATCGCGGTTGCGGACGACGTTCATCCCGCCGTCGGTCTCGGCCGAACCGCGGAACCCGACCACCAGCCGCGCCGGGATGCCGCTCATCCGTGCCAGGACGACGTACGCGGCGGCGAACTGCTCGCTCGTCCCCCGTTTGCTCTCCAGCAGGAAGTGCCTCAGCTGCGGCCAGCCGTGCCCGGTCGGCAGCTCGTCCGAGCCCGCCGCGAGCAAGTAGTTCGTGGCGAGGAAGCGTTCCAGCTGGAGCGCGGACTGGAACGTCGGACGCAGACCGCGCACGGCGTCCTTGGCCAGCTGGTCGACCTCGGGCGGTACCGGGCCGAGGCCGCCGAGCCCGCCCGGCGCCCGCGCGTCGACCTCCCCCGAGCCGAGATCGGCGTCGGGTGCCGACCAGCTCAGCCGATAATTCCGTTCGAGCGACGGCGACTCCATCAGCAGGGTGCCCGCGGACTGGTCCACCAGCGGCGTCAGGCCGTCCACACCGGTCAGGCCCTGATGACTCGGCAGCCACGGTCCGGTGAGTCCGCGCACCTTCAACTCCGCGGTGCCGCCGGGAGCGCCTTCGAGACCCGCACCGAGCCGCTGGAGCCGGGAATCGGACGACCAGTTCGCGCCGTCGAAACCGTTCAGCACGATCAGGCGCCACTGATCGACCGGGACGTCCCCGCGGTAGCGGAAAACCTCGTCGTTCGGCCGGGTGAGCCGCTGGGCGATCTCGTCGAGCGGATTGCCGAGCCTGCTCCGAGGCGGCGGCGCGGCCTGGGTGTCCTTGAGGGTCAGCGGATCACGGCCGGCCGGGTCGAGCCCGGCGAGGGCGACCGCCCCGGCGACCAGTGCGACCACTGTGGACAGTGCGGGCCAGACCGCCGATCCCGTCACCCGCCAGGAGAACCGCGGCCCGCCGGGCGCCCGGCTCGCCGACCGGGTGCGCCGCCCCGCCCACAGCAGCAGTCCGGCCGGCAGCGTGTACCCCAGCGCCGCCGCCACCGCGCCGATGCCCGTCAACGCCTGATACGCCTGCGCGAGCCCGGCGACGGCCAGGCTCGGCACCAGCGCCACGAGTGGCTTCTTCAGACGCAGCAACAGTTCCAGCCCGAGCACGACGGCGAGCAGCACCGCGAGCGGGACGAACAACAGCTGGTCGGGAACCGGCCGGGCGGGCCACGTGGACTGAAGGGTGAGCCGCCATCCTTCGGTGAAACCTCGCGCCACCCCCTGCAGCGAATCGAGGGTGGGCAGGAAGGCGAGCGTGGTCGAGGTCAGCACCGTCTCGATCAGACCGAGCAGGCCGAGCAGCGCGACGAGCAAGGGCCGGTAAGGAACCAGCTTGGGGAATTTCGCGGTCAGCTCGAAACAGCCGTAGCCGACGAGGACGACGACGAGCACCGGGACCAGCAGCGGCCCCCAGCCGAACACCGGCGTGAACAGCAGTCCGGCCACGCCGGTCGCGCCGAGCAGCCCGGCGGCCGCGATCCGCTCCGATTCCGCGCTCATGCCTTACCCACCAAGGAATTCCACTGTGCGGCGGCACCGGCGGCGTCGACCGCGATGATCACGCCGCGGGCCCCCGCCGACGGCCTGAGGTCACCGAGCCGGACCACGGTGTCGGGGCGCCAGCGCGCGGCGTGGCCGAGGTCGGCGTCCGGACCGGTGATCACCACCAGCACCCCGCCGGGGCGTTCGGCGGCGGCCAGGGCCGAGGGCAGCAGCGGCGCGGAGTTCGGCGCGTCCTGCGCGACGAGCGCGAGTTCGTCCAGCAGCGTCCTCGCCGCGCGGACCCCGCTGTCGGTCAGGGTGTCCGCGCCCGCGGACGTGATCAGGCGGCAGTGCTGGCCCGCCGACGCCGACGCGTAGAACAGGGAGGCCGCCACCTCGACGGCCTCTTCGAAAACGGCGGGCCGCATCGCTCCGGGCCGTGTGTCCAGCACGGCGGTGAATCGCGGCTGGGCCGGATCGGCGTACTCGCGCACCATGAGCCGCCCGGTCCGGGCGGTCGCTTTCCAGTGCAGATGCCGGACCTCGTCGCCGATCACGTACTCCCGCACCGCGCGCAGATCCGCCGAACCACGCAACGGCGGGTCGGTGATCGGGCCTTCGTGGTGATGCCGGGGGTGACCCGCCTGCGCCGCCCGCACCGCGTGCCGTCGCGGATGCACCCACAGCCACGCGGTGCTCCCGACGGTCTGGTCGCCTCGGGCGAGGTCGAACAGGTCGGGCCGGTGCACGACGAGCGGGCCGACCCGCAGTTTCCCGCGCGCCGTCGTCGGCAGTTCGTAGTGGTACGTCGCTTCCGCGCCGGGCGCGAGCGGGCGGACGCGCAGGCTGTGCGTTTCGGTCCCGACCCCGTCCCCCGCGGTGAAACCGCCGTGCCGCCGCGCTCCGGCGTTGCGCACGACGAGCGAGGCGAGCGCGGGCTTCCCGCGTTCGACCCGGTCCGGCTGCACGGTCCGGCCGATCTCCACCCGCGGCCGGAACCTGGTGGTGGCCAACGCGATCAGCACCGCGCCCGCCGCGATCCCCGCGAAGGCACGGAAAAACGTGTACCCGGCCAGCTCGCCGAGGGCGTAGAACCCGGCGGCGAAGGCGAGCACGATGACACCGCGGCGGGTGAGCCGCACGGCCTACCTCCCCATCGCTGCCATGGGAGCGGCCGTCGCGCCCAGGAGCTCGTCGACGATGTCGGCGGTCCGCCGCTGGTTGAGTTCCGCGTCGGGCGTCAGCACGAGCCGGTGGTCGAGCACCGGATGCGCGACGTCCTTGACGTCGTCCGGCGTGACGAAGTCGCGGCCGAAGGTGGCGGCGAGCCCTTGTGCCGCCCGGATCAGCGCGATACTGCCACGCGGGCTCGCGCCGTAGCGGACGTCCGGATGCGACCGGCTCGCCGCCGCCAGCCGCACCGCGTAGTTGACGATCTCGGGCGCCAGGTTGGATTTCCGGACCTCGTCGATGACCGACTGCACGTCGGCGATGCCCAGCACCGGCTTCAGCTCGTCCGGTGTCACCCCGGCGCAGTCCCCCATCACCACCCGCATCTCGGATTCCAGATCCGGGTAGCCGACCGAAATGCGCATGAGGAACCGGTCCAGCTGAGCCTCAGGGAGCCGGTAGGTGCCCTCCAGCTCGATCGGGTTCTGCGTCGCCACCACGAGGAACGGCCGCGGCACCGCCTGGCCGACCGAATCGACGGTGACCCGGCGCTCGGCCATCACCTCCAGCAGCGCGGCCTGGGTCTTCGGGGTACCCCGGTTGATCTCGTCCGCCAGCACCACGTTGGCGAAGATCCCGCCGGGGTGGAACTGGAAGCGTTCGGCGTTCTGGTGGTAGACCATCACGCCGGTGATGTCGCCGGGCAGCAGGTCGGGCGTGAACTGGATCCGGCTCCACCGGCCGCCGATGCTGGCGGCGACGCAGCGCGCGATCGTCGTCTTCCCGACGCCGGGCACGTCCTCCATCAGCAGATGCCCTTCGGCGAACAGCGCCGCCACGGTGAGCCGGACGACCTCGGGTTTGCCGCGCACCACCGATTGCACGTTCTCGGCGATCTGCTCGTAGGCGACCCTGGGTGTGAGCGTCACAGAAGTTCCTTTTCCTTTCGACGGCGCAAGCCGAGGATCGCGATCGGTCCGAGCCAGAGCAGCGAGCCACCGGGAGCGCCGCCGCCGAGGGGGCCGGGGCCCGGCTCGGGGCCGGCCGGGGCGCTTCCGCCCGCGCTGGGCACGCCGGTCCAGCTGTCCTTGCCGGTGCCGCCGGTGGTCTTGATGGTCGCGGTCACCGTGATGGCGCCGATGTAGGCCACGTTGTTGAGGTTCAAGCTGGTGGCACCGGAGCACGACTTCGGGGTGGAGAGGGCGCCGTTGAACTCCGCCTGGCAGGTCGCGGACGCGCCCTTCCCGTTCGCGTTGACGGAAACGATCAGGCCCGTCGTCCCGACCCGGACACCGGAGATGGTGATGGTCGGCGGCTCCGACGGCACCGGCACGGTGACCTTTTTGCTGCCGGTGGCCCCGGTGAGCGTGGACCCCGAATCGAACTTCGTGACCGCGCGGACCGAGACGGTCGCCGTGCCGGTGACCCCGGTGAATTCCGTCGAGGTGGCCGAAAGCGTGCGCTGCCCCTGTCCTGTCGCGCTCACCAGGTAGTGCACGAGCGTGCCGCCGCGGAGGTCGGGCTGCTTCCAGCTGACCGACACCTTCCCGGCGGAGGTGGCGTTCGCGGTGACGACCGGTGCCGTGGCGGGCCGGTTCGCGGGCCCCGGGACGACCGCCTTGGCGCTGGCGCCCACCCCGAGTCCCGCCGAGTTCTCCGCGACGACGGTGACCACGTACGCGGTTCCGTTGGTCAGCCCGGAGATCGTGGTCCCGCGTGACGATCCGGCGAGCCGGGTGGAGCCGCCGGTCCAGGTCACGCGGTAGCCGGTGATCCGCGCCCCGTTGTCCGCGGCCGGGCTCCACGAGACCTTGACGGAGCCGTCACCCGCGGTCGCGCTCACCTTCTTCGGCGCGCCGGGCGGGGTCGCCTTCGCCACCGGCGGGATCGTTTTCTTGGTGCTCGGAGGCGCTTGTTGCTGCTGTCGCGGGTTTTGCTGCGGCGGCGGCTGCTGCTCGCCGGACGGGTCCGGCTCGGCCGACGGCGCGCCCGCGGTCTGGCTGCTGGCCGCCTTGTCGACGTCGACGTCGACCACCGAACCGTCCTCTCCGTTGACGACCAGCACGTGCGAGCCGTCGGAGCTGTCGACGTAGATCCGGTTGTCCTCGCCCTTCGCCAGCCTCGGCGCCGTCCCCTGGCTCGGCACCTTCGCGGTGGACTTGAGCGTGCCGGCGGCGTCGTAGGTCAGGACCTCGCCGCGGGTTTCGTCGACCATGGCGACCACGTTCGACGAGGAGAGCGGGCCGTTGAACCGGCTGCCCTTGGCCAGCTCGACCGAGATCGGCTTCGCGGACGGACGGTCCTGGTCGAGGCCGCTGACGTCGATGAGGTGGAGCTGGTTGCGCTCCGGATCGGCGATGGCCAGCCGGTCACCGGCGGCGCTGTTGGCCACCTGCGCCGACGGCGAAAGCTTGATGCCGAGCGGAAGGGCCTCGCCGAGCCCGCCAGGGCCGACCCGGTGGAGGCTGTCGCCGGTCATGTCGAGCACGACCGGCCGGTCGCCGACCAGCGTGAGCCCGCCGCCGTGCCCGGGCGGGAGCTGTGCGGTGCAGGTCAGGACCGCGGCGTCCTTCGGCAGCTCGCAGATCGAGCCGTTGTCGACCCGGTGCACCCACACCGTGCCGTCGGAGGTCGCGACAGGCCGCGACAGTGGCCCCCCTGCGGGCACGGTCGCGGACGGGTCGCCGAGCCGCACGATCTGACCGGCGTTGCGGTAGACCAGGTACGGACCGCCGGCGATCTCCAGCACGAACGGCGTCTCCGGCGCGGGCGGCGGGGTGGACTCCTCCACGCTCAAGGTCGCCTTGTCGAACTCCGTGATGCGGTTCCGCTCGACCACGTAACCCGAATCGTCCCCCTGCACGACCTGGCTGCCGCTCGCGGCGCCGGGTACGTCCGCGCGCGCGTCGACGCGGCTCGTCGAGCCGTCGACGTGGAACGCGGACTGGGCGGCGTCGTTGTAGACCCAGTGGCCGACCTGGACGAACTCCAGCCGTTCCGGGGTCGCCGCCTGCCCGGTCACCGCCAGGCCGACCAGCGCCAGGCAGCCCGCGACCACCAGCGCCACGGCCATCCGTGTCCTGGCCACGACGCTGAAGCGCTTCGTGTCCCGCTCATCGGTGTTCACGCGATCAAGCTAGAGAGCCACCATGAAATTTCGATGAAACACCCTGTCCCGTCGCCGGTGTCATCGAAACCTCATGTTCGCCGGACACGCTGAGGCGGACATCGAGGAGGCAGGACGATGACCGAATCCGGCGCGGCCAGGACGGACGGGCGGTACCAGGCGCCGCCCCCGCCGCTTCCCCGAACGGCACCGGCCGTATCGCGGCCCGAAGCCCTGCCCGACCCGCTCGCCTACGCCGCGCCGGCGGCCCGGGCCGCCGCTCG
>NZ_NMQT01000170.1 GCF_002234405.1 Amycolatopsis thailandensis | reverse complement strand
AAGCGCCGGAAACGCTGTGGAGCAAGGGCGTCCCCCGGGAAGGCGAGCCCGGGGAATCCGGCGAGTCCGCCGATGGCGAGGCGAAGGCCGCGGCCGACGGCGAGACGCCCAAGGAAGAGGCGCACGCGGAAGTCGCGGCGGCTCCGGACACCGTCCGGGACTCGGCCGCGGACAAGGCGACCGAGGACCCGAAGCCCGACGCCGAAAAGTAGCGCTTTCTAGCAGCGCAAGTCCGTGAAGGCCTCCTTGAGGGACCCAGAGTCCCTCAAGGAGGCCTTCACGGACTTGAGCGGAGAGCGGGCTAGACTCCGCTCGATGCGTATCACGGTCTTCCGGCGGCTGATGGCCGACGAATTCGGTCCCGGACGTGCGGAAACCCTCTCCAGGGATCACGTCTTCGGCGAACTCGGGGGCCGGACCGTCGAACAGGCCCTCGACTCGGGAACCTCGGCCAAGGACGTCTGGCGGGCGGTCTGCGACGCCTTCGAAGTCCCGCCGGAGAGGCGCTGACCTCGGAAGAAGGGCAAGAACCCTAGCGCAACGGCGTGTCGGCCACGGCCTCGAACACGTGTTCGTCTATGGTGTTGTCCACAACGGGGTCAGCGATCCACAGCTTGGGCGCGAGGCCTGGAACTGTCGGTGGTCGCCCGTAGCGTCGGACCCGACAGCTCAGAACAGAACAAGCCCTACCCGGCTCAACCAACGAGGTGGACTCCATGGCACCAGCAGCACCCGACAAGGACAAGGCGCTCGAACTGGCCCTCGCCCAGATCGACAAGCAGTACGGCAAGGGCTCGGTCATGCGCCTGGGCGAAGAGGGCCGCGCGCCGATCGAGGTCATCCCCACCGGCGCCATCGCCCTCGACGTCGCGCTCGGGATCGGCGGCCTGCCCCGCGGCCGGGTCATCGAGATCTACGGTCCGGAGTCCTCCGGTAAGACCACCGTCGCGCTGCACGCGGTCGCCAACGCGCAGAAGAACGGCGGCATCGCCGCGTTCATCGACGCGGAGCACGCGCTGGACCCGGAGTACGCCAAGAAGCTCGGCGTCGACACCGACGCGCTGCTGGTCTCCCAGCCGGACACCGGTGAGCAGGCGCTCGAGATCGCGGACATGCTGATCCGCTCCGGCGCGCTCGACATCCTGGTCATCGACTCGGTCGCCGCGCTCGTGCCGCGCGCCGAGATCGAGGGCGAGATGGGTGACAACCACGTCGGCCTCCAGGCCCGGCTGATGAGCCAGGCGCTGCGGAAGATGACCGGCGCGATGAACAACTCCGGCACCACCGCGATCTTCATCAACCAGCTGCGCGAGAAGATCGGCGTCATGTTCGGCTCCCCGGAGACCACGACCGGTGGTAAGGCGCTGAAGTTCTACGCGTCGGTCCGCCTGGACGTCCGCCGGATCGAGACGCTGAAGGACGGCGGCGAGCCCGTCGGTAACCGCACCCGCGTCAAGGTCGTGAAGAACAAGGTCGCGCCGCCCTTCAAGCAGGCCGAGTTCGACATCCTCTACGGCAAGGGTGTCTCCCGCGAGGGCTCGTTGATCGACATGGGTGTCGACCAGGGCATCCTGCGCAAGTCCGGCGCCTGGTACACCTACGAAGGCGACCAGCTGGGCCAGGGCAAGGAGAACGCCCGCAAGTTCCTGCTGGACAACCCGGACATCGCCAACGAGATCGAGAAGCGCATCAAGGAGAAGCTCGGCATCGGTGCCGCCGTCGACGCCGAAGCCGCCCCCGCGCCGGTCGACTTCTGAGGCGACGGGATCGGGTGAGGTGTGCTCGCGAAGAGCGCTCGCCGGATCCCTCTGCCGTGCCTCCTGGGGGGGCGAGCCCCGGACCCCCGCCAGGGGGCAAGCCCCCTGACCCCCCAAGTGCGGTTGCTTCAGGGGATGACGTCACTGTTCGACTGGAGTGATAGCTGAAAATGCGAGCGCCCAAGGTGGATCCGGCGGAGCTGCCGCCGGACGAGCGGAGGAAGAAGGCCAAGGAGATCTGCTTCGATCTCCTGGCCGCGCGCCCGCGCTCCACGGATGAACTGCGTCAAGCCCTCAAACGCAAGGGCTTCGACGAGGAGACGACGGAGACCCTGCTCGGTAAGCTGGACCAGGCAGGGCTCATCAACGACGCCGAGTTCGCCGAGATGTGGGTTCGTTCCCGTCATGCCAACATGGGTTTGGCGCGGAACGCGCTCGTCGCCGAACTCAAACGCAAAGGAATCGATGGGGATATCGCCGTCCAGGCCGCCGACGAGGTGGACCGAGAGGCAGAGGAGCAACGCGCCCGAGAGCTGGTACGGAAGCGCATGCGCTCCTTGGGCAACGTCGACGAGCAGACGGCGATCCGCCGCTTGCTGGGCTTCCTCGCCCGCAAGGGCTATCCCCAAGGGCTGGCCTACACCGTGATCCGCGACGAACTCCGCGAGTTCGGCGCCGAATCGGCACTCCTGGACGACGCCGCCCTCGACTGAGTTTCCCTCCAGACTTTCCTGAAGTACACGAAGGCCCCCTTCCTTGCGCCTGACGCGAGGAAGGGGGCCTTCATGTACTTCAAGGGAGTGAGAGCGGCGGGACCGAGTCGGCCGGGTGGGTCGTGAGTGGTAAGTGTCGTTAGAACGTCGCTTACCACTCACGACCGCCCTGACCGACTCGGCAGGCGCGTTTGCCTCGCCCGCTGTCAGAACCGGCCTCACCACGCATCCACAGTGTCCTGACCAGTACTGATGCGACCGATCAGGAATCAAGAAGCACCAGGCGCCCGCTGAGAAATAGCGTTACCGGCATGAACTTCATCGACGCCATCACCCTCGAAGTGGCCGACACCGAGGCCGCCGGACGCTTCTACTCCACCGCCTTCGGGCTCGACTCCCAGCTGCGCCTGCGCGCCTCGCAGGAGCCTTCGACAGGCTTCCGCGGCTACACCCTCTCGCTCACGGTTTCCCAGCCCGCCAACGTCGACGCGCTCGTCGACGCCGCCCTCGCGGCCGGCGCGACCGTGATCAAGCCCGCCACGAAGTCGATGTGGGGTTACGGCGGCACCGTCCGGGCCCCGGACGGCGCGATCTGGAAGATCGCCACCTCGGCGAAGAAGAACACCGGCCCGGCCACCCGCGAGATCGACGACATCGTCCTGCTGCTGGGGGTCGCCGACGTGGCCGCGAGCAAGAAGTTCTACACCGAGCACGGCCTCACCGTCGGGAAGAGCTTCGGCCGCATGTACGTCGAGTTCGAGTCCGGGTCGGACCCGGTCAAGCTGGCGCTGTACCGGCGCAAGGCCCTGGCCAAGGACGCCGGCGTCGCCCCGGAGGGCACCGGCTCGCACCGTATCGCCATCTGCGGCCCCGCCCCGTTCACCGACCCGGACGGATTCGCCTGGGAGACCTCCACTCTCGCCGCCCAGTCCTGATGTGCCACTTCCGGATGCCCCCGCTCGCCGCTTATCAAGGAGAAAACACCATGAGCACCACCTACGAAGGATTCTCGGCCGAAGAGAAGGCCGCGATGAAGGAACACGCCCAGGACATGAAGAAGGCCGCGCGCCGTAGTTCGGCCGCCGACAAAGCGATGGCGGCGGAGCAGGACGTGGTCGCGAAGATCGCCGAGATGGCCGACGAGGACCGGGTGCTGGCCGAGATGGTCCACGCCGTCGTGAAGGCGAACGCTCCGATGCTCGCGCCGAAGCTCTGGTACGGACAGCCCGCGTACGCACTGGACGGCAAGATCGTCTGCTTCTTCCAGGCGGCGGCCAAATTCAAGACTCGCTACGCGACCCTCGGTTTCAACGAAGAGGCCCGGTTGGACGACGGCGCGATGTGGGCGACGGCCTTCGCGTTGACCGCGGCCACTCCCGCGGTGAAGAAGCGCGTCACCGCTTTGGTGAAGCAGGCCGTCAGCTGAGAGTGGCAATGCGCTTTACCGCGTGAGTGGCCACACGCGGGACGGCAGAGGAACCTTAGGCTCGGGTGATCACTGGGAGGACCACATGATCACCATCGAGCCGCTGAAGTCCGAAGACCGCGAAGCCTGGCAAAAGCTGTTCCGCGCGTACATCGCCTTCTACGAACGTGTCGCGCCCCAGGAGGTCTACGACCGCGCCTGGCACGAATTCCGCACGGGGGAGCGGATGCACGCGCTCGGGGCCCAGGCGGACGGCGAGCTCGTCGGGATCGTGCACTTCCTGGTGCATCCCAGCACTTCCGCGCTCACCGACGTCTGTTACCTGCAGGATCTGTTCACCGCACCGGAATCTCGGGGCAAGGGTGTCGCACGGGCACTGATCGAGGCGGTCGCGGACTGGGCGCGCGACCGGGACTGCGGCCGCGTTTACTGGCACACCAAGGAATCCAACGCCACCGCGCGCCGCCTGTACGACCGGGTCGCGGTCAACCGGGGTTTCATCCAGTACCAGCTCCCGCTCTGAAACAGTGAAGGCCACCTCCGAGAAGGTGGCCTTCACAAACAGGATCAGAGCTTCGACGCCTCGGCCGCGAAAGCCTCGATCTTCCCGAAGTCCTTGGCCGCCAAGGCGTCCTTCGGCGTCAGCCACGAACCACCGATGCAGCCCACATTGGACAGTGCGAGGTAGTCCGGCGCGGTCTTCACGGTGATCCCGCCGGTCGGGCAGAACCGCAGCCCGGGCAGCGGACCGCCGATCGACTTCAGGTACGCCACCCCGCCGCTGGCCTCGGCGGGGAAGAACTTCAGGGCGGTCAGGCCGCGCTCGGCCAGCCGCATCGCCTCGGACACCGTGCTCGCGCCCGGCAGGAACGGCAGGCCGGTGTCGAACGCGGCGTCCAGCACCGAGTCGGTGCAGCCCGGCGTGACCAGGAACTTCGCGCCCGCGTCGGCGGCCTGCTTGGCGTGTTCGGGCGCGGTGACGGTCCCGGCGCCGATGACGATCTCCGGGACCTCCGCGGCGATGCGCTCGATGGAGGCGAGTGCCGCCGGGGTGCGCAGGGTCAGCTCGATCACGCCGATGCCGCCCGCGAGCAGCGCCCGCGCGGTGGGCACCGCGTCGGCGGCGTCGTCGAGCACGACGACGGGCATCACGGGGGACAGGCCGAGCAGGTCGGCGCCGGTGGTCACTGGGTTACCTCCACAGGGTTCAACGTGTGCGCCGGAGCGCCGAAGTGTTCCGGCGTGAGCGGTCCGAACACGCTCGCGCCCTGATCGGCGGGACCGACCGCGCGGCGCAGCGCCGCGAACAGCTCCCGGCCGGTGCCGGTCCAGGATGCCTCCGAAGGAGGGGAGTCCACCAGTTCACGGCGGGCGAGTTCTTCATCACCCACGAGAACGTCCAGCGTCCCGGCTTTGGCGTCGAGACGGATGACGTCGCCGTCGGCGATCCGCGCGATCGGGCCGCCCGCCGCGGCTTCCGGGGTCACCTGGATCGCCGCCGGGATCTTGCCGGACGCGCCGGACATGCGGCCGTCGGTGAGCAACGCCACCTGGTGCCCGCGGTCCATCAGCACGCCGAGCGCCGGGGTGAGCCCGTGCAGTTCCGGCATCCCGTTCGCCTGCGGGCCCTGCTGCCGGATGACCACGACGACGTCGCGGTCGAGTTCGCCGGCTTCGAAAGCGTCCTTGAAGGACTTCTGGTCGGTGAACACCCGCGCCGGGGCTTGGACGATCCGGTGCTCCGGGGCCACCGCCGACACCTTGATCACCGCGCGGCCGAGGTTGCCCGCGACCATCCGCAGCCCGCCGTCGGAAGCGAACGGACGCCACACGGGACGCAGGACGTCTTCGTCGAGGCTGCGCGTCG
This sequence comes from Amycolatopsis thailandensis, assembly GCF_002234405.1. GTDB lineage: Bacteria > Actinomycetota > Actinomycetes > Mycobacteriales > Pseudonocardiaceae > Amycolatopsis > Amycolatopsis thailandensis. The sequence continues at coordinate 18,194 of NZ_NMQT01000170.1, read as the reverse complement.
GGACGTCACGCCAGACCAGTTCGCCCTCGGAGAGGATCGGCTCCTGCCGGTAGCGGTGCAGCCCCGGCCCGGCGACGGTCCGCACGTCTTCGTGCAGTAGGCCCGCGTCGAGCAGCGTGCCGACCAGGAACTGGATGCCCCCGGCGGCGTGGAAGTGGTTGATGTCCGCGCTGCCGTTCGGGTACACGCGGGCCAGCAGCGGGATCACCGACGACAGATCGGAGAAGTCGTCCCAGGTCAGCTGGATGCCCGCGGCCGCGGCGATCGCGACGAGGTGCATCGTGTGGTTGGTCGAGCCGCCCGTGGCGAGCAGCGCGATGACGCCGTTGACGACGGCCTTCTCGTCGATCACCCGCGAGATCGGCGTGTACTCCTCGCCTCGCGAGAGCTTCACGACGCGGCGCCCGGCCTCTTCGGTGAGGACACGCCGCAGGGGCGAGTTCGGCTGTACGAAGCTGGCGCCCGGCAGGTGCAGGCCCATCACCTCGACGACCATCTGGTTCGAGTTGGCCGTGCCGTAGAACGTGCACGTTCCCGCCGAGTGGTACGAAGCCGCTTCGGCGTCCAGCAGGTCTTCGCGGGTCGCTTTGCCCTCGGCGTAGAGCTGGCGCACGCGCGCCTTCTCCTTGTTCGGCAGGCCCGAGTTCATCGGCCCGGCGGGCACCAGGATCGCCGGGAGATGCCCGAACGACAGCGCCCCGATCAGCAGGCCGGGGACGATCTTGTCGCAGACGCCGAGCAGCAGCGCCGCGTCGAACATGTCGTGGGAGAGCGCGATCGCGGTCGACATCGCGATCACCTCGCGGCTGAACAGCGACAGCTCCATCCCCGGACGGCCCTGCGTGACGCCGTCGCACATCGCGGGCACGCCGCCGGCGAACTGGGCCACGCCGCCCGCCTGGCGGACCGACCCCTTCAGCATCGCGGGGTACTCCTGCATCGGCTGATGCGCCGAAAGCATGTCGTTGTAGGACGAGACGATCGCGACGCCCGGTGCCCGCGCGGCGCGCAGTGCCGCTTTGTCGACACCTTCCATGGCGGCGAAGCCGTGGGCGAGGTTGCTGCAATCGAGTCCGCGCCGGACCGGCCCTTCCTCGTGGGCGGCGGCGACGCGCTCGAGGTACGCGGCGCGGGTCTCGGCGCTGCGGGCGGCGACGCGCTCGGTGACTTCGGCGATGATGGGGTGGACGTTCGGGGCGGTGCTCATTGTCCGGCTCCGGATCACTGGTCGTGGTGGTCCGCGGGACGGCAACGCTGACGTCGCTGGGTCGTGACAGTGGCCACAGTAACCCAGGGGAAAGCCCGAATCAAAATCGATACAGAAGATCGACTCGCGTGATCTCCGTCACGCCCCTAGGTTCTACTGTGCTACTTGTCACATTGCACAACGCGCGGCAGAGTCGAGACGGCGAGGAATCGCTTGCCTTCGAAGGCTCAAGCGGCCAACCGAACCGACCATCGGGAGGTACCGATGTCCACCACAGAGATCGCCGAGCTTCGGCGAGCCATCGGTCAGCTGAGGCAGTGCGTCGGCGCGCTGCGATCCCGATACGGCGACGCGTCGGCGGTACGGCGCCTGGCGAACGACGTGGAGCGGCTCGACATCGACGCGACGGATCTGGACACGACCCCGCACGCGGTCCCCGCGCAGGCGAAGTCCACCGAACGCGTCCCCGTGCCCGACACGCCGTACGACCCGGCGCTCTGGCACGGCGCCGATGACGAAGGCGTCGGCGGCTACAAGCGCGACCAGCGGTGAGCGCCCCCGCCGGCCAGGGAGCCGGACGGGGTACGGGGGTCCGCGCACCGTCGCGGGCCCGGATCGCCGAGAAAACGCTGCGCACCGACCGGTGGTGGCTGTCCCCGCTGCTGACCGTCCTCGGCCTCTCCGCCTTCATCGTTTACGCGACCATCCGGGCCTTCGTGCGCACCGCGTACTGGGTGCCCGAGTACCACTACCTGACGCCGTTCTATTCGCCCTGCGTCTCGGAATCCTGCGTCGAGGGCTCCCGGCATTTCGGGGCCTGGTTCGGCGAACTGCCGGGCTTCATCCCGCTCGGCTTCCTCGTCCTGCCGTTCCTGCTGGGCTTCCGGCTGACCTGCTACTACTACCGCAAGGCCTACTACCGGGCCGTCTGGTTCTCGCCGCCCGCGTGCGCGGTCGCGGAACCGCACGCGAAGTACACCGGGGAGACCCGGCTGCCGCTGATCATCCAGAACGTCCACCGCTACTTCTTCTACGTGGCCGTGGTCGTCTCGCTGATCAACACCTACGACGCGATCACCGCGTTCCACGGCAGCGACGGCGGGTTCGGGTTCGGGCTCGGCAACATCGTGCTGACCGGCAACGTGATCCTGTTGTGGGCGTACACGTTGTCGTGCCATTCGTGCCGGCACGTGACCGGCGGCAGGCTCAAGCACTTCTCCAAACATCCGGTCCGCTACTGGATCTGGACCCAGATCACGAAACTCAACACCCGCCACATGGCGCTGGCGTGGACGACGCTCGGCACGCTCGTGCTGACCGACCTCTACGTGATGCTCGTGGCCAGTGGCGCGATTTCGGATCTGCGGTTCATCAACTAGCGGCGCGGGATTCTCCCGTCCCCCCGGCGACGAAGCTTTGAGGTGGCTCTTTTCATGACCGAGGTCGAACGGCTCAACTACGACGTGGTGGTGATCGGTGCCGGCGGTGCCGGCCTCCGCGCGGTCATCGAAGCCCGTGAACGCGGTTTCAGCGTCGCGGTGGTGTGCAAATCCCTGTTCGGCAAGGCGCATACGGTGATGGCCGAAGGCGGCTGCGCGGCGTCGATGGGCAACGCGAACTCGAACGACAACTGGCAGGTGCATTTCCGCGACACCATGCGTGGCGGGAAGTTCCTCAACAACTGGCGGATGGCCGAACTCCACGCCAGGGAGGCGCCGGACCGGGTCTGGGAACTGGAGACCTACGGCGCGCTGTTCGACCGCACCGCCGACGGCCGGATCAGCCAGCGCAACTTCGGCGGGCACACGTACCCGCGGCTGGCGCACGTCGGCGACCGCACCGGGCTCGAACTGATCCGCACGATGCAGCAGAAAATCGTTTCGCTGCAACAAGAGGACTTCAAGGAGACCGGCGATTACGAGGCGAGGATCAAGGTCTTCGCCGAATGCACGATCACCGAGCTGCTGACCGAGGACGGCCGGATCTCGGGCGCCTTCGGCTACTGGCGCGAGAGCGGCCGGTTCATCCTGTTCGAGACGCCGGCGGTGGTGCTGGCCACCGGCGGCATCGGGAAGTCGTTCAAGGTCACGTCGAACTCGTGGGAGTACACCGGTGACGGGCACGCGCTGGCGCTGCGGGCCGGGGCGACGCTCATCAACATGGAGTTCGTCCAGTTCCACCCGACGGGCATGGTCTGGCCGCCGAGCGTGAAGGGGATCCTCGTCACCGAAGGCGTCCGTGGCGACGGCGGTGTCCTCAAGAACACCGAGGACAAGCGGTTCATGTTCGAGTACGTCCCCGACGTGTTCAAGGGGCAGTACGCGGACAGCGAGGAAGAGGCCGACCGCTGGTACACCGATCAGGAGAAGAACCGGCGAACCCCGGACCTGCTGCCGCGTGACGAGGTGGCGCGCGCGATCAACTCCGAGGTCAAGGCCGGCCGGGGATCGCCGCACGGCGGGGTCTTCCTCGACATCGCCAGCAGGCTGCCCGCGGAGGAGATCCGCAAACGGCTGCCGTCGATGTACCACCAGTTCAAGGAACTCGCCGACGTCGACATCACCAAGGAACCGATGGAGGTCGGCCCCACCTGTCACTACGTGATGGGCGGGATCGAGGTCGACCCGGACACCGCGTCGTCGAGCGTGCCGGGGCTGTTCGCCGCCGGTGAATGCTCGGGCGGGATGCACGGGTCGAACCGGCTCGGCGGCAACTCGCTTTCGGATCTGCTCGTCTTCGGCCGCCGGGCGGGACTCGGCGCCGCGTCGTACGTCGCGGAGCTGAAGGATCGCCCCAAGGTGAGTCAGTCCGATGTGGACGCCGCCGCCGCGATGGCGCTCGCCCCGTTCGACCCGCCGGGCGACGGCGTCGAGGAGAACCCGTACAGCCTGCACACCGAACTCCAGCAGTCGATGAACGACCTGGTCGGCATCATCCGCAAGTCGGAGGAGATCGAGCGGGCGCTGGAGAAGCTCGGGGAGCTGCGCGAGCGGATCAAGCGGGTGACCGTCGAAGGGCACCGGCAGTTCAACCCCGGCTGGCACCTCGCCGTCGACCTGCGGAACATGCTGATCGTCAGCGAATGCGTCGCCAGGGCCGCGCTCACCAGGACCGAAAGCCGGGGCGGGCACACGCGGGACGACCATCCGGGCATGGATTCCCAGTGGCGCAACAAACTCCTGGTCTGCTCGGCCACGCCGGGCGAGAACCCGGTGGTGCCGGACATCGGCATCGAGGTCAAGGCGCAGCTCCCGTTGCGGCAGGACCTGCTGGAGCTGTTCGAACTGTCCGAGCTCGGGAAGTACTACACCGACGAAGAACTGACGTCGCACCCCGGGAGCCAGGTATGAGCTACAAGGCGAGTTTCCGGGTCTGGCGCGGTGACGCCGATTCCGGTGAGCTGCAGGACTACAGCGTCGAGGTCAACGAGGGAGAGGTCGTCCTCGACATCATCCACCGGCTGCAGGCCACGCAGGCGTCGGATCTGGCGGTGCGGTGGAACTGCAAGGCGGGCAAATGCGGTTCGTGCTCGGCGGAGATCAACGGCAAACCGCGGCTGCTGTGCATGACCCGGATGTCGACCTTCACCGAGGACGAGGTCATCACCGTGACGCCGATGCGGACGTTCCCGGTGATCCGCGACCTGGTGACCGACGTGTCGTTCAACTACACCAAGGCCAGGGAGATCCCGTCGTTCACGCCGCCGCCGGAGCTGAAGCCGGGGGAGTACCGGATGCAGCAGGTCGACGTCGAGCGCTCGCAGGAGTTCCGCAAGTGCATCGAATGCTTCCTGTGCCAGAACACCTGCCACGTGGTGCGCGACCACGAGGAGAACAAGGAGGCCTTCGCCGGGCCCCGGTACCTGATGCGGATCGCCGAACTCGAAATGCACCCCCTCGACGTCGCCGACCGGCGTGACGAGGCGCAGGAGGAGCACGGGCTCGGGTACTGCAACATCACCAAGTGCTGCTCGGACGTGTGCCCGGAGGGCATCCACATCACCGACAACGCGCTGATCCCGATGAAGGAACGCGTCGCGGACCGGAAGTACGACCCCATCGTGTGGCTGGGGAACAAGCTGTTCCGGCGGGACAAGTAGCCGGGCGGTCTCGTGAGTGGTCCGTGAAGGCCTCCTTGAGGGACTCCAGGTCCCTCAAGGAGGCCTTCGCGGAACGGTGCTCAGGCCCTTCGCCTCGGGTATTGCGGGTTTTGCGGGAGTCGTGGGTGGCAGCGGCTCGGAGGTGTTGCGAAAGCCACGTTCGCAACGTTGAGCGTTGCGAACGTGGCTTTCGCGACACCCCGGAACCGGCAGGTGGGGCAGGCCAGGCGCACGCCACCTTTGCCTTACCCCTCAAGAGAACCGGCCGTACCACTCACGAGTATTTGGGAAGTAGTGAAGGCCTCCTTCACTACCTTCAGGGTAGGCAAGGAGGCCTTCACGGACTTTGGCCCGTGCTCGCAGCACCGTTATCGCGGGCAGCCATGTCATGTGAAAGGAAAAGAAATTGACCACGATCGGGTGGTCACGGAAGATGGGCGCAGACACCCACCGAGGAGGCCGAATGACGAACATGACGTGGCGACGCGAGTGCGCCGACGCCTGTCCGGCTCGCTTCGGCATGCTGGAAAAGAACGGCTCCCCGCCGTCGTCTTAGAACGACGTCGCAGACAACGGAGCCGCCCTTCGGGAAACCGAACCGGGCGGCTTTTTCGTGAACCCTTGTAGCTCAACGGAAAGAGTGCGGCGCTACGAACGCCGGGGTCCAGGTTCGATTCCTGGCAGGGGTACTTCTGGAACGAAACGCCTTCGGCGCGCAGTGTGCGCCGAAGGCGTGTTCCAGGCCAAACCCCCGGCACGGCGGGGAAACCTGTTCCGTCGTACCGGTGCGGCGGTGTGGGCTCCGTGCGGTTCACACCGCCAGACGCGCACGGTCCGGCGACCGGCCGGGATTCATAGCCCCGGCCAGCCTGGCTCGACACCAGGGTGCGCGACTCAGGACGCCTTGCGGGCGCTGTGCACGTCGCCGCTTTCGTGGCGATGCAGCACGATGTCCTGGAAACCGTTGTCCCGCAGGGCTTCTTCCAGGGTGAGCCCGTTCGTGGCGACGACCACGAGCTGTCCGCCCGCCACCAGGCTCGCGGCGACCCGGTCGAGATGGCCGGGGGAGTCCAGGAAGGCCACGACGACGTCGAAGGCGCCCATCACCGGCAGCCGGGCGAGCTGGTGGACCTCGTAAGAGATCCCGACGGGGTCGCGTTCCTCTTCGCGTTGCGCGACGGCGATCAGTGTCTGGGCCGCGTCGACCCCGACGACCCGGCGAGCGCCTCCGCCGCGGAACAGCCGGGGAAAGCGGCCATCGCCGCACCCGACGACCAGGACCGACCTGCCCGCCAGGTCCGGCAGCGCTTCGAGCAGCGTCGCGGCCTGGTCCGCCATACGGCCGACGCTAGTCGACCGGACCGCTGTCCCGACAGGACCAAGAGGCCGTATCCCGGAGTACATGAAGGCCCCCTTCCTGTACCTAGGCGCAAGGAAGGGGGCCTTCATGTACTTCTATGGAGCTAGACAGCCCGACCGGTGTTGAGGTCGGTGGCGTCGACGACGGACGCGGGTGCGTCGTGCATCGGCTTGGCGCCCTTGGGGGCCTTCTTCCGCCGGGCCAGCTTGTTCTCCAGCCAGCGAGCGAACTGGGTCAGGAGCAGGTTCAGCACGATGAAGATGATCGCGACGACGATCAGCGTCGGGATCGTGTTCCCGTAGAGACCGGTGAGCGGACCCGAGCCGCGGATCAGTTCATCGAAGCCGATGGTCAGCTGACCGGCCAGCGCGGTGTCCTTCAGGATGACGACCAGCTGGCTGACCAGTGCGGGCAGCATCAGCGTGACGGCCTGCGGGAGCAGGACGTTGATCATCGTCTGGGTCTTGCGCATGCCCAGCGCGGACGACGCCTCCGCCTGCCCCTTCGGCAGCGACAGGATGCCCGCCCGGAACACCTCGGCCAGGACCGAGCCGTTGTAGAGCACCAGACCGGTGACCGCGGCGAAGAGCGGACGGATCTCGGAGTCGATTCCGGTGTAGTACGCGTAGAAGGCCGCCGCGAAGACCATCAGCAGCAGCACCGGGATGGCGCGGAAGAACTCGACGATCCAGCCGACCGGCAGCCGGACCCACTTGTGCTCCGACAGGCGGCCGATGCCCAGCAACGCCCCGATCGGCAGCGCGATCACGATCGAAAGCCCGGCCGCCTTCAGCGTGTTGAGCAGGCCGGGAAGCAGGAACTGCGTCCACGTCGCACCGTCGATGAAGGGCTTCCAGAGCGCGCCCGCCCACTGGCCCTTCTCGTCGAAGCCGGCGTAGACGTAATAGACCACCAGCGCCAGGACGAGCACGAAAAGCACGGTGTAGAGCCAGTTGCGCGCCCGTGCCTTGGGGCCGGGGATGTCGTACAGAACGGTCTGCGTGCTCATCGCTTGACCTCGACCTTCTTGGCGACCCAGCCCAGCAGCAGGCCGAGGGGGAGGACCAGGACGACGAACCCGGCGGCGAACAGGAGGAAGACCAGGAGCAGCGAGTCGGACTCGTTCTCCACCATCTCCGACATCAGCAGCGACGCTTCGGCCACACCGATGATCGAGGCGACCGTGGTGTTCTTCAGCAACGCGATCATCACGTTGGTCAGCGGTGCGATCACCGACCGGAACGCCTGCGGCAGCACGATCAGCGTCAGCACCTGGAAGAAGCCGAGGCCCAGCGCGCGGGCCGCTTCGGCCTGGCCGACGGGCACGGTGTTGATACCCGACCGCAGCGATTCACAGACGAACGTCGCGGTGTAGGCGACGAAACCGAGGATCGCGAGCCGGAAGAAGTTGTCCTCCAACGACGTCGTCGAATCCTTCGAGGCCAGGTTGATCCCCAGGGTGGAGGACAGTCCCAGCGACGTGAAGACGATGATCACCGTCAGCGGGGTGTTCCGGAAGATGTTGACGTAGGCGGTGCCGAACGCCCGCATGATCGGAACCGGGCTGACGCGCATCCCCACCAGGATCGTCCCCCAGATCAGGGAACCGATGGCGGAGAAGAAGGTCAGCTTGATCGTCATCCAGAAGGCGCCGAGCAAGTCGTAATTGGGATTGTCGAGGAAATCGAACAAGGTGCTCAACCCAGCCTCGGTATGGGAACGGTGCGCCGCGGTACACGGCGCACCGTTCGATTCCTTCAGTTCAGCGGCTCAGGGGAGCCTGTTCACGAGATGGCCGGGGGCTCCGGGATCTTGTAGCCCGACGGGCCGACGTTCTTCTCCAGAGCGGCCTTCCAGGCACCGTCCTGCTGCATCTTCTTGATCGCGTTGTTGATCGCGGTGATGCTCTCGTTGTCGTCCTTCTTCAGGCCGACACCGTACTTCTCGTCGGTGAAGCCCTTGCCGACCAGCTTCAGCTTGCCGGGCTGCTGCGAGGCGTAGCCGGCGAGGATCACGTCGTCGGTGGTCATCGCGTCGACGGTCTTGTTGAGCAGCGAGGTGACGCAGTCGGTGTACTTGCCGACTTCCTGGAGCTGAACTTCCTTGGCGTACTTTTCCTTGACGTTCTGCGCCGGGGTCGAACCCTTGACCGAGCAGAGCTTCTTGTTGCCGGTCAGCGACTCGGGGCCGGTGATGTCGGTGTTGTCCGCCTGGACCAGCAGGTCCTGGTGGGCGATGAAGTACGGGCCCGCGAAGGAGACCTCGTTCTTGCGCTTGTCGGTGATCGAGTAGGTGGCGACGATGAAGTCGACCTCACCCTTCTTGATCAGGTCCTCGCGCTGCGCGGACTGCGCTTCCTTCCAGGTGATCCCCGACTCTTCGACGCCGAGCTCCTTGGCGATGTACTTCGCCACGTCGACGTCGAACCCGGCGTAGCTGCCGTCCGACTGCTTCTGGCCGAGGCCGGGCTGGTCGAACTTGATGCCGATGGTCAGCTTCTTGTCGTTCTTGGCCTTCGCCACCACGTTCTTGGCGCCGGAGCCGCTGCCGGTGTCGGACCCGCCGCCACCGCAGGCGGTGAGGGCGAGACCGGCAGCCACGACGGCCGCGCTCATTCGCAGAACTCGGTTCAACCGCATTCTTCTCAGTTTCCTTCCGAATCTTGTCCAGCCATACCGGCCGGCGGGGAAGTCCTCAGTGGGTCAGGATCTTGCCGAGGAAGTCCTTGGCACGGTCCGTCTTCGGCTTGGTGAAGAAGTCGTCCGGGGTGGAGTCCTCGACGATCTCGCCGTCGGACATGAACACCACCCGGTTCGCCGCGCGCCGCGCGAAGCCCATCTCGTGGGTGACGACGAGCATCGTCATCCCGTCCTTCGCGAGCGTGGTCATCACGTCGAGGACCTCCTGGACCATTTCCGGGTCCAGCGCCGAGGTCGGCTCGTCGAACAGCATCACCTTGGGGCGCATGGCCAGCGCGCGGGCGATCGCCACGCGCTGCTGCTGCCCGCCGGAAAGCTGCGCGGGGTACTTGTCGGCCTGGTTGGCGATGCCGACGCGTTCGAGCAGGTCCATCGCGGTCTTGCGGGCTTCGGCCGAGTTGACCTTGCGGACCTTCATCGGCGCGAGCATGACGTTCTCGACGATCGTCTTGTGCGCGAACAGGTTGAACGACTGGAACACCATGCCGACGTCGGCGCGCAGCGCGGCCAGCGCCTTCCCCTCGGCGGGCAGCGGAACGCCGTCCACCGCGATCTCGCCGGAGTTGATGGGTTCCAGCCGGTTGATCGCCCGGCACAGTGTCGACTTGCCAGACCCGGACGGCCCGAGCACGACCACGACCTGCCCACGCGGCACCTCGAGGTTGATCTCCTTGAGCACGTGCAGGTCGCCGAAGTACTTGTTCACGGCGGCCGCCTTGATCATCGGCGCCGCCACCTCCGCGGTCATCTGGCCTCCAGGAGCGTTCGTTTGCAGGGGACTGCGGGGTCAGGCACCACGCGATGGCGGAAACCTACTCCCGTCGGACCGCTTGTAAAGGCGGCTTGACCAATACTTAGGGTTTCAAGTCCGTATCGTTCTCAAGCCACCGGACGGCCCGATCCGCCGCCGTCCGGCGCTGATCAGCCTAGACAAGGCGGGGGTGCCCCGTAACCGGGGTCACACAAGATCTGTGACGCATCGTGACCATTACCGCCTGCGACGGAACCCTCACAAGGCCGGACGGTCAGCGCGAGGGGTGACTCACCCCATAGAGTCGTTCTTCAAAGTCGTCGCGGTGCGGGGACGGCGCGAAAGGGAAACACGGGTGCGGGTACTGCTGGTGGAGGACGACGACCGGGTGGCGGGGGCCTTGACGCCCGCGCTGGCCCGGCGCGGCCTGACGATCAAACGCCTCGCCTCCGGCGCCGGGGTGCTCGATCTGGTGCACGAGGTCGACGTGATCCTGCTCGACCTGGGGTTGCCCGACATCGACGGGATCGTGCTGTGCCGCCGGATCCGCGCGGTCAGCGACGTCGCGGTGATCGTCGTTTCGGCGCGGGGCGAGGTCGACGACCGGATCCAGGGCCTGCGCTCCGGCGCCGACGATTACCTGGTGAAGCCCTACGACGTCGACGAACTCGTCGCCAGGGTCGAGGCCGTGCGCCGTCGCCGCGGTGAACGGCCCGCCGCGCCCGAACCGCCGGGTGTCATCCGGGCGGGTGATGTCTCGGTGGATATCGGGCGCCACGAGGTGCAGGTCGAGGGCCGGCCGGTTTCGTTGTCCCGCAAGGAGTTCCAGGTGCTCGCGCTGGTGGTCACCGCCCGCGGCGCGGTCTGCGCCCGTGACCACGTGCTGACCGAGGTCTGGGGGCACCGGGGACCGGCGGAGAGCCGCTCGCTCGACGTCCACGTCGCCACCCTGCGGACCAAACTGGGCAGGCCCGCGCTGATCGAGACCGTCCGCGGCGTCGGCTACCGCCTCGGCGGCGCCTACGGCCCGGCCGAAGAGGGCTGAGCCGGTGCGGGTCCGGCTCCAGGCGATCGTGCTGACACTGGTCGCGGCGCTCGTCTTCGGCCTCGGCATCCCGCTCGCGCTCAGCGTGGCGGCCAGCGTGCAGCTCGACCTCTTCCTCGACCGGCTCACCGACACCTCCCGGTTCGCGTCGCTGGCCCAGCGGCCGCTGGTGGAGAACCGGCCGGACCTGATCGTGGACGAGCTCCGCCGCTACACCGAGGTCTACGGGGTCCCGGTGGCGATCGCCGACCAGGACGGCGAGCCCGTGACCCGGGGACCCGGCGAGGCGATCGGGATGGACCTCAAGGACCCCGTCGTCGCCTCGCATCTCCAGGAGGCGCTGGCGGGACGGCGTTCCGAGCCCGGGCCGCTGCTGATGCCGTGGAACACCGAACCGCTGGTGCTGGCCGAGCCGATCCTGATCGACGGTGAGGTGCGGGGCGCGGTGATCACCGTCTCCTCGACCGGCAAGGCCCGCGCCGATCTGCTGTGGTGGTGGCTGCTCATCGCGGCGGGCGCGGTGCTGGCCTTCGGGTTCGCGCTGCTGGTCGCGGTGCCGGTGGTGCGCTGGATCCTGCGCCCGGTCCGGCGGCTCGACGACGCCACCGGCGCCCTGGTCGCCGCCGTGGTCAGCGGGCGTGAGGTGAAGCGGGTGGAGGAATCCGGCGGCCCGCCGGAACTGCGTCAGCTCGAACGGTCCTTCGACCGGATGGCCGCCAGCGTCGACGAGGCGCTTTCGGCGCAGCGCGCGTTCGTCGCCGACGCCTCCCACCAGCTGAGGAACCCGCTGACGGCGTTGAAGATCCGGCTCGGCAACCTCGACGGACACGTCGACGACGACCTGGCCGCGGCCGACCTCGAAGCCGCCGTCGTCGACGCCAAGCGGCTCAACCAGATCCTCGACGAACTCCTTTCCCTGGCCCGCGCCGAGGCCTCGGGTGGCGAACTGGTGCCGGTCGGTCTCGACGAGGTGGTGGGCGCCCGGGTCGCCGACTGGACCGTGGTCGGCGCGGCGCGCGACATCTCGCTGGTCGCGACGGGGCTGGGCGGCGGACTGCGGGTGCTCACGCCCGCGCGCGGCCTCGAAGTGGTGCTCGACGCGCTGCTGGACAACGCGCTCAAGTTCACCGAACCGGGCACGGAGGTACGGGTCGCCGTCAGCGTCGTGGCAGGGAAGGTGGAGATCGCCGTCCGCGACCACGGGCCCGGCCTCCGCGACGACGAACTCGACCGCGCGGCGGACCGGTTCTGGCGCAGCACCGCGCACCAGAACGTGCCCGGATCCGGCCTCGGCCTGGCGATCGTCACCGAGATCATGGTCCGCTCGGACGGCTCGCTGCGGCTGGGGTCACCCGAGGGCGGCGGCCTCGAAGTGACCGTGACCCTCCCGGTCGCCGCTAGCGGTGTTAATCCTTGAGTGACCGGAAGTACCGCAGCGCGCCGGGATGCAGCGGCAGGGGAGAGGTCTCGATGGCGGGATGGACGTCGATCGACAGCGCCGCCCCGGCCGCCTTCACCAGCTGATCCCGCGCGTCGAACAACCCGCGCACCAGTGCCTCGGCGACGTCGTCGCCCATCGACGTCGGCACCACCAGGAAGTTCGGCAGCACGAGCGTGGTCACCGGCGACGGAAGGTTGTAGGCGGTCACCGGGATGGTCGCCGTCCGGTACACCGGGCTGGAGGCGCGCAGGGCGTCCGCGAGGTCGGTGATGTCGAGCAACCGCACGCCGAACGTCTGGACGGCTTCCGTGATCGACGGCGTCGGCACCCCGCCGGACCAGATGACGGCGTCGATCTGCCGGTCCTTCAGCGCGGGCAGCGCTTCGTCGATCCCCAGGTTCCGCCGGTCGATCGCGCCGGTGAGCCCGGACGCCGCCAGCAACTGTTTGGACAGGAACTCGACGCCGGAGTCCGGTGAGCCGATCGCGACCTTGAGCCCGCGGAGCTGGGCGAACGACTTGACCGGCGAGTCCGCTCGGACGATGACGTGCAGGTAGTCGTCGTGCACCCGGGCCAGCGCCGCCAGCCCGGCGCTCTTCGCGGCGGCGACGTCGGCGGCCACGAACGCGACGTCGGCCTTCCCCGCGCGCACCCGGTCGATGTTGTCCGGGGAGCCGTGCGTCTCCTGGATCTCCGGCCGATCGGTGTCCAGCTGCGTGGCCCACGCGTCGGCCAGCGCTTCGGCGAGTTTGTCGTAGACGCCGCCGTTGAGCCCGGCCGCGATCCGCACCTTCGTCCCGGACAGATCCGGCCCGCACCCCGTGACCAGGGCGCAGACGACGGCGATCACCACCGCGAGTACCCCTGGTCTCCTCATGAGGGTCGATCGTGCCATGGAACCCCGCCCGCGTACCCTCGAAGGCGAGATGAGCGCGCGCACTTACCAGATCCGCACCTTCGGCTGCCAGATGAACGTGCATGACTCCGAACGTCTTGCCGGGCAGCTCGAGGACGCCGGCTACGTTCCGGGTGACGGCGAGGCCACACCCGACCTGATCGTGTTCAACACCTGCGCGGTGCGGGAGAACGCGGACAACAAGCTGTACGGCACGCTGGGGCACATCCGGCCGCAGAAGACCGAGAAGCCGGGCATGCAGATCGCCGTCGGCGGCTGCCTCGCCCAGAAGGACCGCGGCGAGATCGTCAAGCGCGCGCCCTGGGTCGACGTCGTGTTCGGCACGCACAACATCGGCGCGCTGCCGACGCTGCTGGAACGCGCACGGCACAACGCCGAGGCCGAGGTCGAGATCCTCGAATCGCTCGAGACCTTCCCCTCGACGCTTCCGGCGAAGCGCGACTCGGCGTACGCGGGCTGGGTGTCGATTTCGGTCGGTTGCAACAACACCTGCACCTTCTGCATCGTCCCGGCGCTGCGGGGCAAGGAGCGCGACCGCCGTCCCGGCGAGATCCTGGCCGAGGTCGAGGCGCTCGTCGCCGAAGGCGTGCTCGAAGTGACCCTGCTCGGGCAGAACGTGAACTCCTACGGCGTCGAATTCGGCGACCGGCTCGCGTTCGGCAAGCTCCTGCGGGCCTGCGGTTCGGTCGAGGGCCTGGAGCGCGTGCGCTTCACCTCGCCGCATCCGGCGGCGTTCACCGACGACGTCATCGACGCGATGGCCGAGACGCCGAACGTGTGCCATCAGCTGCATATGCCGCTGCAGTCCGGCTCGGACCGGGTGCTGCGCGAGATGAAGCGGTCCTACCGTTCGGCGCGCTACCTCAAGATCCTCGACCGCGTACGCGAGTCGATGCCCGACGCCGCGATCACCACCGACATCATCGTCGGCTTCCCCGGCGAGACCGAGGAAGACTTCCAGGCGACGCTCGACGTCGTCGCGCAGGCGCGGTTCTCCAGCGCGTTCACCTTCCAGTACTCGATCCGGCCGGGCACGCCCGCCGCCGAGATGGACGGGCAGCTGCCGAAGGAGGTCGTGCAGGAGCGGTACGAACGGCTCGTCCAGCTGCAGAACGACATCTCCTGGGACGAGAACAAGAAGATCGTCGGACGGCGGGTCGAGCTGCTGGTCGCCTCCGGCGAGGGCCGCAAGGACACCGAGACCCGGCGGATGAGCGGCCGCGCCCGCGACGGCAGGCTCGTCCACTTCACGCCGACGGGATCCCTGGTGGACCGGTCGGTGCGGCCCGGCGACGTCGTCGAGACCGTGGTGACCTACGGCGCTCCGCACCACCTGGTCGCCGACGGCGATCTGCTGTCGCACCGGCGCACCAAGGCTGGGGACAACTCCGAGGCCGGACTCCGGCCGAAGACCAACGGCGTGACACTGGGCTTGCCGGGCTTCGGCGCCCCCGCCGTCACGCCGGAACCGGTGAGTGGGTGCGCACTGTGACCGAACCGAAGAACCACCCCGAGATCGACGAACTCGCCGCCGAGATCGACGAGGTCGGCCAGCGCGCGGCCAAGACGATCGAGCTGGGCAGGCGTGGCTTCTCCATCGCCGTGCTGGCGTTCGTGCTGCTGGTCGCCCAGCTGCTGCCGTGGGTCGGCGAGCACGCCGGCTGGGAGGTGCTGCTCGGCCGGGGCGGCGGGATCCCGCAGCTGTTCGCCGCGACGTCCACCGGCGTCGGCGTGTTCGCCTCCGCGCTGGCCCTGGTGACCCGGCGCTGGTGGCTGGCCTGGGTCTGCGCCGCGGGCGGCTGGTTCGCCTCCGTCGACGGCATGCTCGCGATCTGGTCCCAGCAGTCCTCGCACGCGACCGGCGCGGCCGGTGGCGGACCGGGCTTCGGATTGCTCCTCGCCTGGTTCGCCACCGTCGCGCTGGCCATCTACTGGATGCGGGCCGCGTTCTCGCGCAGCTAGACGACCACGACGCCGAAGACGCTCGACGTCGCGCTGGCGTAGAGCGCGGTTTCCGGGTGGTACACCCTCAGCGTGAGCGAGGCCTTGACGCTGAAGCTCAGGCTGAGCACGAAACTTCCGTTGGGCCTGCACGAGCCGTTGCTCAGGTCGACCCAGACTCCCGCGACGAGCTTCTGGACGATGATGAGCTCCAGGGCGTCGGCGCTGTCGCCGTCTCCGTCCGCCGAGTCGGCGATGACGTCGAGACGGCCCTTGAGTTTGGTCTCCTCGCCGACCTTGACCTTGCTCTTGTCGGCCTTCGCCTCGAGTTTGACCTTTTTCTTCTTGTGGACGCTCGTCTGCTCGGACGAGGCCGGTGACGCGGGAGCCGCGGCGGCCTGAGCCGCCGGGACGAGCCCGGCCAGGACGATCCCTGCCACCAGGACGGCGAACGTCTTGGTGATCCGTGAAATCGGCGTGTGGTTCATGCTCGAAGTGGAGCACGGCGGGACGCCGGGAGCGCCCGAATACGCACGAAGGTGCTAGCCGTCGCTCCACAATGGAGTGACGTGTCCGCTTGGCCAAAACGTCATGAGGGGTCCCCTTAAGACGAATTTCGTCTTAAGGGGACCCCTCATGACACGCTTTGGGGACGCCTACCGGTCCGCGATGGCCGCTTCAGCCGCTTCGAGCCACTCACGCCACTGAGCGGCCTGCTCGTCCGCCTTCTTCGCGCGCCGCTCGTCACCGGCCGCGCGGGCCTTCGCCGCCTGCGACTCGAACTGCTCGACCCGCTCGCGGAACTGCGCCGCCCTGGCCTGGGCCTCCGGGTCGGTCCGGCGCCACTTGCTGTCCTCGGCCGACTTGACCGCGTCCTGCACGGCCTTCAGCCGCCCGTCCAGCTCGCGGATGCGCTCGCGCGGGACCTTGCCGATCTCGTCCCACTGCTCCTGGATCTTGCGCAGGTGGTTCTTCGCCGCGTCGAGGTTCGCGGCCGGGTCGATCTTCTCGGCCTCGACGAGGAGCTCTTCCTTCTGCTGCGCGTTGGCCGAGAACTCGGCGTCCCGCTCGGAGAACACCGAAGACCGGCGTGCGAAGAACTTGTCCTGCGCGGCGCGGAAGCGCTGCCAGAGCGCCTCGTCGCTGTCCTTGGGCGCGCGACCGGCGGCCTTCCACTCGGTCATCAGGTCCTTGTAGCGGCCCGCCGTCTCGCCCCAGTCCGAGGACTCCGAGAGCGATTCGGCCTCGGCGATCAGCTCTTCCTTGCGGTGCTTGGCGCCCGCGCGCTGCTTGTCGAGCTCGGCGAAGTGCGAGCCGCGGCGCCGGTTGAACGCTTCACGGGCCTTGGAGAACCGCTTCCACAGCTCGTCGTCTGTCTTGCGGTCGACACCCTTGACGGTCTTCCACTCGTCCAGGATGGCGCGCAGCCGGTCGCCGGCGGCCTTCCACTGGGTCGACTCGGCGGCGAGCTTCTCGGCCTCGTCGGCGAGGGCCTGCTTGCGGACGACGGCGGCCGCGCGGGCCTCTTCACGCTCCTGCTTGGCCGAGGCCAGCGCCTTCTCGGCGTGGGCGATGACCTGCTCGATACGGCCGCTCAGCGCGGCGATGTCGCCGACGACGGCGGCTTCGGCGAGGCCGTCACGCAGCTGCGTGGCCGTCGCCAGCGCGTGCTTCGGGTCGCCCGCGCCGGACTCCAGCCGCGTCTCCAGCAGCTCGACCTCGGTGCGCAGGTCGTCGAAGCGACGCGCGTAGTGGAGCAGACCCTCGTCCGGGCTTCCCGCCTGCCAGACACCGACCGCGCGTTCACCGTCGGCCGTGGTGACGTAGACCGTTCCTTCTTCGTCGACCCTGCCCCAAGCGGACGGGCTGGGTTCGGCGGGCGGCACGGGGGGTGCGGCGTGCCCGCCACCGAGCGCGTGGGGCACCGGGTGCGGTGCCGGGGTACCGGTGGACGTGTTCTCCTGGGCCATCGCAGGCTCCTTATCGCCTGTACGCCCGCTGGCGCGGGCGCCCCGCCTAGCGACGGGGCCGGGTAATGCGTTGCCGTCTTGCTTCGGGGGTATCAACCCCTTGCGGCATTCAAGCAGCTCAGCGTCCACCGTGGAACCAGATGAATCACCAGAGAGCAGTGATCCTACTTCCGGTGGACGCTCCGTGTCGGTCGGTTGCGGGCGGTAGGTGGCGGGGAAGGTAACGTCGGCGGCCGTGATCCGCCGTGTCGCCGTGCTCCCGCACCCCCCGCTGCTCATCCCCGAACTGGCCGCCGGAGCGGCGGACGAGTGCGCCGAGCTGCGCGAAGCCTGTCTCGCCGCCGCGCGGCGCCTGACCAGCGCTTCCCCGGACTGGGTCGTCGTCGGCGCGGCCCCGGGCGCCCCCGAGGTGCCCGAACACGCGAGCGGGACTTTCCGGGGATTCGGCGTCGACCTCGGCGTCTCACTCAGCCGGGTGACAGCGCCCGAAACCGAGTTGCCACTGCCCGCACTCGTGGCCGGATGGCTGCGCGAAAGGGCGGACGCGTCCTCCGTCCGGGTCCACCTCGTCGACCCCGCGTCCACTCCCGGCCAGTGCGAACAGTTCGCCCGTGAGCTGGGGGAGCACACCGCTGTGCTCGTCCTGGGCGACGGTTCGAGCCGGCACGGCCCGCGTTCTCCCGGGGGCGAGGACGAGCGCGCCGAGGGCTTCGACGCCGGGATCCGCGACGCGCTGGCCAAGGCCGACACCGGCGCGCTGGCCGC
>NZ_NMQT01000017.1 GCF_002234405.1 Amycolatopsis thailandensis | reverse complement strand
ATGCCGCCGCCGGCGCCGCCCGCGGTCGCGCCGGCCGCACCGGCACCTCCGCCGACGGGCTCGCCGTTCTTGTCCTTGTTCTCGTTCGGGTTCTTGCCGTTGGCCCACCCTGGAACGCGCGGCATGATCGAACCGAACCGGCCGAACGCGGCGGCCGAGGCCGCCGCCAGACCGGCGGTGAACATGTCGCCGAACAACGGGTTCGATTTGGGCGGCTGGCCGGGCTGCCCGTTGGTGGGCGGAGTGGAGCCGTCCGACGGCAGCGGGTGCGTGTTGTCGCCCGGCACCACGCCGACACCACCGGGCGTTCCCCCGATGTTGTTGCCGACGGAGCCACCGCCCGGGGCCGAACCGCCCCCGGTGACCGGCGGCGGCGCGACGGCGTTCGGCGAGGCCGGAATGGACTCCTCCGCCGTGGTGTAGTCACCCGCGAGCTGCGTCATCACCACGATCGCCTTGCTGTGCGCCGCGCTGGCCGCCCCCGCGGCCTGCTGCTGCGCTTCGACGTTCGCGATGGCCAGCTGCCGCTGCTGCGCGGCGTTGACGATCGTCGCCGGCGACGAGTCCGGGGGCAGCAGCGGCGGGTTGACGGCCAACGCGACGTCGGCGGGGGAGACGTCCGGCACCGCGACCGGCGGCGGCATCTCCTTCTTCGCCTTCACCAGCGCGTCCGCCGCGTCTTCGAGGAGGTGGTTCATCGCGTTCGCGGTCTGGGCGACCTTGCGGATTCCGCCGACGAGGTCGCTGATCATCGTGTGGTACTTGTCGGCCGCGCCACCGGTCCAGCTGCCGGAGAAGTCCTTCAGCTCACCGGTGAGGTTCTCGGCCTGTTCGAACAGGCCGGTGCCGGTGGACTGCCACTTGTGGGCCGCGTGGCGTGCCGTGTTGGGGTCGCCTGCCTGCAGCATCGCGTAGAGCTGCTGGTGGGAATAGGCGGCGAAGTTCGTGTGCGCGGTGTCGGTCATCCCTTGTTCCCCCCGCCGTTCGAGCCGTTGTTGCCACCCAGCACGCCGCCGAGGACGTTGAGCAGCGGATCGAGCAGACCGGTCTGCTGGCTGGAGTGGTTCATGTCGCCCGCGACCGAGTCATCGGCCGCGGCGTAGCCGTCCGCGACGGTCGTGGTGACGTCCTGCGCGAAGGTGATCGCGCCCTTGACCTGGTCCAGCAGCCCCTGCATCTCGGCGACGGCCGCCTGATGCGCCTTGTTGAGGGAACCCGCCTCCCCGAACTCGCCGAACAACAACGGCTGTTCGCTCAGGGTCAGCAGGAAGTCGTTCGGCTTGGACATCGCATGGATCTGGGTCTCCAGTTCCCGCACGAAGTCCTTCAGCGATTCCAGATGGACGTAGTACGACTGGTCTTGCATTGATCCCGGCTCTCTCGTGATCGGCCATGCCAACAAAGGACGACTACGCGCAAAGCCGGCCGGCCGGTGCCGAGGGGGGTGAAAGCACCGGCCGACCGACGGATGGGGGATCAGCCGGCGAACAGGCCCTGGTTGCGGTTCTCCAGGCTGTGCTGGAGATCGTGGGCGTCGCCGACCTTGCCACCGAACTGCGCGATGATCGCCACGATGTCCGCGGTGGCCTGGCGCAGGCGGGTTTCAGACGCACGGGCGGCCTCACCGGCGGAGCTGCCGGAGGCGTACCAGGTCTGGGTGATCGGCTGCAGGTTGGTGTGCAGCTGTTCGAGCTGGGAGGTGAGCGCCTTGGCCTTGGCGGCCAGCGAGGCCGAGCTGTGCTGCAGCGCGGCGAAGTTGATTTCGACGACGTCAGCCATGATTGGTGGTCCTCTCGCGGATCAGGGGTTCAGCCGGTGGATCACGGTCTGGTCGACGGTTCCGCTGACCCCGGTCAGGCTTTCTCGGACCTGCTCGTCACCCGAGTTGTAGTTCCGGTTGCTCTCGTGGACGAGGCGCGACATCGTGTTGAGCTCGTTCACGGCGATGGTCATCTTCTCCTGCAGGCGGCGCTGCAGGTCCCAGAACGCGACCGCCTGGTCACCCTTGTAGTTGTGCAGGGTCTGGGTCAGCTCGCTCTCCAAGCTGGCCATCGTGGTCTTGGCGTTCGACGCGGTTTCCTCGAACCCCTGGACGGCGCGCGCCATCGCAGCTGCGTCTGCCTGATATCCCGTACCGGTCATTGATGGGCCACCTCCTCTCATCTCGCTGGAAATCCCGGTGAGCACCAGGGGACGCCCTGTCTGCTCTTGTGAAGGACACGCTAGAAAAGAGGGGAGTGCGGTCAAACGGCACAACTGCCGGTCACGGTGACGGCACTATTACCCACAGGTCGGCGGTAGGGCCTTCCCCACCTTCGATCCGGGGGAGTACTCCAGTGTTCGATGTGGAGCCCCGCGGAACCCTCTAATCCATGGTGGACAAGGGATCCAGGACAGTACTGCATCGCCCGCTGATGATCTTGGCGGCGGCGATGGCGGTGCTCGGGGTGATCGCGCTCGGAGGTCTTGTTTTCGACGATCGCAGCCTCGTCAACGCGCCCATTTGGCTCAAGCCGCTCAAGTTCACGATTTCCGTGGGGCTCTACGCGGTGACTCTCGCCTGGCTGATCGGGCAGCTGACCCGGGGCAAACGGCTCGGGTGGTGGCTCGGGACCGTGTTCGCGGTCGGCCTCGGCCTGGACATGGCGCTGCTGTTCTGGCAGATCGCCGTCCGCGGCCGGACGCTCCACTTCAACCAGGAGACCCCGGTCGACCAGTGGATCAACAACATGGTCGCGAACGGTGCTTTCACCGGCTGGGCCGCGACGGCGGCGATCGCCGTTCTCCTGCTGTTCCAACGTCTTCCCGACCGGGCGATGAACTCCGCGTTACGCGCGGGTGCCGCGTTGTCCGTCGCCGGCATCGGGATCGCGCTGCTGATGTTCGGCCCGAACGAGCAGCAGATGGCCCAGTTCCGCTCCGGTGAACGACCGTCGATCGTCGGCGCCCACGCCGTCGGTGTGCCCGACGGTGGCCCGGGGCTGCCGGTGCTGGGCTGGAGCACGGTGGGCGGGGACATGCGGATCCCGCATTTCTTCGGGATCCACGCGATCCAGGTGCTTCCCCTGGTCGCTTTCGGACTGCTCAAGCTCGCCCGGCGTTATCCCGTGCTGGAATCGGACTTCGTGCGGCGGAATCTGGTCCGGACCGCTTCGGCGGGCTTCGCGGGGCTGCTGGTGCTGCTCACCTGGCAGGCTCAGCGGGGGCAGTCCATCGTGCATCCCGACTTCTGGACACTGGTCGCGGGCGCCGGGATCATCGCCGTCGTGGCCGCCGGATCGGCCCTTTCGCTCCGGACGCCGCGGCCGATGCACCAGCTGACGTGATCTTCACCGTATCCCCGCGAAATCCACTCGGGACTTTCTCCGGAATCGGATAACTTTCGAGCCGATGAAGGGGGTAAGCGTGCATGGAACGCGGACTTATCGGCGGTTTTCGGGCAGACGCGCGGGCGTGGTGCTCACCGCCGCGGCGGTGCTGATCGGCGGGGTGGCGTGTTCGTCGCCGGAGTCTTCCGGGACTTCGGGGGCGGCGGGGGCGGCTGGGGCGTCTGACGCGGACAAGCCGGCGGCGCCGGAGACGTTCGGCCCCGCGGGCTATCGCGGGCTGACTCTGGGGATGGCCAAGGACGCCGCGCTGACGGGCGGCAAGCTCGCCTCGGCGCCGACGTCCAATTTGGATGGTTGTACCGACTTCTCCTACACCGGCGGCCCGGCACCCGACCCGGCGCGGATGAAGGCGGAGGCCGATGTCGAGGCCAAGGCCAAGGACCTGAACAAGAAGGCCGACGAACTCGAAGCGGATCCGGAGCCGAAACCGGGCGCGTCCGCGGAGGGAAGCGCCAAGGCGGCGGAGAAATCCGCCAAGGACGCGCGACTGTTC
This sequence comes from Amycolatopsis thailandensis, assembly GCF_002234405.1. GTDB lineage: Bacteria > Actinomycetota > Actinomycetes > Mycobacteriales > Pseudonocardiaceae > Amycolatopsis > Amycolatopsis thailandensis. Next base: position 36,316 of record NZ_NMQT01000017.1, on the reverse strand, counting down.
GCCGACGCCGCTCTCGCGACCGCCGATCTGGCGGGCAAGCGGGAAGAACGTGACAAGGCCTTCGTGGCCGCGGGCGGCGCCTCGTTCGGCAAGGACGGGCTGCGTGAACTCGCCGCGCCTTCGGACGCGAAGACGGCCGAGGGGATCGGCGCTGGTTCGTCGTTGGCCGAACTGAAAACGGCCTACGACGCCAAGGGGATGAAGGCCGGCAGCAACGGCCGGTTCCAGGTGCCCGTCGACGGGAAACCGGACTGGATCTACGAGTTCACCGTCAACGGGGAGAAGGTCGGCTCGGTGTCGATGATCAACCCGAAGTCGAAGTGCTCCTGAGCCAAGGGTTTCCGGGTAGAATTTCGAGGTGAGGGAAGGGGTCGTTCGGGTTCGAACGGCCCCTTCCCTTACTGCCGGACTCTGTGATCAGACTCCCGCGGTGGTCCGGATCCAGCTGCGGCTCGCCGCGACGCTGGCGTAGTTCTGGGTGCCCTGCGGGTTCGTGCCGGAGTTGCTGCCGGTCGAGCAGACGCCGACCTGGACACCGCCCGAGAGCTGCGGGCCGCCCGAGTCGCCGTGCCATGCCGAACCGTTGACGCCGACGCTGGCGATGGCCTGGCCGCCATAGGCGTCGCTGCTGGTTCCGGTGATGCGGACGTTGGCCGTCTTCAGGACGCTCGACGGCGGGTTGTTGCCCTGCGTGCGACCCCAGCCGTAGATCTGGTTGGTGGTGCCGTTGGCCGGGTTCGCGGTGCCGAGCTTCATGTACGTGGTGCTGACCGCCGTCTTGAGGTGCAGCAGCGCGATGTCCCCGCTGGGGGCCGCCTTCTGCTGGTCGACCTCGGCGTTCGTGCCCTGGTTGAGGTTGACGTTCCCGACCTTCACGTGCATGCCGGGGGCGTTGAGGCAGTGCTTCGCGGTGAGGACCCACTGCGGCGCGATGATCGTGCCGGAGCAGTTGAAGCCGCCGTACGCGGTGGCGTCGTTCCAGTAGATCTGGGCGCCCCATGGCGCGGAACTCACGGTGCCGCCGCCGATGATGTCCTGGCCCGCGTTCGCGGCAGGGGTGGCGGCAACGGTCAGCGCCGCGGCGGCGCCGGCCACCGCTGCGACGATCTTGGACATACGCATGAATACGCCCTTCGGCCTGCGTCGGGGAGTTCGTTTCGACTTGAAACGGTTTCACCAAGTTATGTGGCGGTAAGGGTTTTTGTAACCTACCGAAGTCGGTAAGCGGTGCGAGGAAAGTATTGGGCCGTCCGGGTGGGATAGTCGGGTGTGGACATCGATGACCGACTGGCCGACGTCAGGTTCCGGCCTGCCGTGTACGGGATCTCGACGCTTCGGGACGCTTGCCTGTTCTTGTACGGGTTCAACGCGGCGTCGGAGAACCGTGTTCTGCGCGGATTTCAGGAATGGGTGGATCCGGGGCCTTTGGTGTGGGCGTCCGTTGTATCCGGTTTGCTGGAAAAGTGTGACCCGTCGTTCTCCGATCTCGATGACGCGTCACAGGTGGCCGCGCTGTTCGATCTGGTCGCGGAGTTCCGCGCGGAGCGCGGTGATCCACTGCCCGCCCCGCCGTCGCCCCGGCGTGATCGCGCGGCGACCCGGGTGATCGTCCTGAACGGTGGGTCCAGTTCGGGTAAGTCGGCGATCGCCCGGAGTCTGCAGACGGTGCTGCCGGAACCTTGGCTCACCTTGGGTGTCGACACCTTGATCGACGCCATGCCCGCCTCGGTGGACGAGGGTATCGACTTCGCTGCCGATGGCGGGGTGAGCGTCGGATCCGGTTTCCGGCGGCTCGAAGAAGCGTGGATGACCGGTGTCGCGGCGATGGTCAGGGCCGGAGCCCGGGTCATCATCGACGATGTGTTCCTCGGTGGGGCGGCGTCACAACAGCGCTGGCGTGCTGGGCTGGACGGTGCTGGGTTGGACAGGCTCGACGTGCTGTGGGTCGGGGTCCGGTGCGACGGTGCTGTGGCCGCGGCGAGGGAGGCCGCGCGTGGGGATCGGGTCGTGGGGATGGCGGAGACGCAGGCCGAAGTCGTGCATCGAGGTGTGGTTTACGACCTCGAAGTGGATACGGGCGTGAAGGATGCCCTGGACTGTGCCCGCGAGATCGCCGCGCGGATCACGTGACCCTCCGAGGCTTCGAAAGGCGCGCTTCTGTGGCCTCGGACCGATGCGGGGTGCCGGCTGCGGTGACCAGTGCACGCGGTTCCCCATAGTGTTCAGGCCGCCGGCTCGTCTTCTTCCGGTTCGGTGCGGGGTTCGTGGAGTGGTTCGGGTGCCGTGGTGTAGGAGTGCCCGCTGGGCGTGGTGATGATCATGCCGCCGTTGCCGGTGGGTTCGGCCGACCATCCGGGTTCTTCTTTGAGCAGGTTGTGGATCTTGCAGTAGCCGTGGCCGTTGTGGTGATTGGTCCTGCCGTCGCGGGCCCAGCCGATGATGTGGTCGATCTCGGAGAACTCGGCGGGACGATGGCAGCCGGGATGGGTGCATTCCCGGTCCCGTGCCTTGATCAGCCGGGCGAGCGAGGCCGGGAACCGATAGGTCTCCGCGCCCGCTTCGAGCACCTGCCCGGTGGCAGGGTCGGTGATCAACCGGGACCACGTCGATTTCGGGTTCGACGCGATCTCGCGGACGAGCCAGTCGGGGATGGGCCCGTAGCCGGCGAGGAACGCGGGGTCCTTGCGGGCGCCGGTCAAGGTCAGCAGGTCCACGTAGACGTGGATGTGCGGGCGAGGCTTGCCGCGGCCGTTTTCGGCGAGCAGGCGTTCGGCGAAGACGTCGGCGCGGTGCTGATCGAGGGTGCGGGACTTGTCCGTCCTCCGCCGTGACTGTGCGGCACGGCTCATCGAGGCATAGATCGAGCCGGCGACCTCGGCGGGGAGGTGACCGGAGAGAGTGGACATGGTCTCGTCCTCGTGTTTCAGCGAAACGCGCCGCAGGGCCCGTTTCTTCGCCGCTCTCTCCCGATAACCGTCGGGATCGAACTTCTGCACCGCGTAGTTCACCGAGCCGCGGATCGCCGCGGGATCGCGCTCGGCCAGACGTTTGGCCATGAACTCGTCCACCTGCGCGGCGACCTCGTCCGACACGTCCCTGGTCAACTGGGTGACCTTCGACGCCTTGAACAAGTCGATCTCGCCTTTGTCCAGCGCTGCCAACGTGTTCGGCAACCGGGATACCAAGGCACAAGAGATCTCCAGCAGGAGGAACGCGCGATTACGGGAGACCGAGAAGCGCAAAGCGACTTCCTCGGTCGCCGATCTTCGCGAGCCGCCCACGGCGGCGAAATCGGCCAACGCGCGCACCTGGCGACCCTGCGTGCCTCGAAGCGAAACCTCTTCGGCGAACGCGGCGTCCAGAAAACGAGCGGCTTTCAGGTTATGAACAAGAGTTTGGGTCATGGCCGCGACTGTACTCGAACGTGAGTTCGATCACCACTGATTTCACGATCGAGTTTTACGCGGAGAGTGAAAGGGAATCTGTGGACAGTGGCCGTGACGAATCCGGTCGAGTCGGCAGAGTGAAAAATCAGGCTCGGTGTCACGGTTTTCGCGAAACTTCAAGAATGCCAAGACTTCCAGGAAGTGACGGCCGAGTTTTCCTTTCAGTAAGCCAATTCGGGCGGGAGTCACGTAGCTGACACAGGGAAATGTGAACGTGGTTCAGTAAATCGCAAGGGAAACCATGAACCCCACGGCCGACCCGAGACCGCGGTGAAGACCAGACCTCGAGGATCGAGCTTCCCCGTCGACGACGCCAAGGCACAGATCGTCTTCGAGCGCGCGACCTGATCGAGACCCGCCGCCGACTCGCGTCTGTACTGAATGCCTTGTCACTGAATGCCTTGTCCCTCCGACGTCCCGGAGACAAGTCGAGCCGCCGTCACTCAGGTGTACGAGCCGGCCGCCCGTAGACCTGGATGGCCCTATTTGGGTCCTGGAACCCGGTGTAGCGTCGTTACGGCATCGTGAGGTCGCGTAACGACCTGGCCCCAGTCGAAGCGGGACCTCGGACGGGTCAACGGGATTCGAGGAGAGCACTCCTGTCAGCGGGCACGACATGACCTTCCCAGAGGTCACACGTTCTCCCGCGTTCTGACGGGTGCGGACACCCGGCGACATCGGGCGTGGGCTATTCCTGATTGGCGACTTCCAGTGCCGGCCACAGAACGAGAAGCACGCATCGCCGAAGCCACCGCCGACCTGGCGAACCGTGCCGCGGATTTCGACGCACTCGACCTGCTTCACGATCTGACGTATCACGCGAACGTCCTGCTGCGGGTGCAAAGCGCCGGCACCACCGTGGTGGATGATCGCGGCCAGGTGCACTACGCCACCGCGTCCGACGAGCGGTGCCGAGGGCTGGAAGAGGTCCAGGTCGAGCTCGGCGAGGGGCCTTGCCTGGACATCGCCCGCACCAACGCGGTCCTTCCGCCGATCGGGTTCTGCGCGGGTAGCCCGGGCGAGGAACACTGGCCGCGCTTCGCCCCGCATGCCCGCGAGGCGGGTGTGGTCGCCATCGCGGCGGTGCCGTTGCGCACCAGCGACACCACGGTGGGCGCGCTGAACCTGGTGAACACCGGGCAGCCGGTGATACCCGTGACGGATCTGCGCATCGCCCAGGCCTTCACGGAGGCGGCCATGGGCTGCTTCGCGCACCACCACCGCATGAACGGCCTGAAACAGGTCGTCAGCCAGCTCGAGGGAGCGCTGCACAGCCGGGTCGCGATCGAACAGGCCAAGGGAGTGCTGTCCGAACGGTTCCACATCCCGCTGGACGAAGCGTTCGCACGCCTGCGCGGATACGCCCGCAGCCGGAGCCTGAAACTAAGAGCCCTGGCGAACGACGTCGCCCACGGCCGAGGTCCCTCCGAGCTGCATCTTCAGCGATGACGAAACGCCGCTCAGTCCTCCACGGGTTTCGTCCAGGCGACCTGGACCAGTCCGGTCCCGTGACGCCGTGAGACCAGGACACCCCGTCCCGCGGGCTGTGGTCCGGGTTTGACGTCTCCGAGCAGCGCGCCCTCGTCCCGAGAGCCGGACATCACGAGACCGGGTGAGCCCAGCTCGCGAATCCGCTGCAGCACCGGTTCGAACAGCGAACGCCCGGCGCCGCCGCTCCCGCGCGCGATGACGAGGTGGAGCCCGATGTCCCGCGCTTGCGGCAGGAATTCCAGCAAGGGCAGCAACGGATTCCGGCCGACGGTCGCGACCATTTCGTAGTCGTCGACGAGCACGAACAGATCCGGCCCCCGCCACCACGACCGGTTCCGCAGCTGCTCGGGCGTGACCTCCGAACCGGGAAGCCGGTTCCGCATCGCTTGCTGGCACTGTTCGATCAGCCCGGTCAACGCGGTTTCGGAACCCGCGTAGCCGAGCAAATGCGACTCCGGCACCGCGCCCAGCATTCCGCGCCGGTAGTCGGCGACCACGATCGCCGCTTCCTCCGGCGAGTACTTCGCGGTGATGCCGTGCGCGATAGCGCGCAGGAGCGAGCTCTTGCCGGATTCCACGTCGCCGAAGGCCACGAAATGCGGTTCGGTGGCGAAGTCGAGGTGCACCGGGCGCAGATTCGATTCCGCGATGCCGAGCGTGACCTGCTTGCGCGGCCCGGCCTCCAGCGAATCCAGCGGCACCTCGGCGGGGAGCAGGCGCACGGCGGGCGCGGGGCTTCCCTTCCAGGCCGCGGAGATCCGCCGGTTCAGGTCCAAGCCACCGGCGCCGACCGTATCGGGCCGCTGGTCCGAGTCGATGCGCGGGAGTGCCGCGAGGAAGTGCAGCTTGTCCGCGGTCAGCCCGCGTCCCGGCCGGTCCGCCGGGACGTTCTGCGCGATCTTGCGGTCGATCAGCGAGTCCGCCGGTTCACCCAGCCGCAGTTCGAACTTGGTGCCGATGGCGTCGCGCAGCGGCGCCCGCATGCCCATCCACTGGTTGATCGAGACGACGACGTGGATGCCGAAACCGAGCCCGCGCGACGCCAGGCTGGTGATCTGTTCCTCCAGCTGTTCGTACTCCTGGCGGATCGTGGTCCAGTTGTCCACGAACAGGAAGACGTCGCCGAATTCGCGGCCCTCCGTGCTTTCGCGGAACTCCGAACGTCGCTGGCGGAACGTCGTGATCGACTCGATCCCGTTGGCGGAGAAGAACTCCTCGCGCTGTTCGAGCAAGGTCGTCAGTTCCGCCACCACCCGGCGGCAACGCTGGGCGTCGCGCCGCGTCGCGTAACCGGACACGTGCGGCAGCCCGGCGATCGGCGCCAGCGCGCCACCGCCCATGTCCAGCACGAACAGCTGGACCTCTTCCGGGGTGTGGGTGAGCGCGAGCATCGCGGCGATGTCACGCATCAGCGTGCTCTTGCCGCTCTGCGGCGCCCCGACGATGAGCGCGTGCCCGGCGGCACCGGAGAAGTCGGCCCACAGCATGTCGCGACGCTGTTCGAAGGGCTTGTCGACCAGGGCGACCGGGATCATCAGCTTGCCGTTGCCGCCCCAGCCCAAGGGACACAAGCCTCGTGAAGCGTCTTCGCCGAGCGGCGGCAGCAACTGGTCGAGGGTGGGCGGTTCGGCCAGCGGCGGCAGCCAGATCTGGTGCGCCTCCGGGCCTTTGCCTTCGATCCGGGAGATCATCGCGCCGATGATCGTCTCGCCGGTGCCCTTCTCGACCGGTTCCTCCGCCTCGACGGTCACCGGGATCTCCACCGGCGCCAGCGTGAACGGCATCAGGCCGAGGCTCTGGCCGTCCTTGCGCACGATCTTGCTGCGCGGCGGCAGTTCTCCCGAGACATACGCGGCCTTGAGCCGGATCAGAGTGTCGTTGTCGGACTTCAAATACGCCGAACCCGGCACGGGCGGAAGCTGGTAGGCGTCCGCGACCCCGAGCACCGCGCGGCTCTCCGACGCGGAGAACGTCCGCAGGCCGATCCGGTACGATAGGTGCGAGTCCAGCCCGCGCAGCCGTCCTTCCTCCAGCCGTTGCGACGCCAGCAGCAGGTGGATCCCGAGACTCCGCCCCAGCCGCCCGATCGCGACGAAGAGGTCGATGAACTCCGGCCGCGAGGACAGCAGCTCGCTGAATTCGTCGATGATCACCAGCAGCGACGGCAACGGCCGCAGGTTGACGCCGGATTCCCTGGCCTTTTCGTAGTCCCGCACCGACGCGTAGTTCCCGGCGGCGTGCAGAAGCTCCTGACGCCGCAACAGTTCGCCGTTCAGCGCGTCCGCCATGCGGTCGACCAGCGCGAGATCGTCGGACAGGTTGGTGATGACGGCGCAGGTGTGCGGCAGCCCGGTCATCCCCGCGAACGTTGCGCCACCCTTGAAGTCGATCAGCGCGAGGTTGAGCTTCTCCGACGAATGCGTGACGGCGAGCGCGGTGACCAGCGTCCGCAGCAGTTCGCTCTTGCCGGACCCGGTCGCGCCGATGACCAGCCCGTGCGGGCCCATCCCGCCTTCCGCCGACTCCTTGAGGTCGAGGTCGACCGGCCTGCCTTCCGGATTGATGCCCAGCGGGATCCGCAACCGGTCCCGCGCCGAACGCGGCGCCCAGGTGACCGCGGTGTCGGTGTCGCGCGGGTCGCCGATGCCGAGCAGCCCGGCCAGCCCGAACGTCGCCGACATCGGCGCTTCGCTGACCACCGCGGCCCCTTGGAACAACGGCGTCAGCATCCGGGACAGCGCCTCGGCCGCCCCGCGGTCCAAGGTGTCCGGCGTCCCGAGGAACCCGAGCCGCTGCTCGGTCCCGTCGCCGACGACCATCCCGAGCTGCTCCGGGCTCATGTGCAGGCTCAGCAGCCGCTCGGTCGACACCGATCGCGGCTGCTCCGTGCCGATCTCCACCACCGTGACGCCGAGCCTGCCCTCTTCGGCGACGAGCCGGGCGTCGGCGAGCGTGTGCCCGCCGTCCACGATCACGACGACGTGCGGCAGATCCAGGCGGGAGTCCGGCCGCCGGGTGAACGCGGGCCGGTCGCCGAGGTCGGGACCGAGGAGGTCGGCGAGCTTCCCGGAGTCGGCGTCGACGAGCCGTCGCGGCCCGGCGGCGTCGGCCGCGGTGGAGGCGACGTGCGGCAGCCACTTCGCCCATTCCCAGTCGTGCAGCCGGTCGTTCTTGACGCAGAGCGCTATCCGCAGGTCGCCGGGCGAATGGAAGGTGGCCAGCTGAGTCAGCAGCGCCCGCGCGGTACCGAGGGTGTCCGGCCGGCGCCCGGACAGGCTGACCTGCGCGAAGGACCGCAGCGAGATCGCGACCGGGAGCCCGTCGACCGTCGAGTAGGTCCGGATGAAGTGCTTGAGGTTCGTCGAGCACACCGGGTCGAGGTCTTCCAGCGGAACGGTTTGCGGCGCCCTCAACGGCGTCGCGAGCCGCTGCGGCCCCGTCCCGACGCGGACCTGCGCGAACTGCGAGTCGGACCGGCGGCGATCCCACAGCTTCCCCGTCTCGATGTACGCCCACAGATCCGCCGGGTCGGGCTGCAAAGCTGCCATGGCCGCGCGCTGGTTGTCCGCGATCTCACGGACCTGGCCGCGCAAACCGGTGAGATACCGCTGGTAGTCCCGGCGCTCTTCGTTGATCTGCGCTTTCTTCTGCGCGCCGCCGCGCCCGAGCGACATCACCACCATGCCCACCATCGCGGTGAGGAACAACGCGCCGAAGATGTACGTCATCACCCCGCCGTCGCGTCCGATGTAGACGAACGACATGGCGCCCATGCCCAGCATCATCGGCATGAACATCAGCAGCTGCATGGCTCCGCCGGAGGAGCCCTTCGGCAGCATCGGCGGGGACTGCAGGACGATTTCACCGGGCTGCTCGCCCAGGGCCGGCAGGCGGTCGCGAGTGGCGCTCATCAGGGTCTTTCTGGCCGCTTGTGGGTAATCCTGCCGATCATTCTGGCCACTCGTGCCGCCGTTGCGGTGGGTACTTTTGCCGTCCGCTCACGTCTGGTGGCGAACTTACGCTGCTGGAACAGGCGCAGACGTGGGGGAACGAGAAAAGGAGAGCCATGGTCGGCACGGGCGAGTACCGGGCGGAGCCCGAGGCCATGCGCTCGGCGGTCGGGAACCTGGGCGGCATCATCATGCAGGGCATCAATGTCGTCGCCGACCTCGAACGCACCGTCCTGCAGCCGATGTCGTTCGCCACGTTCGGCAGCGCGGTGGCGGCGGCCAACACGGCCATGCAGAGCCAGCAGGTGGTCGCGGTCCGCACGCTCCTGCAGCTGCTGCAGCAGATCAACGGCTTCATCAAGAGCAGTGCCGACGCCTACCAGGCCGCCGACGAGGCGGTCGCGGGCGGATACGGCGGCCGCCCCGGTGGCGGCGGTGCGGGATCGACGTCGTCGATCTGGGGGAACTCGCACGCGTCCGAACTGGCGACGCTGGCCATCAACGACAGCGCCGGCGCCAACGGCGAACCGTCGTCGGTCGGCAACGTGCTGCGCTACCTGGGGGACGCGCGGCTGGGACAGCTCGGCGACCACCCGATCACCGACACCCGCTTCCACGGCGTCTCGGACTTCAACGACTGGCTGGCCGGTGACGCCGACAACCAGGCACGGGCCGGGGTCATCGAGGTCTACGCCGGTACGGCGCGCAACTTCGGTGACGTGCCCGGCGGGGTGCACAGCGGCGACGTCGTCGTGGTCGAACCGCTCCTGTTCTCCGACAGCAAGCCGATCATCGCCATCGCCGGAGAGGGCGGGCTGCTCTACAACCACGGAATCGTCGAAGCGGACATCAACGGCCTGGCGAAGGTCAGCGTCTACCGCCCGGCTTCCGTCTGACTTCCGGCCTGAGGAGCGACGACATGCTGACTTACCCCAATTCAAGCGCGATGGACGCGACAGCGGGCTCGGGCGGGCCGATCACCATCCTGCCGCAGATCCTCACCGGCCAGCCGGAGCAGATCGCGAAGCACGTGCTCGAGGTGCTCAAGAAGGCCAACGAGTTCCTCACCATGTACAACGAGGTGACGAAGGCCGCCGAGCAGCTGAAGAAGATCTGGTCCGGTGGCGCGTCGGACTCGGCGATGAAGAAGATCACCGATTCCCTGAACTCGCTGACCAAGATCATCCAGGTCGTGCAGAAGGGCGCCGAGCTGCTCGGCATGGCCGGGACGCTGATCAAGACCGCGCAGACGGCTTACAAATCGGTGGTCTCCGCGGTGAACCCGACGGTCGCGGGCTTGATGTCGAATCCGTGGACCTACGGCGCCGCCGTCGCGCTTTCCACCGCCACCAGTGCTTCGCTGCGCGCGTTCATCACCGCGATCGGCGCGCTGCTGAAGGCGCTCGGCGTGGTCGACCTCGCCAACCAGATCACCCAGATCGCCACCATCATCGGCGAGGTCCAGAAACTGTTCGGGCACAACGACGCCGGGGACAACGGCGCGGCGGGCAACTCGGCGGTCTCCGGTACCCCGATCACCAATCCGCAGGCGCCGGGTTCGGTCGCCAGCGGTTCGGGACAGGCCGCGATCGGCGGCTCCGGCGGCGGCACGGGAGGCGGTTCCGGTGGTGGTGCTTCCGGTGGTGGGACGACTCCGGGCGAGACGCCGCCGTTCACCCAGTACCGGCCGCCCGCGCTGGGCGGCAACGGCTCGCAGGGCAACTGGCCGGGCGGCGCCGACTCGTGGATCCCGGTGGACAGACCGGCGGGCGGCGGCGCGGGTTCCGGCTCGAACGGCGGAGCGCTTCCGGGCGCCGGTGCGGGCAACGGGAACACGGTCACCATCACGACTGACCTGAGCACCGGCAAGTCCACCGTGCAGGCGCCGGGTGGCCAGGACATCGATATCGACATCGACATGAACTACGGCGGCAAGCACTTCGAGCAGCACATCGACATCGACGCAGGAGCTGACTCACCGGCGAAGGGCAGGTAACCGTGTCGGGGAGCGGTGTGGTCGACGCGTCGGGCGTCGTCAGCTCGATCCTGTCGAACTATCGGCGGCTCGTGGTCGAGTACCAGCGGCGCGTCACCGGTGATCCTTCGGCGCTCAACGCGGCCGGACAGCGGTGCGGCGATCGGGCGTCCACGGTTTCTGGCCGGGCGGACGAGATCGGCAAAGCGGCGAAGGCGCTCAACGCGTCCTGGGAAGGCGACGCCTACACCGCGTTCGCCACGTCCGCGGCGAAACTGAGCCAGGAACTCGGCGAGCTCGGCACGAAACTGAGCGACCAGTCCAACCGGCTGCGCGCGGGCGCGCAGGCCCTGCAGGGCGCGAAGTCCTGTGTGGACTCGATCCTCGCCCAGTTCGACCAGTACGCCGCGCAGCTCACCAGCCAGGCGCGGACGGCGAACGCGAACGCGGTCAACGCGTTCATCTCCGCCGCCCGCCAGCTCGGTGAGCGGGCCGCGCAGGCCGCGCAGGAGATCGCCGACGAGCTGAGCGAAGAGCTCGCGCGGCTGTTCCCGCCGGAGGCCACCGGCCGGATCGAGCACGAGCTTGGCAAATGGGGTCGCGGCCCGTTGTACTGGCTCAACGGCGAGACGCTCGACGGCCGCAAACGTCCTCGCTCGCATCCTTCCTGGTTCGGCAATTCCGGCTGGAAGAAGCTCACCTGGGACGGTCTCGAAGGCACGCGCGCCCCGCGCGCCGGCGACACGCCGTTCGGCAGGCCGAAGCCGGAAGGCCTGCGTGACAAGGCCTGGGGCAACACCGAGATCACCTACGCCAAGTGGAAGCAGGAGCAGGACGGCTTCACTCCGGGGTGGGACGCCAAAATCTCGTCGCAGGGCTGGGACGTCAAGGCGTCCGGTCACGCCGAATTGGCCGCCTTCAAGGAAGAACTCGAAGGCAAGAAGGAATGGGGCGTCGCTTCGGGCAGCGCCAAGGGGACCGCGTTCGTCGGCGGCGAGGTGAACGGCTCGCTCCAGGCGGGCGCGCACGGTGTCGGCGTGCACGCCAACGCCTTCGTCGGAGGTAAGGTCGAAGGCGAGCTCGCGGCGGACGTGGCCGGGGTGGGCGTCGGCGCGAGCGGCACCCTCCAGTACGGAATCGGCGCGCAGCTCGACGGCCAGGCGGTTTACGACGCCGGGCACATCAAGGTCAACTTCAAGGCGGGCGTCGCCCTCGGTCTCGGTGCCGGGATCGGCGCGAAGATCGACATCGACCTGCCGAAGATCGCGGACACCGTCGGCGAATACGGCGGCGCGGCCGTCGACGCGGTGAGCGGCGCGGCCGGTCAGGCGGCGGACGCGGTCGGCGAGGCGTGGGACGACGCGGTCTCCTACGTGGGCACGTGGTGACGGGAATGAGTGCTATGGCGACGCAGGACCGGGTTTCCCTCCCGCTCGGATTCGACATCCCCGAAGGCTGGGTCCCGGTCGAGCCGTCGTCCGTCGGCGCCGAGGGCGCGGTCTTCGTGGCCGTCCATCCCGGAACGGACGCGGAGTTCACCCCGAACATCACCTTGAGCGTCGGGCAGCGGCCCGACCAGGCCCAGATCACCGACATCGCCGACGAGGCCGTCGAGCGGCTCGGCCGGACGATGGCCGCGCTCGAAGTGGTGCGGCGCAAGGTGATCGGCACCGGGATCGCGCCGGGGGTGACGCAGGTTCTGCGCATCCGCACCGGCGAGGGGCGGGACCTCGTCCAGACGCAGGTGCAGCTGACCGTGCCGGGGGCGAGCCCGGCCGAGCGGCTGATCCTCGAGATCGCCTGCACCGCAACGCCCGAGGCGGCCCGCGGCCTCGGCGAAGACTTCCGGCGGTTCGTGGGCAGTGTCCACGTCCGGCGGGATTTCACCGCAGATGAAGGAGAAGACTCGTGACCACCGACCCCTACGCCATGCCGGACATGGACGAGTTGCTGGACCAGGTCCGCAAGCAGACCGAAGAGGTGCAGCGCATCCAGCGTTCGGTCGAGGCGATGGAGGTCAAGGCGCACTCGCGGCAGAACGAGGTCACCGTCGTGCTGCGCGGTGACGGCCGGTTCACCTCGATCGACATCGACCCGCGCGCGCTGCGCCAGTACGACGCGCGCAACATCTCCGAGATCGTGCTGGAGGCGGTCAACAACGGGCTGCAGAAACTGGCCGAGGCCAGCAGCGCCAAGTTCGCCCCGGTCATCGAGTCCGCCAAGTCGATCGAAGCATGACGGCCGCGATCGCGGGCTCCACCCGGCGCGTCACGGTGGTGACACCGCGGGCGCGCGTCGACGTGGCGTTGCCGCAGCAGAGCACGTTCGCCGAACTCGTCCCGCAGCTCGTGCGGCTCGCGGGCGCTTCGGGGCAGGCGTCGGCCGAGCATCCCGGATGGGTGCTGTCCCGGCTCGGCGGTGCTCCGCTCGCGCTCGGGCTCACGGTCGCCGCGGCGCAAGTGCGCGACGGCGAAGTCCTCCATCTGACCCCGCGGGAGCGCCCGCGGGGTCCGCTGCTGTTCGACGACGTCGTCGACTCGATCGCCAGCGTCGCCGAGACGGGCACCGGCCGATGGGGACCGTCGGTGGCGCGCAAGGCGGGCATCGTCGCGTCCGTGGTGCTGTTGCTCGCCGGTGGCCTGCTGGTGCAGGCGGCGGCGTCCGGCAGTGTGCTGGCGCCGATCGGGACCGGGTTGCTCGCCCTGGTCCTGGTGCTGGGCGGTGGCGCGCTGAGCCGTGCGTACGGTGACGCGCAAGCCGGTGCCGCCGGCGCGCTCGCCGGGGTCGGTGCGGCGCTGCTGGCCGGGATGTCGATCCTGCCGCCGCATCCGCTGTTCTCCGTGTCGGCCGGGCCGCTGGCCGCCGGACTCGCCGTGGTGACCGTGTACGGCGTGATCGCGGCCGTTTCGGTGGCGGACCGGCTGCCGTGGTTCGTCGCGGTGACGGTGTCGGCCGGGCTCGGCGCGATCACCACCGCCATCGTCCTGCTGGCCGACGTCCGCGCGGTTTCCGCGGCCGCTGTGGTCGCCGTCGTGGCGACAGCGCTGGCCGCGGTGGCGCCGATGATGGCGCTGCGGCTGGGCAGGCTGCCCTTGCCGCGCGTGCCCGACGACATGGACGCGTTCCGCGCCGACGAGAACGCTTCGCTCGGTGAGGACATGATCGGTGGCACGACCTACGCGCAGGCGTTGCTGACCGGGCTTCTCGTCGCGCTCGGGCTCACGGTTGTCTCGGCTTCGGTGGTCCTGGCGTCTTCCGGCGGGGCTTGGGAAGCGGGCTTGTGCGCGCTGCTGGGGCTGGCGTTGATGTTGCGTTCGCGCGCGTTCGCCGGTCGGTCGCAGCGGCTCGTGCTCATCGGTTTCGGCGCGGCGGCCTTGGCTTCGGCCGGTTTCTGGCTCGCCGCGGGTGGTCCGCGTTCGTTCGTCTTCGCCGCGGGCTGCGCCGTCGTCGTCGCCGCGGGGGTCTGTCTCACGTACGCGACCCGTGTCGCGAAGGGGCGCCGTTCCCCTTACTGGGCAAGGACTCTCGACATCGTCGAGTTCCTGGTGCTGCTCTCGCTGATCCCGTTCGTCGGCATGATCGCCGGTGTCTACGAGGCCGTCCGGGGCTGACGCCCTTCACGCATTTCGTCCTCTGAACGCGGTAGTTGCCCTACGCAACGACCGCATTCAGAGGACGAAATGCGTTATACGTCCGTGGCGGATTCCTTCCCTACCCTCAGAGAGGAAAGGAATCCGCCACGGACCGTCCCCTCAGTTCTCCAGCGCCAGCGGCAAGGTCCGTCGGACCGCCGCCGCGTGCCGTCCGTGCAACGGGGTCACCGCGATCCCGCTGGGCCGCGCCGTCTCCGCCCCCGGGCGTCCGCCGACCCGGATGGTCACCTCGGACTTCTCCCGCCCGCCAGGGGAGCGGTACAGCGTGTACGAAGTCGCGGTGAACGCCGAGCCAGGAACGTGAAGATCCAGTGTCCGCGCGAGATCCCGCTCCGACCGGGGCCGGTAGCAGACCTGCGAAGCGCCGCCCCAGTCCCAGGACCGCCATCCGTCCACAGGCGCCTCCTGGCCGCTGCCGAGCGCGACGCGGAGTTCTTCCGCCACCTCGCCGGCTTCGAGCACGGTGCTCTCGAACCCGGCTTCGGCCAGCGCGCCCATCAACGACAGCGCCGCGCAGGCGGTGCTCCGCAGCGCGCCGAGTTCGCCGCCGCCGCGGGCGAGCGCCGCGATCGGCGCGTCCTCGGGCCGGTACCGGACGCTCAGCCACCGGACCCGGAGCAAGGACTGTCCATTGGGGACTGTCCAGGTCAGCAATTGCGCACTGGACAAGGGGATTCCGGTGCTCGCGTACGCCTCGCGCAGGATGCCGGCCAGGGTGTCCGGTCCGGGCTGCATGGCGCCGGGGGTGAGCCGCACGATGGCGCTCCAGCCGTCGCCCACCTCGGCGACGCCGAAACGGTTGCCCGCGCGGTCGACGTGCTGGCGCACCCGGACGGGACCGGCGAGCCGGTGCAGCGGATCGGGGACGGCGTTCTTGTCGCGACGCTTCAGCCGGTAACGGGCCCAGGTGAGCAGCCAGCCCGCGGCGTGGCGTCCGGCGAAGCGGACCGACGTCGTCAGTACGAGGACACCCGCGACAGCGGTGATGCTGATCTGAGCGGCCTGCGGGATCCCGTCGACGGTGAAGGCCAGCAGGATCGCGATCCCGGCGATCTCCCAGAGCGCCGCCTGGAGCGGGCGGATCGGCAGCAGCCATGGCAACGGCGCCGCGCCCGCGACGCCATGAGCGGGCGTCTGTTCCGGGGCCGGGCGGGGTGTCCCCACCGCCGGGGCTTCAACCGACAAGGAATTCCCCTCCTCCGTGCACGCGCCCGACGGTAGCCGCGCCCCGCGCGGGGGAGGGGCGTAAAAATTACCCTCACCGTGCGGTGGGGCCGGAACTTAACGTGAGCACCCTCGAACGAGGTGGGCACGAACGGCGGGGGACGGGAGCGTGTGGACGCAGCGGGACCAGATCCAGGCCTACCAATTCCTCCGCCGGAGACTGGTTTCGGCACTGGTCTCGGCTGACGCCAACCATCCGGTCGCCCCGAGCCGCAGGCTGGTCATCGGCACCCTGTGCGGCCTCGGCGTCGCGCTGCTGGTCACCGCGGTGTTCGGCGTGATCGGCCTGCTGAACCCCTCCGGCGGCAAGGACTGGCTGGCGGGCGGCAAGGTGATCGTCGAGGAGGGCACCGGCGCGCGTTACATCCTCGGTCAGGACGGCGCGCTGCATCCCGTGCTCAACTACGCCTCCGCGCGGCTGATGGCGGGTGGCAACGGCGAGGCCACTGTGACCGTCCCTTCGGACAAGCTCGCGAAGGCCCCGCGCGGTTCGCAGATCGGCATCCCCGGCGCCCCCGACTCGCTGCCCGCGGCCGCCGCGCTGGTGAAGACCCCGTGGACGAGCTGCTCGCGGACGACCCAGGACGCGCCCGCGTCGGCCGAACCGGAGACGACGGTGCTCCTCGGCGCGCCCGCCGCCGGGGTCGATCTGCCGAAGGACCAGGCCGTCGTGGTCCGCGTCCCCGAGGGCGACCGGTATCTCGTGACGGCCGGACGCCGCTACAAGCTCACCGCGGAAGCCGCCACGGCGCTGCAGTTCGACACCTACCCGGCGATCGCGGTGTCGTCCCGGTGGATCGGCACCGTCGCCGCCGGACGCGATCTGGCCTACCGCGCGGTCGAGGACGCCGGGCGGCCCGGTCCGAAGGTCGGCGGTACCGCGACGAAGGTCGGTTCGGTGCTCGGCGTCGTCGACGCGATGGCTTCGCCCGGCGACGCGACGTCGTACTACCTCGTCCACGCCGACGGACTCGAACCGATCGGCCAGACCGAGGCGAGCCTGCTGATCAACACGCCGCAGAACGCCGACGCCTACAGCGGCGTCCCGGCCCCCGTCGCGGTGCGCGCGGCCGACGTCGCCGCGGTGGCGAAGGTGGGCGCGGCGAGGGCCGGCGGGGCCGATCCCGCCGAGTATCCGGACCGGATCCCGCGAAAAGCGCCCGTTACCGGACAGTCCGTGACGCTATGCGCGCAGGGTTCTCGAATCGTTATCTCCGCACAGGTCCCGTTGCCGCAAGGTGCGAAGGCGATCCCGGTGACGGCGCGCACGGACGCGCTGGTCGCCGACGCTGTCTTCGTGCCTCCGTCGGGAGGCGCGGTGGTGGCGGAATCCGGTTCCGGCACGGTCTACGTCGTCACCGACACGGGCCAGAAGTACCCGGTGGCGAGCACTGAGGCACTCGCTTCCCTCGGTTACGGCCAAGCCGAACGGCAACCGGTTCCGAATGGATTGCTGGCACTGGTTCCGCGCGGGGCCGCGCTGGATCCGGCGCAGGCAGGCCGTGCGGTGTCCGCGGCGGGTGGGACGGGGTGAGCGGGAACGTGCAGATGACTGAAGACAGGCCGGAGACCGACCGGGTCGACGTCGCGGTGATCGAGGACCATCCGTTGTACCGCCACGCGGTGGTCCGGGTCCTCACCGAGGCCGAGGGGATCGAACTCGGCGCGGTGGTCGATTCGGTCGCCCGGTTCCACGTCCATCCGCAGCCGCCCGGCAGCGTGGTGCTGCTCGACCTCGGCCTGCCGGGGATCGCCGGGGCGGCGGCCGTGCTCCAGGTGTGCGAGCTGGGACATCACGTGCTCGTGGTGTCCGCGCAGGCGGAACCCGAGCAGGTGCTCGGCGCGATCGCCGCCGGTGCCAAGGGTTTCCTGTCCAAGGACGTCGACGTCGACGAGCTGCTGATCGCGATCAGGACGGTCGCGCAGGGCCGGGCCTACGTCTCCGCGGTGGTGGCCGGAATGATCATCAAGGACAACGCCGACCGTCCCGTGTCGGCTCCGGACGTCGCGCTCTCCGCGCGGGAGAAGCAGGTCCTCCGGCTGGTCGCGGCGGGCGAACGCGACGTCGACATCGCCCGCATCCTGGGCATCGGGGTCCGGACGGTGCGCGGTTATCTGGACCGGATCCGTGACAAACTCGGAGAGAGAAGGCGGGCCGGTCTGGTCCGCAAGGCCATCCAGCTCGGGCTCGCGTCTCCGCCGGAGGTGCCCGGCCCGTCTCGGCCGGTCGCGCCCCGCGACGACGCGGGCGGATTCGAAGGACGCCGGTGAACGCAGACGAGCAGCAGCCGAAACGCAGTACGCCGATCAACGTCGGGGTGATCGAAGATCATCCGCTGTACCGGGACGCCGTCGCGCGCGTCCTCACCGAAGCGCCCGACATCGAGCTGGGCGCCGTCGCCGATTCCGTCGCGCGGTTCGCCGTCCAGGAACAGCCTCCGGGCAGTGTCGTCGTCCTCGACCTCAAGCTGCGCGGTGTCCAGGACGCCGCCGCGGTGCTCGAAGTGGGACAGATGGGGCACAAGGTGCTCGTGGTGTCCGCGCACGCCGAACAACCCGAAGTGCTGGGGGCCATGCAGGCCGGGGCGAAAGGTTTCCTGTCCAAGGACGTCGACGGCGACGAACTCCTGCGCGCCATCCGCACCATCGCCGAGGACAACGCCTACGTGTCGCCGACGCTGGCCGGAATGATCATCCAGGACAGCGAAGACCGGCACGCCGGACCCAAGATCGTGTTGTCCGAGCGGGAGAAGCAGGTGCTGCGGCTGGTCGCGGCCGGTGAACGGGACGTCGACGTGGCGGAGATCCTGAACATCAGCGTGCGGACGGTGCGGTCCTATCTCGACCGGATCCGGGACAAGACGGGCGAACGGCGGCGGGCCGGGTTCGTACGGGTGGCGATCCGCGAGGGCCTGCTGCGCTAGCCCCACGCATTTCGTCCTCTGAATGCGGTACTTGCCTCGCGCAAAGACCGCATCCAGAGGACTAAACGCGCGGTCCCGAGAAGTTCACCCGCAGCGTGTAGACCGAACTGGACGCGGTGATGAAGAGGTCGTTCCACCGCGGCCCGCCGAAGGTCAGGTTCGAACAGACCTCCGGCACCCGCAGCTTCCCGATACGCGTGCCGTCGGGCGCGAAGCAGTGCAGACCGTCGTGCGCGGCGGCCCAGACCCGTCCGGCCGCGTCCACTCGCACCCCGTCGAATCCACCGGCATCGCAGGTGGTGAAGATCCCGCCGCCGGAGAGCCGTCCCCCGGCCACCGAGAAAACCCTGATGTGACTGGGGTTCTGCCGCGTGTCCGCGATGTAGAGCAGTGATTCGTCGAGGGAGAACGCGAGTCCGTTCGGGCGCGTGAAGTCGTCCGCGACGATCCGCACGGAGCCGTCCAGCGGGTCGGCGCGGTAGACGTGGCAGGCGCCGACCTCGCTTTCCGCCTGATGACCTTCGTAGTCGCTGTCGATCCCGTAGCTGGGGTCGGTGAACCAGATCGCGCCGTCCGAACTTTCGACTACGTCGTTGGGGCTGTTGAACTTCTTGCCCTGATAGGTGTCCGCGAGCACGGTGGTCGTGCCGTCGTGCTCGGTGCGCGTCACCCGGCGGCCGCCCTGTTCGCAGCTGACGAGCCTGCCCTGGCGGTCGACGGTGTGCCCATTGTGGAATCCGGCGGGTTCGCGGAACACACCGACCGCGCCCGTGGTCTCGTCCCACCGCAGGACGCGGTCGTTCGGGATGTCGCTGAAGACCAGGTACCGGCCGGCGGGGAAGTAGGCGGGCCCCTCGGTCCACCGGCAGCCGGTGTGCAGGCGCCGCATCCACTCGTCCCCGTTGACCCGGGCGAACCGTTCGTCCAGGACTTCGAAGTGCGCTTTGACCATGTCCATGAAAACCCCCAGCAAGCCGAACAAGATACTGAGATCATCATGAACTGCCGAACGTGATATGGTCAACCCGTGGATGACGTAGATCGCATGCTGCTCAGCGAGTTGCAGCAGGACGCGACCCAGGCGTACGCCGCGCTCGGCAAGGCGGTCGGCTTGTCCGCGGGCGCCGCGCACGAGCGGGTCCGCAAACTGCGCGAACAGGGCGTCGTCCGGCGCACCACCGTCGACGTCGACCCGGCGGCGGTCGGCCGGGGAGTGATGGCGTTCGTGCTGGTCGAGGCCGGTTCGTGGATGGGCGATTCGCCGACCAGGGCAGCGCTGGAGGCGTTGCCGGAGGTCGTGGAGGCGCACATCATCGCGGGCCCGGCCTCGCTCCTGGTGAAGGTGCGCACGCCGACCACCGAGGAGTTGCAGGCGTCGCTACGCAGGCTGTACGCCATCGAAGGCGTCACCGGGACGCAGACGATCGTGGTGCTCGAATCCTTCTTCGAGCGATCGGTGGACGTCAGAGGCGACGGTTCGCCAGAGCCCCCGTCGCCGCCCGCGCCTTCCCGCTGACCGCCGGATCGAGGTCGACGACCACCAGTTCCGGCCCGGCGCCCAGCTGGGTGTGGACGCGGCCGAAGCCGTCGGACACCGTCGAGTAGCCGATTCCGGTCGGCGCCTTCGGGTTCACCGGGGTCGACGTCGTGGCCGGATCGGCCTGACCGCAGCCGAGGATCCAGCAGCCGGAGTCGAGCGCGCGGGCGCGCACCAGTACCTCCCACTGTTCGCGTTTGCCCTCGCCCGCGCCCCAGGACGTCGGCACGAGGACGATGTCGGCGCCTTCGTCGGCCAGCTTCCGGAACAGTTCGGGGAAGCGGATGTCGTAACAGGTCGCGACGCCGAACGTGACGCCGTCGACGTCGAAGGTGACGGGCGCGGTCCCCGGCGCGACCGTGTCGGACTCGGCGAACCCGAACGCGTCGTACAGGTGGATCTTGTCGTAGCCGAAGTGATGCCCGGCACCGGTGACGAGCAGCGTGTTGCTCACGCGCCCGTCGGGCGACGGCGTGAACATGCCCGCGACGACCACGACGCCGTGTTCTTCGGCGATGGACGCCACACTGGACGCCCACGGGCCGTCGAGGGGCTGCGCGACGGGCTTCAGCGAGGTCCCGAAGCGCACCATCGTCGCCTCGGGGAAGACCACGACCCGCGCGCCGTCGGCGGCCGCGGCCGCCACGCCTTCGCGAATCAGCTTCAGGTTCGTTTCGGGATCCTCGGCCGTCGTGAGCTGGCACAACCCGATTCGCGGCACGGAGGCCTCCCTCATCGTGGGATCGCTGGTCACCACCCCAGTGTGCCTGCTCGGGGCGATCCGGCCACCTCGTACCCTTGACCCATGCTGAACCGTACCGACCTGCGTGGACAGGTCCCGTCCGTTGCCGAACTCAGGAGCACGCTCCCGCGTGCCGAGTACGACGTGGACGCGGCGCTGCATCACGTACGGCCGGTGGTCGAGGCGGTCCGCGATCGCGGCGTCGAGGCGGTTCTCGAGTACACCGAGAAGTTCGACAAGGTCCGTCCCGCCGGTGTCCGCGTGGCCGCCGCGGAGCTCACGAGCGCGCTCGAAAACCTGGACCCCGCCGTCCGCGAAGCGCTGGAGGAGTCCATCGTCCGCGCCCGGAAGGTCCACGGCGATCAGCGCCGCCAGGACGTCACCACCGAGGTCGTCGAAGGCGGCACCGTCACCGAACGCTGGATCCCGGTCGAGCGCGTCGGGCTGTACGCGCCGGGCGGGCTCGCGGTGTACCCCTCGACCGTGGTGATGAACGTCGTCCCGGCGCAGATCGCCGGCGTCGGCACGCTCGTGCTGTGCTCGCCGCCGCAGGCCGCGTTCGGCGGGCTCCCGCACCCGACGATCCTGGCCGCCGCCGAACTGCTCGGCGTCGACGAGGTCTGGGCCGTCGGCGGCGCGCAGGCCGTCGCGCTGCTCGCGTACGGCGGCACCGACACCGACGGCGCGACCCTGGAGCCGGTCGACATCGTCACCGGGCCCGGCAACATCTACCTCACCGCGGCCAAGCGGCTGCTGCGCGGCATCATCGGCATCGACTCCGAGGCGGGCCCGACCGAGATCGCGATCCTCGCCGACGAGACCGCCGACCCGGTACACGTCACCGCCGACCTGATCAGCCAGGCCGAGCACGACCCGCTCGCCGCGAGCGTGCTGGTGACCACGTCCGAGGAGCTCGCGGACGCCGTCGACAAGGAGCTGACCGGCCGTGTCGCGGCGACCAAGCACTCCGAGCGGGTGACGGAGGCCTTGGGCGGCAAGCAGTCCGGCGTCATCCTGGTATCCACCGTGGACGACGGGATCCGCGTCGTGGACGCGTACGCCGCGGAACACCTGGAGATCCAGACCGCGGACGCGCGTGCGGTCGCGGCCCGCGTGCGCAACGCCGGCGCGATCTTCGTCGGGGCGTACGCGCCGGTCTCGCTCGGCGACTACTGCGCCGGGTCGAACCACGTGCTGCCCACCGGCGGATTCGCGCGGCACTCGTCCGGTCTTTCGGTGCAGAGCTTCCTCAAGGGTGTGCACGTCGTCGACTACAGCGAGGACGCGCTGCGCGAGATCGCCGGCCGCGTCGTCGCGCTGGCGAACGCCGAAGACCTGCCCGCGCACGGCGAGGCCATCACGGCGCGGTTCGAGGGGGAGCGGGCGTGACCATCGGCGAGGAGATCACGCTCGACGCGCTCCCGCTGCGCGAGGACCTGCGGGGCAAGACCCCGTACGGCGCGCCGCAGCTCGACGTGCCGATCCGGCTCAACACCAACGAAAACCCGTACCCGCCGCCGGACGCGCTGGTGGCCGACGTCGCGGAGGCCGTCCGCGCCGAAGCCGCTTCGCTGCACCGGTACCCGGATCGCGACGCCGTCGCGCTGCGGCAGGATCTCGCCGATTACCTCGCGGTCTCCACCGGCGTGCTGGTTTCGGAGTCGAACGTGTGGGCCGCCAACGGATCCAACGAGATCCTGCAGCAGATCCTGCAGGCCTTCGGTGGCCCCGGCCGGTCGGCGCTCGGCTTCGAGCCGTCGTACTCGATGCACCCGATCATCTCGGCGGGCACCCGCACCGACTGGCTGCCGGTGCCGCGTCGCGACGATTTCAGCTTGGACACGGAGAAGGCGGCCGCTCTGGTGGGCGAACGCCGTCCGGACATCGTCTTCGTGACGAGCCCGAACAACCCGACCGGCGGCTCGATCCCGTTCGGCGAACTGCGCGGACTCCTCGAAGCGGCGCCGGGGATCGTCGTGGTCGACGAGGCGTACGCGGAATTCTCGTCGCAGCCGAGCGCCGTCGAGCTGATCGAGGAGTATCCGGCGAAGCTGATCGTGTCGCGCACGATGAGCAAGGCGTTCGCCTTCGCCGGTGGGCGGCTCGGGTACCTGGCGGCCGCGCCCGCGATCGTCGACGCGCTGCAACTGGTGCGGCTGCCGTACCACCTCTCGAAGCTCACGCAGGCCGCCGCGCGGGCCGCGCTGCGGCACGCGGACGCCACGCTCGGCTCGGTCGCCAAACTCGCGGCCGAGCGCGACAGGGTGGTGGAAGCGTTGCTGGGCTTGGGATTCACGCCGGTCCCGAGCGACGCGAACTTCGTCCTCTTCGGACGGTTCGCGGACGCGCCCGCGACCTGGAAGTCCTATTTGGACAACGGCGTGCTGATCAGGGACGTCGGCATCGAAGGGCACCTGCGGGTGACCATCGGGACGCCGGAGGAGAACGACGCCTTTCTCGAGGCCAGCAAGGAGGTGCCGCGATGAGTCGCGTCGGCAAGGTGGACCGCACCACCAGGGAATCGTCCATTTCGGTCCAGCTCGACCTGGACGGCACGGGACAGGTGGAGATCGACACCGGTGTCCCGTTCTACGACCACATGCTCACCGCGTTCGGCGTGCACGGCTCGCTCGACCTCAAGGTGCAGGCGACCGGTGACGTGCACATCGACGCGCACCACACCGTCGAGGACACCGCGATCGTGCTCGGCCAGGCGCTGCGGCAGGCGCTCGGCGACAAGAGGGGTATCCGCCGGTTCGGCGACGCGTGGATCCCGATGGACGAAACGCTCGCGCACGCCGCGATCGACGTCTCCGGGCGCCCGTACTGCGTGCACCTCGGTGAGCCGGAGCAGTTCAACAGCTTCACCATCGGCGGGAACTACCCGTTCGTGCTGACGCGGCACGTATTCGACTCGCTGTCGTTCCACGCGCAGATCGCGCTGCACGTACGGGTGCTGCACGGCCGGGACCCGCACCACATCGCGGAGGCCGAGTACAAGGCCGTCGCGCGCGCTCTGCGTGCGGCCACCGAACCGGACCCGCGCGCGGGCGGCATCCCGTCCACGAAGGGCGTCCTCTAGCCCCGCGTTTCGTCCTCTGGATGCGGTCCTTGCACGCGCAACTACCGCATCCAGAGGACGAACTGCGTGGTGCCGCACCCCGCGGGGTCGGGGAGGCGCGGATGTGGCAGCCTGGCGGGCATGAGTAACTCGACCATCGCCGTGCTGTTGTTCGCGCTCGGCGGCTTCCTGATCGGCGGCGTCTACGCGACCTGGAAGAGCGTCAAGTTCATGGCCGTCGTGCTGGGGATCGGCGCGGTGCTGGCGATCGGCGGCGCCATCGCCTGGCTGGCCTGAGCGCCGGCGGTAAATCGGCTGCGCGCCGCGACGGTGGCGGGCATGCTGTGCGGCATGTCCGGAACCCCGCGCACCGTCGCCGAAGTCATCCGGCTTCAGCGATCGGGGAGCCGCGTCAAGTTCCTGTTCTTCTGGGGGCATCAGCCCCGGCGTGACGGCACGATCGGGCCGGAGTGCTTCAGCCAGTGGTGGCCCGCCCGGTTCACCGCGGACGGCGAAACGTTTTCGACCGCCGAGCACTACATGATGTGGCGCAAGGCGGTCCTGTTCGACGACGCCGAAAGCGCCGCGAGAATCCTCAAGGCCCGGCATCCGCGTGAGGCCAAGGCTTTGGGCCGCCAAGTACGGGGATTCGACCAGAGCCGCTGGGAGGCCGAGCGCTACGGCATCGTCCTCGACGGGACGGTCGCCAAGTTCGGGCAACACCCGAACCTGCGGGATTTCCTGCTCGGCACCAAGAACCGTGTACTGGTCGAAGCCAGTCCGCTGGACGTCGTCTGGGGGATCGGGCTCGCGGCCGACCATCCGCACGTCGACAACGCCGAACGCTGGCGCGGCTTGAACCTGCTCGGATTCGCGCTAGGCGAGGCCCGGACAGAGCTGAAGGGGACTTTCCCCGCATGACATGCGACGAAAGTCCCCTTCACCGCGTCTAACGCGGGTAAAGCGTCCTTCAGCTCCGAACCAGCTCCCGCTCGTCAGGAGCGTCCAGCTGCTTCGCGAGCTTCTCGCCTTCGACGTCGACATCCGGCAGCACGCGGTCCAGCCACTTCGGCAGCCACCAGGCGCCGCGCCCGAGCAGCGACATCAGCGCGGGCACGATGGTCATCCGGATCACGAACGCGTCCACCAGCACCCCGAAGGCCAGCGCGAACCCGATCGATTGGATCAGCGAGGACTCCGCGAGGACGAACCCGGCGAACACACTGATCATGATCAGCGCGGCGGCGACCACGACCCGGGAGCCGTGCCGGAAGCCGGTGACCATCGCCTGCTGCGGGTCGGCGCCGTGGACGTATTCCTCCCGCATCCGCGTCACCAGGAACACCTGGTAGTCCATCGCGAGCCCGAACAGCACACCGATCAGCAGGATCGGCAGCATGCTCATGATCGGCCCGGTCGTCTTCACCCCGAGCAGATCGGTGAGCCAGCCCCACTGGAACACCGCCACCACGGCACCGAACGTCGCGACCACGGAGCCGAGGAAGCCCAGTGTCGCCTTCAGCGGGACGACGATCGAGCGGAACACCAGCATCAGCAACAGGAACGCGAGCCCGACGATCAGCGCGAGGTACGGCAGCATCGCGTCGGCGAGCTTCTCCGAGACGTCGATGTTGGCCGCGGTCTGGCCGGTCACCGCCAGCGACGCGCCGGTGGCCGAACCCAGCCCCGCGTTCAGGCCGCGGATGTCGCTGACGAGGTCTTCGGTCGCGGTGCTGCTCGGACCGCTCTTCGGGATGACGGTCAGCAGCGCCAGGTCACCGTCCCGGTTGGTCTTCGGCGGCGTGACGATCGGGCGCTCTTCGAGTCCGCCGATCCCCGCGGCCGCCTGCTGGAGCGCGGCCTGCCGGTCGGTGCTGCCGGCCAGGTCGACGACGATCACCAGCGGGCCGTTGGCGCCTTCGCCGAAGCTGCGGGCGACGGTGTCGTAGGACTTGCGCTGGGTGGTGTCCGGTGCGGCGGTGCTGTCGTTCGGCAGGCCGAGCTGCATGCTCGCGGCCGGGATGGCGACGATCGCGAGCCCGGCGATCGCGGCGATCAGCACCGGGATCCGGTGCCGGGCCACGAAACGCGCCCAGCGCTCACCGTGCGTCGTCGCGCTTTCCTTGCGGCGCAAGCGGATCTTGCCACCGGCCAATTTGCCGCCCGCGAACCCGAGGATGGCGGGCAGCAGGGTGAGCGCGATGACGACCGCGATGGCGACGGTGATCGCCGCGGCGACGCCCATCTCGCCGAGGAACGGGATGCCGACGACGGTCAGGCCCGCCAGCGCGATGATCACGGTCAGCCCGGCGAACACCACGGCGGAGCCCGCCGTGCCGGTGGCGCGTCCGGCCGCTTCTTCCGGATCACGGCCGATGCTCAGTTCGTGCCGATAGCGGGAGACGATGAAGAGCGCGTAGTCGATGCCGACCGCGAGACCGATCATCAGCGCGAGCACCGGCGTGTTCGTGTTCAGTTCCAGGAAACCGGACGCCGTCGTGATGCCCGCCATGCCGATCCCGACGCCGATGAGCGCGGTCAGCAGCGGGATCCCGGCCGCGAGCAGCGAGCCGAAGGTGATGATCAGGACGATGGCGGCGACGGCTACACCGAGGCCTTCGGTGGCGTTCGTGGCGGGCATCGCCTGGACGGCGTCACCGCCGAAGTCCACGGTGTACCCGGCGGCCTTGGCCGCGTCGGCGGCGGCCATCAGGCCTTCGCGGTCGGCGTCGGTCAGCTCGAAGCCCGGCACGCGATAGCTGACCTGCGCCAGCGCGACGTGCTTGTCCGGCGAGATCGACTGCATCTGCAGCGGGTCGACCACGCCGGCGACCTTCGGCGCGTCCTTGAGCCCGGTGACGAGACCCGTGATCGCCGCCCGCCCGGCCTCGTCGGTGATGTCGCCGGGCGTCGAGATGACGACGCGCGCGGTCGCGCCACCGGCGGCGGCCTCCGGGAACCGGTCCGCGAGCTGGTCGATCGCCTTCTGCGACTCGGTGCCGGGGATGGTCACCGAGTTCGAAAGCTGGCCGGACAGGGTCAGCGCCCCCGCGCCGAGGGCCACCAGGACAGCGGCCCACACCGCCGTCACCAGTGCCCGGCGCCGGAACGAGAACCGGCCCAGGCGGTACAGGAAGCTGGCCACGAAACATCTCCCGTTCACTCGATCAGGTTCATTCCAAGCTAGCCGATCGGCTAGTGGCCTACAAGTCGATCGGCAAGTGTGTGACTAGCCGCACGGCTAGTACTCGTTTGGCCCGACGGGCACGCTTGACGTAATCTCCGACGGCTGAACGAGGAGGGATCATGGACGTCGTCCACGCGGAGGACACCCGCACGCGACTACTGAACACGGCGTTGCGGTTGTTCACCGAACACGGCGTGGAAGGCACCTCGCTGCAGATGATCGCGGACGCCCTCGGCGTCACGAAGGCCGCCGTCTACTACCACTTCAAGACGAAGGCGGAGATCACCGAATCCGTCGCCGAGCCGGTCCTGCTCGAACTGGAAGGCATCGTCGACGACGCCCGCGCCCAGCGCACCCGCGGCGCGCAGATCGACCATCTGCTGGACGGTTTCGTCGACCTCGTGGTGCGGCACCGCTCGCTGGTCGCCCTGTTCTCCAGCGACCCCGGCATCGCCCGGGCGATCGAGAAGTCCGTGCACAGCTCGGCCAGCTTCAAGAACCGGCTGCTGGAGATCCTGGTCGGTCCGGATCCGGATCTCACCGCGATCGTGACGGCCCAGGTGCTGCTGGCGGGGATCGCCGTCGCCGGCGGTTCGCCCGAGGTCGCGTCGCTCGACGACGAGACGCTGCGCGAGACGCTTCTCACCGTCGGCCGCAAGCTCTACAACCGCCCGCGCCGCCGCGCCACGTGACCGATGTGTTCAAGACAGGCGCCGCGATCCGCGCGAACCTGTCGGCATGAACATCGATCTGAAGTCCGCGGCCACGTTCATGGCCACCCGGGCCCGCCTGCTCGACAGGCGGCGTTTCGAGGTCCTTTTCCGCGACGGTGACCCGGCGGCGGCGCTCGCCGCGCTGGAGGGATACCGCAATCCCGACGGCGGCTACGGCCATGGCCTCGAACCCGACTGCCGCTCCGCGACCAGCCAGCCCGGAGGCGCGCTGCACGCCTTCGAGGTCTTCGCCGACATCGGCCCGGTGTCCAGCCCGCGCGCGGCCGAACTCTGCGACTGGCTCGCCTCGATCTCGTTGCCCGACGGCGGGATCCCGTTCGCCCTGCCGATGCCGGATCCGTTCGGCAGCGCGCCGTTCTGGGCGAACGCGGACCCGTCGGTCTCCTCGTTGCAGATCACCGCGATCGTCGCGCTGGTCGCGCGTCGCGTCGCGGCGCACGATCCGGCCGTCGCCGCGCATCCTTGGCTGGCGAACGCCACGCGCTATTGCCTCGACGAGATCGAGAAGCTCGACGGGGCGCCGCACGCGCTCGTACTGGCCTTCGCGATGAAGCTGGTGGACGCGCTGGGTGACGCGCGCCTGACCGGGAAACTGGGCCGGTTCGTCCCGGACGACGGCGTGGTCGCCGTCGGCGGCGGGATCGAGGGCGAGGCGATGCGCCCGCTCGACTTCGCCCCGGACCCGGACGGACCGGCACGGAAGCTCTTCCGGCCTGAGGTCATCGAAGCGGATCTGCTCCGGGTGGCGGGCGGGCAGCACGAAGACGGTGGCTGGCGGGTCGACTACACCAGCTATTCGCCCGCGGCCGCGCTGGAGTGGAACGGGCTGTTCACCGTGAACACGCTCTCGCTCCTGCGTGCCAACGGTCTCGCCTAGGGGAGCCGGCGCAGGAACTCCGGCGGGACCGCGGCGGTGAGCCAGACGCCGTTCGCGCTCACCTGGAATTCGTGTCCGGCCGCCGTCATGCCCCGTGTGTCGACGAGGAGCACGACCGGGACGCCGCGCCTTCCGCCGACCGTGCGCGCGGTCCCGACGTTCGCGGAAAGGTGCACGGCGTGCCGGTTCATCGGCCGGAGCCCCTCGTGCAGGATCGCGTCGAGGAACCGGGACACGGTGCCGTGATAGAGCACGTCGGGCGGGGTGGCGGCGGGCAGCGCGAGGTCGACCTCGACGCTGTGGCCCTGGCTGGCGCGGATCCGCAGTCCGTCATCGTCGAAGGCGAAGCGTCGTTTGTCGTTGCCCTCGACCACTTCGTCGAGTTCGGCGCGGGTGAGACGCAAGCCGTTGCGCCGCAGGGCGGCCAAGAGCGTGTCGACTTCGACCCAGCCGTCGGAGGTCAGCGTGATGCCGATGTCGCCGGGTGCGTGCCGCAGATGCCGGGAGAGCCGTTTCGAGGCCCGGATGAGGTGTTTCTTGTCCATTTCGCGTACCAGTGACGCACATCCGGCCCCGCGTGGCAACGGAATTCAGATGCCGCCCTCGGAAGCCGGGCGCAGTTTGCCCGCGCCGGGGCCGAAACGGGACATCTGGTCGTCGGCGTTGTAGAGCCCGCAGCTGCGCAGGGACAGGCAACCACAGCCGACACATCCGGTCAGCCTGTCGCGCAGGCGCTGCAACGCGTCGATCCGCGCGTCGAGCTCGTCCTGCCAGCCGCGCGAAAGGCGTGCCCAGTCGGCCTTGGTGGGGGCGTGGTCCCTCGGCAGGGTCTCCAGTGCCGAGCTGATGTCGTCCAGGCTGAGGCCGACCCGCTGCGCGGCGCGGATGAAGGCGATCCGGCGCAGCACCGACCGCGCGTAGCGCCGCTGGTTGCCCGCCGAGCGCTCCGAGCTGATCAGCCCTTTGTCCTCGTAGAAACGCAAAGCCGTGTGGGGCACGCCGCTGCGGTCGGCGACCTGTCCGATGCTCAGGTGTTCAGCCAGTCTCGTCACGTCGCCAGGCTAGCCTTGACTTCGACCTAAGTCGAGGTTGCACGCTCGGTTCATGACCACCGACACCAAGACCGGCTACGAGGATCTGCCGCGGCTGATCTCGCTGATGACCGGGGACGAGAAGCATCAAGCCGCCGCGGAGTCCACTGTGGACGTCCTGTGGGTGCTCTACGACCGCGTGCTCGACATCACGCCGGAGACCTTTCGTGATCCCGGACGCGACCGCTTCCTGCTGTCGAAGGGGCACGGGCCGATGGCCTACTACGCCGTGCTGACGAAGAAGGGCTTCATCCACGAAGAGGAACTCGCCGATTGGACGTCGGCGGAGTCCCGGCTCGGGCACCATCCCGACCGGGCGAGGCTCTCCGGCGCCGAGATCGCCAGCGGGTCGCTCGGCCACGGGCTCCCGCTGGCCATCGGCACCGTGTTCGGCCTGCGCGCCAAGGGCTTCCGCGACGCCAAGGTCGTCACCCTCGTCGGCGACGCGGAACTCGACGAAGGGTCCAACTCCGAGGCCATCGCCGTGGCGGGCCGCATCGGCATGCCACAGCTGACCGCTGTCGTCGTCGACAATTCCTCGGCCACCCACGGCTGGCCGGGCGGGATCGCGCGCCGGTTCGAGGTCGAGGGCTGGGTCACCCGCACCGTCGACGGCCGTGATCACGAGGCGCTCTACGAAGCCTTCACCACACCTCATCCGGACCGGCCGCTCGCCGTGGTCGCGACCGTCGAGCGAAAGGCCTGAACCCGTGGACATGCGTGAAACGTTCCTCAACGCCGCCGCCGAGGTCCTCGACACCGATCCGAACGTCGCCGTCGTGCTCGCCGACATCTCCGCGGCACAGCTCGCCTTCGCCGCCAGGAAACATCCCGACCGGGTGCTCAACGTCGGCATCCGCGAGCAGCTGATGATGAGCACCGCGGGCGGGCTGGCGCTCGCCGGGATGCGCCCGATCGTCCACACCTTTTCGTCGTTCCTCGTGGAGCGGGCTTTCGAGCAGGTCAAACTCGATCTCGGGCACCAGGACGTCGGCGCCGTGCTGGTGTCTTCGGGCGCGTCCTACGACATGCCCACGGCCGGGCGGACGCATCAGGCTCCCGGTGACGTCGCGCTCATCGACACGCTGCCCGGCTGGACCGTGCACGTGCCGGGGCATCCCGAAGAGGCGCGGCGGCTGCTGCTGGAGTCCATCCCGGGCAACGGACGGGTCTACCTCCGGCTTTCCGCGCAGGAGAACGCGAAACCGCACCTGGGTGTCGGCCTGCAAACGCTGCGCGAAGGCGGCCGCGGCGTCGTGGTGGCCGTCGGGCCGATGCTCGACCGGACCCTGGAAGCGACCGCCGACCTCGACGTGACCGTGCTCTACACCTCGACGATCCGGCCGTTCGACGCCGCCGGGCTGCGCTCGGCCGTCGAGGCCGCGGGCAGCACCGACGTCGTACTGGTCGAGCCCTACCTCGCGGGGACCTCCGCGCACGCGGTGGGGAGCGCGCTGTCCGAGACACCGCACCGGTTGCTCTCCCTCGGGGTCCGGCGCGACGCCGAAGTCCGGATCTACGGCGAAATGGCCGACCACGATCTCGCGCACGGTCTCGACGCCGGCTCGATCGCCTTGTCGGTCAAGGAATTCCTCCGCTAGCGTCGCCGGATGACGAAGATCCGCCCGCTCGCGCTCGGGGTCATCCGCCGAGGTGAAGACCTTCTCGTGTTCGAAGGCCGCGACAACGCCAAAGGGGAGACCTACCACCGTCCGCTCGGCGGCGGGATCGAGTTCGGGGAGACCGCCGCCGAAGCGCTGCACCGCGAATTCCAGGAGGAACTCGCGGCGGAGCTGACCGCTGTCGAGCAGATCGCCGTGCTGGAGAACGTGTTCACCTTCGAAGGCAGGCCGGGGCACGAGATCGTGTTCCTGTTCACCGCCGAGCTGACCGACAAGTCGTTCTACGAACGTGACGAGGTCGGTGTGGTGCTCGACGACGGCGCGCGCGTGCATTGGCTGCCGATGGCCGACGTGACCAGTGGCAAGACGATCCTGTACCCGGACGGACTCGCGGACCTCCTCTCAGCGCAGGACTGACCGCGCTGTCGGCGCCAGTTCCCGTTGTGACCAAGGGTGTTCGAGCTTGCATTCCAGCTCGGCGCCCGTCTTGGCGAGGAGCCCTCGGTGTTCTTCGGTGACCTTCGCGAACCAGACGAACACCGTTTCGTTTTCTCTCACGGGAAGCCGGGGGAAGGTGTTCTCCGCGGGCTCTGTTTCGAAGTGGCCGAAGGTCTCCACGCCGGCTTCGCGCAGAACGGGGGCCACGGTGTCCGCGAAGTGCTCGGAGAACTCCTTGACGGGCCCGATCGGATGGCACACCGTCGCCAGCACGACGGACCCCTCGGCGCCGTCCGGAACGGGGAAACCCGGCCCGGACGGGCGCAGCAGCAGGACGTCCGAGGAGTCGATCATCGTTTCGTTCGCCGCCGGGCCGTGTTCACGCCACACGGGTCCACCGTAGAACGCCCCGAGCGCGGCCCGCCTGGTCTCCATGTCCCGGAAACCGCGCAGCCAAACGAACTTGTCCGGCTCCGCCGGTTCGCGGAAAAGGCCGAACAGGCGCATGCCACAGGCTTCCTGGCTCTCCACGAACTCGCGTTCGAAGAGCTCGATCAGCTCGTCGCGGCGGCCGGGGCGCAGGGTGTACCGGCGCAGCTCGACGACGGACTGGAACTCGGCGGAATCGGTCATGCGCGGGACCCTAGAGGCCCGCACCGACAGTTTCGGTGGGCTCAGCGGAAGGCGGCGATCCCGGTGACCGACTGGCCGAGCGAGAGCGCGTGCATCTCTTCGGTGCCTTCGTAGGTCAGCACGGTTTCGAGGTTCGACATGTGCCGCATCACCGGGTACTCCAGCGAGATCCCGTTGGCGCCGAGCATGGCACGCGCTGTCCGGGCGACCTCCAGCGCGGAGCGGACGTTGGCGAGCTTGCCGAAACTGACGTGGTTGTGGTGCAGCGTCCCGGCGTCCTTGAGCCGTCCGATCCGCAGTGCGACCAGGCCCGCGCGGTTGACCTCGACGACGAGGTCGGCGAGCTTGCGCTGGGTGAGCTGGAACCCGGCCAGCGGCTTGCCGAACTGTTCCCGGCTCAGCGTGTACTCCAGCGCGGTTTCGTAGCAGGAGCGAGCGGCGCCGACGACGCCGAACAGGATCCCGTAACGGGCTTCGTTCAGGCAGGACAGCGGCCCGCGCAGCCCCCGGACCTCGGGGAACGCCGCCGCCTCCGGCAGGCGCACGCCATCGAGCACGAGTTCCGCGGTCAGCGAGGCCCGCAGGGACAGCTTGTGCTTGACCTCGTTCGCGGTGAAGCCCGGTGTGTTCGTCGGGACGACGAAGCCGCGCACGCCCTCGTCGGTCTGTGCCCAGACGACCGCGACGTCGGCCACGGTTCCGTTGGTGATCCACATCTTCGTGCCGCTCAGCACCCAGTCCGAGCCGTCGCGCACCGCGCGGGTCCGCATCCCGCCGGGGTCGCTGCCGGCGTCCGGTTCGGTCAGCCCGAAGCAGCCGAGCGCCTCACCGGCGGCCATCCTGGGCAGCCACTCCTGCTTCTGCTCCTCGGTGCCCCATTTGTGGATCGCGTACATGGCCAGCGAACCCTGCACCGAGACGAAGCTGCGCAGCCCGGAGTCGACGGCCTCCAATTCGCGGCAGGCGATGCCGTAGGCGACGGCGCTGGTCCCGGCGCAGCCGTAACCCTCCAAGTGCATGCCCAGCAGTCCGAGCTGCCCGAAGCCCTTGGCGAGTTCGGCGGCGGGCAGGGCGCCCGATTCGTACCATTCGGCGATGTTCGGCAAGAGCTGGTCCTGCGCGTAGGAACGCACGGCGTCGCGGATGGCCCGGTCCTCGGCGGAGAGCTCGGCGTCGAGATCGAGGAAGTCGCGCGGATCCGGGCTGCTGCTCATGCGGTCACTCCTGGTCGGCTCGGTGAGGCGTGGCTCCAAGAAGAAAACCACACACCGGACCGGAGTCGAGTGTCAGTGATCGCGCCATCCCGTGGTCTTCGTCACCTGAACCGATGCCGAGACCGCCACGCTGGGGGCGGAGCGCTGCTTCTGCTTCGGGATCAGCAGCTCCGCGAAGGTAGGGAAAGGCACGCTGTCGATGTCCTCGCGCCAGGCGTCGAGCAGGCAAGTCAGCTCGTCCGCGTCCTGCATTGTTCCTCCAGAAGTGCAGGGCGGTCCTGCGCCGGCCTTTCACTCGGAGGCCTTAATACCCAGTCGAGTGAAGGTCGAAACAGAGAATTCGCAGAAAATCCGGTCCGCTAACCTGGGCGTGTGGCTACTCCTCGCGTGGTGATCCTGGACTACGGGTCCGGCAACCTCCGGTCCGCAGAACGCGCTGTCGAGCGCGCCGGCGCCAATGTCGAGGTCACCGCCGACCCCCATGCCGCGCTGGAGGCCGACGGCCTGGTCGTCCCCGGTGTCGGCGCCTTCTCGGCCTGCATGGAGGGGCTGCGGTCGGTGTCGGGGGAGAAGATCATCGGCAAACGCCTCGCCGGCGGCCGTCCCGTGCTGGGAATCTGTGTCGGCATGCAGATCCTGTTCGAACGCGGTGTCGAGCACGGCGTGGAGGCCGAGGGCGCCGGTGAGTGGCCCGGCACGGTCGACAAACTGGAGGCCGACGTCCTGCCCCACATGGGCTGGAACACCGTTCGCGCGCCCGCGGACTCACAGCTGTTCGCCGGGCTCGACGCGGACACGCGGTTCTATTTCGTGCACTCCTACGCCGCGCGGACCTGGGAACTGGACTCCGGCCTCGCCGGGCAGCAACCCAAGGTGACCTGGGCGAACCACGGCCAGGACTTCGTCGCCGCCGTCGAGAACGGCCCGCTGTGGGCGACGCAGTTCCACCCGGAGAAGTCCGGGGACGCCGGGGCCCACCTGCTGCGCAACTGGATCGAGACCCTCGCTTAGAGTGGGCGCGTGACTTTCACGCTCCTTCCCGCCGTTGATGTGGCCGATGGCCAGGCCGTGCGACTCGTCCAGGGCGAGGCCGGCACCGAAACCTCCTATGGCAGCCCGCTGGAGGCGGCGCTCGCCTGGCAGCGCGACGGGGCGGAGTGGATCCATCTGGTGGACCTCGACGCCGCCTTCGGCAAGGGCTCCAACCGCGAACTGCTCGCCGACGTCGTCGCGAAGCTCGACGTCCAGGTGGAGCTGTCCGGCGGCATCCGCGACGACGCTTCCCTGGAGGCCGCGCTGGCCACCGGCGCCCGCCGGGTCAACCTCGGCACCGCCGCGCTGGAGGACCCGGAGTGGACCGCGAAGGTCGTCTCCTCCTACGGCGACCGCGTCGCCATCGGGCTGGACGTGCGGATCACCGAGGCCGGGCACCGGCTGTCCGCCCGCGGCTGGACACAGGACGGCGGTGACCTCTGGGAGGTCCTCGACCGGCTCGACCGCGACGGCGCGCAGCGCTACGTCGTCACCGACGTGAGCAAGGACGGCACCCTCCAGGGTCCGAACATCGACCTGCTCCGCGAGGTCGCCGCCCGCACCGACGCGCCGGTCATCGCCTCCGGTGGCGTGTCCAGTGTGGACGATCTCCGCGCGCTGGCCGTGCTGGCCCGCGACGGTGTCGAAGGCTCCATCGTCGGCAAGGCGCTCTACGCCGGCGCGTTCACTCTTCCCGAGGCGCTCGCCGCCGTCGCGGAGTTCTGAGCTTTACCTCCCGGGTAATCGACGCCACGCGTTCGTTCGGTCAGGATTCCTTCCAGGACGACAAACCTGGGAGGACATCATGACCGCGTACGGCATCGCCCACCTTCGCCCCATCGGCGCTCCGACCGAAGAGGTCCTCGAGTACCTGGAGCGGATCCAGGCCACGCTCGACCCCTTCGGCGGCAAGTTCCTCGTGCACGGGGCCGAGGTCGAGGTCCTCGAAGGGGAGTGGCCGGGCGCGCTCGTGATGATCGGTTTCCCGAGCATGGCCGTGGCCCGCGAGTGGTACGCGTCGCCCGCCTACCAGGAGATCCTGCGTCTGCGGGCGGACCACATCCCCGGTGACCTGATCCTGGTGGAGGG
Source organism: Amycolatopsis thailandensis (assembly GCF_002234405.1). Classification (GTDB taxonomy): domain Bacteria; phylum Actinomycetota; class Actinomycetes; order Mycobacteriales; family Pseudonocardiaceae; genus Amycolatopsis; species Amycolatopsis thailandensis. The sequence continues at coordinate 396 of NZ_NMQT01000017.1, read as the reverse complement.
GTGCGGGCCGGACCACGACTCGGCGGCGATGGCGGCGGAGCTGCGGGCGCTGCAGACCTCGTGAGTGGTAAGTCGTGTTCTCTTGAGGGGTAAGGCAAAGGTGTCGCTGCTTGCTCGGCGGCGTGTCGGCTTCGGTTGTTGTGAAAGCCACTTTCGCAACCTTCACCGTTGCGAACGTGGCTTTCGCAACGTCGCCGACCTACCAGGCCGCGTCGGTCCGGGTGGTCACCGCTGCTCCTGCCCGCTTCCCCATGAGCCGCCGTGAAGGCCTCCTTCACTACCTTCAGGGTAGGCAAGGAGGCCTTCACGGACCGGACTCGCGCTCCGCCACAGCCGGAACCCAGCAGCTACCTAAGACACGGTCGGCTTTAGCCCGAATCGCCACTCACGACCCAC
>NZ_NMQT01000169.1 GCF_002234405.1 Amycolatopsis thailandensis | reverse complement strand
GGCGGCTTCGGCGACCGTGAGCCAGTGCCCGGCGAACCGCGGCGCGTGGGCGGCGAGCCGTCCCGCACGCGCCAGCGCCTGTTCGGCGGCCTCGCGGTAGCGGCCCACCTGGTCGTGCCCGGCCAGCACGGACGCGGTCAGCAACGCGTTGGCCAGCGCCGACGCGCCCGACGGGCTCGCGTTGTCCGTCGGGTCGGAAGGCCGCTGCACCAGGACTTCCGCGTCGTCGGCCGTGTCGTAGTAGGCGCCCGGCGACTCCGGGACGCCGAAATGGGCCAGCGCGAGGTCCAGCAAGGTGATCGCGTCGGCGAGCCAACGCGGTTCTCCGGTCGCCTGGTGGAGTTCGAGCAGCCCTTCGGCGAGGCACGAGTAGTCCTCCAGCACCCCGGCCGTCGTCCCGACGACGCCGTCGCGCGAGGTCCGGCGCAGGCGCCTGTCCACGAAGTGGGTCTCCATCAGGAAAGCCGCGGCACGAGCGGCCGCGTCGATCCACTGTGGACGGTCGAGTCGCGAGCCCGCTTTGGCGAGCGCGCCGATCGCGAGCCCGTTCCACGCGGCGATCACCTTGTCGTCACGGGCGGGCTGAGGACGTCCGTTCCGCGCGGTCAGCAGCGCGCGACGGACCCGCTCGTAACGCATTTCGTCCTCTGGATGCGGCTCGCGCAGCCGCAGGGTCGACGAGCCGTGCTCGAAATTGCCCCGCTCGGTGACCTGGAACAGCTCCGCCGCCCAAGCACCGTCTTCCTCGCCGAGCACTTCGGCGAGTTGCGCGGGTGTCCAGACGTACGTGAGCCCCTCGACGCCGTCAGTATCCGCGTCGAGCGAAGCGGCGAAGCCACCTTCAGCCGTTCCGAGGTCGCGAAGCAGGAATTCAGCGGTCTCCTCGACCGTGCGCCGCGCGTACTCATGCCCGGTCACACCGTGGAACTGCGCATAGAAACGCAGGAGCAAGCCGTTGTCGTACAACATCTTCTCGAAATGCGGTACTTCCCAGCGCGCGTCGACCGAGTAGCGTGCGAAGCCACCGGCGAGCTGGTCGTTCAGCCCGCCGAGCGCCATCGCCTCGGCCGTGTGCTCGACCGAGGCGAGGTCCGACCCGGTGCGCTCGTGATGGCGGAGCAGGAAGTTCACCGCCATCGTCGGCGGGAACTTCGGCGCTCCCCCGAATCCGCCGCTCTCGACGTCGTACTCCTTGTACAGCGCGGCGACAGCGGACTCCAGCGCCGCACCGTCCACAACGGACTCCGGCAGCGGCCCGCTCTTCTCCGTGAGGTGGGCGATGATCTGCCGGGCACCGGAACGCAGCTCCTCCGGGCGCTCACCCCAGGCCTCGGCGACCGCGACGAGCAGCTGCGAAAACGACGGCATCCCCGGCCGCGGTGAAGGCGGGTAGTAGGTGCCGCAATGGAACGGCTCGCCCTCCGGGGTCAGGAAACACGTCATCGGCCAGCCGCCCTGACCGGTCATCGCCTGCGTGGCCGCCATGTACACCGAGTCGATGTCGGGGCGCTCCTCGCGGTCCACCTTGATGTTGACGAAGTTCGCGTTCATCAGCGTCGCGGTGGCTTCGTCCTCGAAGGACTCGTGCGCCATGACGTGACACCAGTGGCAGGCCGCGTAGCCGACCGAAAGCAGGATCGGCACGTTCCGCCGCTTCGCCTCGGCCAGCGCTTCCTCACCCCAGGGCCACCAGTCCACCGGGTTTTCGGCGTGCTGGAGCAGATACGGACTGGTCGCGGCCTTCAGGCGATTCGACATGCCACCAGGGTCGCACGCGGAAAAGCGGGCGCGCGGAACGGCCTTCTGCGCGACACTGACCCGGTGTTGCTGACCATGACGACCACTCGTAAACCCGCCACCGATCTGGGCTTTCTCCTGCACAAACATCCGGAGAAGGCACAGCCGGTCACACTCTCGGCCGGGACGGCGCACGTCTTCTACCCCGAGGCGTCCGACGAGCGCTGCACCGTCGCGCTGCTGGTCGAGATCGACCCTGTCGACCTCGTGCGCGGCGGCGGGACGTCGTTGACCCAGTACGTCAACGACCGGCCGTACGCGGGTGGCTCGTATCTGGCGGTGGCGCTGCGAGCGGCCTTCACCACGGCGCTGGCGGGCCGGTGCGCGAACCGGCCGGAGCTGGTCGACGAACGCTTCCCGCTGGAGATCCGGGTCCCGTCGCTGACCGCGCGCGGCGGCGCCGAGGTCGTCCACAAGCTGTTCGAACCCCTGGGCTGGCAGGTCGAGGCGAAGACGATCCCGCTCGACCCCGAATTCCCGCGGTGGGGCGATTCCCGCTACGTCGACCTCCGGCTGACCGGGACGCAGCGCGTCGTCGACGCGTTGCGGCACCTGTACGTCCTGCTGCCCGCTCTCGACGGCGACAAGCACTACTGGATCGGCCAGGACGAGGCCGACAAGCTGCTGCGCGTCGGCGAGGGCTGGCTCGCCGGGCACCCGGAACGGGACCTGATCACCAACCGGTACCTCGAACGACGTCGCCCGATCGTCTCGTACGCGCTCTCGCGGCTGGCCGAAGCGGACGACGTGCCGGCCGAGACCGAAGCCCGCGTCACCGAACTGCCGGACAGGCCCGAACCGCTGGCCGTGCAACGCCACGGGAGCGTGCTCGCGGCGCTCCGGGCGGCGGGCGCGCGGCGCGTGCTCGACCTCGGCTGCGGTGGTGGCGCGCTGCTGCGCGTACTCCAGAAGGAGCCGTCGTTCACCGAGATCGTCGGTGTCGACGTGTCCGCGAGCGCGCTCGACATCGCCGACAAGCGGCTCAAGGACAAAGCGCGGATCACGCTGCGGCAGTCCGCGCTGACCTACGCGGACCCGTCGCTGGCCGGGTACGACGCGGCCGTGCTGATGGAGGTGATCGAGCACGTCGACGAGGAGCGCCTGCCCGCGCTGGAGCACGCCGTGTTCGGTGTGGCCGCGCCGAGGACGGTGCTCGTCACGACCCCGAACGCCGAGTACAACCGGCACTTCGAATTCCTCGAAGAGGGCCGGTTCCGGCACGCCGACCACCGTTTCGAATGGACCCGCGAGCAGTTCCGCTCGTGGGCCGAGGGCGTCGCTTCCCGGCGCGGTTACGACGTCCGCCACCTGCCGGTGGGACAAGAGTCCCAGGAATCAGGACCGCCGACCCAAATGGCGGTCTTCACGTCTCGAAAGGAGGCCGTGGCATGAAACTGACCATTCCCGACATGTCCCTCGTCGTGCTCGTCGGCGCCTCCGGCTCCGGCAAGTCGACCTTCGCGCGGACGCATTTCGCGCCGACGCAGGTGCTGTCCAGCGACTACTTCCGCGGCCTGGTGGCCGACGACGAGAACGACCAGAGCGCGTCGGCCGCCGCTTTCGACGTGCTCCACTACGTCGCGGCGAAGCGGCTCGAAGCGGGCCGGATCACGGTGATCGACGCGACGAACGTCCAGCGCGCTTCCCGCGCGAGCCTGCTGAAGCTGGCGAGGGAGCACGACGTCATGCCGACGGCGATCGTGCTGGACCTGCCGGTGAAGGTCTGCCACGAACGCAACGAGGCACGCCCGGACCGCGACTTCGGCGAGCATGTCGTCCGCCGTCAGCGCGGCGAACTGCACCGCTCGCTGAAGTCGTTGGAGCGCGAGGGTTTCCGCCGGGTCCACGTACTGCGCAGCGTCGCCGAGGTCGCCGAGGCGGAGATCGTCGTCGAGCCGCTGCGCAACGACCGCCGCGAGCTGACCGGACCGTTCGACGTCATCGGTGACGTCCACGGCTGCCGTGAGGAACTGGACGAACTGCTCACCGAACTGGGTTACGTCGACGGCGTGCACCCGGACGGACGCACCGCGGTGTTCGTCGGCGACCTCGTCGACCGCGGCCCCGACACCCCGGGCGTGCTGCGCCGCGTGATGGCGATGAGCGAGGCGGGCAGCGCGCTCGTCGTCTGCGGTAACCACGAACAGAAACTGGTCCGCGCGCTGAACGGGCGCAACGTCAAGGTGACGCATGGTCTCGCGGAGTCGCTGGAGCAGCTTTCGGCCCAGGACGAGGACTTCCGCGCGAAGGCGCACGCGTTCTGCGAAGGACTCATCGCGCATTACGTCCTCGACGGCGGCAAGCTCGTCGTCGCGCACGCCGGCCTGCCCGAGAAGTTCCACGGGCGCGCGTCCGGCCGCGTGCGGAGCACCGCGCTCTATGGTGACACCACCGGCGAGACCGACGAGTACGGCTTGCCGGTGCGGCTGCCGTGGGCCCGCGACTACCGCGGTACCGCGACGGTCCTCTATGGACACACGCCGACGCTGGAACCGGAGTGGATCAACGGCACCATGTGTCTCGACACGGGCTGTGTCTTCGGCGGCAAGCTGACCGCTTTGCGTTACCCGGAGCGGGAAGTCGTCTCGGTGAAGGCGAAGAAGGTCTGGTACGAACCGGCACGCCCGCTCGAACCGGGGCGGCCGCTGGGCGGACGCGAGCCCGCCGTACTGGAGCTCGGCGACGTCACCGGCAAGCGGATCGTCGAGACCCGCCACCACGGCCGGGTCGGGGTTTCCGCCGAACAGTCGGCGGCCGCCCTGGAGGTGATGAGCCGCTTCGCCGTCGACCCGCGCTGGCTGCCGTACCTGCCGCCGACCATGGCGCCGTGTTCGACGTCGGCCCTGGACGACTACCTCGAACACCCGGAAGAGGCTTTCGCCGAGTTCCGCGCGGCGGGGGTCGATCACGTGGTGTGCGAGGAAAAGCACATGGGATCGCGTGCCGTCATGCTCGTGTGCCGTGACGACGACGTGGCTCCCGCGCGGTTCGGGATCCGGGGGCCCGGCGCGGTGTACACCCGCACCGGGCGGCCGTTCTTCACCCCGGAACAGAACGCGCGGCTGCTCGCCGGCGTACGGGAAGCGGCGGCCGAACTGTTCGAGGAACTGGACACGGGCTGGCTGCTGCTGGACGCCGAACTGCTGCCGTGGAGCGCGAAGGCGGAGTCGCTCATCTCCGGGCAATACGCGGCCGTCGGCGCGGCGGCTCAGTCCGTGCTGCCCGCGGCTGTCGCCTCCCTGGACGCGGCCGCCGCTCGCGGGATCGACGTGTCTTCGCTTCTGGCGCGGACACGGACCCGCGAGTCCACTGTGGACGCGTACCGGCGGGCGTACCGGCGCTACTGCTGGCCGACGGACGGCCTCGACGGCGTCCGGCTGGCGCCGTTCCAGGTGCTGGCCTCGGAGGGACACACGTACCACGACCGCCCGCACGAGTGGCACCTCTCGCTGCTGGACCGGCTCACCGGCGACCTGTTCACCCGGACGCGGACCCTGGCCGTCGACACCACCGACCCGGCGTCGGTGGCGCGGGGCGTCGAATGGTGGCTGGACCTGACCGGCGCGGGCGGCGAGGGCATGGTGGTCAAACCGGCGGCGAACCTGACGCGCGGCGCGCGTGGCCTGGTGCAGCCGGGGGTGAAGGTGCGCGGGCGCGAATACCTGCGGATCATCTACGGGCCCGATTACACGATGCCGGAGAATCTCGAACGGCTGCGCAAGCGCGGGCTGCACCGGAAGCGGGCGCTGGCGTCGCGCGAGTACGCGCTGGGGCTGGAGGCGCTGGAGCGGCTGGCGCGCGGGGAGCCGCTGTGGCGGGTGCACGAGTGCGTGTTCGCGGTGCTGGCACTGGAGTCGGATCCGGTCGACCCGCGCCTCTGACGCGCTTCGGGCGTCCAGAATGTCATGAGGGGTCCCCTTAGGACGAAAAATGTCCTAAGGGGACCCCTCATGACACTTACCCGGGCCGAGACCCGTCAGTCGGACTTGGTAGCCGGTTTCTCCGCCTTGGCGACGGGCTCCTCGGCGACGGCCTTCTCCTCGGGAGCCTCCTCCGAAGCGGGAGTCTCCGCCGAAGCGGCGGGTTCGTCGAAGCTCTCCGGCAGCCGCTTCAGGTGCTTGGTCATCGACCGCACCAGCAGCGCGACGGCGATCAAGAACAGGATCAGGATCAGGAAACCCACCGGTGAGGACTTGCCGAAGTCCTCACCCTGGCCGCCGTTGTCGCCGTTGCCGGGCTGCTGAGCCAGGAACTGCGACGACACCGTCACCGGAACGACGGCGAACGCCGGCACCACGAAACTCATTTAGCCCTCCTTCAAGCCGGCGAACAGATCGTCCTCCGGCAGGGTGCTGTCCACCAGCGAGCGGACCAGCTCGTACTCCTCGGTCGGCCAGACCTCGCGCTGCAGGTCGCGCGGGACGGCGAACCAGCGGCTGTTCGGGTCGATCTGGGTGGCGTGCGCCTTGAGGGCCTCGTCACGCTGCTCGAAGTAGTCACCGCATTCGACGCGGGTGGTCACCCGGTCCATGACGTCGGCCTTCTCCGGGTCCCACGACTTGAGCCACTCCTCGTACGGCGACTCCAGGCCACGCGCGATCAGGGCGTCGTGGAAGATCGTCATCCTGGCGCGCGAGAACCCGTGCACGTAGTACAGCTTCATCGGCTGCCACGGCTCGCCCGCGTCCGGGTAGCGCCCGGCCTCGCCGGCGGCGTCGAAGGCCGCGACCGAGATCTCGTGCGTGCGGATGTGGTCGGGGTGCGGGTAACCGCCGTTCTCGTCGTAAGTGACGATCACGTGCGGGCGGAACTCGCGGATGACCTTGACCAGGGCACCGGTCGACTCTTCGAGCGGGATGACCGCGAACGAGCCCTCCGGGACCGGGGGCAGCGGGTCACCCTCGGGCAGGCCCGAGTCGATGAACCCGAGCCAGGCGTGGCTCACGCCGAGGATCTTGGCTGCGCGGGCCATCTCCTCCCGGCGGATCTCGGTCATGTTGGCCAGCACTTCGGGACGGTCCATGGCCGGGTTCAGCACACTGCCCGCTTCGCCACCGGTACAGGTCACGACCATGACCTCGTGCCCCTCGGCGGCGTACCTGGCCATCGTGGCGGCGCCCTTGCTCGACTCGTCGTCGGGGTGCGCGTGCACCGCCATCAGGCGGAGGCGTGACTTCGGCGGTTCATTGGCTAGCACCATGCTCCGAACGTCCCCTTCTCGTTCCCTATTCCCCTGCCACCCTGCCTGACGGCCCGCCCGGCCGGGCGCGGATACTCGAGGGGAACCACTCGCATACGACCCCATTGTCCCTGCGAGCACGACGACACCGACCGGGAGGCCCGGGTTGAGCACGGGACAGGACGCTCCCACCGCGGAAAGCACCCGAACGGACGTGCCCGGAGGCCGGTACGGGAAAGCCCGCGCCGCGAAGCCCGCCCGCTGGCGGCGCGTGCTGTTCGGGGCGATCGCGCTGCTGGTCGGCGGCGGTCTCGCCTACGCCATGTACCTGAACTTCGGCAGCGCGCCCATCGACGGCGAGCGCGTCTCGTTCGCCGAGAAGCCGGGCGACGCGATGGAGATCACCATCAACGTGACCAGGGACGACGTGAACCGTCCGGGCGTGTGCGTCGTCCGCGTCCGCGACAAGGCCGGGGCCGAAAGCGGGCGCAAAGAAGTCCTTGTTCAGCCTGGTTCGAAGAACAGCAGGGTGACGACCACCATCAAGAGCATCGGAAAGCCGGTCACGGCTGATATCTTCGGATGCTCATACGACGTACCACGGTACCTGTCAAGGCCATAGCGGCCAACGGGGTGAAACAGGCGCCCAACGCCGAGGCGCGACCGAATTCCTCCGGCGGCGATACCTCGCGCCGTGTTACTCTGATCTACCGGCACGGCCCAAGACGGGCCGTGTTTTTCCTTTATCTCAGCCGGGCCGGCACGCCATGCCGGTCCGGTGGCCGGCTTGTACATCCAAGCCTGGCAGGCCCTACTAGGAGATGGTGACCGTGAGCGACACAAAGGTGACCTGGCTGACCCAGGATGCCTACGACAGGCTCAAGCAGGAACTCGACCACTACATCGAGCTCCGCCCGGTCATCGCTGCGAAGATCAACGACAGCCGGGAAGAGGGCGACCTCAAGGAGAACGGCGGCTACCACGCTGCCCGTGAGGAACAGGGCCAGCACGAGGCCCGGATCCGCCACCTCCAGGAGCTCCTCCGTTCGGCCAAGGTGGGCGAGCCGCCCGCCAACGACGGCAGCGCGGGACCGGGCAAGGTCCTCACCGTGCGTTACGACGGTGACGACGAGGACGAGAACTTCCTCTTGGCGACTCGCGAAGAGGGCACCGAGGGCGATCTGGACGTCTACTCGCCGGAGTCTCCCCTCGGCAAGGCGCTGCTCGGCGCCAAAGAAGGCGAAACCAGGGAGTACGAGCTGCCCAACGGCAGCATCCAGAAGGTGACGCTCGTCAAGGCCGTGCCGTACACCGGCAAGTAGCCTCCCGCGCGCCCGGCTGCATGGCCGGGCGCGCATATGAGCCGTTAGCGTGACCTCCGGAGAAATCTGGAGGGAAACGATGAGCGAGCTACCGATCTGCGTCGCCTGCGGCATGCAGTACGCGGAATCCCGGTCCGACTGCCCGATCTGCGAGGACGAACGTCAGTACGTCCCGCGGGCCGGGCAGCAGTGGACCGATCTGAACACCGTCCGCGCGAGCGGGACGTACACGGCTCGCATCGAGGAGCAGGGACCCGGTCTCCTCGGTGTCGGGTCCACCCCCAACTTCGCCATCGGCGAGCGGGCACTGCTGGTCAAGGCCGAATCCGGCAACTTCCTGTGGGACTGCGCGGGCTTCATCGACGACGACCTGGTCGCCCAGGTCCGTGAACTCGGCGGGATCACCGGCATCGCGATCAGCCACCCGCACTACTACACCACCATGGTCGAGTGGGCCCACGCCTTCGACGTGCCCGTGTACCTGCACGAGGGCGACAGGCAGTGGATCGGCAGGCCGGATCCGGCGATCAAGCTGTGGAGCGGCGCGACCCTCGACGTCGCCCCCGACCTGCGGCTGATCAACCTCGGCGTGCATTTCGCCGGCGGGACCGTGCTGCACTGGCCGGGCGGAGAGCACGGTCGCGGCGCGGTGCTCTCCGGCGACATCCTGCAGGTCATCCCGGACCGGCGTTTCGTCGGGATGATGTACAGCTACCCGAACCTGATCCCGGAGCGCCCGGAGATCGTCCGCCGCGCGGCCGAAATGCTTGAACCGTACGAGTTCGAGGCGATCTACGGCGCCTGGTGGGACGCGATCATCCGCACTGACGGGCACGAAGCCGTCCAGCGCTCGGCGAAGCGATACCTGGCTCAGGTGAGCTAGCTCCGGGCCAGCCGTTCCAGCAGCGGCCGTACGCGCGGCGGAACCGGCGTCGACAACGCGATCGACGTCGACGTCCGCCGCACGTACGGCGCGCCGACCACCTCGTCCACCACCCGCTGAAGGTCGTCGTTGTTGCGCGCCACCATGCGCACGAAGAGGTCGCCCTGACCGGTGGTCGCGTGGACCTCGCACACCTCGTCGATCGCGGACAGCGCCTCCGCGACCTCGGCCCGGCGGCCCTGCGCGATCTCCAGGACGGCGAACGCGGTGAGGCCGTACCCCATCGCCGCGAGGTCGAGTTCGGGCGGGAAGCCGCCGAGGATCCCGCGTTCGGTCAGCCGGTCCAGCCGGGCCTGAACGGTGCCTCGCGCGACCCCGAGCCGGCGGGCGCATTCGAGCACACCGAGCCGGGGCGAGTCGGTCAGCAACAGCAGCAGCCGCGCGTCCAGTTCGTCAAGCGATTCCGACATCGCGCTTACCTCCTACGCAGGTTGTCCACTATGACTGCGCCGTCCCCCTCTTCACTGGACATAGTGCGCAGTAAAATCTTTGACCATTGCACATTTTGTCACGCCCTCCGATGCTTCAGGGTATGACGCACACAGTGGAACCCCAGGGTGCTCTTGACGACGTGAGCTACGACCAGCTGCGTCAGCTCGTCGGCCTCGTCGACCACGACTCTTCGACCGATCCCTTCCCGGTGAAGTCGATGGACGCGGTGGTGTTCATCGCGGGCAACGCCACGCAGACCGCGTGGTTCTACCAGGTCGCGTTCGGCATGCAGCTCGTCGCGTACTCCGGCCCCGAGACCGGGAACTTCGAGCGCAAGTCGTTCGTGCTGAAGTCCGGCTCGGCCCGTTTCGTGATCACTGGCGGCGTCAAGCCCGACTCCGAACTGCTCGACCACCACCGCCGCCACGGTGACGGCGTCATCGACCTCGCCCTCGAGGTCGCCGACGTCGACCGCTGCATCGACCACGCCCGCGCGCAGGGCGCCACCGTCCTCGAAGAGCCGCACGACGTCTCCGACGAGCACGGCACCGTCCGGATCGCCGCGATCGCGACCTACGGCGAGACCCGCCACACGCTGATCGACCGGTCGAAGTACACCGGCGTCTACCTGCCCGGCTACGAGCCGCGCGAGAGCAAGATCGTCCGCCCCGAGGGCGCGCCGAAGCGGCTGTTCCAGGCCGTCGACCACTGCGTCGGCAACGTCGAACTCGGCAAGATGGACTACTGGGTCGACTGGTACCACCGTGTCATGGGCTTCGTGAACATGGCGGAGTTCGTCGGCGACGACATCGCGACCGAGTACTCGGCGCTGATGAGCAAGGTGGTCTCCAACGGCAACCACCGCGTCAAGTTCCCGCTCAACGAGCCGGCGATCGCGAAGAAGAAGTCGCAGATCGACGAGTACCTCGAGTTCTACGGCGGCGCGGGCTGCCAGCACATCGCGCTGGCCACCAACGACATCGTCGCGACGGTGAAGGCGATGCGCGCGGCGGGCGTCGAGTTCCTCGACACCCCGGACTCCTACTACGACGACCCGGAGCTGCGCGCGCGGATCGGCGAGGTCCGGGTGCCGATCGAGAAGCTCAAGGAGCACCGCATCCTGGTCGACCGCGACGAGGACGGCTACCTGCTGCAGATCTTCACCAAGCCGATCGGCGACCGCCCGACGGTGTTCTACGAGCTCATCGAGCGGCACGGTTCGCTCGGCTTCGGCAAGGGCAACTTCAAGGCCCTGTTCGAGGCCATCGAGCGTGAACAGGAACGTCGCGGCAACCTCTGACCCCGGCAGTTCGCAGGGCTGAAAGGGCTCCTCATCGCACTTGGTGCGGTGAGGGGCCCTTTCGCTGCGTGACGGGTCCGAGTTTGTCGGCGGCGGGTGGTACACCGGACGGGAACTAAACTTCGAGCGCACCCGGAACCGGAGGCTCCCCCGGACCGTCAGTGTGAAGACGTCAGCACGCAGCTTGGAAGGGTCCCGATGCCGGACAACGTCGACGCCAGCGAACGCATGGTGGACAACTGGACGAAGCAGATCCAGGAGACCGCCGCGCGCTATCAGGCGATGGCCGCCCGCGTGCAGGGCCAGACCGTGACCGAGCGGTCCAAGGACAACACGATCGAAGTGACGGTCGATTCCAAGGGCCTGCTCAAGAACCTGGTGATCTCCGAGGCCGTGAGCGGCAAGCGGATGGCCGAGGTCTCGGCGCAGGTCATGCGGCTCGTGCAGCTCGCGCAGTCGCGGATCCCCGAGCTGTTGCAGCAGGCGATGGCCGAAACCGTCGGCACCACCGACGAGACGGCGAACCGGGTGATCACGGAGGCGCAGAGCACCTTCCCGGAGGCTCCGCCCGAGGAGGACCTCGCCCCGCCGGAGCCCGAGCGGCATCACCGCTTCGGTCCGGAGGAGGAAGAACCCCCGCCGCCGCCGTCCTCGCAGACGAGCCCGCCCCAGAATCCACCTCAGCCGAAGCCGATCCCGCGCCGCCGCCGCACGCAGGACGACGATGACGACGACTTCGGCGGCAGCATCCTTTCCTAGAACGTCCATCCGGCCTGGTAGAGGGGAGAAACCATGGCAGGCAAGGGTTACGAGCTCGGCGCCGACCTCGACGCGCACTCCAAGCAGATCGACGGCATCGCCGACGGGCTGCGCGGCGCGGTCGACGCAGCGCAGCAGGTGAGCATGCCGACCGACGCGTACGGCATCATCTGCCAGCCGTTCCGGATGATGCTCGACCCGGTCGAGGAGTTCGGCATCAACGCGCTGAACAAGGCCGTCGAGGCCGCCACCGCGGTGGCGAACAACGTGCGTTCGGCGTCCAACGCCTACCGGACACAGGACGAGAACTTCGCCGCCGAGTTCAAGAACGCGCAGGTGCCTGACTGATGCCAGAGGGAAACCCGCTCGTCGCGAAGGCCCCGACCGACGGGGACGGCCCGGGGCCGCTGACGGCCGGGAACAGCGACTACGGCTACGGGGCGGGCATCGGCGTCGCCGAGTCGGCCATGGACGCCTTCAACGGCATCTCGAGCGGAGACTGGATCGGCGGCGGGCTCGGCGTGCTGAGCCTCGCCGGCGAGCTCGCCAGCGCCGCGATCGACCCGTTCGGCTACCTGATGTCGTCGGTGGCGTCGTTCCTGATGGAACACATGCAGCCGCTGAAGGACATGCTGGACGCCGTCGCGGGCGACCCGCCGGTCATCCAGTCGTACTCCGAGACCTGGGGCAACGTCGCCAAGAAGCTGGAAGACACCCAGGTCGAGTTCTCGAACGCGGTCAAGAACGGCACCACCGGCTGGACCGGTGACGCGGCCGACAAGTACCGCGAGCAGGCCGCGGAACAGGCGGAGGCGATCAGCGGGGCGGCGACCGTCGCCGGCGCGATCAGCACCGTGGTGATGATCTTCGGCGAGATCGTCTCGTTCGTCCGCGAATTCATCCGCCAGCTGATCGCGGACGCGGTCGGCAAGCTCATTTCCTGGGTCTTGGAGACGGTGTTCTCCCTCGGCTTCGGCACGCCCGTGGTGGTTGCGCAGGCCGTCACCGCGATCGCCGAATGGGCCGCGAGGATCGCCGACAAGCTCAAGGAACTCTGCGACGCGATGCGGCGGGTCTCGCCGCTGCTGGGCAAGCTGGCCGACGTCTTCGAGAAGATCATCAAGGTCTTCGGCAAGATCGCGGGCAAGGTCACCGGCCTGGACGTGATCAACACCAGGAACATCAAGCCGGGCGGTTTCGTCCAGCGCGGCGGACGCGGTGGGGCCGGCGGGCCCGACGGTGGCGGCACCGGATCCGGTTCCGGGGACGGTCCGGACGGCGACGGTTCCGGCAGCGGGTCGGGCGACGGTTCCAACGGCTCGAACGGCTCCGACGGCGACTCGGGTGGTTCCAACGGCTCGAACGGCTCCGACGGCGGCTCGGGTGGTTCCGGCGACTCGGGCCGATCCGGTGAAGGCTCCGGCGATTCCGGGTCGAACGGCGACTCCGGCGGATCGCGCCAAGGCGATTCCGGCGGAGACTCCCCGTCGAGTGCCACCCGTGGCGGTGACGGCGGCGGTTCTTCGTCCACAAGGGACGGTGGCGGCTCGCAGTCCCGCTCCGACGGCGGATCACCCGGTCGCACCGGGGATGGCGACGGACCGTCCACTTCGGACAACGGACTCGGCGGCACGCCCGACGGCGGTGGCGGCTCTCCCAGTGGCGCACGGTCCGACACATCGGCCCCGCACACTCGGTCCGACGGTGGTTCTCCCGGCGATTCCGGCACCCCGAACCGCACACCCGACAGCGGCTCACCGAGCCCGAACCGCGCGGACACCGGCGGTTCGCCGAGCCACACACCGGACGCCGGTTCCCCCGCACCACACACCCGCACGGACAGCAGCGGATCCCCCAGCAACACACCCGACG
>NZ_NMQT01000168.1 GCF_002234405.1 Amycolatopsis thailandensis | reverse complement strand
CGGATCGACGACGAATTCCTCGACACGCTGCGCTTCCTGCAGCGGCCGGCGGTCGAGTACTACTCGTGGGTGAAGTCGGAGGGGCGTGAACGGACCGTTCGCGCCGCGGGCAGCGGCCGTGAGGCGGTCACCGTCGTCCTGGTCGACAAGGTCGTCTATCTGAAGCCGACCCGGCCGGACACGCTCCCGCAGGATTTCACCGGTCTGCTGCCCGAGGCCCCCGGCGCGCGCACGCCGTCCTTGAACTGCTCGGAAGCCGACCTGCAAGTCCTCATGAAGGGCGAAATGCTGACGGGCGCGAGCCCGAGCATCCGCGACGCCAAGAAGGTCCTCCAGTGGATCCGGTCGCCGCACACCTTCTTCGGCAGGCTGTACGTCGCCATCCGTGACGGCGGCGGCAACCGGAAACGCGTCGAGCGGCCACCAGGCTGGATGGACACCGAACAGGGCCGCGTCGTGTTCGGCCCGGACGCCAAGGGCTGGGTGAGCCTCATGGGCGCCGGGCCGCACGAAATCGCCTCGAAGGTGGTCCAGCTGGAGTCGCAGCTCCGAGGACGCTAACCCTGGTGGTTGGGATTCAGGACCCGTGAGAGGAACGTCTTCGTGCGTTCCTCTTGCGGGTCGCCGATGACCTGGTCCGGCGCGCCCTGTTCGACGACGACGCCGCCGTCCATGAACAGCACGATGTCGGCCACCTCACGGGCGAACTGCATCTCGTGGGTGACGACGAGCATCGTCATGCCCTCCTGCGCGAGCTGGCGCATGACAGCGAGCACGTCACCGACCAGCTCGGGGTCGAGCGCAGACGTCGGTTCGTCGAACAGCATGACGTCCGGGTCCATCGACAGCGCCCTGGCGATCGCCACGCGCTGCTGCTGCCCACCGGAAAGCTGTGTCGGCAGCGAAGACTCCTTCTCCGCCAACCCGACCTTCGCGAGGTTGTCCCGCGCGACGCGCTCCGCCTCTTCCTTGCCACGCTTCAAAACCTTGCGCTGCGCGACAGTGAGGTTGTCGAGCACGCTCAGGTGCGAGAAGAGGTTGAACGACTGGAAGACCATGCCGATCTTCGTGCGGGCGCCGTCGATGTCGACGTCCGGATCGGTGATCTCGCTGCCGTTGACCACGATCTTGCCCTGCTGCGGTTCCTCGAGGAGGTTGACGCAGCGCAGCAGCGTCGACTTGCCCGAACCCGACGGGCCGATGATGCAGACGACCTGACCGCGTTCGACTCTCAGGTCGATGCCCTTGAGCACCTCGAGTTCGCCGAACGCCTTGTGCAGTCCTGAAACCTCGACGATCGTCTGGCCGCTCATACCGTTCCTCCGCCGGGCACTCCGGCTCCGTATTTCTTCTCAAGCCGCTGCTGCAGGATCGACAGCGGGATGGTGATCACCAGATAACACAGCCCGGCGACGACGACCGGCGTCAGCCCCCTGGCCTGGATCAGCGCCTGACGGCTGAACTGCGCCAGTTCCTGCTGCAACGGCGTGGTGCCGAGCAGGAACGCCAGCGAAGAGTCCTTGGTCAACATGATCAGCTCGTTGGCCAGCGGCGGCAGGATGATCCGGAACGCCTGCGGGATCACGACGGTGATCATCGTCCGCGCGGGCGACATGCCGAGCGAACGCGCGGCTTCGACCTGTCCGCGCGGCACCGCCTGGATACCCGCGCGAATGGTCTCCGCCATGTACGCGGACGACACGATGCCCAGCGCCAGCATGATCGCGATATTGCGCGGCAGGTTCGTGTTGAAGGCCGTCGGCACGCCGATGCCGACGGCGATGAAGATCAGCAGCGCGGGCAGGCCGCGGAAGAACTCGATGTACCCGCGCGCCACCCAGCGGTACGGGCCGACCGAGGAAAGTCTCATGAGGGCGAGCAAAAGGCCCAGCCCGAGACCGAGCGCGAAGCCCAGTGCGGTGAAGACGATGGTGTTCTTCAGTGCGACGGTGATGACTTCCGGGAACTGGTTGGCGGCGACTTCGAGATCGAAGAACGCCTTGCCGATCCTGCCCCAGTCGGCCAGCAGCGCGAGCACGACGACGATCACCAGCAGCAGGACGTATTGCCCGGTCCGGAAGGCCGAACGTCGCTGGCGGCGGCTCAGAGCCATTTCTCTCCTCAAACAGGTGGCGACAAACCTGTGGCCGGTGCGCTGGGCACCGGCCACAGGGCGGCATTAAACTAGTTCGTCGCGGATCCAGGCTGCCAGGTCGGCGCCTTGCCGAACCACTTCTGGTAGATCTGCGCGTAGGAGCCGTCCGCCACGGACGCCTTGAGCACCTCGTTGATCTGGCCGAGCAGGGCGCTGTTGCCCTTCTTCACGCCGATTCCGTAGAACTCGTTCGTCTTGAACTCGGTGACGACCGTCGTGTCCGGGTTCGTCTTCGCGAAGTCGTAGAGCACGCCGTTGTCGTTGACGCCCGCGTCGATCGTGCCGTTCTTGACGGCCTGCTCCAGCAGCGCGAGGTCGTCGAAGGTGACGATCTCCGCGCCCTTGGCTTCCTTCTGCGTGTACTCGGCGCCGGTGGTGGCCGACTGCACGCCGATCTTCTTGCCCGCCACGTTGGACAGATCCTTGATCGGCGAGCCCGCCTTGACCAGCAGCGCCTGGGTCGCCTCGAAGTACGGGTCGGAGAAGTCGAACTTCTCCTTGCGCTTGTCGGTGATCGTCATGCCGGCGGCGGCGAGATCGCACTGCCCGCTGTTCATCGACTCACCGGACTCGATGTTCTCGAAGGCGATGTCGACGATGCTCTGCTCGACACCCAGCTTCTTGCCGACCAGGTCGACCAGGTCGACGTCGAAGCCGACGATCTTGTCGCCCTGCTTCACCTGGAACGGCTGGTAGGGCAGGTGCGTGCAGGTGGTCACTTTGCCGGACGCGACGAGCTGAACGCCGCCGGCCGCGGTTCCGCCTTCCTCGCCGCACGCGGACAGCGCGCCCGCGGCTAGGGCGAGCGCCGGGATCAGGGCGAGCGCTTTGAATCGGGCCACGTCGTCACTCCTTGTAGTTCCCATGTGTCGAGAGCACGCATATTGCCACTCATCCGGCGGCAAGCACAGCACTACGACGTTACAGCGCCGTTTCGGCCGTCACGGGCATTGCATGAGGTATCGCGCCGACATGGCAGGGTGAGCGAGTATGGCGACCATGAACAACAACTCGGCGCCGCGGCTCCCACCTGCGGGCCGCCGCCCTCGCGCGACCACTTCGGCGAGGCGCGCGGCGAAACCCGGAGCGCAGTTCGACGGCTATCTTTCGCCGTCCAGGCCGCACGCGGGCGCGTACGACGAGATGTTCACCGCCGACGGCACGGTCCGCCAGCCGTACCGGGCGCTCTACGAATCGATCTCCGCGCTGACCTCGGCGGACCTCACGTCCCGATCGGCGGCCATCGACCGGGCCATGGTGGACCAGGGCATCACGTTCTCGCTGTCCGGCCAGGAACGTCCTTTCCCGCTCGATCTCGTACCGAGAGTGATCACTTCATCCGAATGGAGCAAACTCGAACGTGGCGTGGCCCAACGGGTTCGCGCGCTCGAAGCCTTCCTCGCCGACGTGTACGGCGATCGGCAGATCCTGCGCGAAGGCGTTCTCCCGCGACGGCTGATCACCTCGTGTGAGCATTTCCAGCGCGAAGCGTTCGGGATCAACCCGCCCAACGGCGTCCGCATCCACGTGTCCGGTGTGGACCTGGTGCGCGACGAAGAAGGCACCTTCCGGGTGCTGGAGGACAATCTTCGCAATCCCTCGGGTGTTTCGTACGTGATGGAGAACCGCCGCACGATGGCGCGCGTGTTCCCGGACCTGTTCGCCCAGCACCGGGTGCGCCCGGTCGGCGACTACGCCTCCCATCTGCTGCGCGCGCTGCGGGCGGCGGCCGCGGCCAACGTCGCCGACCCGATGGTCGTCGTGCTCACGCCCGGTGTGCACAACTCGGCGTACTTCGAGCATTCGCTGCTGGCCCGGCTGATGGGGGTCGAGCTGGTCGAGGGTCGCGACATGTTCTGCCGGGACAACGTCGTCTACCTGCGCACCACCGAGGGCGAACGGCAGGTCGACGTCATCTACCGGCGGATCGACGACGAATTCCTCGATCCGGTGCACTACCGGCCGGACTCCGTGCTCGGCGTCGCCGGGATCCTCAACGCGGCCCGCGCGGGCAACGTGGTGGTCGCGAACGCCGTCGGCAACGGGGTCGGCGACGACAAGCTCGTCTACACCTACGTGCCCGAGATGGTGAAGTACTACCTCAACGAAAAGCCGCTGCTGCCCAACGTCGACACCTTCCGGTGCTGGCTGCCGGACGAGTTCGACCACGTCATGCAGCACATGGACGAGCTGGTGATCAAACCGGTCGAGGGCTCCGGCGGCTACGGCATCGTGTTCGGCCCCGACGCGACGCAGGCGGAGCTGACCGCGCTCAAACGCAAAGTCCGGGCGAACAAACGCGGCTGGATCGCCCAGCCCGTCGTCCAGCTGTCCACCGTTCCGTCCAAAGTGGACGCACGGCTGGCGCCGCGGCACGTCGACCTCCGGCCGTTCGCGGTCAACGACGGCAAGGAGATCTTCGTCCTGCCGGGCGGACTGACCAGGGTCGCGCTCCCGGAGGGCAGTCTGGTGGTCAATTCGTCGCAGGGCGGCGGCTCGAAGGACACCTGGGTGCTGGCGCCGCGATCCTCGACGGCGGAACGGGAGCTGGAACGGCCCGCGCTCGGCGCACTGTCCCATGTGGACGGCCTGATCGCCGAGCAGGGTCCCGAGCTGACCACCACCCAGCAACAGCAGCAGCAACAAGCGCAGGGAGGGTCACCGTGCTAGCCCGTAACGCGGAATCGCTGTACTGGATCGGCCGCTACGTCGAACGCGCCGACGACACCTCCCGGATCCTCAACGTCTCCGTGCACCAGCTGCTCGAAGACGCCAGCGTCGACCCGGACCACGCGAGCCGCCAGCTGCTCGCCGTCCTCGGCATCTCGCCGGAGGGCATGGATTCGCTCGACGTGTGGAAGCTGACCGAACTGGTCGCCTACGCCAAGGACAATCCGGCGTCGATCGTCGGCTCGATCAACTCTGCCCGGGAGAACACGCGCGGTGCCCGAGAGGTCGTCTCGACCGAGCTGTGGGAATGCCTGAACGCGACCTGGAACGCGGTACCGGACAGGCAGCGGTACGCGCGCCGCGCCGGGCCGCACGCCTTCCTCTCCTTCGTGGAGGAGCGCGCGGCGATGTTCGCCGGACTCGCCGATTCGACGATGAGCCGCGACGACGGCTGGCTGTTCATGGTGCTCGGCCGCTCGATCGAACGCGCGGACATGGTGGTGCGACTGCTGCTTTCGCGGGTTCAGGACAGCGCGTCCTCACCCGGCTGGATCACCGTGCTCCGCTCGGCGGGCGCGCAGGACACGTATCTGCGGACCTATCGCGGCGCGCTCGACGCCGCCCGGGTCGTACAGTTCCTGATGAGGGACACGCTCTTCCCGCGTTCGGTGTTCCACGCGCTGCGCCAAGCCGAAGAATGCCTCGAGCGGCTGGACCCCGGCGTCAACTCGCGGGCCAACGAGAAGTCCGAGGCACTGCGGCAACTCGGCCGCGCCCGCAGCGAACTGGAGTTCCTGCGGCAGTCGGACCTGCTGGACGACCTGCCGAAGCGGCTCGTCACCCTGCAGACGTCGATCAAGGACATCGGCGACGCGGTTTCGGTGCAGTACTTCCATTCGTCGCCTTGGGTGGCCTGGAGCGGTGCGGAGGTTTCGCTGTGACCTGGCAGCTTCGGGTGGCCCACCGGACCGGATACCGGTACGCGACACCGGCCACGCAGTCGTACAACGAGGCGCGGCTGACCCCGCGGTCCGACCGGCGGCAGACCACGGTCGTGAACCGCGTCGAGACGACGCCGGCGACCCGTGCGTACCGGTACACGGATTACTGGGGCACCGTCGTGACCTCGTTCGACCTTCACGCGCCGCACACCGAGTTCACCGTGCTCGCGACGTCGGTGGTCGAGACCGCCGACGAAGGAGAGCCGATCCGTTCGGCGTCGTGGAAAGACCTGCGCGGCGACACCGTGGTCGATCACCGCACCGAGTATCTGACGCCGACGGCGTACACGCCGCGCGATCCCGAGCTGACGAAGGTCGCGCGCGAACTGCGGAAGGGGCTCGACCCGGCGGAGGCCGTGCTCGCCGTCTGCGAATGGGTCAACCAGCAGCTCAAGTACCAGCCGGGGACCACCGGCGTGCACAGTACGGCGACCGACGCCTGGCGTGCGCGCGAAGGGGTTTGCCAGGACTTCGCGCATGTGACGCTGGTGATGCTGCGCGCGATCGGCGTCCCGGCGCGGTACGTCTCCGGGTACCTGCACACGAAACCGGAGGCGAAGCTCGGTGAGACGGTCGAAGGCGAAAGCCACGCCTGGGTCGACGTCTGGACCGGCGGCTGGTGGGCCTACGACCCGACGAACGCGATCCCGGTCGGGCCGCGGCACGTCTGGGTCGCCTACGGCCGCGACTACGCCGACGTGCCGCCGCTCAAGGGCATCTTCACCGGCGGCGGTCAGTCCACTTTGGACGTTTCGGTGCAGCTGACGCGGCTGACCTAAGCCCGTCTTCGGAGCAACAGCCAGAGCAGGTACACGCCACCGAGGGCCGCCGCGACGACGCCCGCCGGGAGCAGCGAAGACGCCAGCAGGCGTTGGCCGACGTAGTCCGCCGCGACGACCAAGGTCGCCCCGACGAAGGCCGACGCCACCAGGTTCGGCCCCGGCAGGCGCGTCATCCGGCGGGCCAGCTGCGGCGCGGCGAGGGCGATGAACTGGAGCGGCCCCGTCGTCGCGGTGGCGGCGGCGACCAGTCCGACGGCGACCAGCACCAGGGTCAGCCGCACGCGAGGCACGTCGACGCCGATGCCGGTCGCGGTGTCGTCGCCCATCTCCAGCATGCGCAGCGCGCGGCCGTTCGCGAACACGATCGGCGCGAAGACCGCCATCGCGATCGCCAGCGGCACGAAGTAGGTCCAGTCACGGCCGGAGAGGTCACCGACCAGCCAGCCGACCGCCTGCGCGGCGGCTTCGAGGTTCGCCTTGACCAGCAGGTACGCGTTCACGCCGCCCAGCACCGCGCTGACCGCGATCCCGAGCAGCACCAGCCGCGAACTCAGCAGACCGTGCGGCGCGCACAACGCCATCACCAGCAACGCCGTCAGCAGGCCGCCCGCCAGCGCGCCGAGTGAGACGACGCCGGGGCCGGAGCCGAAGAACAGCAGCGTCACGATGCCGCCGGTCGCCGAGCCGGTGGTGAATCCGATGACGTCCGGGCTGCCGAGCGGATTCCGGGTGATCGTCTGGAAGATCGCCCCCGCCAGTGCCAGCGCGGCGCCGACGAGGATCGCGACCAGCACCCGCGGCAGTCGTCCCATGACGACCAGGTACTGCGCCTTCGTGCCTTGGCCCGCCAGCGTCGCGAGCACCTCGCCGGGGCTCATCTCGTAGTCGCCCGTGCCGACCGAAAGCACGACGAGAGCGAGCGTCACCAGGGCCAGCGCGGCGACGACGATCGTCGATCGTCTGTCCAAACCGGACTCCCGGCGGACGAGCGCGGTCATCGGCGCACCGCCTTCAACCGGCGGGCGACGATCACGAACGCGATCCCGCCGACGACCTCGGTCATCACGCCGACCTGGATCTCCCCCGGCGAGCCGAGCAGGCGGCCGAGGACGTCGCAGCCGAGCAGCAAGACCGGTCCGAGCAGCGCCGACAGCAGCATCACCCAGCGTTCGTCCTGGCCGATCAGCGACCGGACGACGTGCGGGATCATCAGGCCGACGAAGGCGATCGGCCCGCAGGCCGCGGTCGCCGCCGCCGACAGCAGCCCGACGGCCACCATCCCGGCGGCGCGGACCAGCGCCGGATTCGCACCGAGCCCGCGCGCGGTGTCTTCCCCGAGTGCCAAGGCGTTCAGCGCACGCGCCAGCACGATCGCGATCACCACGCCCGCGACGAAGAACGGCAGCAGCACGGAAAGCTGATCGAGGTTCCGGTTGACCAGCGAGCCGACGAGCCAGAACCGCATGGCCTGGAGGTTGTGCGTGTTGATCATCTGCATGGCCTGGTTGATCCCGATGAACACCGCCTGGATCGCGACCCCGGCCAGCACCAGCCGCAGCGGGCTCGTCGCGCCGCGTGTCCCGCCGATCACCGAGACCAGCGCGGTTCCCGCCAGCGCCCCGGCGAAGGCGAACCAGACGTACTGGCCGGGCGAAGTCACCGAGAACACCGTGGAGGCGAGCACGATCGCGACGGCGGCACCGTGGTTGATGCCGAGCAGCCCGGGTTCCGCGACCGGGTTGCGGGTGATCGCTTGCATCAGTGAGCCCGCGAGGCCGAGCGCCATCCCGACGAACAGGCCGAGCGCCGTCCGGGGCAGGCGGTCGTCGCGGACGACGACGTCGTTGTAGCTGCCGTCGTAAGCGAAGAGAGCATGGAGGACTTCGCCGAGGGAAAGCTTGTTCGACCCGAAGCCGATCGAAAGCAGGACGACCGCGACGAGTGCGATGAGCGACCCGACCAGGACCAGCGTTCTCACGGAGACGCTGGTCCGGGGTGATCTGACGCGCTCCGTGACCTGGACCATGGCCCTCACAGTAAGCGAAGGCTAGCCTAACGACGAATCCCGGTCGTATGGCGAAAGAAGATCTCGAATGCACCTCTCCCGACGCGGCTTCCTCGCCGGCACCGCGGCGCTCGGCGCCACCGGCCTCCTGACCGCCTGCGGCTATCAGGACGAAGCACCCACGCAGGGAACGGGCGCGACCTGGTCCTTCACCGACGACCGCGGCCGCAAACTCGAAGGCGAGCGGCCGACGCGGATCGTCGCGCAGGTGACCGCCGCGGCGGCGCTGTGGGACCTCGGCGTGAAGTCGGTCGGGATCTTCGGCCCGTCGAAGTTCGCCGACGGCAAGCCGGACCCGCAGGCGGGCGGCGTCGACCTGAACACCGTGACGTCGCTCGGGAACGTGTGGAACGAGTTCAACTTCGACAAGTTCGTCTCGCTGAACCCGCAGTTGCTGATCAGCGTGATGTACCTCAAGGAACAGATGTGGTACGTCCCGGACACGCAGACGGAGAAGATCGACAAGGCAGCGCCGAGCGTCGGGATCCGGCTGCAGGACATCTCGATGCCCGAGGGGATCGCGAAGTTCATCGCGCTCGCGAAGGCGCTCGGCGCCGACACCGAGACTCCGGCGATCAAGGCCGCGAGGGAAGAGTACGAGAAGGCTGACGCCGCGTTCGGCGAAGCGGCCAAGAAGGCGGCCGGGCTGAAGATCCTGCTGGTGTCCGCGCAGAAGGACGCCGTCTACGTCTCGAACGCGCCGAAGTTCGCGACCTCGAAGCACTACCAGAGCAAGGGCCTGAACTTCGTCACGCCGGAGGCACCGGACGAGAGCCAGGGCGGCTACTACCAGCAGATCAGCTGGGAGAACATCGGCAAGTACCCCGCCGACGTGATCATGTACGACAACCGCGGCGGTTCGCTCTC
This sequence comes from Amycolatopsis thailandensis, assembly GCF_002234405.1. Taxonomy (GTDB): domain Bacteria; phylum Actinomycetota; class Actinomycetes; order Mycobacteriales; family Pseudonocardiaceae; genus Amycolatopsis; species Amycolatopsis thailandensis. The sequence continues at coordinate 6,763 of NZ_NMQT01000168.1, read as the reverse complement.
GCTCGGCCCGGACGGGCTCGGCGGCGTGCCGACCTGGGCGCAGCTGCCCGCGGTGAAGGCCGGGAAGCTGATCCCGTGGAACAACGAGACGCCGTTCTCGTACCAGCGGTTCACGCCGCAGCTGACGGAGCTCACGGCCGCGCTGAACAAGTTCGCCTAGGGGGACCAGAGGCGGCGGTGAGGATTGGGGCGCGTTGGTCGTGAGTGGCAAGGACGGTTAGAACCGGCCTAGGCGCTGTCCTGTAAGCCCGTTCGATGGGCTTCGTGATCCAGGTGGTCTCTGGCGGTGCGGGCGATTCGGCCTCGTACCGGGTTGTACTCGGCTGGATCGCCCGTGCCGTCAGAGACCACCTGGGCGCGAAGACCGCGGACGGACTTACAGGACAGCGCCTAGCCACTCACGACCCGCTCAGCCCAGGAACTCACGTAGCGCCGCCGCGAGGTCGGCCGGGTTGTCCTCGGCCATGTGGTGCCCGGAGTCGATCGCGAAACCGCGGACGTCCTCGGCCCACTCGCGCCACACCGCGACCGGGTCGCCGTACAGGTCGCCGAGATCGTCGAAGCTGGACCACAGGACGAGCGCCGGGCACGTGATCTTGTTCCCGGCCGCCTTGTCGGCGTCGTCGGCTTCGCGGTCGGGTCCGAGCCCGGCGCGGTAGTCCTCAAGCATCGCGTGGACCGTCTCGGGATCGTGGATCGCGCGCAGGAAGTCGGCGTGGTTCTCCGCGCCCATCGCTTCGGGATCGCCGCCGTACCAGGCGTCGGGGTCGGCGTTGATCACCCGCTCGGCGGGTTTCGCGAGCTGGCCGAAGAAGAACCAGTGCCACCAGGCCTGCGCGAACTTCGCGTCCGCGCGGGAAAGGTGCTCGCCGATCGGGATGCCGTCGAGGATGGCCAGCTTCGTGACGGCTTCCGGATGGTCGAAGGCCAGGCGGTAGGCGACGGCGCTGCCGCGATCATGCCCGGCGACGGCGAACCGCTCGTGGCCGAGATGGCGCATGAGCGCGACGATGTGCCGGGCCATGGCGCGTTTCGAGTGCGCCGAGTGGTCTTCGGTGGTCTCGGGTTTCGACGACTGGCCGTAGCCGGGGAGATCCGGGCAGACGACGGTGAACGCGTCCGCGAGCCGGGGCGCGACGTCGTACCAGGTCGTGTGGGTGCGGGGATGTCCGTGCAGGAGAACGAGAGGCGGCCCCGATCCGCCGTGGCGGACCCTGAGGGTCACTTCGCCGACATCGACGTTTTCGAGCTGGAAACCCTCGAACATGATCCTCCCGCGCTTGCAATGAAAGGTCCTTTCCTTGCAAATTTTGCTGGGAAAGGACCTTTCATTGCAGCGTGAGCGAGGAGATCAGCTCCGCGCGTGCGCGTCCAGGATGTGCGCGACCGCCTCGGTGACCCGCTGCGCGAAGTCGATGTTCAGCCACTCGTCCGGCACGTGGATGTTCGAGTCCGGCCCGCAGGCGCCGGTGACCACGAACTGCGCGTCCGGGTATTTCTCGCCGAGCAGCCCCATGAACGGGATCGACCCGCCCATGCCGAAGCTCTTGTGCGGCTCACCGAAGACCTCGCCGCTGACGTGGTGCAGGACCTTGTCGAGCCACGGCGCGGTGTCCGGCGCGTTCCAGCCGTTCTCGGCCTGGAAATCGCCGAGCTCGACCGAAGCGTCGTAAGGCACGTCGGTGGTGAGCACGCGGCGGACCGCCTCCATCGCGGCCTTCGCGTCGGCCGTCGGCGGGAGACGGAAGCTCAGGGTGAGCGTGGTGCTGTCGCGCAGCACGTTGCCCGCCTCGGCCGGGAGCGGGAAGCCCGCCGCGCCGATCACCGAAAGCGTCGGCCGCCACGAGTTGTTGAGCAGCAGTTCGAGGTCGTCGTCGGACACCGGACGGCCGACCACCGGGAACAGCGTCTTCGCCGCGCCGGGCGCGATCTCGACGACACCGCGCGCCTCGTCGACGCGGTTCTCCGGGATGTCGACGCTCAGTTCGGCGAGCTTGATCTCACCGGTCTCGACGTTCTCGATCCGGTCGATCAGGGCGCGCAGGACGCGGAACGAGCTCGCCACGATGCCGCTGGCCATGCCGGAGTGCTGCGCGGATTCGAGCACCTTCACGGTGACGTTGACGTGCAGCATGCCGCGAAGGCTGGTGGTCAGCCACAGGCGCTTGTAGTCGGTGCCGCCGGCGTCGAGGCAGACGACCAGCGTGACCTCGCCGAGCTTCTCTTTCAGGTGCTCGACATAGGCGGGGAGGTCCGGGCTGCCGGACTCCTCACCGGTCTCCAGCAGCACGACCGCGCGGGAGTGCTCGCCACCGGCGGCGCGCACGGCCTCGATCGCCGTCGTCGCCGCGTAGCCCGAGTAGCCGTCGTCGACCGCGCCGCGGCCGTACAGCCTGCCGTCGCGGATCACCGGCGTCCACGGGTCGAGCCCCTCGGACCAGCCACCGACCGGGGGCTGCTTGTCGAGGTGCCCGTACATCAGCACGGTGCCCTTCTCGGCCGCTTCGGACGTCGCCGGGATGTCGACGACCAGCAGCGGGCTGCGGCCTTCGAGTTCCACGACCTCGAGCGTCGCGCCGGGGATCTCCCGGGCGGCGATCCAGGAGCGGACGTGCTCGACGGCGGCGGCCAGATGGCCGGTCTTCGCCCACTCGGCGTCGAACGCCGGCGACAAGGCGGGGATCGCCACCAGGCCGGACAGGCTCGGAAGGACTTCGTCGGTCCAGTTCGAAACCACGGTTTCGCGTACGGATTTCTGCTCCACGTCCGCCATCCTGCCACGACGCCGGGAGCGTGTGATGGATCACAACGGCGGGCACGGATCGTCATCGATCAAGCCGGGCAGGACACCCGTCCGGACTCGTCGTCCGCTGGTCGGGCCGCGGGTGAAAACCCTACTTTCGGCGGCCCCACACTCGGTCGTCCTAGCATTTTCCCTGATCAGACACCCTTTCTCAGCAACAAATCAGCATCCTGCCCTGACCAAGACGGCGTCCGGCGTGCCAGGATGTGCGCACGAACCGTCAACGCCGATGGTGACCCAGCGCTTCAGATCCGACGCGCTGGTCCCCGCCGGCGCAGTCACTGTGGCCGCCACAAGTGGCCGCCAGAGGCGCCGACATCAAGGAGAGCAGCGCATGCCGTCCGAACACTGGACGCACCCGGAACCTGGAGACGGTCCCGCCGCCGTAGCGGCGCAACCTTCCCCTGAACAGGTGATCGCCGGTTTGCGAGCAACGAGCGAAGGTGGCGCTGAGCTGACTCAGCTGCTCACCCCCGAAGGCGAACGGGTCTCCTCGCCGCAATTCGACCGGTACGTCGACGACATCGACGCCGAAGCCCTCAAGGGCCTGTACCGCGACATGGTCCTGGTCCGCCGCGCGGACCGCGAGGCCAACGCGATGCAGCGCCAGGGCCAGCTCGGCATCTGGGTCCCGCTGCTCGGGCAGGAAGCCGCGCAGATCGGCTCCGGCCGCGCGCTGCGGAAGGGGGACATGGCCTTCCCCAGCTACCGCGAACACGGTGTCGCGTACGCCCGCGGCGTCGACCTCAAAGAGGTGCTCGGCATCTTCCGCTGCACCGACCACAGTGGCTGGGACTACAAGGCCCACGGCTTCCACCCGTACACCATCGTGATCGGCAACCAGGTGCTCAACGCCGCCGGTTACGCGATGGGCCAGAAGTTCGAAGGCAAGGTCGGCGACGACGACAGCGAAGCGACCATCTGTTACTTCGGTGACGGAGCGACTTCGCAGGGCGACGTGCACGAAGGCTTTGTCTGGGCCGCCGTCTACGACGCGCCGCTCGTGTTCTTCTGCCAGAACAACCAGTGGGCGATCTCGGAGCCCACCGAACGCCAGTCGCGCCTGCCGCTGTACCAGCGCGCCCGCGGCTACGGCTTCCCCGGCATCCGCGTGGACGGCAACGACGTCCTCGCCTGCCTCGCGGTCTCCCGCTGGGCGCTGGAGGAGTGCCGTCACGGCAACGGCCCGGTGCTGATCGAGGCGTTCACCTACCGGATGGACGCGCACACCACCACCGACGACCCCACCCGCTACCGGCTCTCCGACGAGCTGGAGGAGTGGAAGCTGAAGGACCCGATCGAGCGCGTCCGGGCGTACCTCGCCCGCGGTGGCGGCGCCGACCAGGCGTTCTTCGATCAGGTGCAGGCCGATTCGGACGCCTTCGCGGCCGAGCTGCGCGATTACTGCTTCAACATGCCCGAACCGCCACCGGACCGGATCTTCTCCAACGTGTACGCGGAGTCCACGCCGCTGCTGGACGCGCAGCGCGAAGAGTTCCTGTCCTACATGGACGGTTTCGTCGGGGCGGGTGAGCACTGAAATGGCCGACCTCCAGAAACTCACCATCGGCAAGGCCCTCAACCTCGGCCTCCGGCGCGCCATGGAAGAGGACCCGAAGGTCCTGATCATGGGTGAGGACGTCGGCAAGCTCGGCGGCGTCTTCCGCATCACCGACGGCCTCCAGAAGGACTTCGGCGAGCAGCGCGTCCTGGACACGCCGCTCGCGGAATCGGGCATTATCGGCACCGCGGTCGGCCTCGCCGTCCGCGGATTCCGGCCGGTGTGCGAGATCCAGTTCGAGGGCTTCATCTTCCCGGGCTTCGACCAGATCTCCAGCCAGGTCGCGAAGCTGCACTACCGGACGCAGGGCAAGATCAAGATGCCCATCGTGATCCGGGTGCCGTTCGGCGGCGGCATCGGCGCGGTCGAGCACCACTCGGAGTCGCCGGAATCGCTGTTCGCGCACATTCCCGGCCTGAAGGTCGTGTCGGTTTCGAACGCCGTCGACGCCTATTGGGGCATCCAGCAGGCGATCAAGTCCGACGACCCGATCCTGTTCTTCGAGCCCAAGAAGCTGTACCACTCGGGCGCGATGAAGTCCGAGGTCGACGTCGAGGCCACGCCGGACCAGCTGTTCAAGTCGCGCGTCGTCCGCGAAGGCACGACGGCCACCGTCGTCGCGTACGGCCCGTCGGTGAAGGTCGCGCTCGACGCGGCGACCGCCGCCGAGGACGAGGGCAAGTCGCTGGAGGTCATCGACCTGCGGACGCTGTCCCCGCTCGACCTGGAGCCGGTGTTCGAGTCGGTGCGCAAGACCGGGCGGCTCATCGCGCTGAGCGAGGCGCCGTCGGAGTCGTCGCTGACCTCGGAGATCGCCGCGCGCGTGCAGCAGGAATGCTTCTACTCGCTGGAAGCCCCCGTGCTGCGGGTGACCGGATTCGACACGCCGTACCCGCCTGCCAAGCTCGAGGAGCACTACCTCCCCGACCTGGACCGGGTGCTGCACACCGTCGACCGTTCGCTCGCCTGGTAAGGGGGAAGTTCCTGAAATGCCCGAGTACAAACACTTTCCCCTCGCCGACACGGCGGAGGGGCTGACCGAGGCCGACATCATCGCCTGGCAGGTCAAGCCGGGTGACACCGTGACGGTGAACCAGATCGTGGTCGAGGTCGAGACCGCGAAGGCCGCCGTCGAACTGCCCATCCCGTGGGCGGGCGTGGTCACCGAACTGCTCGTCGAGCCGGGTCAGACGGTGGAGGTCGGCGCGCCGATCCTCACCATCGACGTCGACCCGAACGGCAAGGCGGCTCCGGCACCCGCTGCCGCCCCGGCGGCGGAGGAAGCCGAAGAGGAGATGAAGCCGCTGGTCGGCTACGGCTCCAAGGCCGTCGTCACCCAGCGTCGGGCACGGAAGGGCGCTGCCGCTCCCGTGGCCGCAGCTCCCGCTCCGGTCGCCGTCGCTCCCGTGCCTGCTCCGGTGGCGGTCGCTCCGGCGCCTGCCAAGCCGAAGGGCGGGTACGTCCCGCTGGCGAAGCCGCCGGTCCGGAAGCTCGCCAAGGACCTCGGCGTCGATCTGCACGCGCTCACCGGCACCGCGGACGGCGGCGTCATCACCCGCGACGACGTGCACGCCGCCGCCAACGGTTCCGCCACCCCGGCCGCCACTGTGTCTACTGTGGACAGTGGATACGACCCCGCGACGCGGGAACGCCGGGTGCCGATCAAGGGCGTCCGCAAGGCCACCGCGGCCGCGATGGTGCAGAGCGCGTACACCGCCCCGCACGTCACGGAATTCCTCACCATCGACGTCACGCCGATGATGGAGTTCCGGGAGAAGCTGAAGAAGTCGCGTGAGTTCGCCGGAGTCAAGGTCACCCCGCTGACCTTCGCGGCGAAGGCCGTCTGCCTGGCGGCCAAGCGCACTCCGGACGTCAACGCGGTGTGGGACGAGGCCGCACAGGAGATCGTCTACAAGGACTACGTGCACCTCGGGATCGCCGCGGCCACTCCGCGCGGGCTCGTCGTACCCAAGGTCCGTGACGCGGATTCGATGTCCCTCAAGGAACTCGCGATCGCGCTCACCGAGCTGACCGACGTCGCCCGCGAGGGCAAGACCACCCCGGCGGCCATGCTCGGCGGCACGATCACCATCACCAACGTCGGCGTCTTCGGCGTCGACACCGGTACGCCGATCATCAACCCCGGCGAGTCCGCGATCCTGTGCCTCGGCGCGATCAAGGACACCCCGTGGGTCGTCGACGGCGAGATCAAGGTGCGCAAGGTGCTCCAGCTTTCGCTGAGCTTCGACCACCGCGTGGTCGACGGGCAGCAGGGGTCGGAGTTCCTGGCCGACGTCGGCGCGCTGCTGGCCGACCCCGCGGTCGCGATCACCTACTGACCCAAGTACGTGAAGGCCCCCTTCATTGCGCTAGGCGCAGTGAAGGGGGCCTTCACGTAC
>NZ_NMQT01000167.1 GCF_002234405.1 Amycolatopsis thailandensis | reverse complement strand
CCCGCGTTTCGTCCTCTGGATGCGGTACTTGCGCGTGCAACTACCGCATCCAGAGGACGAAACGCAGGGGTCCAGGGCGGCGAGCAAGGATCGCGATTAGGGGGCTAAACGCAGGTCACGCGCGCACGGTCTCCAGCACTAAAGGCGCAGGCGCCGGAGCCGAGGCGCCGACAGCGTAGGCACCTTCGAGCGCGGCGAGAGCCGACGGGACGGCGTCCGGAGTGTCGGTGTGCAGCTCCAGCAGCGGCTGCCCGGCCGACACCGTGTCGCCCGGCTTCGCCAGGCACAGCACGCCGGCCGCGGCCTGCACCGGATCCTCCTTGCGCGCCCGCCCGGCCCCGAGCCGCCAAGCTGCGACCCCGACCGAATACGCGTCCAGCGAAGCCAAGACGCCGGACGAAGGCGCCGGAACGACATGGACGTGCCGAGGCCGCGGAAGAGCGGCCTCCGGATCCCCGCCCTGAGCGGCGATCATCCGGCACCAAGTCTCGTAAGCGCGACCAGAAGCCAACACCGCCGCCGGGTCCACATCGGACAGCCCGGCCAGCGCCAACATCTCCCGCGCCAAAGCCACCGTCAGCTCGACGACGTCCGAAGGGCCGCCGCCGCGCAGCACCTCGACCGACTCCGCGATCTCGATCGCGTTCCCGACGGCGCGCCCCAACGGCACGTTCATGTCCGTGATCAGCGCCGTCGTCGCGACGCCGTGCGCGGTCCCGATCTCCACCAGCGTCCGCGCGAGCTCCCGCGCCTGCGGAAGCGTCTTCATGAACGCGCCCGAACCGGTCTTCACGTCGAGGACCAGCCCGGCCGAACCCTCGGCGATCTTCTTGCTCATGATCGAGCTCGCGATCAGCGGGATCGACTCCACCGTCGACGTCACATCGCGCAGCGCGTACAGCTTCTTGTCCGCGGGCGCCAAACCGGAAGTGGCCGCGCAGACCACCGCGCCGACCTCGTCGAGCTGCCGGATGATCTCCGATGTCGACAAAGAGGCACGCCAGCCCGGAATCGACTCCAGTTTGTCCAGCGTCCCGCCGGTGTGCCCGAGCCCGCGCCCGGACAGCTGCGGCACGGCCGCGCCACAGGCCGCGACGAGCGGCGCCAGCGGCAGCGTGATCTTGTCGCCGACCCCGCCCGTCGAATGCTTGTCGATCGTCGGACGGCTGACCTTCAGGTCCAGCCGCTCCCCCGATTCGATCATCGCGCCGGTCCAGCGCGCGATCTCGCCGGAATCCATCCCCCGCAGGAAGATGGCCATCGCGAGCGCGGCCATCTGTTCCTCGGCGATGTCGCCGCGCGTGTACGCGTCGATCGTCCAGTCGATCTGCTCGTCGGACAGCCGTCCACCGTCCCGCTTCGCGCGGATGACGTCGACGGCGGCGAACGCGCTCATGGCAGATCGTCCGGTCCGAAAGCGTCCGGCAGCACCGAGGACATCGGCAGGATGCCGCTCGGGGTGTCCACCAGGCAGTCGGAACCGCCGTGCTCGAACAGGATCTGACGACAACGCCCGCACGGCATCAGCAGATCACCGGCGCCGCTGCGGCACGCGACGGCGACGAGCTTGCCGCCGCCGGTCAGCCGCAGCTGCCCCGCCATCGTGCATTCCGCGCACATTCCCAAGCCGTACGAAGCGTTTTCGACGTTGCAGCCGACGACGATCCGGCCGTCGTCCACCACAGCCGCGACACCGACGTGCAGACCCGAGTACGGCGCGTACGCCGACTTCGCCGCTTCGACGGCTTGAGCCCGCAGAGCTTCCCAGTCGTACTTAGCCATGTCAGTCCTCACCTCGTCGGTACAGCGCGCCGTCGGCCTTGGGCGGCCGCAGCCGCTGCGAAGCCACCGCCAGCACGATCAGCGTCACGAAGTGCGCCGTGTACGGGATGAGGTCGCTGGGCAGGTCGTCGTTGGTCCAGTAGATCGCGTACAGCGCGCCGGCGCCGACGACACCGAGCGCGGCGGCGATCCACTGACGGCGGAACAGCTGCACGGCCACGATCACGGCCAGCAGGATCACCGCGCCGTACAGCAGCGCGAGCACCGCGGTACCGCCACCGGCGAGCTGGAGACCGTCCGCGTACCCGAACAGCGCCGCGCCGCCGAGCAGGCCACCCGGCCGCCAGTTGCCGAAGATCATCGCCGCGAGGCCGATGTACCCGCGGTTGTTGGTCTGGTTCTCCAGGTAGTCCGCGCCACCGGCGAGCAGCACGAGCGACGCGCCACCCATCCCGGCGAGCCCGCCGGAGATGATCATGGCGATGTACTTGTGCAGGTAGACGTTCACGCCGAGGGATTCGGCCGCGACCGGGTTCTCACCGCAGGACCGCAGGCGCAGGCCGAACCGCGTGCGCCACAGCACCAGGTAGCTGATCGGGACCAGCGCGATCGCGATCATCGTCAGCGGCGCGACCTCGGTGACCAGGCCGTTGAGGATCCCGGCGAGGTCGGAGATGAAGACGCGCTGCATCTTTTCCAGGTCCGACAACCAGTCCGAGAGGAACGTCGCCGAATAGGTGTCGAACTTCGGGACCGGCGGCGACTGGCGCGGGTTCCCCGAAAGCGGGGTGAACACCAGGTTCGCCAGGTACTTCGCGACACCGAGACCCAGCAGGTTGATCGCCACACCGGAGACGATGTGGTTGACGTTGAAGGTCACCGTCGCGACGGCGTGCAGCAGACCGCCGAGCGCGCCGAACACGACCGCCGAGATCAACCCGGCCCAGACCCCGCCGTGGTACGCGCCCCATGCGGCACCCCAGGTGCCGAGGATCATCATGCCTTCGAGGCCGATGTTGATCACGCCCGCGCGTTCGGCCCAGAGCCCGCCGAGCGCGCACAGCAGGATCGGCAGGGCCAGCCGCAGCGCGGTGTGCGCGGTGTTGGTCGAGGTCAGCGTGTTGACGCCGGTGGCGTACGACGCGATCGCGAGCACCCCGACCGCCAGCAGACCCCAGATGGCGCCCTTGGCCCAGCCGGGAATGCGGCGCTTCTGCCGTTTCACCGGCATGGTCGTCCCGCCCGCGTTGGACGAAAGAACATCCGTGCTCACACCGCACCTCCCTCGGAAACGCTGGAACCCTTGCCCGCCAGCGCGCGACCCACGCGACGCTGTTCGGCGGCCAGGTCCGCGCGGCGCACGATCTCGTACGCGATGACGACCGACAGCACGATCACGCCCTGCATGATCGTGGCGATCTCTTTGGACACGTTGATCTGCTCAAGCGACACCGCGGACCGGTCGAGGAAAGCCCACAGCAGGGCGCCCAGCGCGATCCCGGCCGGGTGGTTGCGGCCGAGCAGCGCGACCGCGATGCCGGTGAAGCCGTACATCTGGGTCGAGGTGATGCCGTAGGTGAAGTCGCGGCCGAGCAGTTCCGGCATCGCGATCAGCCCGGCGACACCGCCGGAAAGCAGCATCGCGATCAGCGTCATCTTCTTGGCGTTGACCCCGCCCGCCGCGGCGGCCGTCGTCGATTCGCCGGAGGCCTTCAGCTCGAACCCGAACCGGGTCCGGTTGAGCATGAACCAGTAGGCCGCGCCGATCAGCGCCGCGATGAGCACGAAGCCGAACAGCTCACCCGAACCGATCGGGATTCCGGGGATGCGGCCGGTTTCGGCGATCTCGCGGGTGGCGATGTTGTTGCCGGTCTGCACGCCGAACTGGTCGGCGTTGACCAGGAACGCCACGATGCCGCCGACGATCGCGTTCAACATGATCGTCGAGATGACCTCGGAAACCCCTCGGGTCACCTTCAGCACGGCGGGGATCGCCGCGTAGAGCATGCCGCTCAAGACAGCGACGACCAGGATCGCGAGCACGTGGATCACCGGCGGCAGCTTCAACGCCCCGCCGATGATGGCGGTGATGATGGCGGCGAACCGGTACTGGCCCTCGACACCGATGTTGAAGAGGTTCATCTGGAAGCCGATGGCCACCGCGAGCCCGGACAGGTAGTAGACCGTCGCGAGGTTCACCGTGTCGACGGCTGTCGAGCCCTTGAAGAGCTGCCCGATCATCGTGCCGTAGGCCTGGAGCGGATCAGCGCCCGAGATGATCAGCGCGATCGCGGTCAGGATGACGGCGAAAACGATCGCGAGCAGAGGCGGCAGCAGCCTCGTACGCCAGGAACTCACGATGCACCTTCTTCTTCGGAGTCTTCGGAAGCACCCGTCATCGCGGAGCCCAGTTGCTGCGGGGTCACGGTCGCGGGATCGGCCTCGCCGACCAGCCGTCCGCGGAGCATGACCTGGATGGTGTCCGACAGCCCGATCAGCTCGTCGAGGTCGGCCGAAATCAGCAGCACGGCCAGCCCGGCGGCGCGGGCCTGGCGGATCTGTTCCCAGATCAGCGCCTGCGCGCCGACGTCGACACCGCGGGTCGGATGCGAAGCGATCAGCAGGACCGGGTCGCCGGAAAGCTCGCGTCCGACGATCAGCTTCTGCTGGTTGCCACCGGAAAGCGCGGCGGCGGGGACGTCGATGCCGGGCGTGCGGACGTCGTACTCCTCGACGATGCGGCGGGTGTCCTCCCGCGCGCCGTCGATGTCGAGCAACTGTCCTTTCGCGACCGGCTTGCGCGTCTGGTAACCGAGGATCCGGTTGACCCACAACGGTTGCGTGAGCAGGAGGCTGTGCCGCGTGCGGTCTTCGGCGATGTACCCGATCCCGGCCTCTCGACGGGCGAGCGTCCCCAGTTTGTGCAGTTCGACGACCGTGCCGTCGGCCTCGGTCAGCTCGATGCGGCCGCCGCCCTTGCGCATGCCCATGATCGTCTCGACGAGCTCGGTCTGGCCGTTGCCCTCGACGCCGGCGATGCCGAGCACCTCACCCGCGTGCACGGTGAAGGAGATGTGGTCGAGCACGTTCCGCTCGGAACCCTCGACCTTCAAACACACGTCCTCCAGGCGCAGGACGTCCCGATCGGTCACGGTCGACTCGCGGGTCTCGGGGCTGGGCAGCTCCGAACCGACCATCATCTCGGCCAGCTGGCGCGAGGTGATCGTCTTCGGATCCGCCGTGCCGACCGTGGTGCCGCGCCGGATCACGGTGACCGTGTCGGCGATCGCGCGCACCTCGTCGAGCTTGTGCGAGATGAAGATGAAGGTGAACCCGTCCTTCTGCATGGCACGGACGGTCTCGAACAGCGCGTCGACCTCCTGCGGGACGAGCACCGCGGTGGGCTCGTCGAGGATGATGATCCGCGCGCCGCGGTAGAGCACCTTGACGATCTCCACGCGCTGGCGGTCGGCGACGCCGAGTTCTTCCAGCAGCGCGTCCGGGCGGGCGTGCAGGCCGACGCGTCCGGCGAGTTCCGCCAGCTTGGCCCGCGCCGCGCGGCCGATGCCGTGCAGGTTCTCCGCGCCGAGGAAGACGTTCTCCCCGACGGTCAGGTTGTCGGCCAGCATGAAGTGCTGGTGGACCATCCCGATCCCGGTCTTGATGGCGTCCTGCGGGTTGCGCAGTTTCACCGGTTCGCCGTTGATCGCGATGTCGCCCTCGTCCGGCTGTTGCATGCCGTAGAGGATCTTCATCAGGGTCGATTTGCCCGCGCCGTTCTCGCCGCAGACGGCGTGCACCTCGCCCTTGGTGACGGTGAGGTTGACGTCGGAGTTGGCCACGACACCGGGGAATCGCTTCGTGATCCCGGTCAGCTGCACGGCCGGTTCACCCCGGTCGGGGGCGTCGGTGACCTCGGCCTGGGGAGCGCTCATGAAAAAGCCATCCAGTCTGGGAGTAAACAGGTGGGGGCTCGGAAGGGGTTACCCTCCCGAGCCCCGCTGTCAGACGAACCTTACTTCTGCGGCTTGTCCGAGACGGTGATCGCCCCGGAGACGATCTGCGCCTTGTAGCCGTCGAGGACGTCCTTGATGTCGTCGACCTTGCCGCCGGAGGTGGCGTAACCGATGCCGTCGACCTTCAGGTCGAAACGCTTCGGCAGCGACGTCAGGTCGCCCTTGGCCAGCGCGCGCAGGTAGTCGAACACCGCCACGTCGACGCGCTTGAGCATCGAGGTGATGATGACGTCCTTCGACGCCTCGACCGTCTTCTGGTTGTACTGGTCGGAGTCGACGCCGATGGCGAGCGCGTTGTTCGACTTCGCGGCCTCGAAAACGCCCTTACCGGAGGCGCCGGCGGCGTGGTAGACGACGTCCGCGCCCTTGGCGATCTGCGCGGCGGCCTTCACGTTGCCCTTCGCCGGGTCCTGGAACCCGGAGAAGTCACCGGCCGGGGTGAGGTACTCGTCCTCGATCTTGGCCTTGTTCGAAGCGGCCTTCACACCCTGGAGGAAGCCGGCCTCGAACTTCTGGATCAGCGGCGTGTTCACGCCACCGACGAAGCCGACGTGGCACTTCTTCGACTTGTAGGCGGCGGCGACACCGGCCAGGAACGAGCCCTGCTCCTCGGCGAAGACCAGCGGGGTGACGTTCGGCGCCTTGACCGAGTCGTCGTCGACGATCGCGAACTGGGTGTTCGGGTACTTCGGCGCGATGGCGCCGACGGCCTTGGCGTAGGCGAAGCCGACCGCGATGACCGGGCTGAAGCCCTGCGAAGCGAGCTGGTCGAGACGCTGCGACTTGGCGGCCTCGTCCTCGGTCGCCGCGGCGGTGCTTTCGGTGACCGCGGTGACGCCGAGATCGGTCTTGGCCTTGTCGGTACCGGCGGCGGCGGAGTCGTTGAACGACGCGTCGCCACGGCCGCCGACGTCGAAGGCCAGCGCGACCTTCAGCTTGCTGCCGTCGACCTTCTCACCGGTCTGCGCGGAGCTGGTGGAGGCGGCGGCAGCGGCGGGCGGCTTGGGTGCCGTCACGCAGCTGGCGGACTGGTCCCCAGAGCTCGCGTTGTTGTTGTTCCCCGCACCCGAATCCTTCGCGCACCCGGCCAGTACCAGTGCACCGGCCATGGCGGCGGCGGCCAGCGCGGTTCCACGCATGCGACGCAACGTGTGTCTCCCTCCCCGCTGATCCAGCGGATGGTCCGAAGAAAGCGACCCGGCGACACTGCCGGGTTCGACCGGGAGACGGTACCTAACGGCCGCTTTGCTGCCATAGGAAAGGCACGCTACGTAACACAAACGTTTACTCATGAGTCGTAATTGCGACGAATGGAGTACTCACGGTGATCGTGACGGAGCAATCGGGACCGCGTGCCTGGCGCCCGTCGCGCGAAAACCGGCCGATCCGAGGCGTCATCGGCGGAAGCGGAGCAGCGCCTGGCGCGCCCACCGTTGCCACTACCCACAGTGAACAATCCCGGCGAGCTCTCGACCAGGCGATCGGCCACTATCCGGTGAGATATTCGCCCGTGTTCGCCGGCAGGCTCGACGGCTGGTGCGACTTCGCCCCGGTCAGGCTGGACGACATCCACAGCATCCGCGCCGGCCGTCGTGAACCAGGTGTCGACGGGCCGAACGATTCGAACGTCCACACGAACACCTTGGCCTTGGACGAATGCCCTGAGCGAGCACGCCGGGGCCGAGAGATCGCTGGCCACCGGCATGGGGTCCACAGTGGACGAACCGGTGAGTTACCGGCCCGCGTCACCCCATCGTGCGAGGCCCCCGATGTCTGGTCCATCACACAGAGGAACCCGGAGGTGAGCCCACCGTGAGGTGCGGGTCTAGCATCCTTTTATCCACGCTCGATGACCATGATCTCGGCACCGTCGCCGGAGCCGTCCCCAGGTGGACGTCCCGGCGGCAGGCGCGGAAACCAGCGGTCAGCGGGCCCAAGCCATGACGTTGGAGGCCGTTCACCGATGTCCACCACGGCTAGCACCGCCACTGAGGCGGCCGCGAGCGATCGGGCGGGTGCCTCACGCCGGCAAGGGACGTTCTACCGGGGAGACCCCGGTATGTGGTCCTGGGTGCTGCACCGCATCACCGGCGTGCTGACATTCTTCTTCCTCTTCGTGCACGTGCTCGACACCGCGCTCGTGCGCGTGTCGCCCGACACGTACAACGAGGTCATCGAGACCTACAAGACCCCGCTGGTCAACCTCCTCGAGGTCGGCCTCGTCGGCGCGGTGCTGTTCCACGCGCTCAACGGCATCCGGGTCATGCTGGTCGACTTCTGGGAGAAGGGTCCCAAGTTCCAGAAGCCGATGCTCTGGACGATCCTGGCCATCTGGGTCGTGGTGATGATTCCGGGCGCCTTCTTCATGATGAAGCGCACCGTCGAGACGCTGTTCGGGGGTAACTGACCATGGCTGAACTCGCTCTCGAGCGCCCGCGCGCCCCGAAGCGCGCCGCCGCCCGCCGCAGCAACTTCGAGCTCTACAGCTGGCTGTTCATGCGCATCTCGGGCCTCGCCCTGATCGTGCTGGTGCTCGGCCACCTGTTCATCATGAACATCCTCGACGGCGGCGTGCACCGCATCAACTGGGGCTTCGTCGCCGGCCGCTGGGCCTCGCCGTTCTGGCAGTTCTGGGACCTGTCGATGCTGTGGCTCGCCGAGATCCACGGCGGCAACGGGCTGCGCACGATCATCGACGACTACGCCCGCAAGGACAGCACCCGGTTCTGGCTGAAGATCGTGCTCTACGTCTCGATGGTGCTGATCCTCGCCGTCGGCACGATGGTGATCTTCACCTTCGACCCAGGTATCTCGGCCAACTGACGCCCACCACACGTTAAGCGGAGTCCTCCATGCAGTTCCACAAGTACGACGTGGTGATCGTCGGCGCCGGTGGCGCCGGCATGCGCGCGGCCATCGAGTCCGGCCAGCGTGCCCGCACCGCGGTCCTCACCAAGCTCTACCCGACGCGTTCGCACACCGGCGCGGCGCAGGGCGGCATGTGCGCCGCGCTGGCGAACGTCGAAGAGGACAACTGGGAGTGGCACACCTTCGACACGATCAAGGGCGGCGACTATCTGGTCGACCAGGACGCCGCCGAGATCATGGCGAAGGAAGCCATCGACGCGGTCCTCGACCTGGAGAAGATGGGCCTGCCGTTCAACCGGACGCCCGAGGGCAAGATCGACCAGCGCCGCTTCGGCGGGCACACCCGTGACCACGGCAAGGCCGCGGTGCGCCGCGCCTGCTACGCCGCGGACCGCACCGGGCACATGATCCTGCAGACGCTGTACCAAAACTGCGTCAAGCACGGCACCGAGTTCTTCAACGAGTTCTACGTGCTCGACCTGGTCCTGACCCCGGACGAGGACGGCAACCCGGCCGCTTCCGGCGTCGTCGCCTACGAGCTGGCGACCGGCGAGCTGCACGTCTTCCAGGCGAAGTCGATCGTGTTCGCCACCGGCGGCGCGGGCAAGATCTTCAAGACGACGTCGAACGCGCACACCCTCACCGGTGACGGCCTCGGCATCATCTTCCGCAAGGGCCTGCCGCTGGAGGACATGGAGTTCTTCCAGTTCCACCCGACAGGTCTCGCCGGGCTCGGCATCCTCATCTCCGAGGCCGTGCGCGGTGAAGGCGGCATCCTCCGCAACGCCGACGGCGAGCGGTTCATGGAGCGCTACGCCCCCACCATCAAGGACCTCGCGCCGCGTGACATCGTCGCCCGGTCGATGGTGCAGGAAGTGCTGCAGGGCCGCGGTTGCGGGCCGAACAAGGACTACGTCGTCCTCGACGTCACGCACATCCCGGAAGAGACCCTGAACGCGAAACTCCCGGACATCATGGAGTTCTCGCGGACGTACCTGGGTGTCGACCCGGTCACCGAGCCGGTGCCGGTGTTCCCGACCTGTCACTACGTGATGGGCGGAATCCCGACCAACATCCACGGTGAAGCGTTGCGGGACAACGAAAACGTCATCCCCGGCCTGTACGCCGCGGGCGAGGTCGCGTGTGTTTCGGTGCACGGCTCGAACCGCCTCGGCACCAACTCGCTGCTGGACATCAACGTGTTCGGCCGTCGCGCCGGCATCGCGGCCGCCGAGTACGCGCTGGCGCACGAGCACATCGAGCTGCCGGAGAACCCGACCAAGGTCGTCGAGGACCAGCTGTCGCTGCTGCTTTCGGAGCACGGTGACGAGCGCGTCGCCGACATCCGCACCGAGCTGCAGAAGACGATGGACTCGCACGCTTCGGTGTACCGCACGGAGGACACGCTGAAGCAGGCGCTGACCGACGTGCAGGCGCTGAAGGAGCGGTACGAGCGGATCACCGTGTCGGACAAGGGGAAGCGGTACAACACCGACGTCCTCGAAGCCGTCGAGCTGGGCTTCCTGCTCGAACTCGCCGAGGTCCTGGTCGTCGGCGCCCTGGCGCGCAAGGAGTCCCGCGGCGGGCACGCGCGCGAGGACTACCCGAACCGCGACGACACGAACTTCATGCGGCACACCATGGCCTACAAGGAGGGTGCCGCGCTGTCCGCCGACATCCGACTGGACTACAAGCCGGTGACCTTCACCCGCTACGAACCGATGGAGCGGAAGTACTGATGACCACGGCCACCCCCGAGAAGTCGGAGGCCGTGTCCTCCGACCACACGCCGATCACCGTCACGCTGAAGATCCTGCGGTTCAACCCCGAGGTCGACACCGAGCCGCACTGGGAGTCCTACGACGTCCCGGCGCAGCGCACCGACCGGCTGCTGAACCTGCTTTTCTACGTGAAGGACTACATCGACGGGACGTTCTCGTTCCGCCGCTCGTGCGCCCACGGTGTCTGCGGGTCCGACGCGATGCAGATCAACGGCATCAACCGGCTGGCGTGCAAGGTCCTGATGAAGGACCTGTTGGAGACCGGCGGCAAGAAGACGACCATCACCATCGCGCCGATCAAGGGTCTGACCACGCTCAAGGACCTTTACGTCGACATGGACCCGTTCTTCGAGGCGTACCGTGCGGTGAAGCCGTACCTGATCGCCTACGGGAACGAGCCCACGCGCGAGCGGATCCAGTCGCAGGCCGACCGCGACCGGTTCGACGACACGACCAAGTGCATCCTGTGCGCCTGCTGCACGTCCTCGTGCCCGGTGTACTGGAACGACGGCTCGTACTTCGGCCCGGCCGCGATCGTCAACGCGCACCGGTTCATCTTCGACTCGCGTGACGAAGGCGCCGAAGAGCGTCTGGACATCCTGAACGACTCCGAGGGCGTTTGGCGCTGCCGGACCACGTTCAACTGCACCGACGCTTGCCCGCGCGGCATCCAGGTCACCAAAGCAATCCAAGAGGTTAAGCGCGCCCTGCTCTTCAAGCGCGTCTAACCCCTCCTGCTTCCGCTGCACTACGAAAGTCCGTGAAGGCCTCCTTCCCTACCCTCAAGGTAGGAAAGGAGGCCTTCACGGCTTTCCGGAAGTTATCCACAACCCCCCAGTTATCCACAGGTTCGCGAAATAGGGCTGTCGCAGCCGGGTTCAGGCGGACAGGCTGGATCACGTGGTCAAGAGGGGTAGATGGGCACAGCATCCCGAACTGCTGCTGGCGCGGAGCCGCAATGGCGTCATCCGGGTCGCCGACCTGGAATCACTGGAGATGCCAAGCAAGACGATCTATCAACGGTGCCTGCCCGGTGGGCCATGGCAACGGATTCTTCCCGGAATCGTTCTGCTGCATGATCAGAAACCGACCTCGTCGGAATCGGTGACCGCGGCGCTCCTTTACGCAGGAGCGAAAGCGATGATCACTGGCATCGAAGCCTGCCGCCTCCAGGGGCTACGTCCGGCCTCGCTCCCTGCCGATCCGGGACTTCATCTGCTGATACCGCACGACCGGAAGATCCGAAGCGTCGGCTTCGTGACCACGGAGCGGACAGTGCGGCTACCCGCCCCGGCGATCAGAAACGACGTACCACTCGCGCCGCTGGTTCGCGCCACGACCGACGCCGTCCGGCAGCTCGCCGACCCGCTGGCGTCCGAAGAACTGCTCATCGAGGCGATCCAGCAAGGCAGATGCCATCCCAAGGCGCTCCTCTGGGAACTGAATCACGGGACTCAGCGAGGAACCGCGATACCGAGGCGGCTTTTGACCGACTGGGTGGACATCCGGTCGATGGCGGAGTCCCGGGCGAAAGTGCTCAGTCGACGCCTGACGACACCACCCAGTCATTGGAATGCCGAGCTCTTCGACGTCTCAGGCAAGTACCTGGGACGACCGGACGCGTGGTGGGACGACGTCGGCCTCATCTGGGAAATCGATTCGTTCGACTTCCATTTCCACCGCGCCGGATACCAGCGGACCGTGGATCGGAACACCCGGTACGCGACTTCCGGGCTCATCGTCGTGCAGACCTTGCCTTCACAACTGCTGAACGATCCGGCCGGCGTGGTCGCGGATCTGGAGGCTGCCTGGCGGATCGCGGCCTCTCGCCCTCGTCCCCAGGTACGCCTCGCCGTCGCTGCTTGATGACCGTGAAGGCCTCCTTTCCTACCTTGAGGGTAGGAAAGGAGGCCTTCACGGACTTGGCAGAGAAAGGACTTACTTAACAGCGTCCAGGGCGTTGACGCGCCCGTGCCCGTAGTAAGAGTTGTCCTTCGCCGGGCCTTCACAGACCGGCGCCGCGGAACCACAGGCGACCGTGTCGGCCTGGTGCTCCAGCAGCCACCTCAGCGCCACAGGCGGAGCGTGGCGGTAACGGGAAGCCAGCAGCGCGGCGACACCGGCGGCGTGCGGCGACGCCATCGACGTACCGCACTTGGTGCCGTACGCGCCGTTGAAGATCGTCGACAGCGGGCAACCGGCACCCTGTCCGGCGGGCGGCAGCTGGGCCCGGTCGCCGCCGGGCGCGGTGACCGAAACGTCGTTGCCGTAGTTGCTGTACGACGACTTCGTGCCCGCGTAGCCGATGGCCGAGACGTTGACGACGCCGTCGATGGCCTTGGGCAGGATCCCGCAGCTCGAGTCGACGGGGTGCGGACGGTTCGGGTCGACGGTCTGCTTGTCCGGGTCGAAGCCGCTGTTGCCGGCGGCGGCGACGTTCAGCACGCCACGGCCGGTCGAGTAGGTCACCGCGCGGCGGACGGCCTCGAACGCGGCCGCGTCGCCCGGCTCCTTCGTGCAGTAGAACATGCCCGGGTCGATGTAGTAGCTGTTGTTCGTGACCGGGAAGCGGTGCTTCGCCGCCCACATGAACCCGCACACGGCGGCTTCGGGGAGGATCAGGCCGTCGTCGTTCACGACCTTCACCGACGCCAGCTTGACGCCGGGCGCGATGCCCGTGAAGCCGCGCGCGCTGTCCTTGCCCGCGATGGTGCCGGCGACGTGCGTGCCGTGGTCGGAGTTCGTGGGCGCCCAGGCGGCGGGCGTCGTGTCGGGCGCACCCGTGTTGCAGCCCGCGGAGGTCTTCGGGTCGATGGCGGCCTTCAGCGCGGGGTGGGTGGGCTCGATGCCCGAGTCCAGCACGCCGACGGTCACCGAGCGGCTGCCACCGGAGACCTTGTTCGCCTCGGGAGCCTGGATCGCCCGCATGTCCCACTGCTGGGCCGAGAGGTCTTCTTCGGCCGCGACGCTGGTGGTCTCTTCGCTCTCCTTGGTGTCGACCACGGCGGAGCGGGTCGAACGGGCCGACGCCGCCGGCGGGAACGCCACGTCACGGCCGCCCGAGTAGGCGCGGAAGACACCGATCTTCGCCTGGAAGTCGGCGTTGCGCGAGGTCGCGACCGCGACCCCGATCTCCGGGTAGTACGCGACCTTCTCGCCGCACTTGGCGCGCAGCTCGCTGTCGACCTTGCGCTCCGGGGTACGCGGGTTGTAGAGCACCACGTAGTTGAACGGCGCGCTCGCGGTGTCGCACTGCGGCGCGGGCGCGGCGCTCGCCGACGGGGCCGCGAACACACTTCCCGCCGCCGCCGCGACGAGCGCGGGGACGAGCAGGCGTCTGATCCGGGACATTCCACCTCCATGATTCGGTGGAGTGAACGTAAGCGAGCCGAAGCCCGGCCACCACCGACAAAAGGACGACAAACCGGATCAGGCGTCAGCCTTTTCGGCCTCCCGTGACTTGGCGCCACGAAGCGTGCGCAGACCGATCAGGCCGATGATGGTGCCGAGCACGAACGAGACGACCGTCAGCACCGCGTGCACGATGAAGTAAGCGGTGGGCGAGCCGTCGGCGGCCCAGGCGCGGTCGCTGTCCCAGAGGTTCTTGGCGAACGTGATCCAGATGATCCACGACCACACGCCGAAACCCAGCAGGAACATCGAAGTACCTCGCGAAATGCGCATGCCCCTGAGTATGCAGCGAGCCCGGCGACGCTACATTGCTCGGGTGCACAGCGCTATCTCCCGGTCGCTCCTGGTCCTCGTTTCCGGTGTGCTCGCCCTCGCGGTGACGCCGGTGGCCACAGCCGCTCCGAAGCCACCAGCCCAGGCGCAGCCGTGCGCGAACAAGACGACACCTCCCGCGCCGATCGACACCTCCGAGAAGCCGCGCCCCGGCGAGGCCGTGCCCGCCCCGTTGCCGGTCCCGCCGGTCCCGGTCGGCGGCGACCGGATGGCCGAATGCGGGCTCGTGCTCCCGAAGCGCGCGCTGAACCCGCCCGACGGGAGCACCGCCGCGTCCTGGGTGCTTCAGGACCTCGAAACCGGCGACGTCATCGCCGCGAAGGATCCGCACGCCCGTCAGCGGCCGGCGTCGCTGATCAAGGTCCTGCTGGGACTGGTCGTGGTCACCGAACTCAAGCCGGAAACGGTCATCACCCCGACCAAGGAGGACGCCGAGCAGGAGTGCACCTGCATGGGCATCGCCGCGGGCGGTCAGTACACAGTGGACCAGCTGCTGCACGGGCTGCTGATGCACTCGGGAAACGACGCGGCGCACGCGCTCTCCACCGTGCTCGGCGGGGTCGACGCCACCGTCGCGAAGATGAACGAGCTGGCCATCCGCGTCGGCGCCACCGACACCCGGGCCGCGACACCGTCCGGGCTTGACGGCCCGGGCATGTCGACCTCGGCCTACGACATGAGCCTGATCTTCCACTACGCGATGAAGAAGCCGGAATTCGCGCGGGTGGTCAAGACCAAGAGCTTCGAAATCCCGCCCACCGCGGGAAAACCGGTCATCACGATCTACAACGACAACAAGCTCCTCGGGACCTACCCCGGATTCATCGGCGGGAAGACCGGCTTCACCGACGACGCCCGGCACACCTACGTCGGCGGCGCGCTCCAGAACGGTCATCGGGTCGCGGTCGTGATGCTCCGTGCCGAACAGCGTCCGACGCGGGTCGTCGAACAGGCGGCGAAGCTCCTCGATTACGGCATCGCGCTGCGTGAGGCCAAGGCCGAATCGGTCGGGCGCATCGAATACAAGGCGACGGAGGCCGTGGAAGCGGGCCAGGCATCGGCCGCGCCGAACGCCGACGGCACGTCGAACAGCGGCGCCGCGGCCGCGGCGGAAGACCCGTTCGGCGTGACCGGCTGGATCATCACGCTGGTCGTCTTCCTGATCATCGTGGCGTCGTTCGTCATCGGCCACCAGCGCAAGAAGGCCATGGCGGGCGAGTAACGGATCAGGACTTCCGGCGGCCGAACCAGCCCAGAAGCGCTCCGGTCGCGAAAGCCCCGCCGACGGCGCCGAGTCCCGGCCCCTGCTGAACGGTCACCCTCGGATGGATCAGCACCGGGGCCGGCGGCTCGATGACCGTCTGCATGTTCTCCTTGGCCGTCGCCGTCCACGCGGTGACGAACAACAGGAACCGCGAAACGAGGTTCGCGAACACGAGCAGGCCGATCACCGGGCCGAACAACGTGAACGCCGGTGATTTCGTGACGCTGCCGAGGTAAACGGTCGCGGCCTGCTGGAGCACGATGAACCCGACGGCGGCGAAGATCGCGCCCTTGACCGCGCTGCGCAGCGCGACGTGCTCACGGGGCAGCCTCGCGATGACCCACAGGAACACCAGGGTGTTCGCGAGCAGGCCGAGCAGGATCGTGGCGACCTTCAGCAGGAACTTGGCCCAGCTCTGCTCCTCCAGGCCGACCAGTTCGAGCAGGAACCGCCCGACGCCACTGCCCGCCGCGGTGAGGCCGAAGGACACCACTAGCGCGAGACCCAGTCCGACCAGCGACAGCAGATCCTTGATCGTCGTCGACACCAACGGCAACTGTTGCTTTTCCTGCCCCCATTGGGCCGTCAGCGCGTCCCGCAGGTTCGTCATCCAGCCGACGCCGGAGTACAGGGCGAGCAGCAGGCCGAACACGCCGATACCGCCGCCGGAGTCCAGCGCCGCCTGGATGATGCTGCCGACCAGATCGCTCAGTCCCTCCGGGACCGACTTCTTGATGCCGTCGACGAGCTGGTTCGTCACCGCGGTGTCGCCGCGGAGCACGATCCCGATGATCGCGAAGGCGACCATCAGGATCGGGATCACCGAAAGCACACTGAAGTAGGTGATCGCGGCGGCGTAGTGGTTCCCGTAGCGCTCGGTGAAGGCGTCGTTCGCCCGGATGAGGTGATCGAGCCAGCCGTACTTCCGCCTCAAGCGCGGTAACAGCTTGTCCTCTTCCGGCTTCGCGCCGTCATCTTTCGCCACCTTGAAACGCTAACCACGCGGCGGCGACATCGCAGCGCGAATCAGCCTGCCGGGGGAAGGAACCCGATGTTGTCGTAGACGTTCCGCAACGTCACCGAAGCGACTTCCCGCGCCCGTTGCGCGCCGAGGGCCAGCGCCTTGTCGAGCTCGGCGACGTCGTCCATGTAGGACTGGACGCGTTCCTGCACCGGCGTGACCCACTCGACGAACGCCTCGGCGACACCCTTCTTCAGGTCGCCGTAGCCCTTGCCTTCGTAGGCGGTGACGAGTTCGTCGACCGACTGGTCGGTCAGCGCGGAGAGGATCGTCAGCAGGTTCGAGACACCGGGCTTGTTCTCGGCGTCGAAGACGATCTCGCGGCCGGTGTCGGTGACCGCCGACCGGACCTTCTTCGCCGACTTCTTCGGGTCTTCGAGCAGCTCGATGAGGCCGTTGCCGGTCGACGAGGACTTGCTCATCTTCGCGGTCGGGTCCTGCAGGTCGTAGATCTTCGCCGTGTCCTTGACGATATGCGGCTCCGGCACGGTGAACGTCTTGCCGTAGCGGTTGTTGAACCGCTGCGCGAGGTTGCGCGTCAGCTCCAGGTGCTGGCGCTGGTCCTCGCCGACGGGGACCTCGTTCGCCTGGTACAGCAGGATGTCCGCGGCCTGCAGGACCGGGTAGGTGAACAGGCCGACGCTGGCGCGATCCGTGCCCTGCTTCGCGGCCTTGTCCTTGAACTGCGTCATCCGGCTCGCCTCGCCGAACCCGGTCTGGCATTCCAGCACCCAGCTCAACTGGGCGTGCTCGGGCACCTGGCTCTGGACGAACAGCGCGCTGCGGGCCGGGTCGACGCCGAGCGCGAGCAACTGCGCGGCCGAACGGCGCGTGCGCTCGCGCAGCACCTTCGGGTCCTGCTCGACGGTGATCGCGTGCAGGTCGACGACCATGTAGAAGGTCTCGTGGGTGTCCTGCAGCCGCACCCATTGCCGCAGCGCACCCAGGTAGTTGCCCAGGTGGAACGAGTCGGCGGTCGGCTGGATCCCGGAGAGCACCCGCGGGCGCTTCAGTTCGTCGGACACGCCCGGATTCTGTCAGGCCGCGTCTCGGCAGGTCATCGGAGGTCGCCCCCGACGAACGGTCTAAACGGTTAAACGCCACATACTTCCGACGGTTCTGGGCGCGTTGTCCGATTCCTAGCGTTCATGGCACCGGATCTTCCGGCCACACCGAAGGAGAACCCAGATGAAGGCACGATCCCTGCTGATGGGCTTGGCCATCGCGGCTGCGGCCGTGTTCACCCTCCCCGGCGTCGCCACGGCTGCCGAGCCCACCGGCGGCGTCCAGCCGAACATCGTCGGCGGCGGCAACGCGACCCAGGTCTACTCGTTCATGGTGTCCCAGCAGTCGAGCTCCGGTGGGCACCAGTGTGGTGGCTCACTGATCAGCTCGACCTGGGTGGTCACCGCGAAGCACTGTGGCACGCCGTACCAGGTGCGCGTCGGCACCACGAACCGCACCAGCGGTGGCACCGTGGCCCGCGTGGCCCAGCGGATCGCCCACCCGAGCGCCGACCTGGCGCTGCTGCGGCTCTCGACGGCGGTTTCGCAGGCGCCGGTCACGATCGCCGACGCGTCCGGGGCCGTCGGCACCGCGACGCGGATCATCGGCTGGGGCCAGACCTGTGCCCCGCAGGGCGGCTGCGGTGCCCCGATCACCCTGCAGCAGCTGGACACCTCGATCGTCGCCGACAACAAGTGCCTCGGCATCAGCGGCGCGAGCGAGATCTGCACCAACAACCCCGGCGGGAACAAGGGCGCCTGCTACGGCGACTCGGGCGGCCCGCAGGTGAAGCAGGTCAACGGTGTCTGGCAGCTGGTCGGCGCCACCAGCCGCGCCGGGAACAACAGCAGCACCTGCGCGACCGGGCCGTCGATCTACGTGGACGTCCCCTACTTCCGCAGCTGGATCCGCAGCAACTCCGGAGTCTGATCCGGTTCCCGCGTCGCCCCACCGTCCCCTGGGGCGACGCGGTCCCAGCCGGTTCAGCAAGGAACCGTGCGGAAGTTCGAAGAGCCGCTCCAGCAGCGCGACCGCCTTCAGGGAGTCGCATCGCTCGGGGCGGCTTCTTCCTGTCCGCCAGTAGCTCAAGGTCGCGACACTGACCCGGACGCCTTGTTGGGCGAGCCGGTGGCGGATCCGGTCGAGTCCGAGACCGCTGTCCGCGATCGCCTGGTCCAGGGCCCGGGGGAAAGGATCACCGGGCCGGTTGCGACGTTGCGTCACCGTCATGCACCCGAGCGTGGCGACCGGCGCGCCCCTAAACAATCCGGGCGGGACTAGGTGTCCCTACCCAAGAAATCCGGCACTTCGCCTTTCGCGGGCTAATCGCGCTCCGCCCCCTTGCGCGCCGACCTGCGTTTAGCGGGCTAAACGCGATCCGTGCGCGCCAGAGCCCCAGGCGACTTTAGCGGGCTAATCGCGATCCGCCGGGGCCTGAGGCCAGAGCGACTTTAGCGGGCTAAACGCGATCCGGGGCCGCGTTGCGTTTCGCCCCCTAAACGCGATCCGGGGCGGGGAGGCGCAGGTCAGCGGCGCTGCTGGCGGGCGAGGGCGTCGTCGGTGAGGACGGCCTCCGCCATCGCGGCGACGTGTGGGGTGGCGGGCTGGGCCGGAGCGACGGGAGCGGGGGCGGCAGCGGCCGAGCGGGCCTTCCGACGCTGACGGAACACGCCGAAGGCCATGCCGACGACGCCGAGCGCGACGGCGATCAGGCCGACCGGGCCCAGAAGACCGAACGCCATCTCCGAGCGTGACGTCGCCTCCGCGGCCGAAGCCGGGACAGCGCCCGCGACGAGCAGCGCGACCGGGATCGCGATGACCGCCGCGGCCCTGGCCGCGGGCAGGGCCGAGCGCATCAGGAGATGAGCTGGGTTCCGCACCGGAGTGCCTCCCGTGACGTGACTTTGCCGAACCGGAACGCTAACCCGAACGAGTGAGCATTTCCAGGCTGCTGGTCAAAAAACTACCGAGCGTGTCAAGACCTGTGGGTTCTGATCAACTCGGGGCACGAGACTAGCCCCTCACAGGGGGGATCTTTCGAGCACCCCTCTTCTCAGAGTTGCCGCGCACACAAAGGGTTTCTGACAAAACCGGACAGGGCTAGGCCATTCGGCTGTCACCACGGGGCCGAACAGGCACGATCCGACTTTCATCGGTTGGTTTCTTGTCCGCAATGGTCTATACCTGTTGGCCATACCCCTTAAAAGGTATAGACCAATATCTCCCTGCATGGTCCCCTCGTACGAAGGAGCCACCGATGTCTCTTCGACGTATTCTCGCGGCGGTCGCCGCCACCTTCGCCGCCACCACGGTCGCCGTGGTCGTCCCGGCCCAGACCGCCTCCGCCGCGGACTGCGTGGCACCGTGGAACGCGAGCTCGGT
The DNA here is from genome assembly GCF_002234405.1 of Amycolatopsis thailandensis. Lineage (GTDB taxonomy): Bacteria > Actinomycetota > Actinomycetes > Mycobacteriales > Pseudonocardiaceae > Amycolatopsis > Amycolatopsis thailandensis. The sequence continues at coordinate 31,456 of NZ_NMQT01000167.1, read as the reverse complement.
CTACTGGGGCGGCAACACCGCCTCGCACAACGGACACAACTGGTCCGCCAAGTGGTGGACGCAGAACGAAACCCCGGGTACGGCGCAGGTTTGGGCTGATCAGGGCGCCTGCGGCGGCGGCACGACCAACCCGCCGAACCCGTCCGGTTTCGTGGTCAGCGAGGCCCAGTTCAACCAGATGTTCCCGAGCCGGAACGCCTTCTACACCTACAACGGCCTGGTCACCGCCCTCAGCGCGTACCCGGCCTTCGCGGGCACGGGCAGCGACACCGTGAAGAAGCAGGAAGCGGCGGCTTTCCTGGCGAACGTCAGCCACGAGACCGGCGGCCTGGTCCACATCGTCGAGCAGAACCAGGCCAACTATCCGCACTACTGCGACACGAGCCAGTCTTACGGTTGCCCGGCGGGCAACGCCGCCTACTACGGCCGCGGCCCGATCCAGCTGAGCTGGAACTTCAACTACAAGGCCGCCGGCGACGCGCTGGGCCTGCCGCTGCTGACCAACCCGTGGCTGGTGCAGAACGACGCGGCGGTCGCCTGGAAGACCGGTATCTGGTACTGGATGACCCAGAACGGTCCGGGCACGATGACCCCGCACGACGCGATGGTCAACAGCCGCGGCTTCGGCGAGACCATCCGCAGCATCAACGGCAGCATCGAATGCAACGGCGGCAACCCCGGCCAGGTGCAGAGCCGCGTGAGCAAGTACCAGCAGTTCACCGGGATCCTCGGCGTCGCCCCCGGCGGCAACCTTTCCTGCTGATCCGTCCAGGCAGCTGAAGGGGCTCTTCGCCGCTGTTGACGCGACGAAGAGCCCCTTCGTCATTCGAGAGAGCCCAGAAGTCGGCGCAGCGCCCTGTCCAGGACTTCGAGGTCACCACCCAGCGGCGAAAGCAGCTTCGCGACGTTCGCCGTGTGCTCGGTCATCGCGGCGTCGACGACTTCGAACCCGCGCTCGGTCAGCGTGACCCGGAAGCTGCGCCGGTCCTCGGGATCGAGCGCCCGCTCGACCAGGCCCGCCGACTCCAGCCGGTCGATCCGGCTGGTCATCCCCGCCCGGGACATCATCAGCGTCGCGGACAGCTCGGACGGGATCAGCGTGTACGGCTTCCCGGACCGTCTGAGCGCCGCGAGCACGTCGAACTCGCCTTGCTTCAAGCCGTGCTTCGCGAACACGGCCTCCACCATCGGCGTGGTCAGCATCGTCACGCGGCCGAGGCGGCCGGCGACCCCGATCGCGGTCAAGTCCAGTTCCGGTCGTTCCCGCCGCCAGGCGCCGACCACGTCGTCGATCGCGTCGACGTTCCGCTCTTCACTCACGTCCGCGAGTCTATTCGACAGGAGATAGTTTGACAGCGAACTATCAGTGATGGAACTATCTGGACATGTCACAGAGCATCCAAACCCACGAACCCGTCCTCGTCCGCGCCGCCGAAGCCGAGACCGTCGGCGCGGCCCCCACCCTCGTCACCCTGCTCGCCGACGTCTCCACGACAGGCGGAGTCATGAGCAGCGCGAGAACACAACTCGGCGTCGGTGCCGACGGAGCGGCGCCGCACTACCACACGGGCTCCTCCGAGATGTTCTTCATGCTGGGAGGAAAGCTGGAAGTCCTTGTGGGAGAAGAGATCGTCACCGTTTCCGAGGGCGACATGCTCCTCGTTCCACCCTTGACCACGCACGCTTTCCGCACGGTCGTGGACTCAGCGGCGGACGTACTGATCGTGTTCATCCCCGGCGTGGAACGGTTCGACTACTTTCGCCTGCTGGAAAAAGTCGGCCACGGCGACGCGACCGTCCAAGATCTCTTGGACAGCCAGGAAAAATTCGACAATCACTTCGTCGAAAGTCCAGTATGGACGGAGAGCGCGAAGTCCCGTCAGTAACCGCGTGGCGGATACCCCGGCGGCGGACCGTACGGGCCCGGCTGCGGATGACCCTGCGGTGGGTACCCGGGCTGCGGATACGGCGGCGGCGGGTATTGAGGGTGCGGGTACTGGGGTTGGGGATAGTGCGGCGCCGGGTACTGCGGCGGCGGATATCCCGGCTGCTGCGGATACGGCGGCCGGCCGTACTGCGGCGGAGGCGGGTATTGCTGCGGATACCCGGGATTCTGCGGCGGATACGGCGGTTGCTGGTGTTGTTGCGGCGGTGGCGCGGCGGCCTGCCCGCCACCGAGATGGAACGGCAGAAGCGACACCAGGTTCCCGAGGTGCGCCAGTGTCAAGAGCACGTCGTCCGGCTTCGTCCGGCCGAACGTCGGGTTCTCGACGTAGACCAGTTCCGCGCCCACCAGCGACCAGGTGTGCAGCTTCGACGACCGCATCGTGGCGGCGACCTGCGGCGTCAGCACCCCGACCGCGATCTTCGGATCGGTGTCGATCAGTTTGTACCAGCGATTGAACTTCCGGTCCGCCGTGGCGGGCTCGGGGTACTGATCTACGTCCCAGGCGGCTTCGATGCTCGACACGATCTGGAAGTTCGGCATCGGCGTGGGCAGCGTGATCACCCAGACCGTGTCGATCGAGATCGTGTCCAGCTCGTTGACCTTCTTGTTGGTCCACCGCGTGTGCACGCTCGTGACCGTCGGGCGGCGGTGGTAGTCGAAGACGCTGAACTGGAGCCCGTTGTACGCGCCGCTCAGCGCGCCGAACGCCATCCGCTTGTCACCGCGCTGGTTGAACGGCAGCACCGTCCAGCGCTCCAGGAGGTTCGGCGCGTCCGGGCTGAACTCCCACCCGTACTGGGCGGACATCGCGTAGCGCTCAGCGTTCGTCGCCTCGATCCGCCTGGCTTCGTTCGTTTCCATTACCGGCCTCAGGTCTTTTGCAAGCGCCGAAGAACACCGATCAATCCAGGAAGCCTCTCGGTGAGCACCTGCCACACCAAGGCATCGTCGACGGTCGCGTATCCATGGATGAGAATGTTGCGAAAGGCAACGATACGACCGAGGTCGGGAACCTGCCCAGCGAGAACGCTATCCACTTTGGACAGCTGGTTCAGCGCCTCACCGATGATCTCGAACTGGCGCTCGACCGCCGAGCGCAGCATGGCGTTCGACCGGTAGCCATCGAAGTCTTCGCCCTCACTGAACTCAGTCAGCAGTTCTGCTGCCCTCAACGCCTCCCAAAGGTAGGCGCGAGCATCACGCTGCATAAAGAAGCTCCCGAGTCTCCAGCACCTGCTGCTTGAAGTAAGGATTGCGGATGCTGGTTACGCTGATGAGGTCGACCGGACGTCCCAGCACCTGCTCGAGGCCCTCTTTCAGGTCGAAATAAGTACCGAAGTGATCGAACCCCGGCCCCGCGTCGAACTCGACGAGCACGTCGACATCGCTGGACACCGAGTCGAACCTGTCACTCACGGCAGAGCCGAACAGATCGAGGCGACGCACCGAGTGTGTTCGGCAAAGATCCTCGATCTCGCGCTTCTTGAGTTCGATCGACTCGTGCACGGCCGCCACCTCCTGAGCCTGATTGTGCCCGACCTAGTCCCGGAGGTCACGGTGACCGGCCTCAGGTCAGCCGGAATAGGTCGCCGTCACCGGCGCGTGATCCGACCAGCGCTGGTCGTAGGACTCGGCGCGTTCGACCACGACGGACGTGCACCGCTCGGCCAGCCCGGGGGTGGCGATCTGGCAGTCGATGCGCCAGCCCGAGTCGTTGTCGAACGCCTTCCCGCGGTACGACCACCAGGTGTACGGGCCGGGACCTTCCGGATCGAGTTTGCGCTGCACGTCGACGTAACCGGCCTCGGTGAACACGCGGCCGAGCCACTCCCGCTCCTCCGGCAGGAAACCCGAGCTCTTCTGATTCCCGCGCCAGTTCTTCAGGTCGGTCTTCTCGTAGGCGATGTTCCAGTCACCCACGACGACGACCTCGCGGCCGCCGGCCTCGGCCTTGGCGCGCAGGTCGACGAGGTACGGCAGGAACGCCGCCATGAAGCGCTCCTTCTCGTCCTGGCGCGGGGTGCCGACGTCACCGCTGGGCAGGTACAGGCTCGCGACCACGACATTCGGCAGGTGGATCTCGGCGTAGCGGCCGCTGTCCTCGAATTCGGGCTCGCCGAAACCGATGCGGACCTCGTCCGGCTCGGCGCGGCTGAAGAGCATGACGCCGTTGCGCCCCTTCTGCGCGGACGGCGCGTGCACCACGTGCCAGCCTTCGGGCGCGGCGGCACCGGCCGGCAGCTCCTTGAGCTCGGCCCGGACCTCCTGGCAGGCGACGACATCGGCCTTCGTCGAGCCCAGCCACTCGACGAAGCCCTTTTTCGCGGCGGCACGGAGGCCGTTGACATTCACAGTGGAGACGGTCAGCACGATCCGCACGCTACCCGGAGGGTCCGACAGAACCGTCAGTGAGTTCGGTCTGCGAGACTGCGCGCATGAGCGAGCTGACCGTGCTGGGCAGCTGCGGCGCCTGGCCTGAACCGGGACGCGCCTGCGCCGGATTCCTCCTGGTCCACGAGGGTTTCAAGCTGGTGCTCGACCTCGGTTACGGGCCGCGTCACGGCTTTTCGAACACGCCCCCGGCGGCCGGGTCGACGCGGTGGTGGTGACGCATGAACATCCCGATCACTGCGCCGACGTGAGCGCGCTCGGCCGTGCCCGCGCCTACGGGCTGCCGGACGAGCCCAGGATCCCGCTGCACTGCACGCCGGGCACGGTGCGACGGCTCGAAGCGATGGAACCGCGGCCGCATCCGACGACGATCTTCGACGTGTCCGACCTCGGCCCGCCGCGCGAGGTCGGGCCGTTCCGGATGACGACGTTCCTGCTGCCGCACCACGTGCCGAACTACGGGATCCGGCTGAGCGCGCCCGGGCTCACCGTCGCGTACACCGGCGACAGCGGGCCGAGCCCGATCCTGGCCGAGCTGGCGCGCGACGCCGATCTGCTCATCGCCGACGCCACGTTGCAGGGCCCGTCTCCCGACGAGACGCCGCGGCTCGTGTCGACGGCGGGCGAAGCCGGTTACTGGGCCGAGCGCGGGGGCGCCCGGCGGCTGCTGCTGACCCATTTCTGGCCCGGTTCCGACCGCGAGATCTCGGTGACCGAGGCGCGCGAGGAGTTCAGGGGCGAGGTACTGGCGGCCGAGGAAGGCGCCCACTTGCGTTTAGCGGGCTAAACGCGATCCCCCAGGTCAGGGACACGTCGCGTTTAGCGGGCTAAACGCGAAGCCGCAGGTCACGGGCCGCATTTGGCGCCCTGGACCGGGGGCGCGAACTCCGCCGAGACCCACTTGCCTTCGGCGATCTTGCGGAAGCCGTTCTCGACCACCGGCTGCGCGTCGATCTTCGCGTCCTTGACGTACTTGCCGACGATCTTCTGCCCACCGGGGACGTCGCGCGCGTTGAGTACGTCGGCCGTCACCACGACCTGGCAACCGGTCGGGCTCGACGCGCTCGACTCCCGGTCCTGTCCCGAGATGGCGACGACGACGATCAGCGCCAGTCCGCCGCCGATGAACAAGACCGGTTTCGAGATGGCCATGATGGTCACTCCTCGAACAAGGGAATCGTTTTCTGTCCGGTCCAGAGTGGCAGAAACCGGGACGGTCGCCCAGATCCCGGATTGCCAACCACCCGGAGGCGCCAACCGGAAAGTCGCCGGGCTACCCAGGGTCACAACGCGAAAGGCCCCCTTCCGCGAGGAAGGGGGCCTTCGTCGTACTACAGCGAGACTCAGCCCTGGGCGATCTTCTTGGCCAGGTTCTCGTCCAGCGTCGCGAGGAACTCCTCGGTGGTCTGGAACGCCTGCTCCTTGCTGATCAGCAGCGCGAGGTCCTTGGTCATCTTGCCGCTCTCGACGGTCTCGATGACGACCTGCTCCAGCTTGTTCGCGAACCCGATCAGCTCCGGGTTCGAGTCCAGCTTGCCGCGGTGCTCGAGGCCCCGGGTCCACGCGAAGATCGACGCGATCGGGTTGGTCGAGGTCGGCTTGCCCTGCTGGTGCTGGCGGTAGTGCCGGGTGACCGTGCCGTGCGCGGCCTCGGCCTCGACGGTCTTGCCGTCCGGGGTGCGCAGCACCGAGGTCATCAGGCCCAGCGAGCCGAAGCCCTGCGCGACCGTGTCGGACTGCACGTCACCGTCGTAGTTCTTGCAGGCCCAGACGTAGCCGCCCTCCCACTTCATCGCCGCGGCGACCATGTCGTCGATCAGGCGGTGCTCGTAGGAGATGCCCTTGGCGTCGAAGTCGGCCTTGAACTCGGCCTGGTAGATCTCCTCGAACACGTCCTTGAACATGCCGTCGTAGGCCTTGAGGATGGTGTTCTTGGTCGACATGTAGACCGGGTACTCACGGTCGAGGCCGTACTGCAGCGAGGCGCGCGCGAAGTCCTCGATGGACTTGCGGTAGTTGTACATGCCCATGGCGACGCCGCCGCCCTCGGGGAACTTCGCGACGTCGAACTGCATCGGCTCGGAGCCGTCGTCCGGGGTGTAGCTGATGGTCAGCGTGCCGGGACCGGGGACCTTGAAGTTGGTCGCCTTGTACTGGTCACCGTGCGCGTGACGGCCGATGATGATCGGCTTGGTCCAGCCGGGCACCAGGCGCGGGATGTTCTGGATGACGATCGGCTCGCGGAAGATCACGCCGCCGAGGATGTTGCGGATCGTGCCGTTCGGCGAGAGCCACATCTTCTTCAGGCCGAACTCTTCGACGCGCGCCTCGTCCGGCGTGATCGTGGCGCACTTGACGCCGACGCCGTGCTTCTTGATCGCGTTGGCGGAGTCGATGGTGATCTGGTCGTCGGTGCGATCCCGCTCCTCGATGCCCAGGTCGTAGTACTCCAGGTCCACGTCCAGGTACGGGTGGATCAGCCTGTCCTTGATGAACTGCCAAATGATGCGGGTCATCTCATCGCCGTCGAGCTCGACGACGGTGCCCTGGACCTTGATCTTGGCCATGAGCAGCGGTGCTCCTTCCGCGGATCTTCGCGTTCTTCTTCAGTCTCTCCGGTAGCGGTACAAGCGTACTGCTTTACGGTCCTGGATGGTTCCAGTAGTGGTCGGTATCAAGTCTCCACGAGGCCGTTGTGACCGACGTCACCCGGTCGGACGACGGCCATCCGGCCGTCACGGGATCCCCGGAGACCGCGCCATCATCGAACCGCACTCCATTTTCGGCGCAGCAGGCCCACCGGAAGGGCGGTCCCCATGTCCACCAACCCCTACGCCGTGCCGCCGCACGAGCAGCCGTCGGTGCCGGAGCCTTATCTCCAGCCTAGGCAAAGCGGCCGTGCCGTGCCTCGTGTGATCAGCGCGCTCGGCGGGGTCCTCCTCACGCCGGTCGCGCTCGGGCTGGTGATCTACAGCGGCTCGCGCCTGCAGGGGATGTACGCGCAGGCCTACACCGTCGGCGAAGACCCGCTGGGCATGATCCTGCTGATCGTCGGCGGCTTCTTCCTTCTCGGCGTCGCGCTCCTCGGCGCGCTGTCCGGACTCGGGCCGGTCCTCGGCGGGCTGATCTGGGGAGTGATCCCCGGACTGACCACGCTCCTGGGCGGGACGAGCGTCATGAGCAGCCTGTACGACTTCGGCGGCCGCGAACTCGGCGTCGGCCTGGTGTCCTGGCTGGTGCTGGGCGCCCTGTTCGGGAGCGGTTTCCTCCTGGTCGGGGCCGGCCTGGTCGGGACACTGACCCGGCGCCGCTCGAATCGCGTTTAGCGGGCTAAACGCGCTCTGCGGAGATCGAAGTGAACCGAAGGGGCTTCGCGTCCGTAGTCCGGGTCAGGGAGGTGGCCCGCCCATGTCATCGCACCGGTACGTCGCGGAGTACGACGACGAGGACTACCAGGAGTACGGCGAGTACGAGCAAGAGAAGCCCAAAGACCCGCGAAGGCCGTACGAGGACGTCGAGTCGTATGAGCCGTACGAGCCCTTCGAGGACGACCTGGGCACCGAAGACCCCCGCGCGGGCCGGGGCGTGCGTCGCGTCCTCAGCGGCGCAGGCGGGCTGATCCTGACGCCGGTCGCCCTCGGCCTGCTGTCGTGGGGCGGCCTGCGGCAGCAGATGCTCATCCAGGCGACGCTGAGCACCCAACGTGACGTCCTCGGCATCAGCCTGCTGGTGGGCGGCGGGATCCTGCTGCTGGCGGTCGGACTGCTCGGCGCGCTCTCGGCGACCGGGCCGATCCTCGGCGGTCTCGTCTGGGGTGTCGCGCCCGGCCTGGCCGCCGCGGCGGTCCCCGAATGGGGCTTCCGGCTCATGAAGTACCTGCCGCAGAACGACGTCACCTACGGCGTCACGAGCTGGCTGTTCATCGGCGGGCTACTCGGGACGGGCTTCCTCCTGATCGGTGCCGGCCTCGCGTCGAGACTCGCCCGGCGGCGCCGCTGAGCGGGCTGGGACCATCGGCGCATGGGATTGTTCACCGTTCCTGAAGCCCGCGCCGAGCTCGCCCGGCTACGCCCCGTGCTCGACGAGCTCGTCCGCCTCCGCGCCGACGCGGCCGAACTCGCCGCGTCCCTGCGCCCGGGCGGCCGGGAGACCACGCTCGGCGGGATGCCGGAATGGAAAGCCGCGCAGGCCAGGCTGGACGATCTGATGACCACCGTCCAGCGGACCGGCGCGGAGCTGAAGGGGTTCGCCCCGCTCCTGATCGACTTCCCCGCCGAACTCGACGGCGTCGACGTCCTGCTGTGCTGGCTCGAAGGCGATCCCGAACTGTGCTGGTATCACCGCGCCGACCTGGGTTTCGCCGGGCGCCGCCGCCTCCCGGATAGGGTCACCGTCGTGACCGAGGAGATCGCGGCCGGACTGTTCGACGGCATGGCCGCCCACTACGACGAAGACACCTTTCACGGCCTGGTCGCCGAAGCGCTCGTCGACGGCCTCGGCCGCACGGCTCCCGAACGCGTTCTCGACGTCGCGACCGGTACCGGCGTGGCCGCGTTCGCCGCGCTGCGCCTGGAGCCGGGCGAGGTGCTCGCGATCGACATCTCGCCGGGCATGATCGCCCAGGCCGAGACGAAGGCGGCGACACTCGATCCCGGCAAGGTCATCACCTGGCAGGTCGCCTCGGCGGTTCCGTCGCCGGTGGAGGACGAGGGCGCCGACGCCGTGCTCTGCGCGTCCTCGCTGCACTTCCTCGGCGCGGCCGCGCTTCGCGACTGGCTGCGGGCGCTGCGCCCGGGCGGACGGGTCGGCTTCAGCCTGCCGCTGGCGTCGGCGTTCCGGCCGTCGGAGGCGTTCGCCGCGATCGTCCCCGCCGACCTGAAGCTGCCGGAAACCGAGGACGACGCGGCGGAACTGGCCTCCGAAGCGGGCTTCACCGAGGTGACCGTGAAGCGCCTCGACGTCGAGTCCGAGGACAGGGTCCGGTCGGTGTTCGTGGTGCACGCGACCAAACCCTGATCCCTACAGTGTCCTACAGCGGTGCGAAGAACGGCACGCACTTCGGCGCGGGCGCGCCTTCCGGGTCGAGCGCCTTGAGGATCAGGCCCGTCACATTCGGGTCGATCGCCTGGCTCAGATGCCCGGAGACGTCCACGCCACACCTGTCCTGCAACACGATGTCGGTCGCACCCGGCTCGTTCAGCACGCCGCTGGTGTACGGCGTGACCACTCGATCGTGGCGGCTCACGATGCTCGTGTAGGTCGGCCCCGACACGGTCACCCCGCCGCGGGCCAGATCGTCGAGGAAGTCCGACGGCGCGAGGTATTCACGGCACGCCCCGCACACCCCGTCGGCGAGCAGGTCGATGCCGGGCAGCGAAAGCACGGCCTTGGCCAGCCCGGAAAGGCCGTTAAGCGACGTGCCCTTGAAGTTCGAGCCGAAGCCGACGAAGTGCTTCACCTTCTCCGCGCCGCCCTCGAACTTGAGGTAGTACGCGGGCATCGTCGTGCCCTCGGAGTGCCCGACGATGTCGACCTTGCCCGCGCCGGTGCTCGACCGCACGCGGTCCACGAACGCGCCGAGTTCGACGGCGCTCTTCCGCATCGAGGCCATTCCGCCGAACAACTGTCCACCCAGGACGGTGCCGCCGTAGGTCAGCGAATAGACGCAGTAGCCCGCGTTCTTGAGCTTCGGCGCGTGATAGAACCAGTTGGTCGTCGCGTTGCCGCCGAGGCCGTGCACCAGCACGACGGGCTCGGGGTGGTTCGCACTGGGCTTGCACGACCAGTCGTTCCAGCCGCTCGAAGGCGCCGCGCTCGCCACCGCCGGGACGGCGATCGTGAACGTCAAAGCCGCGACAAGCGTGGTGAGGATCTTCCTGGTCTTGGTGGCACCGCCGTTGGTGACCCGAGCCCGCATCCCTGCCTCCGGTTACTCGTCAGTATGTGATGCGAGTCATCATGCGTCACAAACTGGTGGCCGGGACCGGGAGAAGAACCAGACTTACGCGCCGCCTCTTGTGACGGATCACAAGGGCTTCAGGCGGTGGCCACCAGTGTCACACCGAGGGCGATCATCGTCGCGGCGACCAGGCCGTCCAGCACCCGCCACGACGACGGCTTGCGGAAGAACCCGCTGAGCAGCCGCGCGCCGAAGCCGAGCACGAGGAACCAGATCACGCTGGCCAGCACCGAACCGACGCCGAAGGCCCACCGGCCGCCGCCGTGTCCCGCCGCGATGGCGCCGAGCAGGAGCAGGGTGTCGAGGTAGACGTGCGGATTCAGCCAGGTGAGCGCCAGCGTCGTCAGCACGATGCGGCGCAGCGATCCGCCGGTCTCCGGGCCACCGGTTTCCAGCGCGGCAGGCTTGAACGCGCGACGGGCCGCGAGGGCGCCGTAACACAGCAGGAAAGCGCCGCCGACCAGGGCGACGACGGTCAGTGCTTCGGGCGACGCCCCCACGATCGCGCCGACCCCGCCGACCCCGAGGCTGACCAGGATGGCGTCCGAAAAGATGCAGATCAGCACCACCACGAGCACCGCTTCACGCCGGATCCCCTGCCGCAGCACGAACGCGTTCTGCGCGCCGATCGCGACGATGAGGGCCATGGTGGCGCCGAAACCGGCGGCCGCGCTGAACAGAACGTCTCCCATACGGAGGACATTAGGAAGCGGACCGTCAACAGTACAGCTAAAGATTCTTACGTAACATTAGCGCTCATGATGAGCGATCTGCCTCTCGACCTGGTCCGCACGCTGCTGACCGTCGCCGACGAAGGCACGTTCGACGCGGCGGCGTCGGCGCTGCACGTGACGCCGTCGGCCATCAGCCAGCGCGTCAAGGCGCTCGAACAGCGCACCGGCCGGGTGCTGCTGATCCGCACGAAACCGGTGCGCCTGACCGAATCCGGGCAAGCCGTCGTGCGCTTCGGCCGTCAGCTGGCCCTGCTGGAGGCCGACACCCGGGCCGAACTCGGCCTGACCGCCGGCGACGAACCGGTCCGGCTGCCGATCGCGGTGAACGCCGATTCGCTGGCGACGTGGTTCTTGCCGGCGCTCACGCGGGTACCGCCCGAGCAGAAGATCTGCTTCGAGCTGCATCGCGAGGATCAGGACCACACCACGACGTTGCTGAAGGAGGGTCTGGTGATGGCCGCCGTGACGTCGTCGCCGGATCCGGTCGCGGGATGTTCGGTGCACCGGCTCGGGCACATGCGCTATCTGGCCGTCGTGAGCCCGGCGCTCGGCACGGACCTCGACCTCGCCGAAGCGCCCGTCATCGTCTTCGACCGTCGTGACGACCTTCAGGACCGCTTCGCTCGCGAACGCGGCACGACCGCGAGTTCGCTGCGGCACTACGTCCCGTCGTCCGAAGGGTTCTTCGACGCCGTCACCGCCGGGATGGGGTGGGGCATGGTGCCGCTCGCGCAGATCGGCGACCGGCTGCGTGACGGCACGCTGGTCGGTTTCGACCCGGACCACCCGATCGACGTACCGCTGTTCTGGCAGCAGTGGAAACTCGACTCCCCCGCGCTGGCCGCGGTGTCGGCCGCCGTCACCACCGCGGCCGCGGACCTGCTCGTCGACCCACACGGATGAGGACGCGCGCGGCGGCCCGGTCGTGAGATCCTGGGCGCATGACGCGCGCATTGCACCTGGTCGGGGACGAGGAAGCGGACCGGCTGCTGACCGAGGACCCGTTCGCGCTGCTCGTCGGGATGCTCCTCGACCAGCAGTTCCCGATGGAACACGCGTTCCGCGGCCCGCAGAAGATCGCGGACCGGATGGACGGCTTCGACATCCGGAAGATCCACGCGATGGACACCGAGACCTTCGTCGAGCTCTGCGTGGTCCCGCCCGCGATCCACCGCTACGGCGGCTCGATGGCCCGCCGCGTGAAGGATCTCGCGGAGCACGTGGTCGAACGCTACGACGGCGACGCGGCCGGGATCTGGACCGCCGGGCGCCCCAAACCAGACGGCCCGGAGGTCCTCAAGCGGCTCAAGGCACTGCCCGGCTACGGCGACCAGAAGGCCGCGATCTTCCTCGCGCTGCTCGGCAAGCAGCTCGGTATTCACCCGAAGGGCTGGCGCGCGGCCACCGGCCCCTACGGTGACCGCGGCTCCCGGCGTTCGATCGCCGACGTCGTCGACGCGAAGACCCTCGGCGAGGTGCGGGCGTTCAAGAAGGCGGCGAAGGCCGCGGCCAAGGCTCCGGCGAAGTAGCTACTTCATCCCTGGGATCGGGCCAAACCTCCCCGGCGTGGTTTGGTCGTAACGGACCGCATCTAACAGCCGACACGCATGGTGTCCTGACAGCGGCCTGAGTGGATCTGGTGGATGAAGAAGCTCGAAGCACATGAAGTTCCCTTGTCGAAGGTTTTCTCGAGTGACTACGAGTTCGTCATCCCCGACTACCAACGTTCCTATGCCTGGGGCCGGGAGCAGGCCACTCTGCTGCTCGATGACCTCGGCGAGGCGATGAGCCGTGCTCCGGGAGATCCGTACTTCCTCGGCTCCATCGTGCTCGTCAAGGAACCGAGCGCGCCGTTGGCACAAGTCATCGACGGTCAGCAGCGACTCACCACGCTGACCATCCTGTTGTCGGTACTGCGCGAGCTGTCTGACAACTCAGCCGATGCTGACAACCTCGACAAACTGATCTGGGAGCCCGGGGACACTATCCAGGAACTCGCCTCGCGCCCCAGAGTACGGCTGAGGCGCCGTGACGAGGACTTTTTCCGCAAGCACGTCCAAGACCGCGGCGGGCTTGCGGTACTACAGGAAGGCGTGGCACCGGACAACGACGCCCAGGAACGCATCGCGGCCAATGTCCGGGAATTAGAGAAGCTGCTGAGCGAGAAGACACCGAGCGAGCGGCTCGCCCTGGCCAAAACGATCGTGCAACGCACATTCCTCGTCGTGGTCAGCACCTCGGACCTCGCCAGCGCGTACCGGATCTTCTCGGTGATGAATTCCCGAGGCGTCGAGCTTTCACCAGCCGACATCTTCAAGTCGAAGGTCATCGGGGAGATACCCGATGATCTCAAGGAGAAGTACGCCACCAAGTGGGAGGACCTGGAAGCCGATCTCGGTCGCGACGCGTTCGCCGACCTTTTCTCCCACATCCGGATGATCTACATGAAGATCCGAGCACGCGAACAGCTCTTGCTCGAGTTCGATAATCACGTACTCAACGACTTTCTCCCCAACCGGTCGCCCGAATTCGTCGACACCGTACTCGAGCCGTACGGCCGGGCCTATCGAGACATCATCACCTGCGACTATCAGTCGCTGCCCGACGCCACCGAGATCAACAAGTGGTTGCGGCGCCTCCACCGGTTGGATAATTTCGACTGGCAAGCGCCGGCACTGTGGGCACTCAAGCATCATCAATTCGACCGAGACTGGCTGGTCGACTTCCTGCGCAGGCTTGAACGGCTCGGAGCGTGGATGCTCATCCGCCGGTACAATACCCACGGTCGCGGCCAGCGCATCGGACGGCTCCTTCGCGATCTCGACGCCGGGATGGGCTGCGACAGCCCCGAACTCGATCTGACCGACGAAGAACAAGCCGAAATGATCATCAGGCTTGAGGGGGAGATCTACACCCAGACAGCTGTGCGCAAGTACGTCCTCATCAGGCTCAACGAACTACTGTCCGATCCTCCGATGCTGGAACACTCCCCAAAGATCATCACTGTCGAGCATGTACTCCCACAAAACCCGAAAGCAGACAGCGATTGGCGCCGGCTCTTCACGAACGAGCAGCGCGCCTACTGGACTCACCGGCTCGCGAACCTGGTGCTGCTCAGTCGCACAAAGAACTCCGAAGCGCAGAACTTCGACTTCACCACCAAGAAGGCGCGCTATTTCACCTCCAAGTCAGGCGTGTCCAACTTTCCTCTGACGACACAGGTCCTGGCAACGGATACTTGGAATCCGCATAAACTGGAGAAACGACAGCGTGAGCTTGTCGCCAGGCTCGCGCAAGCCTGGCAATTGACGGACCGTGCCGAGTAGTTGCTCGACTTGAAAGTCGGCCGCGGTTTCGCGGCCGACTCCTCTGAATAGCCCGAGCGGCCACCACCAAGTAGCTACTTCTTCGCGGCTCCCGGCCACGGTCCCGGCGTCTCGGCGGGCAGCTCGGCCTGCTCGACCTCGGTGCGGAACACCCGGAAGCCGCGTGCCTGGTAGTTCTTGAGCGCGGCCGGGCCGTCCGTGGTGCAGGTGTGGACCGTGACGCGGCGCGGCGTCGTCTTGCCGGGCCAGCGCTCCGCGAGCGCCCATGCCTCGCGCAGCGCGACGGTCAGCAGGTGCCCGCCGACGCCCTTCCCGACGAAGGACGACATCAGGCCGAAGTAGGCGAGTTCGACTTCGCCTTCTTCGCTGCCGTCGAGTTCGAAGTAGCCGCATGGCGTCCCCTGCGCGTAGGCCACCCAGGTCTCGACGCCCGGCCTGCCCAGCCACTCGATCCACTGTGCCCACGTCCAGCTCAGCCGGTCGATCCAGAACCAGTCGCCACCGACCGCTGTGTAGAGGTAGCGGTTCAGCTCCGGGCTGACCAGCTCGGAGCGCGTGACCGTCACCGGGACGGCGGGCGGTTTCGCCGCGCTCAGGTCGTCCGGCGAGGTCTGTTCGAGGTGCCAGGTCGTGATCTCCATGCTGCGATCATTTCAGCCAGACCCGCAGCGGCCCCAGTGCCGTGTAGCCGTTGCGCAGGGCCGCGTCGAGATCTTCGCCGCGTTCGTAGCCGGTGATCGGCAAACCGGGGAAACTCGCCGCGACGGCTGAGGTCGCGCCGCGCCAGGCGTCGTCAAGATCGCCACGTGTGTACAAATTGGACAGTCCGGCGTAGTCGCCGTCGCGATTCGCGGTCACGCCCGAAACTCCGTCGGACCACACCTCGACGAACGGGTCTTCGAACTCGTCGTCGACTCGGGACCAGCCCGGTTCAAGGGGCATCTGGACCATGCGGGTGATCCACGTGGCCTCGAAAAGCACCTCGAAGCCGGCTCGCGAAAGATCGAGGCTGCCGAAGCTGTCCTTCACCGCGCAGCCCGGCGACAAGTCGATCCCGTCCAGAACGTCCTCGGCTTTCGCGTCCGGTGTCAAGGTCATGGCGTCCGGGTACAGCGGAGGTGTCCGGCGCGCCGACTTCCAGACGCGGGCGGTGGAAACGCCCGTCCGGCAGACCGTATGACACCAGCGGGCGTTGACCCGTGCGGCGTCGGCTACCTCCGCGCGAACCACAGCACGTCCGGCTCGCCCTGCGGTACCGGGATCTTCAGCTCCCGGACCTCACCGAACCGCGCTCGCAGCCGTTTCGCGAACGACGGCACCGACTCGGCGCTCCACACCCCGAGCACGCCGCCGGGCCGCAGCCGCGTGGCGAGCATGTCGAGCCCGTCCTCCTGGTACAGCTTCGCGTTTCCGTCCGTGACCGTCCACTCAGGACCGTTGTCGATGTCGAGACACAACGCGTCGAACCGCTCTTCCGTCCGGCGTAACCACTTCACCAGATCGGCCTCCACGACGGTGACCCGCTCGTCGGCGAGGGCGTCGCCGTGGACGTCCTTGAGCGGGCCCTCGCGGTTCCACCCGATCACGGCCGGCTCGCGCTCGACGACCACGATCTCGCCGACACCGGGGTGGTCCAACGCGGCGCGCAGCGAATAGCCGACACCGAGACCGCCGATCAGCATCCGCGCCTTGCCGGGCACCAGGTCCGCCGCCACCGAGACGAGCAACCGTTCCGATTCACCGTTACGGGTGTCCATCAGGAAGACGCCGTTGGCGATGACCTCGAAGTCTTCCCCCGCCCGGCGCAGTACCAATTCGCCGCTCTTCCCGGCCACTGTGTCGAGTACGTCGGTCATCCCGGCAGCCTATCGGCGACGGTCACAGCAAGCCCGCCAATTTGTACAGCACGAGACTGCCCGCGACGGCGACGTTGAGACTCGCGCCCGTGCCCACCATCGGGATTTCGACGACGGTGTCGAGCAGGTCGAGCGCTTCCGGCGGAATGCCTTGCTGCTCATGGCCGAGTACGGCGATCGTCCGGCCGCGCGCGGGCGGGAGATCGGCGAGGCGGACGGATTCGTCGGCCAGTTCGACACCGACGATCGCGGTGCCCGCCGCCTTTTCCCGCGTCAGCCAGCCCGGCGGGTCGTTCACCCAGTGCACACAAGCCGGGCGCCGCAACGTGTTCCCTCGGCGCAGCGCCTCCGGCACCCACGGAAACCTCGGCACGGCAAGGCAGGCACCCACCGCGTCGCAAGTCCGCAAAAGCGTGCCGAGATTCGCGCCGTGCAGCGGCCACAGCGGTGCCGCGACGAGATGTCCCCAGCAGGAGTGGGATTTCCTTCTTCTGGCCGCACGCAGTTCCGAGGGCGTGCGGACCCGGATCGACGGGCTCACCGGACGTGAGGCGTCGCGCCTCCAAGGATTTCGAGGATCATGCCCACACTGTAGCGGGATCACCTCCGACGCTCCTAACCTTGAAGCGTCGGAGGTGGTTCTCATGCAGGCGACCGTCGGAGACGAGATCCACGTGCACGGACGCACGGTGGGCTCGGCCGGGCAGCGCGGCGAAATCCTCGAGGTACGCGGAGAACACGGTGGCCCGCCGTATCTCGTCCGGTTCGCGGACGGACACGAAGGGCTGGTGTTCCCCGGCCCCGACTGCGAAGTCCAGACTCGCGCCGAATAGGCGTCAGTCGGCCAGCGCGGGCTGCCTCACGCGGCTCCGCCAGCCCACCACGACCACGGCCGCTCCGAGCGCCGTCAGCACCGCCGCGATCTCGGGCAGCAGGAGCGGTCCGCCACCGCTGAGCACCGCTCCCCCGACCAGGCCGGACAGTCCGACGCCGAGGTAGATCGCGGACGCGTTGAGCGAGAGGACGAGCCCCGCGTTCTGCTTGGACAGCTCGATCAGCCGGTGCTGGATCGGCGGGTTGATCGACCAGGTGGCCAGGCCCCAGAGGAACAGGATGACGGCCGCGCCGGCCACGCTGGTCGCGACCAGCGGCAGCAGGGCGAGCACCACGGTGATGCCGCCGAACACGATCAGCAGCGGGCCGCGGGCGCCCCAGCGGTCGGTCGCGCGGCCGCCGAGGACGTTGCCGAGCGCGCCGCCCGCGCCGTAGACGAACAGCAGCAGGCTGACCGTGGTGCCGTGGACGCCCGCCGTGGCGGACAGGACCGGCGAGATGAAGGTGTAGACGGAGAACGCGGCGAGGCAGCCGAGCACGGTCGCGCCGAGCATGGCGAGGACACGCGGGTCCTTGGCGACGGTGAACCGTTCGGCGAACGGGACCGGCGGCGGTGCCGGGACGGCGGGCAGGACCAGCCGGACCGCGAAGGCACCGAGGAGCGAGAAGGCCGCGACGAGCGCGAAGACGGCCTGATAGCCGACGCTCTGCGAAAGGACGCTGCCGAGCGGGACGCCCAGGATCGTCGCGATGGTCAAGCCGCCGAAGACGAGCGCGACCGCGCGGCCCCGGCGTTCCGGCGAGGTGAGTTCGGCGGCGACGGCGCTCGCGGCCGGGGTGAAGACCGCGGCGCCGATCGCCGTGACGACCCTCGCGAGGAGCAGGGTCACGTAGCCGGGCGCGAGGGCGGCGAGGGCGTTGCCGATGGCGGTGACGACGAGGGCGGCGACCAGGAGCGTGCGCCGTTCCCAGCGGCCCGTGACGGCGGCGAACAGCGGCGATCCGACGGCGTACGCGATGGCGAAGGCGGTGACCAGCTGGGCGGCGGCCGTCTCGGAGACCGCGAGCTCGCCGGTCAGCGCGGGCAGCAGCCCGGCGACGACGTACCCGCTGGTGCCGACCGCGAAGGTGCCGAGCGCCAGCACCGCGGTCCTGGGTGGTGCGAAAGTCATGACTCCCCAGCTCCAGACCCCCGTCGATCGCGTTTAGCCCGCTAAACGCGAGTCGGTGCCGGAGCGCGATTAGCCCGCTAAACGCAGGTCGGCGCGGCAGGCGACCAGAGCGCGTTTAGCCCGCGAAAGTCGACGTGGGGTCGTTGTTCGATGGTTGTCGTAGTTCGATGGAGACCGTACTACGAACTCGCCAGAAGTTCGAGGGGCGTCGTACTATGGACCCATGGCCGCGACGACCCAGCAGTACGTCTACCCCGATCAGGACGAGATCCGGATCGAGGCGGTCCTCGCCGCGCTCGCGGACCCGGTGCGACTCGACATGGTCCGCCAGCTGGCCGGCGCCGACACCGAGATCTCGTGCAGCGGTTTCGACGTCGCCGTGACCAAGTCCACACTCACCCATCACCTCCGCACCCTGCGCGAAGCGGGCATCATCATGGGCCGCCAGCAGGGCACCGCGCGCTACAACTCCTTGCGCCGCAACGATCTCGACGAGCTCTTCCCCGGCCTGCTCCAGGGAGTGCTCGCCGCCCGCCGCTGAGGGTGGGCAGCCTCACCCGAAACCGGGATGACAAACACCCCCTCGATCCGTTGAACTGGACGCAGGACAGCTCGTCGGCGCTGGAGCCACACGCGCTGTCTTCTTTTGTGTCCGAGACCTAAATCGATTCAGCTCTCCCATCCGCGACGCTGGGCGAGTAATCGTTTACTCACGTACGACCCCGGAAGGAGAGCCGTGCCCGTCGCGCTGCTCGCGCTCGCCATCGGTGCCTTCGGCATCGGGACCACCGAATTCGTCATGATGGGCGTGCTGCCCGAAGCCGCCGCCGACTTCGGCGTGTCGATCCCCTCCGCCGGCTACCTGATCTCCGGGTACGCCCTCGGCGTCGTGGTCGGCGCCCCGCTGCTCACCGCCGCCGCCGTCCGGCTGCCGCGCAAGACCATGCTGCTGGCGATGATGGGGCTGTTCACGCTCGGCAACACCCTCTTCGCGCTTTCGCCGAACCAGGAGTTCGGCGTCGCCTTCCGCTTCCTCGCCGGACTGCCGCACGGCGCGTTCTTCGGCGCCGGCGCGGTCGTCGCGTCCAGCCTGGCCAAGCCGGGCGAACGCGCGAAGGCCGTCTCGATGATGTTCCTGGGCCTGACCCTGGCCAACGTCGTCGGCGTGCCGCTGGGGACGCTGCTCGGCCAGAAGGTCGGCTGGCGCGCGACCTTCGGCGTCGTCGCCGTGATCGGCCTGATCGCCATGGCCGCGATCGCGAAACTGGTCCCCCACCAGGGCAAACCGGTCGAGCCGTCGCTGCGCGGCGAACTCGGCGCCTTCCGCCGACCGCAGGTGTGGCTCGCGCTCGCGATCGTCACGTTCGGCCTCGGCGGCGTCTTCGCCTGCCTGTCCTACATCGCGCCGATGCTGACCGACGTCACCGGCTACTCGCCGTCGAACGTCACCCTGCTGCTCTCGCTGGCCGGGGTCGGTATGACGATCGGCAACATCCTCGGCGGCAGGCTCGCCGACAAGGCACTGATGCCGAGCCTCTACGTCTCGCTGTTCGGACTGGCCACGGTGCTGGCGATCTTCACCTTCACCGCGAACGGCAAGGTCGGCGCGGCGGTCACGATCTTCTTCGTCGGCCTCGCCGGGTTCATGATCGGCCCGATGATGCAGGCCCGGATCATGGAGAAAGCGGGCGGGACGCCGTCGCTGGTCTCCGCCGCCGTGCAGTCGGCGTTCAACATCGCGAACTCCATCGGCGCCTACCTGGGCGGACTGGTGATCGCGGGCGGGTTCGGCCTGGTCGCGCCCAACTGGGTGGGGGCGTCGCTGGCCGTTCTGGGACTCTCGCTGGCCGCGGTGTCCGGCGGCCTGGACCGCCGCGAAGCCCGACTCACCCCCGCCATGGCCTCCTGACCACTCAGGACAGTGGGCCGCCGGTGATCGTGAAGGCGATGAACAGGATCAAGACGGACAGCGCGCCGTAGGTCAGGACGTCGACCGGCTTGCCCCGGATCGCCAGCAGGCCGGCCTTGGCTTCGGGCAGCGCCGCCCGGAGCAGGCCCGCGAGCAGCAGCGCCCCGCCGATCAGCGCGGCGCCCTGGCGCCAGTGGTACTGCCCGATCCGCAGGGCGGCGACGGCCACCACCAGCATCACCAGCAGGAACGGCAGGTGATGGAGCAGTGCCCCACGGTCACGCCGCTGTCCGGCCACCGCCATCAGTCCTCGTCCTTCGGGGTCTCGCGGGCAAATCGGTTCACGTCGTCAGTATCCCGGGTGAGTGACGCGGCAGCAGGTCAGGGCTTATTCCGGGCTGTCAAGAGCGGCAAAACCCACATGCGGGGTGCACACAAGCGCGGATACGGTCAAAATGTGACCGTGGCACAACCGACGACTCAGTTGAACGCGACCGAGCAGGACACCCTGGTCAAACAGATCGGCCTCGCCCTGCTGCGGGCCGCGCCGCGCGATTGGCGGAAGGTGACCGCCGAGTACCGAGCCGTCGGCAGGTACCACGAGATGACCGGCGAGATCATCACCGAGGACGGCACCGCGCACGAGTGGGTCGCGACGCACGACATCGCGACGCTCTTCGGCAGGCTCCGTGCCGGCATGTATCGCGACGGCCGCGGCACCTGGTTCAACGCCCGATACCAGCTCGACCACCCGTCCAGCTACAACCTCGAGTACAACCGCGACGAGCCCCAGTGGCGCCTCGCGCCGCCTCCTCAGGCGCTCTCCGACGAGCTGCGCATGTTCCCCCGCTCCGAGGAGAACGTGCCCGAATGGCTGATCCGGCGCATGTCCGGCCTCGGCCCGGAGCAGCCCGGACCGCACTTCCGCATCGCCCGCATCTTCGACACCATCGGCCCGGCCGGGCGTCCGGTGATCAACCGGCCCGACCTGGAGATAGAAGAGCAGGACAGGCTGCTCGAGTATCTCGACCACGCCCCGCTGGTGGTCCCCGAGCGCGGCTACGACATCGACAGGCTCGCGCAGACCCCCGAGGCCACCGTCCCGGTCGCCTTCCACAGCGACGGGCAGTGGATCTGGCCCGCCGCCGTCAACTTCTACCTGCGCGAGTACGGCGTCTCGCCGGAGCTCGACCTGATCGAACATGTCCGGCAGAACGATTTCGCGCTGCCCGAGGTCGACGCCCAGACGGCGCAGGCCGCGGCGGGGTACCTCACCAGGGGGAACCAGCCCCCGCAGCAACGTCCCAACGGCCCGGGTGGACCCAACGGCGTTCCCGCCGGCCCGCCTCCGCAGGGCCCGCCGCAGAACGGCCCGGTACCGAACGGCCCCGCGCAGAACGGTCCCGTGCCGCCGCAGCAGCAGGCCGCGGTCAACCAGCCCGGACCCCACGGTCCCGGTGGCCCCGCGGGTCCTGGTCCGAACCAGGCCGCTCAGCCGCCCGTCCCGCCGCCGCATCAGCAGGGTCCGGATCCGGCGGTGGCGGCAGCCGCGGCCGCCGCACCGGTCGCCGCCGCGGCGGCCGTTCCCGCCGTCGAGTCGACGGTCCCGGATCAGGCCGAGCAGGCCCAGCGGTACGAAGAGGACTACGACACCCAGGACTACCAGGCGCAGGACTTCCACGAGGCCGCCGCCGAGCAGCAGTACGAAGACGGCTACGAAGGCCAGTACGCGCACGACGAGGCGCAGTTCCACGAGTCCGAACAGGACGTCTACGCCGACGAGGACCGGCAGGACCAGGCGTCGCATCAGCTCGCCGAGCCCGAACCGGAACCGCGGACCGCCGACCCGGAGGCCACCACGTACGCGCGGCCTCCGCGGGTCGACGCCTACGAGCAGCCTCGCGACGAGGAGCAGGACGCGTACATCCGGCAGGAGGAGAGCCAGCCGTACGCGCCTCCCGAGGAGGAGGCGACCACCGGCTACACACCGGTCGAGCAGGCCGACGCCGGCCCCGAACTGCCTCTCCTGACGCACGACGCGGAACCGAGCGTCCCCCCGCCGTCGGACTCCGAGGTCACGCAGGTGGACGCCCCACAGCAGGAGCGGGGGACCTTTGCTGCCGCTCCCGTTCCCGTGCCGCCCCGGCCGGAGCCCGAACCCCGGCGTGAGGAAGCCCCGCGCCGCGTCGAGCACCCGGTGCCGGTGCTGAACGAGCTCCAGGCGAAGTTCGACGACCTCGACGTGCCCGGCGACGTCTACCGCATCGGGGGCCCGGCCGACCACGGCTGGAGCGTCGAGGAGGTGGACGGCGGCGGCTGGCGGGTCGGCTGGTACGACGGGAAGCTGACCAACCCGGCGGTGTTCGGTGACGCCGAGGACGCGGCCGCGTTCATGCTCGGCAAGGTCCTGCTGAACCCGAACGGCGCTCCTCCTGTCGACGAGCGGCCTTTGGACGATCAGGCCTTCGACGACGAGCCCGCCGTCGAAGAACCGCCCGCCGAGGAAGTGCCTCCGCCCCGCCCCGTGCTGGCGACGTTGTCCCCCGAGATCGCGACCGGTTCGCATCCGGTGCCGCCGCGGGAGGCGATCCCGGCACAGGAGCAGACGGCGTTCACGACGGCTGAGGAGCTGCTCGGGGACGACTTGGACGACGAGCCCGCCCCCGCACCGGTCCCGCCCGCGCCCCCGGTGCGGCCGAATCCGGTGCTGGCGAGCCCGCCGCCCGCGCCGCCGCGCCGCGAACCGCCGGTGACGCCGCCGCCTCCGCCTCCGATGCGGCGTGAGGAACCGGCCCGTCCGCCTGCCGCGGCGGCGAACGCCGGGGCCCCGGACGCCAAGCAGAACTGGCCGATCTCGCCGCTCAACGGCGAGCCGCCGCTGACCCTGTTCCGCGGCAAGGAGCTGCGCGAGCTGCCCGCGGGCAGCGAACTGGACCGCTTCGGCGGCCCGAACGGCAACCTGACCTACGCGGCCGGGACGCCGTTCGAAGAGCGCTCGCTCGTGCCGGAGTGGGTGAACCGGCCGTACCACGTGTACCGCGTGCAGCGGCCGCTCGAAGCTCTCGCCGGTGTCGCGATCCCGTGGTTCAACCAGCCGGGTGGCGGGTCGGCGTACCTGCTGCCGGCGTCCATCGAGGAGTTGCTCGCCGAGGGCGACCTCATCGAACTGGACCCGGGCGAACCGCCGATCGACTAGCCGGTTCCGCAATGAAGGGGCCTTTCATCGCAAATTTTGCGATGAAAGGCCCCTTCATTGCACGCGGGGGTCAGTGGATGACGAGGCCGTGCGCGGCGGCGTAGGCGATCGCGGTCTCGGTGTCCACGTGCACGCCCGAGAGGTTCGCCTGCACCAGGCCGTTGGCGTCGATCCGCGCTCCCCGCAGGTCGGCACCGTCGAGCTTCGCGCCCGCCAGCCGGGCACCGGTGAGGTCGGCGCCGCGCAGATCGGCGCCGGTGAGGTCCGCCTCGGTCAGATTGGCCTCGCGCAGCCGCAATCCAGAAAGATCCACTTTGGACAGTCGATTGCGGCTCAGCGAGACCAGCGAGAGATCGCATTCGGTGAAAGCGATCTTCTGGAACCGGCAGTCCACAAAGGACGATCCAAGCATCGAGCAGGAGCTCCATCGGGTACCGGCGAGCACACTGCGGTCGAAGGTGCACGAGCGGAACGCGGACGCCTCGTGGCGCGAGCCTTCGAAGTCGACCTTGGTGAAGTCGCACTGGTCGAAGGTGCAGCCCTGGGTACGCAGGCCGCGCAGGTCGGCCTCGGTGAAATCACAACCGACGAAACTGCGTTTTTCCCACCATTGCTGGGAAAGGACGGCTTCTCGATAGTCTTCGGCGGTCTCAGTCACCCGTCCAGGATCGCACACCCGCTCACGGCCAGGTGATCCCGTCGAACAACGCGCGCAGCTTCGCCGCCCGTGCCGGCGAGGACGCGCCGATCCACCCGATGCGGCCGAGCAGATGGGCACGGAAGTCCGGATGCGCGGCCCGGTTCTGCGCCTCCGGGCCGGTGCGGACGCAGTTGTGGAGCAGTGCGCGCAACGCGTCGTAGTCGGCGCGTGCCGCGGCGGGTGCGCTGTTGACCACCAGCCCCGCGACCCGTTGCCGCTGGTGCGCGGCGGCGACCGAGGTCTTGTCGTCACACAGCCGGAAGCCCTCGTCGGTCACGATTTGCCGGACGCCGGGCAGCAACCGGTGCAGCGGCAGGGAATCCCCGGAGAACGCCAGATCGTCGGCGTAGCGCGTGTAGGCCGCGCCCAGTACCCGCGCGAGGCCGTCGAGCCGCCGGTCCAGATGGTGCGTGACCGCGTTCGCGACCGCGGGCGACGACGGCGCGCCCTGCGGCAGATGCGTGGCCGCCAGGTTGTTCAGCAGCCGCACGCGGGCCGGATCCCGCCGTCCGCCGGGCGCGGTGGCGAGAACGTCGGGCGGGACGGCCGTGGTGAGCACGCCCGCCAGCGCCTCCGCCACGGCGGGCGGATAGCCGGCGAGCGCGAGCAGTGCCGAGATCCGGCGCGCGGACACCGCTGGGAAGAACCCTTCGAGGTCCATCCTGACCACGGTCTCCCGGCCGGCGTGCGGCGCGGCGCAGGTCAGGGGCGACCGTCCGCGCCGGAACCCGTGCGCGGCTTCGTGCACCGGCAGCGCCTCGACGACGTGCCGCACGATCCGGCGCTGGAGTTCGGCGATCCGCGGTTTCGGCCGCTCGATGAGCCGCACCCCGCCCGAAGCCGTCGGGATCCAGCGGTAGCCATAGTGCCGGATCGGTTCGGCCGCGCGCCTGGTCCAGCCTTTCGCGTCGGCGAACCAGGAGAGTTCGCCGGGTGTCAGGTCGAGTGCGGCGGCGCACTCGTCGAACGTCGTCCAGCGGACGACCTGCCACCGCCAGACGGGCAGGGGTTCGATGGGCGACGCGGAGATGACTCTTTCTCCTGTCATCCGCGCGGACACGCACGCGAAGCATGCCGCTCTCGCGCGGGACGCCTTGTCTCGCTGACTTCGTGCTCCCCGGGGTTGCCCCGGAGTGGGTGGTGATCCACCGGCTCACCTCCGCGTCGCGGCCACCACCCTACCGAATTCAGCGGCTCGGGATGATCTTCGCGCTCGCCACGTAGTTCATGGCCTCGATGAACTTCGGGTCGTTCATCCGGCGCTCCATCTCCGGGTAGTCGAGGTCGACCAGCCGGGTCTGGATCCACCACAGGTTGCCGAACGGGTCGAGCACCCGGCCGACGCGGTCGCCGAAGAAGAGTTCGGTCTGCTTCGTGACCTCCTTGGCGCCCGCCTCGATGGCCCGGCGTTGCGTCTCGATGCTGTCCTCGACGTAGAGCCGCAGGTACGCCGGGGTCTCGATCCAGTCGTCCTGCGCGTCGAACAGCATGACGACCGAATCGCCGATCCGGACCTCGGCGTGCCCGATCTTCCCGCTCTCCATGTACACCGGTTCGCCCATCGGCTCGGCGTCGAAAACCCGCTTGAGGAAGTCGATCACGCCCGCGGTGTCGCGCGAGATGATCCACGGGGTGACCGAGTTGTAGCCGTCGGGGATCGGGTTGGTCATCGGAGTTCTCCTCAGTCGTCCTGGTGCGATGAGAAGAACGCTAGAACCCGTATAGGACAGATCGTGTCCTAATGCGATTTCAGCAGGAAAGACGGTTTCGCCTCTTGCCACTCCGGCATGTCCAGTGAGTTGAGCACCTCGACGATCCGCTTCTCTTCGTAGCGGAAATGCGTCTCCATGATCGCGGTGAGGCCGTCCAGTTCTCGTTGGACGTCGAGGATCTCGTCCTGAGTCGACCCGGGGCCGACACCGGCGACCAGCTCTTCGAGCCGTTCGATGATCCCGGTCATCACCCCGTGGTCGTGCGCGAGCTCTTCGAGCGACGGCCGCAATTCGGGGAATTTGTCCGCCAGCACAAGAAAAGCGCCGCCATCCTCGCCGGTGTGATGCCTTGTCAGCGCCGAGCAGAAGGTGAGGCAATGCGCCCGGAGATCGCGCAGCCGCTCGGCACGCCCCTCCGCGACCGACCCGAGGTCGTCGTGCAGCAAGGCCAGCTCTTTACGCAACCAGTCGTGAACTTGAACGAGTTGTTTTCCGAACGCCGTCAACCGGCCGTTCGTCCGAGAAGGGGTTTCCATGATTTCCCATGGTCCGGCGCCTCCATGCCCGCGACGGTCTCTTTGCCGGGTGCACTGCGACGCTGGGGGAACTTCAGCACGGCCCCCGGGTGATCGTCAAGAGTTTTCAGTGGAAGTCACGGGACTTGGCGGTGATCCGCAGCGGCAGGTGCCGGATCTGTTCGGCGAGGACGTTCACCACCTCGCCGGTGCGTTCGACCACGCCGCGGACCAGCAACGCGGGACTGCCGCGGGCGACCCGGTGATAGCGCTGCCACACACCCATCGTGCAGATGATGTTGATCATCCCCGTTTCGTCCTCGAGGTTCATGAAGGTGACGCCGCCCGCGGTCGCCGGCCGCTGGCGATGGGTCACCGCGCCGCCGGTCAGCACCCGCGTGCCGTGCGGGACTTCGCGCAGGCCCGCCGCCGTGACGACACCGAGTTCGTCGAGGTTCTCCCGGACGAACTGGGTCGGGAAGCTGTCCGGCGACACCCCGGTGGCCCAGACGTCCGCGGCCGCGACGTCGATCGCGTCCATCCCCGGCAGCATCGGCGCCTTGGCCCCGGTGGTGAGTCCCGGCAGTTTCTCCAGGCTTTCGTCGGCGACCGCGCCCGCGGCCCAGAGCGCGCTTCGCCTGCTCTCACCGAAACACCCGAACGCGCCGGCCGCGGCCAGCGCCTCGACCTGCGGCGTGGTCAGCCGCACCCGCCGGGCGACCTCGGGCAGATCCGCGAACGGGCCGCCGCGATCCCTTTCCCCGACGATCTCCTTCGCCAGGTTCTCGCCGATCATCCGCACGGTGGACAGACCGCCCCGTACGGCGAGCAGTTCTCCCCCTTCCGGCAAGGGTTCCAGCGTCGCGTGCGGGAGACTCGCGTTGATGTCCGGGCCGAGCACCCGCACCCCGTGCCGCCGCGCGTCGGCGACGAGCGACTGCGGCGAGTAGAACCCCATCGGCTGGGCACGCAGCAAACCCGCCAGGAACGCGTCCGGGTGGTAGTACTTGAAGTACGCGCTCGCGAACACCAGCAAAGCGAAACTCAGCGCATGGCTTTCCGGGAAGCCGAAATTCGCGAACGCCTTGAGCTTGCCGAAGATCTTCTCGGCCAGCTCACCTTCGATGCCGTTCTTCGCGGCACCTTCGAGGAATCTCCGTTTGAGCCGTTCCATCTTCTGTTCGGAACGTTTCGCGCCCATCGCGTGCCGTAACTGGTCCGCTTCCGCCGGGGTGAAATCGGCGACGTCGAGCGCGATCTGCATCATCTGTTCCTGGAACAACGGGACGCCGAGGGTCTTTTCCAGCGCGCCTGCCAGCTTCGGATGGTCGAAATCCCATTTCTCCTGACCGTTCTTGCGCCGGATGTAGGGATGCACCGAACCACCCTGGATCGGACCGGGCCGGATGAGCGCGACTTCGACCGCCAGATCGTAGAACTTCCTGGGGCGCAAGCGAGGCAGGGTCGCCAGCTGAGCGCGGCTCTCCACCTGGAAGACGCCGATCGCGTCCGCGCGGCAGAGCATTTCGTAGACGTTCTGATCCTTGAGATCCAGTTCGGAGATGTCGACCTCTTCCCCTTTGTGGTCGTGGACGAGGTCGATCATATAATGCAGGGCCGACAACATCCCGAGCCCGAGCAGATCGAATTTGACCAATCCCGCGGCGGCGCAGTCGTCCTTCTCCCACTGCACGACACTGCGGTTCTCCATCCTCGCCCATTCGATCGGCACGACCTCGCTCACCGGCTGTTCGCAGATCACCATCCCGCCGGAATGGATGCCGAGATGCCGGGGGAAGTCTTCGAGCGCGCAAGCGAGTTCCACGACCTCTTCCGGGATGTCGTGATCGTGGTCCTTCTCCGTGGCCCGCAACGCGCCCCAGCGGTCGATCTGCTTGCTCCACGCGTCCTGCTGGCCGGGCGAGTACCCCAGCCCCCGCGCCGCGTCCCGGACCGCGGACCGCGCCCGGTAGGTGATCACGTTCGCCACCTGCGCGGTGTTCAGCCGACCGTATTTCCCGTAGACGTACTGGATCGCCTCCTCGCGGCGATCGGACTCGATGTCGAGGTCGATGTCCGGATAGCCGTCGCGATCCGGCGCGAGGAACCGCTCGAAGAGCAGGCCGTAGCGCACGGCGTCGACCTTGGTGATGCCGAGCGCGTAGCAGACCGCCGAGTTCGCGGCCGAACCCCGGCCCTGGCAGAGGATCTTGTTCACCCGGCAGAACCGCACGATGTCCCAGACGATCAGGAAGTACCCGGGGAAGCCCAGTTCTTCGATGATGTCCAGTTCGTGGTCGATCAGCTTCCGGGCCTTCTCGCGGTAGTCCTCGTCCTTGTTCTTCTCGTGCTCCTTCGCGCCTTCCTTGGTGAGATGACGCAAATACGACGCTTCGTCGTGCCCCTCCGGCACGTCGAACGGCGGCAGCTTCGGCTCGATGTGGTGGAGTTCGAACGCGCATTCCCGGCCGAGCAGCGCCGCCCGCTGCACCGCGCCCGGGTACCGCTTGAAGATCTCGGCCATCTCCTCCCCCGACCGCAGGAACGCCGTCCCCGCGGCGGGCAGCCAGCCCTCCATGTCCTCCAGTCCGCGCCGGGCGCGGATGGCGCTGAGCGCGTCGGCGAGCGGGGCCCGTTCCGGCCGGGCGTAGTGCGCGGCCGTGGTCGCCACCGTCGGAAGCCCGAACTCCCGGGCCATCTCGCTCAACAGGTCGTTGTGCGTACTGTCCAAGGGAAGGCTGTGGTCGATGAGTTCGACGTAGACGTTTTCCCTGCCGAAGCAGTCGATGAGCTCCTTCAGCCTCTCGACGGCCGCGGCGGGGCCTTCGGTGACGAGCGCCTTGCGCACCGCGCCCTTGCGGCAGCCGGTGAGCACGACACACTTCCCGTCGACCTCTTCGGCGACCGCGCGCAGGTCGTAGACCGGCCTGCCCTTCTCCGCCCTTTCCTTGGGCGACAACGACTCCCTGTCGAAGCCGTACAGCTGACCGGCGGTGATCGCGCGGTTCAGGCTCAGGTAGCCGTCCTTCTGCTTGGCCAGCAGGAGAAGGTGCTCGCCCTCGGGATCGGCGAACCCGTTCTGCGGTCCGGACAGGCCGAAGCTGAGCTCCGTGCCGAAGACGGTGTGCACGCCCAGTTCCCTGGCCGCCTCGGCGAAGCGCACCACGCCGTACATGCCGTCGTGGTCGGTGAGCGCGATCGCGTCCAGCCCCAGTCGCGCGGCCTCCTCCACCAGTTCCTCGGGATGGCTCGCCCCGTCGAGGAAGCTGAAGTTCGAATGGCAGTGCAATTCGGCGTACGGCACCCGGCGCGCGGTGGCTCCGTCGTCCTCACCGATCTGCCCTGCCAGGTCCGGGGGCCGCAGATAGCCCTCGCGTTTGGCGCTCCAAGCCGGGCTGTCACCGCCGTCGCCGGGCTGGACCTCGCCCGCGAGCTCGCGGGCGAGGTCCTTCCACGGCCGCGGAGGATTGTTCCAGCCCATCGGTCACCGGTTCTCGATCGAACGTCTCGGCGCGGGGACGAACACTTCCGCCCGCGGGACGCACGCCGCCCAGGCCGTATCCAGCTCCGCACGCTGCACCGGGATGGCCGGTTCCTCCAGCCAGCGCCGCACCAGCCGCGTGTACTCCTCGTCCATGTTCAGTCGTACTTCCCTTCCAGTGTCCACATCGGATTCCGGTGGTTTTCGAAGCGGAGCAACACCGCCTCCTCCGCGTCACGCCCGTCGGCCAGCAGCACCTGCAACCGGACTCGGGTCCCCGATCGCGCGTGCCCCGCCCCGGCCCGGACGCCGACCAGCCACGGCCCGGCCCAGGCGAGGACCTCGCGCGGCTCTTCGCCCTCGAAACCCACGAGGAACGGCGCGGCGGTGACCCGGCGCCGCGCGGTGATCTCCACGACGCGCCCGTTCTCGTCCAGCACCTGGGCGGGCACCGGCCGGGCGAACACCGTCGCCGGGGAGGGTGACGGGAGCCTCCCCGCCCAGTTCGCGTCCGCCTGCGCGGACTTCTCCCGTCTGTCGCCCCACGGCACCAGCCGGACACGCTCGGCGGGGCCGCGGCCGCCGTCGAGCACCGCGGTGAAGACGCTCTCCGGGCCGAGCAACCCCTGTACCCGCACCAGGGCACGACCGGCCCGCTCGCCGGACAGGCCCTCGTCCTCGGTGGCCGGGCGCAACGTGCCCGTCGCCCCCGATTGCCACAACCCGAGTTGCAGCGACCGGCCTTCGACGGTCTCCTCCGGCTCCAGCCGCAGCCGGACGACACCGGACCGGGGCCGCGCCGAGGTGTCCCGGACTTTCAGCCAGCCTTCGAACTGCCAGCGCACCCTGTCCGCGACGCCGAGCGGGGTGAGCGGTTCGGCGCAGCGCCACACCCGGCCGAGTTGTTCCCCGGTCTCGGTGGTGGCGTAGATGCCGAGGCGGGTACAGGCCAGGCCGTGCGCGGAAAGCCCGGCGTGGAAACGTTCGCCGAGTCCTTTCGCCACGAACGCGGCGGCGTCGATCCGGTCGATCGGCGGATCGAACGCCTTCGCGAGCGAGAGCTCCGGTGGCGGACGACGACGCGACGGCGGTCGCTCGGACCACCCCCGCGCCAGCCGGTGCGCGAGCACGCCTTCCATGCCGAACCGCGCGGAGACGTCGCTTTCGTCGAGCGCCGCGAAGGCGCCCAACGTGCGAAGACCGAGCTGTTTGAGCAAAGTGACCAGTTCGGTCCGGCCGGCTTCGGGCTGGTCGAGTTCGCGGACGGGCAGCGGGGCCAGGAATTCCGCCGTCCCACCGGGATCGACCATCGTCGAACGACGGGCGGCGAGCGTCGCCGCGAACAGGCCGTCGGCGACACCGACCTGGCATTCCACTCCCGCCGCCACGGACACCTCGTCCACCAGCCGTTCGAGGAGGCCGTGCTCGCCGCCGAAGTATCCGGCCGCGCCGTCGACCGGGACGGCGACGATCCCCGGGCGTACCACCTCGACGCCGACGGCCAGCTCCTCCACCGCCCGCGCGACCGACTCGAAGAGCCGGGCGTCACGGCCGTCGTCCTCGCCGAAGACCGCCAGCTCCGGGCAACAGGACTGGGCCTCGCGCCGCCGCATCCCGCGACGGACACCGAACCCTCGGGCGACCGCGGTGCAGGCGACCACGCGGTTCGCCGAGAAGACCGCGGCCGGGCGGCCGACGGGCTCGCCCGCGGCGGCCGCGGCGG
>NZ_NMQT01000166.1 GCF_002234405.1 Amycolatopsis thailandensis | reverse complement strand
GCCGCGATCGGCGGCTTCGGTGCCCTGGTGGGTGGGCTGATCGCGCACGTCCGCGCCTGATCCACGCCCACTCCAGGTGTGTCATGAAAGGGTCGTTCAGGACAGAAAACGTCCTGAACGACCCTTTCATGACATCCGGAGGCGGTCAGGCCTCGAGAACCGCCCGAAGCCGCGGAGCGAAAGACACGGCATCCGCGGCGAACCCGACGTGGTCACCGGGGAAGCGGGTCGGTTCGACTCCGAGACGACCGGCGGCGAGCACCGCTGCTTCGTGAGCGGGCTGCCCGGCCGAGTCCTCCCCGACACCGACGACGATCCGGGTCCCGGACGCCCGCAGCGTCTCGTAGTCCGGCGTGAAGTCCGCGATCGCCCTCATCAGGTGGACGATGAAGAACTCGAAGTTCTTGCGCATCTCCGGTGAGACACCGCCGCCCGCGAACCCGGCTCCGGCCATGAACTTCCCGATCGCCGCCTCGATGCCGCGATCCCGGTAAATGTGCAGAAGCTCGTCCGGATCGATGCCGGGCTGTCCGTCCAGCAGATCCGTCAGCGGCGGCTCGTGCGCGATGAGCGCACACACCCGCCCGGGGTGGCGGGTGACGAGGTCGAAGGCCTGCATGCACCCGGCGCTGGACGCGAAGACGATCGCGGGTTCGTCGCTCACGCTGTCGAGCAGGCGCAGCGCGTCGTCGGCGTGGACCTCGATCCGTTGCTTTTCATCAGGATCGTCGAGGACGCTACGGGAGATCCCGCGCGGGTCGTAGGTGATCACCGTGCAGTGCTCCCCAAGCAGCCCTGTGAGCGGGGCGAACACGCCGGAATCCGAAGCCCCGCCTGGAATACACAGCAGCGCCGGGCCGCTGCCGGTGACGGTGTGGTGGAGCCGGGCGCCGGGGACGTCGAGCGTGGCCATGAGCTGACCCTTTCGTTTTCGGTTCCTGTCGCCCATCGACGAACGGCGTCCCCGCGAACAGACACCCGGTGTCAGGAGAATTCGGCGAGTTTCCGCGACAGGTAGGCGCGTTCGGCGTCGGTACCGGCCAGCGCGAGCGCCTCGCGGTAGGCGTCGGCGGCCTCGTCGAAACGGTCGAGACGCCGGAGCAGGTCCGCACGGGTCGCGGGCAACAGGTGGTAGCCGGGGAGGGTGCCGTCCGCGGTGAGCCGGTCGGCCAGGTCGAGCCCAGCCTCGGGGCCTTCGGCCATCGCGACGGCGACCGCCCGGTTCAACTCGACGACGGGCGAGGGCACGAACCGCAGCAGCTCGCCGTAGAGGGCGGCGATCTGGGCCCAGTCGGTGTCGGAAGCGCGGGCCGCCGTCGCGTGACAGGCGGCGATGGCAGCCTGGATCTGGTACTGCCCCGGGACTCCGTAGCGGAGCGCGGTCTCCAGCAACTCGGTGCCTTCGGCGATCTCGGTGGTGTTCCAGCCGTCGCGGTCCTGGTCTTCGAGCGACACGAGCGTGCCCTCGTCGTCGATCCGCGTGGCCCGGCGGGCGTCGTGCAGGAGAAGCAGTGCCAAGAGGCCGAGGACCTCCGGTTCGCCGGGCATCAGTCCGGCGAGGATCCGGGCGAGCCTGATGGCCTCGGCGGACAGGTCGGGCCGCAGCAGATCGGTGCCCGCGCTGGCCGAGTATCCCTCGTTGAACAGCAGATACAGCATCCCCAGTACCGCGGCCGTGCGTTCGGGGAGCAGATCCGACGGCGGGACCCGGTACGGGATACCGGCGGTGCGGATCTTCCGTTTCACCCTGACCAGGCGCTGCGACATCGTCGTCTCGGAAACGAGGAAGGCGCGGGCGATTTCGGCGGTGGTGAGCCCGGCCAGAGTTCGCAGCGCGAGCGCGACCTGGCCCTCCAACGGCAGCGCGGGATGACAGCAGGTGAAGATCAGCCGGAGCCGATCGTCGTGGACGCCGCTCTCGTCCCACTCCGGTTCGGCGGCGGTCAGCTCCGCGGCTTCCCGCAGTTTCTCCGCGCCGACCGCCTCTCGGCGGATCCTGTCGATGGCGCGGTTGCGCGCGGCCGTGGTCAGCCAAGCGCCGGGTTTCGCCGGGACACCGTCGCGGGGCCAGGTGCGCAGCGCGAGCGCGAACGCCTCCTGGACGCATTCCTCGGCCAGGTCCCAATCGCCGGTGACGCGGATCAGGGTGGCGATCACCTGACCCGACTCCTCACGGAACGCCCGGGTGATCGCGGTGCCCAGGTCGGTGGTCACCGGAGCGGCAGCCCTTCCAGCAGCGGAACGATCTTCTCCGGCGACGGGTACGCGGTGACCTGGTCCCGTAGCCGCGCCGCGGCTTCCCGGTAGGACGATTCCCGCAGCACCATCGACACGGCCTCACGGACGTCCTCCGGTGTCGCGTCGATGACGTCGAGGACCGTGCCGAGCCCGAGTTCGGTGACGCGGTCGCCGTTGTGGGGCTGGTCGGCGCCCATCGGCAGCACCACCATCGGCAATCCGTGTGCGATCGCGCCCAGCAGGCTGCCCGAACCGCCGTGGGTGACGACCGCGTCGCAGTACGGGAG
This sequence comes from Amycolatopsis thailandensis, assembly GCF_002234405.1. Classification (GTDB taxonomy): domain Bacteria; phylum Actinomycetota; class Actinomycetes; order Mycobacteriales; family Pseudonocardiaceae; genus Amycolatopsis; species Amycolatopsis thailandensis. Next base: position 21,553 of record NZ_NMQT01000166.1, on the reverse strand, counting down.
GACGTCGTCCTGCGGCAGGTACTTGGCGAGGTGGATGTGCTCTGGCTGCCAGCCGAACTCCGCGGGGTCGACGAGGTTCCCGACGGTCACCACGCAGGTCGCGTCGACGTCCCGCAGCCCGGCCAGCACCCGGGCGAACAGGTCGCCGGATTCGGTGTTGAAGATCGTGCCGAGGGTGAAGTAGACCGTCGGGCGGCCCTCGACGTACCACTCCGGTGCCGCTCGGCGACCGGGGACGGGGGTGTGGAAGAACTGCGCGGTCGGCGGTAGCGGGAACCGGGGATCGCGGAAGCCTTCAGGGAACGGGGAAAGCACGAGATGGCGGTACGCCAGGTCGAGGTTCCGTTGCGGGACGAGGCCGTGGGCGGCGCGGACCTCGTTGAGCGCCTCGTCCACGAGGTCGGGGCGGACGAGAGCTCCGGCGGCCATGACCAGGACGGTGACGTGGGGGAGACCGAGCTTTTCGGCGGCGATCATCGGGCCGTGATCCGCCTCGTCGTTGACGAGGAGGTCCGGTGCCCAGTGTTCGCAGAGCGCCAGGACGTCGTCCGCGCGCAGAGGTGCGGTGCGGCGGACGAAACCATCGCGAAAGTCGGCGTCCTCCCGGTCCCGGTCGACGGGGAGCAGCGGCCGGCGCGTGCCGTCACTGCCCAGGTTCGGACCCGACGGGAACGCGGTGAACCCGGCCGCTTCGACGATCGGGACCATCATCGGCTCGCCGGTGAACGCGATCGTGTGACCCGCGTCGGTGAGGGCACGGGCGAGGGGAACGAGCGGCCGGAAGTGACCGTTGCCGCCGGCGAAGGTGAACATGACACGCACAAGGTCGACCCTATCGGCGGTTCTCCCGGCGCTACCCTGCAATCGTGATTGATACGGACACCGACGAGGTACGGCTGTGTGCGCTGGAAGGCTGTGAGAATCCCCTGCCCCCGCCCGCGGTGGACGCCGAGGGCAAACGCAAGGGCGGACGGCCTTCGGCCTACTGCGGCAAGACGCATGCCGACGCCGCGTCGCGGGCCCGGCGCGCGGCCGCGGTGGCGAGCGTGGCGGACCCGCTGCTCGAGGTCCGCCGGATCGCTGACGAGTTCACCCCGACCGCGACGTCGCTCGTGGATCTGCTGGGTGCCATGCACTCGCGGTTCGACGCCGCCGACGACGCCGCGCTGGGCCGGGTCACCGAAGCCGAGTCCGAGGCGGCCACCGCGAGGCGTGAAGCCGAAGACGCCCAGCAGGCGGCCGCGAAGGCCGACACGGCGCGCGCGGCCGCGCTGGCCGCGTCACGAGACGACAAGCTGGCCAAGGCGAAAGCGGAACGCACCGCCGAACAAGCCTTGAAGGACGCGGAAGAGACCCGCCAGCGGGCGTGGAACGAGATCGCCGCCCACGAACGTGCCCGAGGCGCCGCGGAAGCCGCGACCGTGGCGGCCGAACGCGCCCGCGACACCCTGACCGCCGAACTTCGGACGCTGCGCGAGGATTTCGCGGCACTCCGGGAAGAAAACGCCAGGCTGACAGCGGATCTGAGTGAGCGCGACACCGCGCTAGCACGTGCGGCGGCCGAACTCGAAGCCTCGCTGGAACGGCTCGGTGAAGCGAAGGCACGGGTGACGGTGTCCGAAAAGGACTGTGCCGCCGTCCGAGCCGATCTCGCGAAGGAGCACACCGCCCGCAGCCTGGCCGAAGCGCGGGTGACGGCGCTGGGTGAAGAACTGGAGCGCGCCCGGGCGCGAGCGGTGGCTGATCAGGCGCGGTACGACGAGGTCGTCCGGCAGCTGGCCGGACTCGCCCGTCCTCCCGCCACCGACGAAGCAGTGGTCGTCGAGGGGCCTCCGGCTACCTGGTGAGTCAGGGGTCGGCTGGGTGGGTCGTGATCGACGGGTAAGTCAGTCGTGTCAGGCCGGTCTGCCCTGGCGATTGGTACGGCACATGTGAGGTAGGCGGTGCCGAAGCGTTCGCCGGGGAGCCGGCGATGTAGGAATTGGGACGTTCAACGTCCCAATTTTTACATCGTCACTAGGTGACCCGGCCGCCGAGTGGGGAAGAATCCGGACGTTCAATGTCCGGAATCCTCCCCTGTCACGCACTCCACCCAGCGGGTGAAACAAACACCGGTCCGCTCCAATCCGGATCGCCACTCAGACCCCCAGGGACCTGACGCGCTCCGGCAGGACCCAGCGTCGCGAAAGCCACTTTCGGGACACCCGGCAAACGCGCGAGCGGTCCAGCACGCCACCTTTCGGCCCAATAGAACGACCCGAAAATACCCACGACCACCTCACGAGGGCAGTTCGGCACCGGAGGCGTCCGAGTCCCCGTTGACCAGTTGCTCGACTCCGTCCAGGATCCGCGCCAGGCCGAACCGGAAGGTGTGCAGCGGCGCGCTCGCCGCGCCGTGCGCTTCCCCCGCCGCCTGCCCGATCCGCGCCGCCAGTGGGAACAGGCCCGCGTCGGCCTCCGGGATCTCCGCGAGCACCGGCGCACTGGCCGTCCACCACTCCATGTCGGTCAGCCCGGATCGCCGCACGAGGCTCGCCGACTCGACCGAGCCGCGCGCGATGCCCTGGACGAATCCGTTGACCATCGCCACCACGGCGTCCATCTCCAGGTCGGTGAGCCCGATCGCGTCGACGGCGGCCAGTTCGCGTTCGTGCTTGGCGAAGGTGTGCGGGCCGAGGGGGAGACGGCCGGTGGTGAGCTGGAGCAGCCACGGATGCCGGTGGTACATCTCCCAGGCGTCCTCGGCGAGGATCGTCATCGTGACCCGCCAGTCGTGGCTCTCCGGGGGGTCGGTCAGCTCGCCGTGCACGCGGTCCATCATCAGGTCGAGCAGTTCGGCGCGGCTGGGGATGTAGGTGTAGATCGTCATGGGGGAGACGCCGAGCTTCTCGGCGCCCCGGCGCACCGACAGCGCGCTGATGCCCTCGGTGTCGGCGATTTCGATCGCGGCGGTGATGATTTCGTCGACGGTCAGCTTAGGTTTGGGGCCGCGGCGGGGTTTCTCCCGCACGCCCCAGAGCAGTTCGATGGTCCGCCGTGGATCGCCCGTTCCGGTGTGGTCCGCGTCCGTCATCACTTTCTCTCTACACTGTACAGAGTTGTGTTACCCTGAACTGTACACCGTACAGAGATTGGGGCTGAGTGACGTCTCACGACGGTTTCGGCAGTGTCGTGTTCGAACCGAAAAATCCCCCGCGGACCAGCGGGTTCGCCTTCTGGAACGCCGAGGGGAACACCCCGGGGACCGGGGAGGTGACAGTCGCCCTCCCCGAGATCACCACGGTGCCCTGCGCACGGCTCCCGATGGCCGAGGCGCTCCCCGCGCTACTGCGGCTTCGTGACAGTGACGACGATTCCGCGCGCTTCTGGGGCTTGGCCGCCGCGGCGGCGTTGAAGCTCGCCGAGGCGGGGCGGTTGCTTCCCGGTGTCACGGAGTCCGATGTGGACGCCTGGCGCGCTGGCCCTCTGGAGCCCGCCGACGCGGCTTGGCTGCGTGAGCTCTCCGAGGCGATGCCGCCGCGGGCACGGGCAATCCCCGGTGAAGGAAATCTGCTCCCCGCGCGGTATCCGCTGCTGCGCGCGTTTCTCGACGCCGTGGCCGACACCTTGCCTCGCACACCCGCGGCCGCGCAGGCGGCGGGGGTCAAGGCCTTCGCCGCTCCGCCCGCGCACCGTGTCCCGCAGCTGCGGGACTGGGCGGCCGAGGTCGCGGCCGGGCTGGACTCCGGGGTCCGGGTCTCGGTGCGGATCGAGGCGCCCGGGGACGACTTCACGATCGGCCGCTTCAGCGGGGTCGTCCAGGTGCACAGCCTCGCCGACCCCGGTGTCCTGATCGACGCGGCGGCGCTCTGGTCGGGTGACGACCGGTTCGGCCCGAGGGCCCGGATCGACGTCATGCTGGCCCTGCGCCGCGCTGCACAGTTGTGGCCGCCGCTGGAACCTCTGCTCGGCGCCGCGGTCCCCGACGAAGTGGCGCTCGGCGACACCGACATCACCGAACTGCTCACCACCGCCGCGCCCTTGCTGGCCACGGCGGGTATCGAGGTGCACTGGCCCGTCGATCTCGCCCGCGACCTGAGCGCCAAGGCCGTCGTCGGCGGGGGCGCCGCGCCACCGGCCGACCTCCCGTCCTTCTTCGCCGGCGGTTCGCTGCTGCAGTTCGACTGGCAACTGGCGCTCGGCGGCGCTCCCCTCACCGCGGCCGAGATGGACGAGCTGGCCGAGGCCCACCGTCCTGTCGTGCGGCTGCGGGATCAGTGGGTACTCGTCGACCCGGCGCTGGCGGCGAAGGCGCGGGACCGGGCCTTGAAGCCGCTGACCCCGATCGACGCGCTCGGTGCCGCCTTGAGCGGGACGGCGGAGGTCGACGGCGAACGCGTCGACGTCCTCACCGACGGCTGGCTCGCGGCGCTACGGGAACGGCTGCTCGCACCGCCGGAACCGCAGGCTCCGCCCCGAGGTCTGGCCGCGACGCTGCGCGACTACCAGCTGCGGGGCCTGCAATGGCTGACGGCGATGACGTCGATCGGGCTCGGTGGCTGTCTCGCCGACGACATGGGTCTCGGCAAGACGATCACGCTGATCTCGCTCCATCTGCATCGCGCGGACGGCCCGACCCTGGTCGTCTGCCCGGCGTCGCTGCTGGGCAACTGGGAACGCGAGATCACCCGGTTCGCCCCCGGTGTCCCGGTGCGGCGGTTCCACGGCACCGAGCGCTCCCTCGACGAACTCGGCGACGGCTTCGTGCTCACGACCTACGGCACCCTGCGCGTCGACCCGGAACCGCTGGGGAACATCCACTGGGGACTTCTGGTCGCCGACGAAGCCCAGCACGTCAAGAATCACCGCTCCGGCACGGCGAAGGCGTTGCGAACGCTGACGTCCTCGGCGCGGGTGGCGTTGACGGGCACCCCAGTGGAGAACAATCTCGCCGAGCTGTGGGCGATCCTGGACTGGACGACACCGGGGCTGCTCGGCACGATGGCCGACTTCCGCCGGGTGTGGGCGAAACCGGTCGAGTCCGGAAAGGACCCCGAAGCGGCGGAGCGTTTGTCCCGGCTGGTCCGCCCGTTCCTGTTGCGTCGTCGCAAATCCGATCCGGGGATCGCGCCGGAGCTGCCCGCCAAGACCGAGACCGACAGGCCGGTGACGCTCACCGCGGAGCAGGCGGCCCTGTACGAGGCGACGGTGCGGGAGCTGATGGCCGAGATCGCGGGCAGCGAGGGCATCGCGCGGCGGGGCCGGATCGTCAAGCTGCTCACCGGGCTCAAACAGATCTGCAACCACCCGGCGCAGTACCTCAAGGAACCGTCCGAAGCGGTGCTGGACGGCCGGTCGGGCAAGCTCGAACTGCTCGACGAACTGCTGGGCACCATCCTCGCCGAGGACGGAGCGGTGCTGGTGTTCACCCAGTACGTCGCCATGGCGCGGCTGCTGGAGCGGCATCTCGCGCAGCGCGGGATCGGCACGCAGTTGCTGCACGGTGGCACGCCGGTGCCCAAGCGCGAGGATCTCGTGCGCCGGTTCCAGGCCGGTGAGGTGCCGGTGTTCCTGTTGTCGCTCAAGGCGGCGGGGACCGGCCTCAACCTGACCCGCGCCGATCACGTCGTGCACTACGACCGCTGGTGGAACCCCGCGGTGGAGGATCAGGCGACCGACCGGGCGTACCGGATCGGGCAGACCAGGCCGGTGCAGGTGCACCGGCTCATCGCCGAAGGGACGGTCGAGGACAGGATCGCGGCGATGCTGCGAGAGAAACGCGCGCTCGCCGACGCGGTGCTCGCCGGCGGCGAGGCCGCGCTGACCGAATTGACCGATGAGGAGCTGGCCGATCTGGTCGAGTTGAGGAGCCGCCGATGAGCACCCCCGACGATCGCGTTCGCGGCTTCCCCGCCTTCGGGCGGCAGGGCGGGCACGGCCAGTTCGCCCGCTCGTGGTGGGGCCGGGCGTGGATCAACGCGATGGAGGACACCGCGCTGGACCTGCGGCAGCTCAAACAGGGTCGCAAGTACGCCGCGGCGGGCCGGGTCGGCCCGATCACGGTAAGCCCAGGGCGGATCGCCGCCGTGGTCGACGACGAGGAAGGCCAGTACCGCACCGAGGTCCGCCTCGCGGAACTGACCGGGGAAGACTGGGACCGTTTCCTCGACAGGGTCGCTTCCCGGGCCGGGCATCTCGCCGCGCTGCTGGACCGGGACATGCCGCACGACCTCGTCGAGGCCGCCGACGACGCCGGGGTGCATCTGCTGCCCGGCATCGGTGACCTCGACCCGGACTGCGACTGCCCGGGCTGGGAGCTGCCGTGCCGTCACGCGGCGGCGCTGTCGTTCCAGGCCTCGTGGCTGCTCGACGCCGATCCCTTCGTGCTGCTGCTGATGCGCGGCAAGGGGGAACGGGAACTGCTCGACGAGTTGCAGCGGCGGAACGCGCCCCGGTTCGTGCGCACCGGGGACGACGGCATCACGGCCGAGCGGGCCTACGCCGACGAGCCGGGCCCACTGCCGGACCTCGCCGTGTTCGCTCCCGCCGGCGGACCGACAGTGCCGGAAGCGCCCGGAATCCCGGCGGAGACCTTCGCGCTGCTGGTCGCCAACGCGAGTCAGACGGCCACCGCGCTGCTGGACTCGCAGCCGAAGCTCACCCGCAAGCAGGACGCGGTCCGCCTCGCCGCCACCCGTTCGGAGACGGCCGATCGCCTGCGCCCAGACGGGAATGGTGAGGACTTCGACCGGGCGGTACTCGCCTGGCGGCACGGTGGCCGGGCCGGTCTCGAGGTCCTGGAGACCGCGTGGACACCGCCGTCGCAGGCGATGGGCCGGGCGCGGGCCGCCTTCGCCGAGGTGGTGGACGATCCCGGCGAGGGGGTGGACGTCGAGCGCAACCGGTGCACCGTGCGCGGGACGGGCGTGCAGGTGCGGCTGGGCAAGGACGGGCTCTGGTACCCGTATCGGGATCAGTGGCCCGCCGGTCCGCCCGAAGCCGACCCGGGCGCGCTGTTCGCCGCGCTGCTGGGCTGATCCCACTGCCGTCCTCGCCGCAGCTGGTCCAGCTGTGGCGAGGACAGGTGGAGGATCCGATAGCGCACCTCGTCCGATTCCGGGGCGTCACCGGACCACAGGCTGTAGCGCACGACTTGCCAGGTTCGCGGGTCGACGGCGAGGGCGCCCGAGTGCGCGCCGTCGTGGCGCAGGTGTTCGCGAAGCCCGTCGAGAGCCTCGCCCAGGAAGGCGACCGGGTCGGTCTCGGCGGGGATCGAGACGACGTGTTTTCCCGCCGTGACAGGGGGAGCGCCGAACGCCGGCCCCTCCTCGAACCCCAGCACGGTCCAGTGCTGCACGGCGGGACGCCCGAACGAGTCGACGATGCCGCTGAACGGGCCGCCGAACAGGAAGGCGTTCATCCCGGCCTCGTCGTGCCACAGGTAGAAGGGCGAGTACTGGTTCAGCGTCGAGCCGTCGACGCCGCGTTCACGGATCCCGTACACCTTCAGCCCCAGGCCACCGAAGTCGTCGAGCAGATGTCCGCGCGTGGCGACGCGTTCGCGGATGATGCCCATGTCGTAGTCGGCGGGGAGGGTGATCTCGTACTGCATCGCATGCATGCCGTACATACTAGTAGGTACAGCGCTGTGATCGCCGTAGTCCGGCCTGGTAGCGGCCGGGGGTTTCCCCGACGACGGCGACGAAGGCCTCGATGAAGCTGGTGGGGTTCGCCCAGCCCAGCCGGGACGACACGGTGGTCACCGCGTGACCGTCGCCGAGCAGGACGAGGGCGTGCTGGACGCGGAGCATGCTCCGCCACTGCCGGAAGCTCACGCCGAGTTCGTCCTGGAAAAGCCTGGTGAGCACACGCTCGCTGGCGCCGGCGGTCCGCCCGAGTTCGCGCAGGGTCGCGGAGTTGGACGGGTCGGCGTGCAGCAGCGCGGTGACCGTTCGCAGCCTGTCGTCGGCGGGTTCGGGCAGGTAGATCTCCTGCGGTTCGGCGTCGGTGAGTTCGTCGATGATCAGGCCGCGGAGCCTGCGGCGGGGCCCCGGCTCGCGAGCACGTCCGTCGCTGAGCGCCAGGAGCACTTCGCGCAGCAGTGGTGTGACGGCGAAGACCGACGGCAAGGCGGGAAGGAAGCGGCACAGCCGGACGGGCAAGTCGATGCGCCGGACATCGGTCTCGCCGTACGCCCGATGGGAGTGCTCGAATCCCGGCGGCGTCCAGGTGATCCGGTTCGCCGGCGCGACCCAGGTCCCCCGCGCGGTGGTGGTCGCGAGCGCGCCCGTGGACGGGTAGAGCAGCTGACCCCGGACATGGGAATGCGGGCCGACCGTCTGCCCGTGGGCCAGCGATCCCCGGCCCGTGTCACCTGGCGGCAGGCTCTGGCGGAATTCGAGCATAATGCGTCAGGATACCGGTACTAGGACGCCGCGACCTGGGCGAAACTCGAAGGCATGGCCACATCGAAAGAGACCAAGCCTGTCGTGATCGTGGGAGCCGGGGTGTCCGGACTGGCGCTCGGCAACTTCCTGCTGCGTGAGGGAATCGACTGTGTCGTCCTCGAACGGCGCAGCCGCGAGTACGTCGAGCGACGGCAGCGTGCCGGAGTCATCGACACCCGTGCCACCCGAGTCTTCCGCAAACGGGGCCTCGAAGACCGGGTCGTCGGCGGAGCTCCCGTCCAAGCCGGCCTCGGCTTCCGTGTCGACGGTCAGGACCGGTGGCTGGAACTCCCCGCCGGAGAACACCTCGAGGGCCGGTTCTGCCCCCAGCAGGTCCTCGTCCGGAACCTCATCACCGTGTTCGAGCACGACGGAGGCGATCTGCGGTTCGACACCGAAGTGACCGTGGAGGACATAGACCGTCCTCGCGTCCGGCTCGGTGACGGGTCGATCATCGAAGGGGATTTCATCGCCGGATGCGACGGCAGCCACGGCGCGACCCGCGCCGCCATCCCGGAGGACCGGATCACCCGCCACTCCCACGAGTACGGCTACGCGTGGCTGGTCGTCCTCGCCGAGGTGCCCGCGGTCCGCCCGACGTTGCTGGCGATCCACCGGCGCGGTTTCGCGGCTCAGTTCGGGCGGGGGCCCACGGCGAGCCGGTTCTACCTCCAGTGCCCGCTCGACGACACCGCCGAGGATTGGCCGGACGAGCGCGTCTGGAGCGAACTCGAAACACGTTTCGGCGAACGGCTGCCCACGAGAGGGCCGATCGTCGAGAAGCAACCGATGCCGCTGCGGGGCGAGGTGCTCAGCCCGATGAGTCACGGCAAGCTCCACCTGCTCGGCGACGCCGCGCACATCGTCCCGCCGGCGAGCGCGAAAGGTATGAACCTCGCCCTGTACGACACCGACGTCTTCGCCGACGCTCTGGTCCGTTACTACCGGGACGACGACCCGAGCCTGCTCGACGCCTACTCCGAGACCCGCCTGCGCGACGTGTGGAACTACCAGGCTTTCGCGACGTGGTTCACCGACACCATCCACGACGCCGGGGACCCGGGCCATCGTGGGGAGTTCCGTCATCGGGTGGCACGCGCGAACTTCGAGCGCCTGTTCACTTCGGACACGGCGAACCGGCTGCTCGGCGAGTTCATCGCCGGTCTGAACTGAGCGCTATTTCTTGCTGAGCCGGATGATGCCTTCGCCGCCTTGCACGGCGACGACGACGATCGTCTGGCGGTTGATCCGGTGGATCATCCCCGGCGGACCGGAGACCGCCTCACCCATTCCGCCGGAAGCGGGCGCCAGTCCCACTCTTCCGGCTTGGACCGTGACCGAGAGCGGCCCCGCTCCGCCGTCGTTGGGGATCTGGTCACCGGTCCGCACCAGGATCTCGCACTCCCCGTCGGCGCAGGCCTTCAGATCCCGGCCGTCCGCCGCGGTGAACGGGGTGCCGGACGGGGCCGCCGCGTCCATCATCGGAACGCTCTCCGTGGACGGTCTCACGCTCGCCGCCGCGAACAGCGGTGTCGGCTCGGTTCTCGCGCAACCGGAGGCGAGCAGCGCCAGGGGAATCAGGACCAGGCATCTTCGGCGATCGACCATGACCGAGGAACGTAGCCCACCCGCGTGCCCTTGGATGCACCCGAATTCCGCAATCCTGCGGCTGTTCGCAGTGCTGTGCGCCGGTCCGGCCGGGGTAATCGGCCGGACCGGCGCACCACGTGGTCGGGTGCGCACTGAGCGTGGAAAGGCGTCCCGCTCAGACTTCGGCCCGGGCGATGATGCCCCGAGTGTCCACACCGGACGGAAGCGTGCCGAACGCGACGCCCCAGTCGCCACCGAGCCGCGACGCGCAGAACGCGTCGGCCACCGACGGCGTCCCGTGCCGCACCAGCAGTGAACCCTGGAGCACCAGCGCCATCGATTCGACCAGCCGCCGCGCCCGGTACTCGATGTCGGACAGGTCGGACAGCTCCTTGCGCAGCCGCCCCGTCGCGTCGTCCAGCCGGGTGTCGGCGCCGGCCGCCTGCTCGACCTCCGCGAAGTACGCCGCCACCGACTCCGGCTGCTTGGCCATCGCCCGCAGCGCGTCCAGCGCCGCGACGTTGCCCGAGCCCTCCCAGATCGACATGAGCGGTGCCTCGCGATAGAGCCGCGGCATCCCCGACTCCTCGACGTACCCGTTGCCGCCCAGACACTCCAGCGCCTCGACCGCGTGCGACGGGCCGCGCTTGCACACCCAGTACTTCGTCACCGCCAGCCCCAGCCGCCGGAAGGCCTGTTCCTGCTCGTCACCCGGCCGGTCGGTGGCCGCCGCCAGCCGCATCCCGACCGTCGTCGCCGCCTCGGACTCCACGACGAGGTCCGCCAGCACGTTGCCCATCAGCGGCTGGTCCACCAGGTCCGCGCCGAACGCGCGACGGTGGCGTGCGTGGTGGACGGCCCGCACGGCGCCGTACCGCATCCCCGACGCGCTCCCGACCGCGCAGTCCAGCCGCGTGTTGTTGACCATCTCGATGATGGTGCGCACCCCGCGGCCTTCTTCGCCGATCAGCCAGCCGATCGCGTCGTCGTACTCGATCTCCGACGAGGCGTTGGACCGGTTGCCGAGCTTGTCCTTGAGCCGTTGCAACCGGATCCCGTTGCGGGAGCCGTCCGGCAGGACGCGGGGGAGCAGGAAGCACGACAGCCCGCCGGGTGCCTGGGCCAGGGTGAGGAACATGTCCGACATCGGCGCCGAGGTGAACCACTTGTGCCCGACGATCACGTAGCTGCCGTCCCCGAGGGACCGCGCCGTGGTCGTGTTCGCGCGGACGTCGGAGCCGCCCTGCTTCTCCGTCATCGACATCCCGGCGATCAGCCCGCGCTTGGAGCTCGGCTCGCGCAGCCCGAAGTCGTACTCCGTCGCCGCCAGCAACGGCTCGTACCGCTCGGACAGCTCCGGATTGAACCGCAACGCCGGAACCGCGGCGTAGGTCATCGAAATCGGGCAGGTGTGTCCCGCGTCGACCTGGCCCCAGACGTACATCTTCGCCGCTCGCGCGGCGTGCGCGCCGGGCCGGGAATCCCGCCACGGTGTCGCGTGCAGCCCGTAGGACACCGCGACGTCCATCAGCTCGTGCCAGTACGGATGGAACTCGACCTCGTCGATCCGGTTCCCGACCCGGTCGTGTGTCCGCAGCACCGGCTCGTTCTCGTTGACCAGCCTGCCCCACTCCTGGGCCTGCTCACTCCCGGCCAGCCTCCCGAGCGCGTGCAGTTCCGCCACCGCCCAGCCGGCGTCCGCCCGCTCCAGGCCTTCCAGCAGGGCCGGATCGGCGGCGACGTCGTAGTCCGCCAGCGGCGGCACCTGGTTGGTGACCTCATGAGTGCCCGGCATCGGAACCTCCCAAAGAACGCAGGACGAAAGTGCGCAGCCCGGACACCTCGTCCGCGCTGCCGGTGGTCAACGGGCCGATCAGCACCTCGGCCGCCGCGCCGACGAGCGCCGCGGCGGTGACTTCGGCGTCCTGGGCGGGGAACACCCCGGACCGGACACCGTCGGCCACGTGCTGGGCGACGACGTCACGGAACGCGCGCCGGAACACCAGCCGCTCGGCTTCGATCGGCGCGTCGACGGGCTCGGCCAGCAGCGCGTACGCCATCCGCGGGGTCTTCAGTGCCCGGCTCGCGAAGGTGTCGAAGACGGCCACGACCCGATCGGCCGGTGCGCCGGGCAGCTCCGACACCGCGCGCACCGCCTCGACCTCGCGCGTGACGACCTTCCGGAACAACTCCACGACCAGCGCGGCCTTGGTGGGGAAGTGGCGGTACACGCTCCCGACGGCCACTCCGGCGCGCTCCGCGACCGCCGAGACCGAGCAACCCGCGTACCCGCGCTCGGCCAGCTGCTCGATGGCGGCGGCGAGGACGGCGTCACGCTGGGCGTCGAGGCGCTCCTGGACCTTCGGTGTTCGGCGGTACGGCACTCAAGAAGTGAAGCACTGATTCACACCTTCAGTCAACGCGTCAGATCACGGCGAGCCGGTCCACCAGCAGCTTCACCCTCTGTTCGGCGTACTCCGGCGGAAGCCGTCCCGCCCGGGTCAGGGTGGCCAGCCCGTGCAGGGCCGCCCAGAACACCTCCGTGAACATTGCCGGGTGGACGCCCTCGCCGGCGACCTCGCCGAGACTTTCCAGCAGGGCCGCGAAGGCGTCCTTCAGCGGCTCCGGGGTGTCCTCCTGTGCGAACGCCAGGCCGCCGTCGAGCTGGAACATCGCGTCGTAGACCGCCGGGTTGCGCACGGCGAAGTCGAGGTAGCCGCGGGCGAGCGCGGTGACCCGGGCGCGAGGGCCGTCCACGGCGGCGGTCTCGGCCCGGATCGCCGCGGCCATCTCGGCGGCACCCTCGAGGGCGACGGCGCCGATGATCTCGCGCTTGCCCCGGAAATGGCTGTAGAGCACGGGCTGGCTGTAGTCGATGCGCTCGGCGAGCCGGCGTGTGGTGACCGCGTCCCAGCCCTGCTGCTCGGCGAGTTCGCGGGCCGTCGCCACGATGAGACGCTCTCGTTCCGCCCGTTCGCGCTGTTTGCGTTCCTGTACCGACATAACTCGACCCTAGCATTGCTAGACAATCGAGCGGTAGTAGTACTAGCGTTGCCTCATCAGCTAGCAACACTAGGTTTTCGGGAAGGTCAGCATGCTCAACGCACTCACGGTCTCCACCATCGTGGTCGTCGGCGTGATGGTGGGGGTGGAGTTCTCCGTCGCCTTCGTCATGAACCCGATCTTCAACGGACTCCCCGAGGACAGCGGCCAGCTCGGCCGTGCCCACGGGGGCCGGATGCTCGGCGCCGTGATGCCGTTCTGGTACATCGGCTCACTCGTCCTGAGCGCGGCCTGGGCCATCGCCGGCTGGGATCGCCCAGGCGCCGCGCTCGTCGTCGTCGCGGCGGTGCTCCTGATCGTGAGCGTGCTCATGTCGATCCTGCTGCTCGTCCCGATCAACAACCGGGGCAAGAAGTGGACCCCCGAGAACCGGCCCGAGGACTGGAAGGAACAGATGAACCGCTGGGACCGGTTCCACTACCTCCGCGTCGCCGTCATCATCGCCGCCTTCGCCCTGCTGGCCGCCGCCCTCGTCGGAAACTAGAGGGCCGCCACGGCCTTGGCGATCCCCTTCTTGTCGTACGCGCCGGTGGGCATGGTCGAGGCATGCGCGTGCCGGACGACCCCGTCGCGGTCGATCAGCACGCTGCCCGACTGCTGCAACATCTTCTTCGCCAGCCCGAATGCCTCGTGCGGAGTGCCGTTCCGCCCGGTGACCACCCGAAGCGACAACCCGCGCTTCGCCCGCCACGCCGCGGCTTCGGCACGTCCCTCGGGAACGGCGATCAGAACGCGCACGCCCGCGGCGGCCAGCTCCTCGGACCGCCTCGCGAGGTCCTTGACGTGACCGGTGCAGACAGGGCACGTGGTCGAGCGCATGAAGTAGAGCAGCACGTGTTCGGTGCCGCGGTAATCCGAAAGCCGGACCACCTCACCGGAGGTGTCCTCCAAAGCGAGGTCGAGGGCAGTGGATCCGATTTCGAGCATGACGACTCCTCAAGAAACAGGGGGAAGGGGGAAATTACGGAAGCAGCGACTGGCGGACGGTCGCCCGCGCCCGGTGCAGCCGGGACTTCATCGCCGCCGTGCTCAGGCCGAGCGCGTCCGCGACCGTCCGGCCCGGATAGCCCTGGATGTCACGCATGATCAAGACGCGACGCTGGTCAGCGGGCAGCTCGGCGATCGCCGCGGCCACCCGTCGCGCCTCCAGCCGCTCCAAGGCGTCGTCCTCCGCCGAGACCACCGCGCCGAAATCGGCCAGATCGTCACCGCGCACCGCCCGCCGAGCCCGGCCCAGGCACTCGTTGCGCACGATCCGGAACATCCACGACGCGAGCGCCCCGGTCGCCCGCAAAGTGCCGATCTTGCGGTACAGGATGATCAGCGCCTCCTGCGCCGAATCCTCCGCGTCCTCCGGCGAGGCACACAACGAACGCGCGAACCGCTGCACATGCGGATGTGAACCCGAGACCAAGGCGGCGATGGCGGCCGCGTCCCCACCCTGTGCGGCCGCGACCAAAGACTCCCTCGGCCACTCGGACTCCACGACTACCTCCTTTCGCACCGGGCTTGTCCCGGCCCTTACAAGAGCAGGCACCCCCACGAAAGGATTCAGCCCACGCCCCGCAGCCGTACGTGACCCCGCTCACGCCCCGTTCGACACAGGCCCAGCTCACCCGATGGCATGATCGCCGCTATGACATGGACCGCCCCCGAGGTGACCCGTCCGTCCGGCGACACCGCCGCCGACGAACGCGTTCTGCTTCCCTCCCTGCTGAACTGGCACCGCAACACCTTCCTCCACAAACTCGCCGGCCTCACCGGAGAACAGCTCGCCCAGGCGTCGGTCCCGCCCTCGAACCTCACCCTCCTCGGCCTCGTCCGGCACCTGGCCAAGGTCGAACGCTTCTGGTTCCGCCTGCGCTACGCCGGACAGGACATCGGCCCCCTCTACGACCCCGCCCTCGGCAAGGACCACGACTTCGAAGTCCTCGACGCCGAGCAGGCCGAAAAGGCCTACGACGTCCTGCTCGAAGAGATTCGCCTCGCCGACGAAGCCGCCGCCGGAGGGTCCCTCGACGACACCTTCGACCTCGGTGACGCCCCGTTCTCCCTGCGCATGCTCTACATCCACATGATCGGCGAATACGCCCGCCACAACGGTCACGCCGACCTCATCCGCGAACGCGTCGACGGCCACACCGGAGCCTAGGAGCCACCATGGAATACGGATTCGTCGGCGCCGGTGAGATCACCGCCGCCATCGTCGAAGGCCTCAGCAAGGACATCGCCGACCCGCCCTCGATCTTCCTCTCGCCCCGCAGCCGCAGCGTCGGCCAAGAACTCTCGGCCCGCTTCGCCAACGTCGAAGTCCGCGACAGCAACCAGGCCGTCGTCGACAGCGCCACCACCATCGTGCTCGCCGTCCGCACACCGCTCGCCGAAGAAGTCCTCCGGGACCTCACCTTCCGACCAGACCACGTCCTGATCAGCGCCCTCGCCGGCGTCCCCCTCGACCAGCTTCGCGAATGGGCCGCCCCGGCACGCGAAGTCGTCCGAAGCATCCCGCTGCCCCCGGCCGCCCGCCGCCAGAGCCTCACCGCCATGTACCCCGACAACCCCGAAGCCCGAGCCCTGTTCGACAGCATCGGCGGAAGCGTCGTCCCCGCCGCGGAGAAGGACCTCGACATCTTCAGCGGCGCCACCGCCACCTTCGCCGCCCACCTCGACTATCTCGGCACCATCGCGGCCTGGATGACCGACCAGGGCATCGAGGACACCACCGCGACCGCGTTCACCAGCCACATCTTCGGGCAGCTCGGCCAATCCCTGCTCGAGCAGAGCGGCTCCCTCGAAACCCTCACCGGCAAGCACATGACGCCCGGCGGGCTCAACGAGCACTTCCTCACCGAACTGCGCACCAACGGCGTCCCCGACACCGTCCGCCAGGCCCTCGACGGAATCCTCACCAGGCTGCGAGACAAGTGAGCGTCGTCGACAGACTCCGGGCGGCCGGATGCGTCTTCGCCGAAGACGAAGCCCGGCTGCTCGGCGCCGAAGCCCGCACACCCGCCGAGCTCGACACCCTGGTCCAGCGCCGCGTCGACGGCGAACCGCTCGAAGTCATCCTCGGCTGGGCCGAATTCCACGGCCTCCGCATCACCGTCGAACCCGGCGTCTTCGTGCCACGCCAACGCTCCGAACTCCTCGTTCGACACGCCCTCACCCTCGCCGGACCGGGAGCGGTCGTCCTCGACCTCTGCTGCGGCACCGGCGCACTCGGCGCCGCCCTCGCCACCGAACTCCCCGGAATCCGGCTCTACGCGGCCGACATCGAACCCGCCGCCGTCCGCTGCGCCCGGATCAACGTCGCCGAAGCCGGGGGAGAGGTCTTCGAAGGCGACCTCTACACACCTCTTCCCGCGTCACTGCGAGGCACCGTCGATCTCCTCGTCGTCAACGCCCCCTACGTCCCCACCGACGCCATCGCGATGATGCCGCCCGAAGCACGCGACCACGAACCCCGCGTCGCCCTCGACGGCGGCCACGACGGCGTCGAGGTCCACCGCCGTGTCGCCGCCGAAGCTCCACAGTGGCTCGCCCCCGGCGGGCACCTGCTCGTCGAGACCGGTGAAAGCCAGGCCGCGAACACCGCGGAAGCCATGGCGCACAACGGTTTGAAGCCCGAAGTGATCACCGACGACGAGCTGTACGCGACGATTGTTGTCGGAGCCCGCCACTAGGGTGCCCGCCGTGACCGACTACCTCGACACCACCCGCACCGCTTACGACACCGTCGCGGCCGACTACGCCGAACTCCTCCGCGACCACCTCGCCGGATCCACCTGGGACAGGGCCATGCTCGGCGCGTACGCCGAACTAGTCCAGGCCGCCGGCGGCGGCCGCGTCGCCGAAATCGGCTGCGGCACCGGCCGCATCACCGACTACCTCCACGGCCTCGGGCTCGACGTCCGCGGCGTCGACCTCTCGCCGGGGATGCTCGCCGTCGCCCGTGAGTGGTACCCGCACCTGGACTTCGAAATCGGGGAGATGCCCGGTTTGTCCATTCAGGACGGTGCGCTGGCCGGCGTCGTCGCCTGGTACTCGATCATCCACACCCCACGGGAACGACTGCCGGAGATCTTCGCCGACTTCCACCGGATCCTCGCCCCGGGCGGCCACCTCATGGTGGCGTTCCAGGTCGGCGACGAAGTGCGCCACATCGAGCACGCGTACGGGCACGACATCACCTGCGACGCGTACCGGCTCTCGCCGGAGAAGATCGCCGGGCAACTGGGGGAGGCGGGGTTCAGCGTGCTGTCCAAGCTCGTCCGTGAGCCGTCCGGGGAATTCGAGAACACCCCGCAGGCCTACCTGATCGCCCGCAAGCCGTAGGTCAAGGACGCCGGGCCTCGACGAGCCAGGCCGCCGAGCCGTAGAAAACGCCTCGGCCGGTCTGGTGCTCGGCGAGATCGGCACGCAACGTCGCGATGGCCTTGTCACGGGTGGCTTCGTCGAGGTCGCTCAGCCGCCCGCCATGCTGCTCGATGACGAACCCGGCAGCGTCGTCGACGTCCTGACCGAAGTACATCGGCTTGTTCACCGCCGTGCACCGGACGTCGGTGTATCCGGCGGACGTCAGCAGCCCCTCGGTTTCCGCCGGATCACTGAGCGCGAGATTCACCGACGGCACCTCACGGCCCGCCGCGAAGATCGTCCGGAACGTCGTGATCCATTCGTTGAGCCGAAACGGCTGCCACGTCAGCAGCACAAGACGGCCCCCTGGCCGCGTCGCCCGGGCCAGATTGACGAACGCGGCCAGGGGAGTACCGAAGAACATCGATCCATGCCTGCTGATCACCACGTCGAACCCGGCGTCGGTAAACGCCTGGACCTGAGCGTCCACCTGCTCGAACGAAACGTTGGGAACACGCTCCTCTTCAGCGAGGCGCCGGGCGAGGCCGAGCATCTCACCGGACAGGTCGACACCCAGCGCGGAACCCTCGACAGCGAGCCGTGCCGCGTCCCGCGTCGTCTGACCGGCTCCACAGCCGACATCGAGGACACGATCCGTCGCCTGGACGCCGGCCGCGGAGAAGAAGGTGTCGCGGTACGCGGCGACACCGTCGTCGAACCGCTGCGCACGCTTGGCCCACAGTGTGCCTTCAGCACCATTCCACGCCTTCAACATCCGCTCGTTGGACGGATCGACACGCACAGCGGTGCTCTCGGACATTTCGGTGACCCCCAGGTTCGATTTCCAGTCAAGACCATAGCGCGGCCCCTCAGCGGAAAGCGGCGACGTTCCTCGCGGCCCACTCGGCGAACGACCGCGGCGGACGCCCGAGCACCCGCTCCACGGCCGGACTCACCCGCAACTCCGCCGGACTCGGCGAACTCAAGATGTCCAACGTGTCATCCGCGAGCTCCGCCGGCATGCTCTCGACCATTGCCCGATGAACGTCCGCGTCGCCGTCGCCGACAGGGGAGAGGCGAGCGGGTAACGGTCGCCCGCTCAACCAGGATCCTTGCGCTGATTGGCGTTGAAGCGCGCCTTCTTCTGCCGATTCCCGCAGGTACCCATGTCGCACCATTTGCGCGTGCGGCTTTGACTCGTGTCGAAGAACGCGGCCTGGCAGGTCGGTGACGCGCACAAGGCCAATTTTCCGTCCCGCTCGCCGGAAATGACGCCGATCGCGTCGGCGGCGATCACGCCGAGGGCATCCTCCACGCAGTCCGGCGAACTCAGTCGCCACTCACGAGTGCCCTCAGGCGTCAGGACAGCCGCGGCCCGCCCCTGGATGCTGCGGTCATTGATGATCCGGACAGCGGACGCCGGGGGAGCAGCGTGAATCGCGGCCGCGGTCGCGGCGGCGTGAATCGATTCCCTCAGCTCCCGAGCCAGTTCGAGCTGAGCACCGGTGCAGGAGTCCACGGCGAGACCGCTCACCGCCAGCCAATCGACGAGCCGCTGCGGTGTGGGAATGCGCTCCAAAGCTTCGCCACGACGCTCCGTCAGCGTCGCGGTGAAGCTGGTCGCCAGCACGCTACCGAGGCGAAAGTCAGGGAACCCAGCAGACATGGGAACCACCTTAGCCGGTTGCGCACCTACTTCACGAAATGTTAGAACCGTCTTAGCCGGTTCCATCATGGTCAGGAGGTTCCCATGTCCGACTCAACCAGCGAAGTACACGCATTCGAAGCCCACGCGACCGACGCCGACCTCGACGATCTGCGCGCACGACTGGCCGCGGCACGACTCCCGGAGGCCGAGACGGTCTATCGCGCCGCACCCGACCCGCGCCGATGGGACCAGGGCGTACCCCTCGACGACCTCGTCGAAGTCGTGAACTACTGGCGCACTGAGTACGACTGGCGGACGTTCGAGAAGCGCCTCGATCACTTCGGCCAGTTCCGCACGACCATCGACGGTCTGGGAATCCACTTCCTGCACCGCCGATCCACGCGCGCGGACGCCACTCCGCTGATCCTGACGCACGGCTGGCCGGGCAGCATCGCCGAGTTCGTCGACGTGGTGGACGAACTGACAGATCCGAAAGACGCGACCGCGCCGGCGTTCCACGTCGTGATCCCGTCCCTGCCGGGCTTCGGCTATAGCGACAAGCCTGCCACCACAGGCTGGGGGACCGAGAAGATCGCGGCGGCGTGGGTGGAACTGATGGGAAGGCTCGGCTACGGCAAGTTCGCGGCCCACGGGGGAGACTGGGGAGGCAACATCACCACGGTTCTCGCCGGCAGGTTCCCAGAACACGTCCTCGGCATCCACACGACGTTCGCGGAGGGGCCGCCCGGGTTGACGACGGACGGACTGACGGCGGCCGAGCGCAAGTGGACCGAGGAAACCCACGATTTCTGGCACCACCGCGCGGCGTACGCGAAACAGCAGGCGACCCGCCCGCAGACCATCGGTTACTCACTGGTCGACTCACCGGTCGGGCTCCTGGCGTGGATCCTCGACAAGTTCTACGAGTGGACAGATACCGAAGACAGCCCGTTCGAGACGATTTCCAGGGACCGGATCCTCGACGACGTCACCCTGTACTGGCTGACGAGGACGGGCGCATCGTCCGCGCGCATCTACTACGAAAGCCACAACTCGCTGGACCCCGAACTCCGGGTCGACGTCCCGTCGGCGATCACGATCTATCCACGCGACATCGAGAAGTATCCGCGCGCCTGGTCACAGGAGCGATACCGGAGGATCGTCCGCTGGCGTTCGCCTGAGCGCGGGGGACACTTCCCGTCGTTGGAGGTTCCCGAGTACTTTGTGAAGGACCTACAGGAAGGCCTCGCGGCGGTGCTGGCCTCTGATCGTCCTGCCTAGGAGGCCAACCAAGCCTCCAGTGCCGGTCCGGCGGGGTTGAGCCGACGAGCCCGGGCGATGTTCTCCTCGTCATCAGGAACGACCTCGACCAGGATCAGCACGCCCGCGCGAGCCTCGCCGACTCCGAACAGTCCTTCATCCGCCAACCTGCGCAGAGCCGTCTCCATCGCACGCAGCCGAAGATCGAACTCCGCGTCAGCCTCGTCGTCGACGAGGTCGAACACCTCCGGCCGGGTGGCGAACAGGTCGCGGACCGGCTTCAGGTGTTGCTCGCCCAGGATCGAAAACGGGGAGTCAGCGTAGGAGTAGCGGACCTCGTCGGCGTCAGTTCGCTGTGCCAGCGCCTCGTGCGACCACGCCGACAGTGCCGGACCGAACGCCTCGCCAGGCGTGGTCAGCGTGACGTAGTAGAAGGTGTGGCTGGGGTTGTCGCGGAACAGGTCCGTGACAGCGGCGCGAGCTGCCGTGGTCAATGCGTCTGCAAGGTCTGCCTCGGTCGGAATCACCAGGGCATCGAACCACGGGGGTCGGCGGGGAGCGCTGATATCTCGGTTACTTGACATAATGTACATTATCGGCACTTTGGCTGACCTGGATAACGAGGGTCGAGAGGGGTCTCTGGCTTGGTTCGAAGGGGCCTTTCGTTGCATGTCACGCGGGGAAAGGTCCCTTCGTCGCGTCGGACGCGGGCATGACTCCCTTCAGTCCTCTCTGAACTCGGCTCCTGGCAACTTGCCCGAAACGGCCAGGGGCGCCCCCGGGAACACAAAAAGGATGACCGGAAACCCACCCTCAATACGTCACTGTGACGTATTGAGGGTGATCATCTATTGGCTCGCGAGGCCGAGTAGACGCGCCAGCTCCGGCAAGCGCCGGGCCACCTGGTCGCCGCCGGCCCGTCCAGCCTCAGGTTCTCGGTTCCACGCTGGGTGTGTCATGAGGGGTCCCCATGAGACGTTTTTTGTCCCACGGGGACCCCTCATGACACACCAGGAGTGGCAAATGGACCGAGATCCCCCGCGAGGGGTTTCCGGACCCATTACTCCGTTTCATGCATAATCACTATTATGCATGAAACGGAATATAACCCAGTGTAAGACTGTCGGTGCCATGCGGTACAAGGTTCCCATGAGGGTTTCCGAGGCTCAGCAAGCCTTTTTCGCCGCACGTCGTCCCCGTAAGGATTCTC
>NZ_NMQT01000165.1 GCF_002234405.1 Amycolatopsis thailandensis | reverse complement strand
CTTACCGTGGTCGACGTGACCCATGATGGTCACGACCGGCGGACGGACCTGCAGGTCTTCTTCCTCACCCGCGTCTTCGCCGTAGGTGATGTCGAAGGTCTCGAGCAGCTCCCGGTCCTCTTCCTCGGGACTGACGACCTGAACGTTGTAGTTCATTTCGCCGCCGAGCAGTTCCAGGATGTCGTCGGACACCGACTGCGTCGCCGTGACCATCTCACCGAGGTGGAAGAGCACCTGCACCAGCGAAGCCGGGTTGGCGTCGATCTTCTCGGCGAAGTCGGTCAGCGAGGCACCACGCGGCAGACGGATCGTCTCGCCCTGGCCCTTGGGCAGGCGGACGCCGCCGACGCTGGGCGCCTGCATGTTGTCCATGTACTCCTGGCGCTTCTGGCGCTTGGACTTGCGTCCCTTGCGCGAAGGGCCACCGGGACGCCCGAAGGCACCCGCGGTACCGCCACGGCCACCGGGGCCACCACGGCCGCCGCCACCGCGGAAGCCGCCGCCACCGGCCGGGGCACCGCCGCCGCCACCGGGGCCACCGCCA
>NZ_NMQT01000164.1 GCF_002234405.1 Amycolatopsis thailandensis | reverse complement strand
AAGGGGGCCTTCATGTACTCGCGAGCGGACCGGAGCCGCCGGTGGCCGTTCGGTCAGGCGGGAGCGCCCCGAACCGCCATCTTCTGCACATCCATGTAGAGGCAACCGGCCGTGGTCGGCTGCGGTGAGCAGGTCCGTTCCGGATAGAAGGACAGCTGGTTGGACGAAACGGTCAGCCGCACGAACCGCACCCCGGTCGCGCTGCCCGGCGCGAGCTGAAGCGCGGTGAGCTTGTTCAGGTCGGCGGGTTTGAAGTCGCCGGTGCCCGCCTTCACCCAGTTCGTGCCGTCCACCGAGGTCTCGACGGTGACGTCCTTGGCCGCGGCGGGCGGGTCGTCGCCGCAGACGTTGGACGGGTCGATCTCGATAGCGCTGACGTTGACCGGTTTGCCCAGCTTGATGGTCACGAACCGGGTCTCGATCGTGCCGTCGGGGCGGACGACCTTGTCGGTCGACCAGCCGCCACCGCCCAGCACCGACGAGGCCGCCAAGTCACCGGGACCGCAGCCGTACGGGGTGTAGTCGACGCCGTTGAATCCGGCGACCGCGGCACCGGCGGTACCGGCGGCCCAGTTGAACCGCAGTGACCAGTCGACCTTGGTGGTACCCGAGCGCACCGAGACCGCGCGGGTCTCGCTGTCCGCGCCGCCACCGAAGGCGTACACCTTCGGATAGGTGCCAGGGAGCACACCGGGGATGGTGTAGACGCCGGCGGCGTCGGTGACCGCGGCCAGCGACCCGGCGAAACCTGAGTCGTGCCCGCCGAACCGGACGGCGACGCCCGCGATCGGGGCCCCGCCGTCGTGGTTGGTGACCTTGCCGGTCACGGTCCCGGTCGGGGTGCCCGCGGGCGGCGGGGTGGAGAAGTCCTCGGCCGGCTGGGTGTCGGCGCCGGTGATCGACGCGGCGAAGTAGCCCATGCCGCGGGCCGCGAAGGCCTTCCACAGTTTGGCGTGCGCGCGGCCGCCGTTGATCACCGTGTCGGCCTGCAGGATCGCGTTCCGCATGTCGAGGAAGGACGGCGACGCGGGCGAAAGCTCCATCGCGCGGGTGACCAGGGCGCGCGTCAGCGGCACCCCGAGCGCGGAGCGGACGTCCCACAGCGTGCTCGCCCAGATCTCACCGTCGGCGTGCACCTCCGGGCCACCGATGATCCGGCCGAGGTCGCCGTAGGTGTAGCCGCCGGGCCCGGCTCCGGGCGTGCCGGGGCACTGCGGCGCACCGGCGCCGACCGGACAGTCCAGTGGCTGGGTGCGGGCGAGGGGCACGCCGTTGCTGACGTAGTCGCCGCCGAGGAGCTCACCGGGCGCCGAGGTGTCCTTGATCGCGTTACGCCCGACGAGGTAGTCGAAGGCGTACCAGTCGCTCCACGCCTCCCCCATCGCGCCGGACTGGAAGGTGTTGAGCGTCGAGTTGCCCTGCGCGTCGACGACGAGCCGGTTGGACAGGCCGTGCGTGTACTCGTGGTGGATGATCGTGGCGTCGTCGGCGGAGTTCGCGGCGAGGAACGGATCGCTGGGATCCCGGGGGTCGTGGAACAGGAACATCCCCATCGTCGGCGCCTGACCGTCCGGCGGGGTGCCCATGAACGCGTTGTCGTAGTAGCCCGGCGTCTGGGCGCCGAGCAGGGTGTGGACCTGGACGGCGTCACCGTCGACCTTCTCGAAGTTGCCTGCCTCGCGGGTGAACCCGATCGGGAAGGAGGCCAGATGGTCGTGGAAGCTTCCGACGTAGGCCAGCGCCTGCACGGCGTTCTGTTCCCGGTTCTTCGCCCACGAGCCCGGTGTCTTCGGGTCCCAGGAGCACGGCCTCGCCGCGGAACACGGCGGGCCGACGACGGCGTTGAAGTCGGTGAACTTGTACCGGTAGGTGCCGTCGGTGTTCGGCCCGATCTCTTCCTGCGGCTGGAACTTCTGGTCGCCGTTGACGTCGGCGGCGACGTGCGCGACGTTGCCGTCCAGGGTCTTGGCGTCGGCGGGCAGCCAGCCCTTCTGGGTCAGGTTGACCTGCTTCTGCGGGCCGGGCTGTGCCTCCCAGGCGAGCCCCTTGGCGCCGTCGGCGTCGTTCGCGTGGTTGACCAGGTTCTTGCGGTACAGGAGTTTCCCGGTCCCCGCGTCGGTCACTTCCTGGAACATCTTGTCCACGGCGGGTTTGGTCAGCCGGTACCAGGCGGGGCGGATCCCGTCGGGGGTGAGGAAGGCGACCTGCCTGGCGTCCGGGGCGGGTGCGGCCAAGGCACTCGCGCCGAGCGACGCGGGGAGGCCGCGCACGGGTGAGCCGTCCAGCTGGATCAGCCTGCCGTCCTTGGTGACGTGCGCCTTCAGCCCGTTGCCGAAGACCGGGACGCCGCCGACGGCCTGGGTGAAGGACAGATGGTGCGTGCCTTCGACGTCGACGTAGTCCTTGCGCAGGTTCAGGTTCGCGGTGTCGTCGGCACTCAGGCCGACGAGCCCTTCGTGCTTGCGCAGGTAGTTCAGGACGATGTCACGAGGCGACTCGGCGCTCGGGCCGGTGAGGAATCCGTCGGTGCGGGCGAGGACGCGGGGGGTGCCGGTCAGCTCGTCGAAGTCGAGCAAGGCCTGGTTCCCGAGTTCCGCTCGCGCCTTGGCGACGGAGTTCGCCTGGGATGCCGAGAGCCGGTCCTGCGCGCCGAGGGCGTGCGGGCCGGTTCTCGCCGTGTCGCGGACATCGACGTCCTTTCCGGATCTGTCCGGTGTGGTGTGGACGGCGCCCGGTCCCGGTGCCGCGCCGGCTTGGGGCGCCGTGATCAGCGCTAACACTGTCATTGCGGTCACGGCGCACAACGAGGCACGCGAACGCGACGAACGTGACGTCACTCCAGACCCCTCTCTCGGTGGTGACGCAGACGTTCCCTTCGTACCGATACAGTCACTGTGGACGTCAGCGCCGATCAGGTACGACCATCCCGGTGAGCGGCACCCCCGGCCTTGACCCGTCCACAGTGGACTCAGCGGTATTCGTAGGGGACGATGGACAGCGCCACGGAATTCGAGCAGCTGCGGCCCGTCATGTTCGGGCTCGCCTACCGTCTCCTCGGTTCGGCGGCGGAGGCGGAAGACGCCGTCCAGGACGCCTATCCGAAGTGGGCGGGCGCCGAGCGCGGGTCGATCGAGTCGCCGCGGGCGTGGCTGGCGAAAGTGGTCACCAATCTCTGCCTGAACCGGCTGACCTCGGCCAGGGCGCAGCGCGAACGGTACGTCGGGCCGTGGCTGCCCGAACCGGTCCTGACCTCGGACGACGCACTCGGCCCGTTGGAGACGGCGGAGCAGCGGGATTCGGTGTCGCTGGCGATGCTGGTGCTGCTGGAACAGCTCGGCCCGGTCGAGCGGGCGGTGTTCGTGCTGAAGGAGGCCTTCGCCTACAGCCATCGGGAGATCGGCGCGATCCTCGACGTCTCCGAAGTCAACTCGCGCCAGTTGCACAGCCGCGCGCGACGGGCGCTGGACCGATCGGGAGAGCGACGGGTTTCGAACCCGCGACATCTGGAGAAGCTGGTCGAGAGCTTCCTGTCGGCGGCGCGGGACGGTGACCTTCCCGCCCTGGAGAGTTTACTGGCTTCCGACGTCACGGCGTGGTCGGACGGCGGCGGCAAGGTCACCGCGGCCCGGCGTCCGGTGCACGGCGCGGCGAAGGTCGCCCGGCTGTACGCCGGGATGTTCGCCGGCGCCGCGCAGGTCTCGATCGGGATCGGCGAGGTCAACGGTGGTCCCGCGGTGATCGCGACGGCAGGCGACGCCTTGTTCGGCGTCCTGGGGTTCGAGGTGGTGGACAGCCGGATCGCCGGGCTCCGCGCGGTCGGGAATCCGGACAAACTCGCGTACCTCTCGCGGCAGCTGTCACGTTCCGGGTGGTCTGCCGGTTCTTGAGGGTGGAAACTCTCGTGAACGGAGGACCTGGGTGATGAAACCGATTCTGGTGACCGGCGGTACCGGCGACCTCGGCCGTGAGGTGGTGCGGCGGCTGGCGGCCGACGATCGGCCCGTCCGGATCATGAGCCGGCGGCCGCATCCCTCGGACGTCGCCCACGAATGGGCGCGATGCGACCTGAAGACCGGTGACGGTCTCGCCGAGGCCGTCACCGGTGTCTCGGCGATCATCCACTGCGCGTCGACGCTGGGACGCGGGGACGAACAGGTGACGCGGAACCTGGTCGAGGCGGCGCGGAGCGCGGGCAGCCCGCATCTGGTGTACATCTCGATCGTCGGCATCGACGTGATCCGGTTCTTCTACTACAACGAGAAGCTGGCCTCGGAGAAGGTGATCGAGGAGTCCGGTCTGCCGTGGACGGTGCTGCGCGCGACGCAGTTCCACGAGCTCGTCGCGCGGGCGTCGACGGCGCAGCGCCGGCTGCCGGTGACGTTCATGCCGTCCGGCTTCCGGTTCCAGCCGGTCAGCACCGGCGACGTCGCGGACCGGCTGGTCGCGCTGGCGTCCGGCGAGCCGTCGGGGCGGGTGCCGGACCTGGGCGGCCCCGAGGTGCGGACCGCCCGTGACCTGGCGGAGGCGTATCAGCGGTCGGTGGGGCGGCGGAAGCCGATCGTGTCGCTGTGGCTGCCGGGCAAGGCGTCCCGGGCGTTCCGGGAGGGCGGGAACCTGACCCCGGGGAACGCGACCGGTGTGGGCACCTTCGAGGAGTTCCTCTCCTCACGCGTTTAGTCCTCTGGACGCGGCACGACGAGCCGGGTTCACGCGTGCGAGTTACGGTGGCCTGGTGACGATCACCGGGTTCTTCTCCTCCTTCGAAACGGGTGATCCACAGCCGGTGGATCCGGCCTTGCGGGTCGGTACCGGACCGGAGTCGTCGCCGACGGCGAAGACGGGCGTCGGGTTCACCGGCGCGCACGCCCTCCGCTACGAGAACACGCTGCGCGCGACGGTGTTCGAAGTGGACATCGAGGTCACCGGCCACACGGAACTGTCCTATGTGGTCTTCCCCGAGGCCGAACCCGACGCCGTGCCCAGCTACCGCAGCACCTTCGTGGCATTGGACGTCGAGTTCGACGACGGGACGGCCGCCGGTTTCAGCGCCGAAGAGCAGGGCTTGGACAAGACGCTGTACGTGGACCAGTGGAACCTGGTGCACCGCGGACTGGCCGGGTTCGCCGGACGGCGGATCGCCCGGATCGTCCTGGTCAGCGAGCCGCCGGACGGCGCGAGCGCGGGTTGGCTGGACGACGTCCGGATCACCGGGCGCACGGTCGAGATCCGCGAGCCGGTGGACCACGTCCGCACCACCCGCGGCACGCATTCCAGCGACAAGTTCTCCCGGGGCAACAACTTCCCCGCGACCTCCGTCCCGCACGGCTTCAACTTCTGGACCCCGGTGACCGACGCGGCCGTCACGAACTGGCTCTACAGCTATCACCGGCACAACGACGCCACGAACCGCCCGGCGTTGCAGGCGTTCGCGCTGTCGCACCAGCCGAGTCCGTGGATGGGCGACCGGCACACCTTCCAGGTGATGCCGGGAATCGGCGAGATCGAAGCGGACCGGTCTCGTCGCGCGCTCGCGTTCTCCCATGACGACGAGATCGACCGGCCACATCACTACGGTGTCCGGTTCGCCAACGGCATCACCACCGACATCGCCCCGGCGGATCACGCGGCGCTGTTCCGGTTCACCTTCCCGGGTGATCGTGGCTGGCTGCTGTTCGACAACGCCCGCAACCGGGGCGGGTTGCGGCTCGACGCGGCGAACGGCGTGGTCACCGGCCACACCTGGGTCCGCAGCAGGTTGTCGGCCGGGGCGCGGCGGATGTTCGTCCACGCCGAGTTCGACGTCCCGGCCGCACGCGGCGGGAAGATCCGCCGCCCGGCCTGGCGCACGGTGACCGGGTTCCTGGAGTTCGCGGCCGGTGAAGTGACGATGCGGATCGCGACGTCGCTGATCAGCCTCGCGCAGGCGAAGCGGAACCTCGACCTGGAGATCCCCGCCGGGACGAGCTTCGAGCAGGTCCGCGGCCGGGCCCGCGCGCGGTGGGCAGAGGTGCTGGACCGGGTCGAGATCGAAGGGGCGACCGAGGACCAGCGCACGACGTTCTACTCCAACCTCTACCGCCTGTTCCTGTACCCGAACTCCGCGCACGAGGACACGCCGAAGGGCGTCCGCCACGCGAGCCCGGTCATCCGCCGCCTCTGGCCCAGCACACGCACCAGGACCGGCGCGAAAGTGGTCGACGGCGAGATGTACGTCAACAACGGCTTCTGGGACACCTACCGCACCACGTGGCCGGCCTACGCCCTGCTCACCCCCGGCCGGTGCGGTCGGATGATCGACGGGTTCGTCCGCCAGTACCGCGAAGGCGGCTGGATCTCGCGCTGGTCCTCCCCCGGCTACGCCAATCTCATGACCGGCACCAGTTCCGACGTGGCGTTCGCCGACGCGTACCTCAAGGGCGTGCGCGGTTTCGACGTCGAGGCGGCCTACGAGGCGGGGCTGAAGAACGCGACGGTGACGCCTCGCGGGCAGAGCGTCGGCCGGAAGGGCTTGCACGAGTCGATCTTCCTCGGGTTCACGCCCACCTCGGTCCACGAGGGACTGTCGTGGGCGCTGGAGGGTTGCGTCAACGACTTCGGCCTGGCCAATCTCGCCGAGGCACTCGGCCGTCACGACGACGCCGCATACTTCCGGCAGCGCTCGCAGCAGTACGCGAACCACTTCGACCCGCTGATCGGGTTCTTCCAGGGTCGCAACCGTGACGGCAGCCGCCACTTCGCGGCCGCGGGTTACGACCCCGAGGCGTGGGGCGGCGACTTCACCGAGACGAACTCCTGGAACACCGCCTTCTCCGTCCCGCACGACGGCGCCGGGCTGGCCGCGCTGCACGGCGGCACCGGGGCGCTGGAGTCCAAACTGGACACGTTCTTCGCGACACCGGAGACCGGCCGCAAACCGGGCTCGTACGGCGGGCTGATCCACGAGATGACCGAGGCCCGCGACGTCCGGATGGGACAGTACGGTCATTCCAACCAGCCGTCGCACCACATCCCGTGGATCTACAACCTCGCCGGCGCGCCCTCCAAGACCCAGCGGATCGTGCGGGAGGTCCTGCGGCGGCTCTACGTCGGAAGCGACCTCGGCCAGGGCTACCCGGGCGACGAGGACAACGGCGAGATGTCCGCCTGGTACGTCTTCGGCGCGCTCGGGTTCTACCCGCTGGCGATGGGCAGCCCCGAGTACGCGATCGGCTCGCCGCTGTTCACGAAGGCGACCGTCCATCTGGAGAACGGGAAAGACCTCGTCGTCGAGGCACCCGGCAACTCGGAGACGGCCGTCTACGTCCAAGGGTTGACGATCGACGGAAAGCCGCACGAGAGCACCACGCTCGCGCATTCGGCGCTGGCCGAAGGGGCGGTGCTGACGTTCACGATGGGTGAGCAACCGTCGGACTGGGGCCGCTCCCCCGCCGAGCCCGTCGCCCCGTGTCCGCTCACGGACATCACGGCGGGCGCCGGTGCCCTGTTCGACGACACCACCAAGACCGAGGTCACCTTCCCCGACCGTGAACCCGTCATCGATTTCCCCGTCGAGGACACGTCTCGTGAGGTCGTGATGTACACGCTGACCTCGGGAAGCCGCCGGGGCGATCCGCGTTCGTGGGTGCTGGAGGGGTCCGACGACGGCGAGCGCTGGACGCTGCTGGACCAGCGCGAGGGCGAGGCGTTCCGCTGGCGCCGTCAGACCCGGCCGTTCGCCCTCGCCGAGCCGGCGCGGCACGCCCGATACCGTCTTCGCATCACCTCGTCCACCGCCCGGCGGGTCACCCTCGCCCAAGGAGAGCTGCTCGCCCGATGATCTCCCGCATCACCCAGGCCACGACCGATCGCCTGGTCGCCTCCGATCCCGGCCTGGTCCGGCTCCGGCTCGCCTTCTCGGCCGTGCTCAGCATCGTCGTCGCCGTCCTGGCCATCCTGCCGTTCCACCAGCCGCTCACGGTCACTCTCGTCGCCGCGATCGCCGCCATGACCTCCGCCTTCACCGTCAACGACGAGACCCCGGCGAAGCAGGCGGTGACGCTGCTGCTCGGGCTGATACTCGGCGCGGCGTCGCTCACCGCGGCCAGCGTGGGTTCGGCCGTACCGCCGTTGGACAGCGTCGTGTTCGTGCTCTTGATCTTCGTCGCCGTCTACGCCCAGCGGTTCGGTTCGCGCGGGATCGCGCTGGGGTCGCTGTCGTTCTTCTTGTTCTTCTTCGCGATGTTCCTCCAGACGCATCTGAAGCAGGTCCCGGCACTGCTGCTGGCGCTGACGATCGGCATCGCGGCCAACGCGGTGGTCCGGTTCGTCCTGGTACGCAGGCACACCGACGCGGAGTTCCTCCGGATCCGGCGGGCGTTCCGGGCACGGCTCGCCGCCGTGGTGCGCGCGGCGGAAGACCACCTCGCGGTGGGCGGCAGCGAGCGCACCCGCAAGCGGCTCCGCACGACGAACTCCCGCATGCACGAGTCGGTGCTGCTCATCGAGGACACCGCGCCCGAGGTGACCGGCGCGGACTCGGCGAACCGGCTCCGCCGCCGCGCGATCGAGGTCGAGCTGGCCGTGCAGTGGCTGACGATCACCGTGCAGCGCACCTGTGCCGAGGATCTCGACGAGGACGTCCGGGACGATCTGATCGCGCGGATGCGGCGGTTCCGGTCGCTGATCGAGCGGGATCCGCGAGAGCTGCCGCTGATCAGCGAGACCGAAGAGTTCAGCAAGATGCTGGTGGAAGGCAGCCGGATCGACGAGCACGCCGCACCCGGCGACGGTGTCCGTCGCGCTCTCGCCGAACTCGCGCTGGCCGATGTGCGGGCGCAGCGGGTCGCCGAGCACGACGTCTCCGCAGTCCTCGACGCCGCCGACGATCCCAAGGATCCCGAGGAGAAGTCGTCGGCGTTCGCCTACGACAACCAGACGCGCAGCGCCATCCAGGCCGTGGTCGGCGGCGGGCTCGCCGTGCTCGGCGGGGAGCTGGTGTCGAGCCAGCGGTGGTACTGGGCGGTGCTGACGGTGTTCGTGGTGTTCATCGGCTCGTCGACCGCGGGGGCGACGTTCGTCAAGGGTGTCCGCCGGCTCGGCGGGACCCTCATCGGGATCGTGGGCGGGCTTGCGCTGGCGCTGCTGGTGTCGGGCAGCGCGCCGGCGACGCTGGCACTGATCCTGGTGTGCGTTTTCGGCATGGTCTACATGGCGCGGGTGTCGCAGGTGATCATGGCGTTCTTCATCACCAGCATGCTCGGGTTGCTCTACAGCCTGCTGGGGACGTTCAGTATCGAGGTGCTGTGGATCCGGGTCGCGGAGACCGCGGTGGGCGCGGCGGCCGGGGTACTGGCGGCGGTGGTGATCGTGCCGGTGCGCACCCGTGCGGTGATGCTGGACGACGTCTCGGCGTTGCTGGACGAACTGGACGAGTTCGTGGAGAAGACCGCGGGCTTGTTGTCGGGTGCGGAGAACGTGAGCGTCATCGAGAAATCGCGTGATCTGGACCGGGCGGTGGACAAGGTCCGCACGACCATCGAGCCGCTCACCCATCCGGTGAATCTCAGCAGCCGTCGCGACTACGGCTGGCATGTGCTCACGACGGTGGAGACGATCGCCTTCCGCGCCCGGCATGTCGCCGCGCGGTCGCAGGCCGGGCTGCTGGTGAACGAGGCGGACCGGCTGCTGCTGTACACCGGGCGGATCCGCGCGAACATCGCGATGCTGGGGAAAGCGATCGGCGATCCCGGCGGTTCCGGACACGGGACGCTGGTCCGGGACGACGGGACGCCGGTGGCGGACCGGATCGACGATCCCCGGGCGAGGTCGGTGCTCACCAGTTTCGGGCATCTCGACGAGACGGTGATCGCGCTGGGCCGCTCGTTCGGGGTGGAGGCCACGGATCCGGCGCCGTCCGGGAAAGGGTGACGGCCTTCTTCGTCGAGGTTCGAAGAAGGCCGCCGCCTCAGGGATCAGTTCTTCGGTTTGGGACAGTTCTTCCAGGAGAAGTGGTAGGTGGTCTTGATCGAGCCGTCTGTCGAGTCCATCGTGACGAAACTGGTGGTCTTCTTCGGATCGGAAGTGCCGACCGCGGCCCGCAATTCCGTGTTGATGTTGAAGTTGCGGTCCTCACCGCAGGGCTTGTAGACGATGGCGCCGACCTCGATGTCGTCGGTGAACTGCCAGTTGTCTTCGAACGGGCCCTTGAGGTTGTGGGCCACGTAGGACGTCGGGGAATTGCCCTGGAAGTAGTAGTTCGCTCGTTCGACTCCGGTCGCTCCCGCGGCCAGGGACGCGAATCCGCGGTAATCGGTGCCCGCGATGCCGTAGGTGAATCCCTGCGGCACGTGGACATAGAGGTTGAGCTGACAATTCTTGCGCAGATCGGTCGGTTTCGCGCCGATTCCGACCTGGGCGGTGTATTCGCTGTAGGTGACGGTGAACGCGGTGTTGTCCGGCGATACGGAAACAGCCGCGGTACCGGGTCTGCATCCGGTTCCATTGACCGTCACCACGTCGATGACGATCTTGTCGGCCGGCAACGGGGGTGGCACCCAACCGCTCGGAGTGACGACCGAAGAGAAAAGCGTTACGGCAGCAACCAGCACGTTGAGCATGGGATCCTTCCCAAAGCTTCCACACGGCGGGGATCCGGGCAGGATTCGATGTCAGCGAGACGATCTTTTCCCGGCCCCCGACGATCGGGCGAAAATGGATTCGGTCACCGGACTCAGAGGTGACCGCGGAAACAGGGTCGTCGAGAAGACTCGCCGCCGCCGGGCAGGGCGACGACGAGCCGCAAAGTTCCTCGTACAGGGCGGCCAAGGCCCTGACCAGGCATGGGTGGGAGACGGCCTTCTTCCGGGCCGGGAAGCAGGCCGTCACCCTGGGGACGATTTCAGACGCCCGGGCAGACCTTCCAGGAGAAGTGATAGGTGGTCTTGAACGCGCCGTCGGTCGAATCCATCGTGATGAAACTGGTGGTCTTCTTCGGATCCGATGAACCCGCGCCGACCCGCAGTTCCGTGTTCACGTTGAGATTCCGGTCCTCGCCGCACGGCTTGTAGATGATGACGCCGCCTTCGGCCTCGTCACGGAATTGCCAGTTGTCCGAGATCGGCCCGTTGACAGGGTGACTCACCTGCGCTGTCGGCGAATTGCCCTGGAAGTAGTAATTCGCCCGCTGCAGCGCCTTGGCGCCCGATTCGAGATAGGCGAATCCTCGGTAATCCGCGCTGGCGATACCGTAGGTGAATCCCTGCGGCACGTGGATGTTGAGGTTGAGCTGGCAGTTCTTCCTGAAGTCGGTGGGCTTCGAGCCGACGCCGACCTGGGCGGTGTATTCGCTGTAGGTCACGGTGAAGGAAGTGTTGTCCCTGGCGACGGCGACCGCGGACGAACCCGGCGGACAGCCGGAACCGTTGACCGTGACCACGTCGATGACAACGCGGTCGGGCGGCGGTCCCGGGGGCGGCGCCAAGCTATTCGGTGTTATTATCGATGAGAAAAGTGATACGGCGGCAACCACTGCATTGAGCATGGGGTCCTTCCCAAAACTTCCACACGGGGGGCGGGGAACTGGGCGGACTCATGTTAGCGAAACGATCTCCACGATGCCGCCCGCCGATCGGACGAAACCGTCCCGGCAATCGGGTTCATGAAATTATATTATGGTCTGTAACCGTTTTCCGGGCTCAACGGAAACGCCGCCGAACCCGGAAAACACCATTCGGTTCGCACGATATGGAAATTGTCTTCGCGGTTCGCGCGTTGACGATTCCGGGAAGACAGGCCGGTTCAGGCGGAGACCAGGCTCACGGCATCGCCGAGCGCCGCCACCGCCTCGGGCCGCCACGGGCCCGCGGTGATCACCACCACGTGGTCCAGTCCCCAGGACGCGAGCTCGGCACACCGGCGGGCGAAGTCCTCTGAGGACTCCCCCGGCGCCAGCCTGGTCGCGATGGTCTTCTCGATCTCCACGACCGGCCGTCCGACGTCGGCGCAGTGCCGGGCGAGGACGTCCAGGTGCCCGCGGACGGTCTTGCCGCCATCGGGGACGTCGAAAAGATTGCACGCGTCGGCGTACTCGGCGACCAGCCGCAGGGTCCGCTTCGGCCCGGTGCCGCCGATGAGCACACGCGGACGCCGCACCGGCGGCGGGTTGTTCACCGGCCGTTCCAGCCGGTAGTGCCGCCCGGTGAAGGCAGAGGTGTCGCCGTCCCACATCCGGCGCGCGATCAGGAGGGTTTCCTCCAGCCGCTCGAACCGTTCGGCGACCGGCGGCAGCGACAGTCCCATCGCGCGCGCCTCGTCTTCCTGGTAGCCGGCACCGATCCCCAGCCAGGCGCGGCCGCCGGAAAGCACGTCGAGCGTGGTGACGGCCTTCACCAGGAGGGCGGGCGCGCGGAAGGTGGCGGCGCTGACCATCGTGCCGAGCCTGATCCGGGACGTCGCCGAGGCGAGGAAACCCAGGGTCGTGTACGCCTCCAGCATTTCGGCGTCCGGGGCGCTGCCCGGCGCGACCTGCAGAAGATGGTCGGCCACCCACAGGGTGTCGAGGCCGGTCGCGTCGGCGACCCGGGCGATCTCGGTGAGGTTGTCGACCAGTCCGGCCTGTCCGCCGGGCCAGGAGAAGTCGGTGACGCTGACGCTGATTCTCACGGGTACACATCCTTGTTTCGCGAGGCGGAGCAAGTTGAGGACGCCCGGCCCTCCCCGACGTCCCCCGGTTCGTTCGATGCCATAAACGTTAGATATCAAACGATTCGATGTCAAACCCTTAGATTGATGCACTATGCTGGGCGGCGTGCAGAAACCGACCACGGCCCCCATCGGCGTCGTCCTCGCCAAGACCGCGAAGACCGTCGGGCGCGCCTTTGACCAGGCCCTGGCCGCCGAGGGCGGCTCGCAGCCCGTGTGGCAGATCCTGATCACGCTCAAGACCCGGCGCGTGGCCAACCAACGGGAACTCGCGGCCGCCGTCGGCATCCAGGGCGCCACACTGACCCACCACCTGAACGCCATGGAGAGCGGCGGCCTGATCACCCGGCGACGCGACCCGGACAACCGGCGGGTTCATGTAGTCGAACTCACCGACGAGGGTGAAACGGTCTTCCACCGGCTGGCGAAAGCGGCGATCGCACACGACAAACGCATCCGCGCCGGATTCAGCGAGGAAGAGATCACCACACTGGCGGGACTCCTGTCCCGGCTCGCCGCGAACGTGGCCGCGGACGGCATCGATCAAGAAAACAGTGACTGGACGCACCCGAACGGCGACTCGGGACAGGACTAGCATCGCGGTACAAAGTCGATGTCGCCTCAAGCTGGAGAACCGCAATGACCCAAGCCCCTGTCAACGTCACCGTCACCGGTGCGGCCGGCCAGATCGGCTACGCGCTGCTCTTCCGCATCGCGTCCGGTCAGCTGCTCGGCCCGGACACCCCGGTGAAGCTGCGGCTCCTGGAGATCCCGCAGGCGGTCAAGGCGGCTGAGGGCACCGCGATGGAACTCGAAGACGGCGCGTTCCCGCTGCTGTCGGGCATCGACATCTTCGACGACCCGAAGCAGGCCTTCGAGGGCGCGAACGTCGCCCTGCTGGTCGGCGCCCGCCCCCGTGCCAAGGGCATGGAGCGCGGCGACCTGCTCGAGGCCAACGGTGGCATCTTCAAGCCGCAGGGTGAGGCCATCAACGCCGGCGCGGCGAGCGACATCAAGGTCCTCGTGGTCGGCAACCCGGCCAACACCAACGCCCTCATCGCGCAGGCGCACGCGCCCGACGTCCCGGCCGACCGCTTCACCGCGATGACCCGCCTCGACCACAACCGCGCCCTCGCGCAGCTGTCGAAGAAGCTGGGCGTACCGGTGACCGAGCTGAAGAAGGTCGCGATCTGGGGCAACCACTCCGCGACCCAGTACCCGTCGATCGCGCACGCCGAGGTGTCCGGCAAGCCCGCGACCGAGGTCCTCACCGACCAGCAGTGGCTGGCCG
Source organism: Amycolatopsis thailandensis (assembly GCF_002234405.1). Classification (GTDB taxonomy): domain Bacteria; phylum Actinomycetota; class Actinomycetes; order Mycobacteriales; family Pseudonocardiaceae; genus Amycolatopsis; species Amycolatopsis thailandensis. The sequence goes on along the minus strand of NZ_NMQT01000164.1, from coordinate 13,768 downwards.
ACGACTTCATCCCGACCGTCGCCAAGCGCGGCGCGGCGATCATCGAAGCCCGCGGCCTGTCCTCCGCCGCGTCGGCCGCCTCCGCGGCGATCGACCACGTGTACACCTGGGTCAACGGCACCCCCGAGGGTGACTGGACCTCGGCGGCGGTCGTGTCGGACGGCTCCTACGGTGTCCCGGAAGGCCTGATCTCCTCGTTCCCGGTCACCGCCGCGAACGGCGAGTACAAGATCGTCCAGGGCCTGGAGATCGACGACTTCTCCCGCGCCCGCATCGACGCCTCGGTCAACGAGCTGGCCGAAGAGCGCGACGCGGTGAAGAAGCTCGGCCTCATCTGAGCCTGAACCCGCTTCACGAAGGCGGCCGTGTCCCCCGGGACACGGCCGCCTTTTCGCTGCCGATGATCGTGTCGAGGTTCGCGCGAGTGGTCTCCAGCTCACCGATCGCCTCGTCGATCCGGTTCCGCTGCTGCCGCAACGCGTCGACCAGCTCCGGGCACTCAGGCGTCAGCCAGCCGTCCTCGTCGACGATGCAGGGCAGGATCTCCAGGATCTGCGCCGTGTTCAGCCCCGCCCCGAGAAGGATCCGGATCCGCCGCACCGCCGCCACATCGGCGTCGCCGTACACGCGATAACCGCTCGGCCGCCGCCGCGGGGTCAGCAGACCTTGCTCCTCGTAGTACCGCAGCGAGCGCTCGCTGACACCGGTCCGCCGCGCGAGTTCCCCGATCCGCATCAGCACCCCCGGACTTGACTCTGACGTCAATGTCAAGGTTTAGCTTAGCCGCCATGACCACCGTGACCGTCCTCGGACTCGGCCCCATGGGACACGCCCTCGCCACCGCGTTCGCCGCCGCCGACCACCCCACCACCGTCTGGAATCGCACTCCTGGCAAGGAAAACGGCCTCACCGCCACCGTCGCCACCACAGCGGCCGACGCGATCACCGCCAGCCCGCTCGTGATCGTCTGCGTTCGGGATTACGCCGTCGCACAGTCGATCCTCGACGCCGATGCGCTCAAGGGCCGCACCCTGGTGAACCTCAGCGGCGGCTCACCACGACAAGCCCGCGCGATGGCGCACTGGGCCACCGAGCACGGCATCGACTACCTCGACGGCGTCGTCATGGCCACTACCGACGCCATCGGCGGCCCGGACGCGGCCCTGTTCTTCAGCGGACCCGCCGACGTCTACGAAAAACACCGGTCCACCCTCGCCGCGCTCGGCCGGAACACCCGGTACGTCGGGGACTCCCCCGGTCAGGCAGCCGCTTTCGACGCCTCCTTGCAGGACATGCTCTGGACCTCGATGAGCGGCGTGGTGCACATGTTCGCCCTGGCCAAAGCGGAGAACATCGAGGCCGCCGACATCGCCGGACACGCCAAAGCACTGCTCGGGTTCTTCCCGGACATGATCGACCTGCTCGCCGGCCAGATCGACTCGGACCGCTATCCCGGCGACCACGGCGACCTCGACTCCACCGCGGCCACCATGGACCACATCCTCGACGCGATCCGCGCACAAGACCTCGACAACGGCGTCCTGTCCTCCGCCCGCGCCGAGGTGCAACGAGCCCTCGACGCCGGACACGGGAAAGACGGCTTCGGCAGGCTCGCCGCCCTCTAGGAACGGAACTGCTGTGCCGTGGGCCCGTACTGGCCCATCTTCCGGACTATCGACGTCCTCTCCACCGAGATCAACCTGATCGGCAACCTCGGGGTAGGTGTGACGGGGGAGGATTCCGGACGTTGAACGACCGGAAACTTCCCCGCTCGGCTGTCGGCGAGGGCGTCTTGACCGAGGTTGATCAAGCCCAGTCGCCGGAGCACTGGTGACGATGTAGGAATCGGGACGTTGAACGTCCTAATTCCTACATCGTCGGCTCCCGGCGCTCGCTGAATCGGCACTTTCGGACCGGTACCTGCTGACCCTCCACGCTCGGATCAAGCAACCACCCGGCTTGCCGGAGGATCCCAGAACCCGAATCGCCACTCGCGGCCATCTGGACCGACCTGGCGGAGGAGGTGTCGGGATCGCGCTATTCCGGCGGGCCAGGGGATGCAGAGGACTCACTGCGCCGTGTCGCGAAAGCCACCTTCAGGACATCAGACGTCCTGAAAGTGGCTTTCGCGACGCTCGATACCGCCGGGACCGCCGGACCGGAGTGGTCGTGATGCGAAAGCCACGTTCACAACCTTCAACGTTGCGAAAGTGGCTTTCACAACCCGCGCCGCACTGATCAAAGCCCTACCGGCCACGTCCAGCGGCAAACGACGTAACGGACCCAGATACCGGCCCACCAGAACCCGAATCGCCACGCTCGACCACCTTGAGGACACAATGGACCCGTGCACCTCGACGCGCTCCTCACCGGCCAACCCTCGGACGTCCTCACCCGGACACTCGAACTCTCCCGAGCCGAGCGAAAAGCCCTCGCCCCCGAACTCCTGGCCGCGTTCAAGGACAGCAGCGAGTTCGTCGAGATCGAACCCAACACCTACGGCGCCCGAAACCCCCGCAAGGGCCAGCAAGCCGCGACCGCGCTCTGGGCCGTCCTCCCCGCCGGCGACCCCCTGCTCCGCAGACTCTGGATCGCCTCACCCACGATCCTCGAACGCGTCCTGCAAGACCGGCCCCTCGCCGAACGCAAGACCATCGCCCTCCGCATGATCGGCCATCAGACCGCCTGGGAAGCGATCCGCCGCATGACCCTCGACGGCGACCTCGAACCCATCCGCACCCCGGACTACTACTCGGGCTGGTTCCGCTGGGCCGGACGCTTCGGCGGAAAACCCCTCGCCGAACGGCTCCGCACCGAACCCGAAGCACTCACCGAACTCTGGGAACTCCTCGAACTCGAAGGCAACGGCGACGCCAGCTTCGCCGCCTTCGACAAGTACGTCCGCGACGAAGACAAGTGGTCCACCGCGCTACTCGAACTGACCACGACCGGCGACGTCGACCGCACCAGGCTGCTCGACCTCACCCTCGACGTCCTCGCCCGCGACTTCGCCGCCTTCCGCGCCCAGTGGTACGCGGCCCTCCACGAAACGCTCGCCCCCACACCGGACGAGCGCGCCGCCGCCCAAACCCGCTACGCCCGGCTCTGCGGCAGCGGCCTCCCCCGCACCGTCTCCTTCGCCGTCAAAGCACTGTCCCTAGTGGACAAACAAGGCAACCTCGACGACGAAATCGCCCTCCAGCACCTCCCCGCCGCCGCAGCCGGACGCGGCGCCGCCACCGCCAAACTCGCCCTCAAACTCACCACCCGCATCGCCGACCGGCGTCCCGAACTCACCGACCTCGCCAACGAAGTCTTCGAAGCGGCACTCACCCACGAAGCCTCCGACGTCCGCGCCCTGGCCACCGCTCGACTCGGTGTCACCCCGGACGCACCGGCCGCCATCGCCGCCGCCGAATACCCGGAACCCGTGCGACCGCCGTGGGCACAGCGCACGATGCTGACCATCCCGCTCGACATCCCGGACACCCCGGCAGCCGTCGCCGAAGCCCTGTCCTCCCTTCTCTCCGACCCCGATCAAGCAGACCTCCTACTGGCCGCCCTTGACGGCGCACACCGCGTCGCCGACGAACTCAAGGACGCCCTCAAACCACTGGTCAAACGCGCCACCAAGATCACGGGCGAGAAGTACCCCGCGGCCGTCCCCCACCTGATCGCCACCCTCGTCCTCGGCCTCAGCGGCCGCGACATCGCCCGCCCACCGCAGGTCGACGGCTGGCGACGCCCGCTCCACCACCGGGTCACCGCACTGCTGGACGGCAACGCCCGCCCGGTCTCCGCGGCCACCCACCAGGGCGGCTGGCTCGACCCGGTCGTTTTCGTCACCCGCATGCTCGAACACCCCGAAGCGCCCGAGGACGACGTCGTCGACGCACTGCTCCGGCTCGCCCCGGACACCCGACCCGAAGCTCTCACCCTCGCCGCGAAACTCACCGGCCCGCACGCCGACACCATCCGCTACGCCCTCGGCGGACCGGCCATCGACGACACCGGCTGGACCGCACTCGCCGCCGCCCGCGCCCGCCACCCGGAATCCGCCGATCCCGCCGCCGCGCTCCACGGGAACCCCGGACCACCGATCACCTGGACAGCGAAAGTCGGCCCCAGCGACTACGGCGTCACCTCGCTGGACGTCGAACAACAGCCCAAGGCCGTCGCGCCGAAGAACCCCTGGCTCGGAATCCGTTTCGACGAAACGGATCACCAGTGGCTCGGCTTCACCGAATGCCACGAAGCCGTCTCCTCGCCCTACGACCGCGACCACCTCGAAGCAGCCGTCGCCGGAAATCTGTTCTACAACGACTACGAAGTCGGCTATCCCGTGGAGAAGGCCGCACTACCGCCGTTTCTGGACAGCCCCTCCATCCCCGGCCACCCCGGGACGATGCTCATCGCCACCACACTCGTGCTGAAGCGACCCACCTCGGCACAGCTTGGCACGGACGCCGCGCTGACATTGCTGGACCGGCGAATGCTCGGGCCCAGCGCGCTCGGCGAAGCGCTGGGAGTATTCGGCCCTCACCTCGTTCCGACAAGGCTGACCTCCCGGCTTTCGGTCATCGCGAACGAACACCCGATCGCCATCTTGTCCACAGTGGACACCTTGCTGCCGAAGCTGGAACCCTCGCACCGCGGCATCTTCGCCCTGCTCGAACTCGCCGCCGATCTGGTGGACCGAGGAGCGGGCACGATCAGCGCCGAAACGAAGGACTGGCTGACGGGCTTCAAGGGCAGTTCGAAAGCGGCGAAGGCGGCGTCACGCCTCGGTCACTGACATCCTGGCCGCCAACACGTGGGAACACGGCCCTCGACTCTCCTGATGCTTGGCCCACCAGGCACAGGTACAACCCACCGGGGACAACCGCACGCGCTGCACCGACCCGGAACGTGTGATCTCGTAGCCTCCGTCGGGCAACAAACGGACGGCGCCGGCCGCTACGAGCTCGCGCGCTTTCGCGAGCCTGCCGTTCGCCGGAGCACTTCCACTCGGCAGCTCCCGTGGGAACCAGGTGCCGTCGACGACGTCGTGACCGGCACGACCTGCTACGAGTTCAGGCGCGTCGAGACCGGCGGCCAAGGCGTTCAGCCAACCGCCTTCACCCGAGAATCCACGGGAGGCCTCCGGGGACAGCGTCACGACGACCCGCGCCCGCTCCAACTGGAGCACCCAGCTCGCGACCTCACTGTCTGGTCGTGTGTAGACGGACAATCCTTGGGTGAATCGGATCAGCGGCTCGACCACCCGCAGCCGGTGCAGCCCGGACGCCGGGATCGAGTCCGGGCCGGGCCGCGAAGTCAACCGGAGTCCGCTCCCCGACGGCACGGCCCACGACCTGCCGACGGCGGTGGGCAGCCTGCGCAGAAAAGCCCGCGTTTCGAGCTTGCCCAGCTCCGCCGTCTTGACCGCGTTCGCGGTGACAGCGGCGACCTCGGCGAAGCCCGCCACCCAGCGATCCGGCAGCGGCACCCGCGACTCGTCGTTATGACCGTCGAGCGTGCTCAGCTGGATTCCCTCGCCACGAACGGTCAGGTGCAACGGGTCCCGCGCCACGACCCCGGCCAGGACCGTCCGCGTCGCTTCGGACAGATCCACGTTCGTGCAGCCCTCGCCGTCACTACCCGTCTCCAGGAGATCGAGCCTCGCGTAAACCCCGCAGCACGGCGAGAAGGACTCGGCCCGCAGCGTCGTGCGGTCCGCCGTGAACACCGGATCGGACTCGGCGATAAGGCGGTTCACCATCGACGGCGGCATCCAGAATCGCGTGCGCGCGACCTTTCCCAGCACGAGAAGTGCCTGAGCCGCCTGTGCTCCTGGTTCGAGGAAGCCCTCGAAAAGCACAGGTGTCTCGACGTTCTCTTCCGCCGGTTCGAGCAGGATCTCGGTGATCACCGGGCAACCCTAGCCAGGGTCCCTGACATTCTTTGCGGATTTTATTCTTCAAGGTCAGGAAGGTGATCTTGCTGGTTGCCATGCCGTATAGGGCGTTATACATTTTTGACTTGGGACAACTGGAACCTTGTCGACGGCAGGTCTCGACCGATGACTTCGAGACCTGCCGCCGCCCTCCCCCACCCGGAGGTTCGACGTGTCCGGCGTCCTCCCTCCCCTGGGGTCGGCTATCTGGCCGATCCCCAAGTGGCGCCCACGTCGGGGGCAGGGTCCTGATACTCCGAAACCAAGCCAGGGTGAGTGAACGTCACTCCCCCGTTGAACGAGGCGCGCTCTTCCTGCCTGCAGATTCGCCCAGCGGCGTAGCCGACTCCCAACCCCAGCGGCAGCAAAGCGAGTTCGGCGATTTGGATCCAGTTGGCGAACATCGGTCTCCCCACTCTTCGACCCGGCTGGTACCACTTGATGCTATTCGCTAACTATGCGCGCCCGAAGCGGCTATTCGTGTACTATTCGCGCTCTAGTGCTGGGCCGGAGTATGATCACGCACCGAGCCGCAGCCCCGCCCCCCTGCGAAAGAAGCCCATGCCCACGTCGTCGCCCCACCCCAGCTCCGATCGCGCACGGCTGGCCGCGAAACTCCGTGAGATCCGCGCCGCCACCGGGCAATCCGGCAACCAATTCGCCAAGACCTTGGGTTGGCCCCAATCGCGAGTGTCCAAAATAGAGACCGCGACCCAGTTCCCGACCGGCGACGACATCACGAGCTGGCTCACCGCGGCTGACGCCGTCGACGAAGAGGACGCGGTCGCCGACTTGCTCAAGCGCGCCCGGGTGGAGTCGGTGTCTTTCCGACAGGAGTTCGGAAAGACCGGCGGAGCGGCCGCCAAGCAGCGATCGGTCCGCGAACGGGAGCGAAAAGCCTCTCGCGTCGCAATCTTCCAGCCCGCACTGGTTCCCGGACTGGTGCAGACACCGGACTTCATGCGGAAGCTGCTCGCGCTCCCCTCCGGCCCGGCACGGACGGGCGGCGCCACTGACATCGAGCAAATGGTGGCCGTCCGGATCGACCGGCAGACGCTGTTGCACGATCCGCGTAAACCCATGCCGCTGGTGATCGGCGAAGCCGCCTTGTGGACCCGGATCGGCGACCTCGAAACCCAGCTCGGTCAGCTCGACCGGCTGCACACGCTCGCCGGCCTGCGCACCGTCGACCTGCGGATCGTGCCCTTCGACAGCGTCATACCGGTCGCTCCGTTGCACGGCTTCAGCATCTACGACGACCTGGTCGTAGTGGAACTGTTCGCCGGCGAGCACCTGATCAGGGATCCGGAAGAGGTCGCCTTGTACGAGCACATGTTCGGCCTCTTGCAGGCCGAGGCCGTATCCGGCGCCGCGGCGGCCCGGCTGATCCAGGACGTGGCGCGACAGCTGACGTCCGGCTCCTGACCTCGATCAGACGGCGGCCCGGCACGTCCGGCATTCCGCGTGCGGCTCTTCCAGGCTCGTGACGAAGCTGTGGTCCATCGTGGCGAGACTGAAGCCGTACTGACAGTTCAGCGCGAGCTTCGGCGCGTTGGTGATCAGGCACATCACGGCGTGCGCCACCAGATTGCCCGCGACACCCGCGGTCACGGCGTTGGCGGCGTGTGCCGGAATGCTCGCGGCGGGCCGCCACGTCGCCAGCGGCGGCCGCGCGGCGTCGCGATCCTGCTCGGTGAGGCGGGCACACTCGTAGCAAGGCCCGGCCCCGGGCCGATAGATCCCAAGGTTGACCTGCGGGCCGTGATATCCCCCGTAAACCCAAGGCGTACCCGTCGACGCGCACGCCTGGTTCGTCCAGGTCCGGATCTCCGGCGGGCGATCGGCGGTCATGATCAAGACGTCGCAGTCGGCGGCCAGTCTTCGCAGCGACGCCACTCCCCTGATCCGGGTCGACTCTCCGGTGACCTCGACGTCCGAGTTGGCCGCTCGCAACCTGGCCACCGCCGCGTCCACCTTCGGCAGACCCAGATGCTGCTCGGTGTACAGGATCTGGCGGCCGAGGTTCGAAAGTTCGACCAGGTCCGGCTCGACGCAGTGCAGCCGTCCCACCCCCGACATGACGAGGCTCAGGGCGGCCGTGCAGCCGACGCCGCCCACGCCGACCAGCACCACCCGCGCCTGAGCCAACAGCACCTGGAAATCCCAGCTCGAAGTTCTTCGCGTCAGATCGATCCACCGGTAGAGCGACCGGCTTCGCGAGTGACGCTCGAGTTGTCGCGCGGTCAGCGCGACCACGGCAGGCTCATCGGCGTCCTCGACATACCCGAGCTCGGCCAGCGTCTCGATGGCCGCGGCGACCTCGTCGGGACAAGAGTCCGGGAATCGATCAGCCAGGTCGGCGCCGACCTGGCTCACCGTTCGCGTTCCGTCGAGAAGGTCCAGTAACGCCCACACCGCACCGTCGGAGTCCCTCAACTCCGCGGCGATGCCGAACACCTCACCGCCGATCCGGATCCAGCCGTCGCCGAATCGGACCGGACGATGCTCATTCTTGATTCGTGGACGCACGCCGAACCCCTCCCAAGGTCAACCGTTGTCTGAGCTGTAGACGTGGCGAATCGCGTCGTCGCGCTCCACCATCACGATCTCGATCATCACCGGTCACCCCCTTTCCCCCGACCACGCCGAGAAACGAGCCTGACGCGCCGACCCGCCTACCGGCGGAAGAATCTCTACATTGTAGAGTGCCCCGTTGTGGACGCCTCAAATGTAGAGCGATACATTGGAGACGTCTACGTGCTTCTGTGGGGCCAAGCGGGTGATCCTGGGGTCACTCTCAGCAACAAGACTATGAGGAGGTGGTGACTTCGTGGGCACACTGACCCCCACCGCCATCAAGCGCTGGATCGCGCTCGAGATGAAGCGCCTCCGGGAAGCGGCGGGCTACGACCGGGCCACCGCGGCCGAGCGCATCGGCAAGGCGACGACGGTCATCGCACATATCGAAACCTCGCGAAATCTGCCGGCACCCGCCGATCTCGAAATTCTGCTCAAATTTTATGGAGTACCCGAAAAGGTACCGCGTTTCCTCGATCTGATCAAGCGCGCGAAACGCGGCCGCGACTGGTGGATAAACTTCGACTACGGGGTTTTCGACTGGTTCAACCTGTATCTCGGCCTGGAAACCGGTGCCGCCCGTATCAGCATCGTGGACCTGGTCGGATTACATGGCTTGTTCCAGACTCGCGACTATGCTCTCGCCCTCATGCGAGAAGGTCGCCGCTGGGACAACCAAGCCGAACTCGAAACCATGGTGGACCTGCGGATGGCGCGGCAAGGGATACTTGATCGACCTGGGGACGCGCCGCAGATATGGTCGATAGTGGACGAGGGCGTCCTTCGCCGTCAGGTGGGCGGCCCAGCGGTGATGAGCGCCCAACTGCGACACCTGATGGATTTGTCCGAACGATCGAACATCGACATCCAGGTGCTTCCTTTCACCGCCGGTGCCCATGGCGCCTCGGATGGCACGTTCATTATCATTGACTATCCCGCCGAATTCAGTGGCGATCCCGGAACTGTGTACGTCGAAAATCGGCGCGAAGGCCTGTACTACGAAGACAAAGAGGACCTGCGCCGATTCCGCAACACGTTCGAGCGTCTTCAAGCGCAAGCGGATCACCCCGGGCGAACACGGAACTTCCTACAGAACTTGGCAAGGGAACTCAATGAACACTGATACCACCCGTCCCACCCTGCTCGGCCTTTCAGGCTGGTGGAAGTCGAGCTACAGCGCCGGCGCAGGCGGCTGCGTCGAGGTCAACGACTCCGTAACCGGCTACGTGGGAGTCCGGGACTCGAAGCTCGGCGACAACAGCCCGGTCCTCGTTTTCGAACCACACGAGATCCGAGCCTTCGTGCTCGGCGCGAAGAACGGCGAATTCGACCATCTGCTCGCCTGATGTGCGAGTGGTCCGTTCCGGCCACCCGGAACGGACCACCGCCGGAAGTGCGAGTTCAGGCCTGGGCCTGACGCCGGCGGTAGGCGCGTTGCCGACAAGCCCGTGAGCAGTAGTCCCGAGGCCTGCCCCGCCCTCCCCCGTCCAGAGGTTTGCCACAGATGGCACACTCTCCCCCGCTACTTTCGTCACGCATTACCTCACTCCCCTGGCCTTCGACGAGCATCTGCACTCCGTCGAGAGTGCGACTCAGCCCGAATTCGAAGGGATCGAGCGGCGCGTCCATTCCCCCGCTCTTCCACAGCGCTTCCAAGGCCGGATAGCGGTCGAGGCGCTCGAACAGGGACTCTCGTTCGCTCCACCAGCGCTCATGGGACACGCCCGTGCGCCGCTGCAGTTCCGCGACCTCCCCCGCCTGACGTGCGGCCGACTCGACAAATCCGCCCACCAGGTTCACCACCGCGATCACCTGAGACGGCGCCAGGCCACTTCGCGAAGCCACGTCCAGCGCGTGGTCGTAGCTGGCCATGATGTTCGGACCAGGAAGACGACGGGTTCCAGCACTGTGGACCAGCCACGGGTGCCGTCGGTGCAACTCCCACGCCCGTCGCGCCCAGCGTTCGAGGCCCGCCCGCCAGCCGAGCTCCGCCGAAGGCTCCACCGGGAACTCGCCATACACGGCGTCGCGCATGAGTTCCACCAGTTCCGCCTTGCCGGGAACGTACCGGTACAGCGACATGGTGGTGGTGCCGAACCGCTCCGCGACCTTGCGCATCGACAAGGCGGCGAGCCCGTCGGCATCCGCGACTTCGATCGCCGCGGCGACGACGCGGCCGAGGCTCAACCCGGGCCGATCCGGCTCGGGCGCTCCCCAGAGCAGCTCGATCGCACGCTCCGGATCCGGCTGCGAGTCGTCTTCCGTCACCAGCACTCCCTTGACGCTCGTCACTCACCCGTGTTTAGGTGATAAACAGCAGTATATCCCATAAACCTCACCCAGGAGCGCTTCAGCATGCCCGAAAACAGGTTCTTCGTGTCCCCCGACGGCCGGGATGACTGGCCCGGAACCGCCGACCGGCCGTTCGCGACCCCGCACGCGGCGCAAGAAGCCGTCCGCGCCGTCACCGCCGGGATGACCGGCGACATCGTCGTCACCTTCGCCGCCGGCGTCCACCACCTCGCGCGACCTTTTGTTTTCGACGACGCGAAGGGCGATTCCGGCATGAACGGCTTCCGCGTGATCCATCAAGCGCAGGGCTACGGAACACCGGAGCAGGCGAAGGTCGAACTGAGCGGCGGCCGTGAGATCACCGACTGGTCCGTGGACGGCGACGGCGTCTGGTCCGCACCGATCGGCGACCTGGCACCACGACGGCTCACCGTTGACGGCCACCCCGCGACACGGGCTGCCCGCAGCACTGGGCTACCCGGAACCGTGACGAAAACAGCGACTGGTTACGTCACGGACAGCACAGAGCCCCAGTCGTGGCCGGACCCGTCCGGCCTGGAGTTCGTGTACCCCGGCGTCTATCCGTGGTCCGAAGCCCGGATCGCGGTCGCGTCGATCTCCGGCGACGCGTCCTCGACCACCATCACGATGGCCCAGCCCGCCTTCGACCACGCCGGCTCCCTCTACGACTCGAAGTGGTACGGCGCCGGCGGCGACGGGACCTGGGACGGCCTCGCCGCCCCTTCCATACTCGAGAACAGCGTGGCCTTCCTGACCGAGCCGGGCACTTTCGCCGTCAGTCGCACCGAAGCGGGCGACCACGTCCTGCGCTACCGCCCGCGCACCGGCGAGGAGATCGGCAAGACCACCGTCGTCGCCCCCGTGCTCGAAACGCTCATCAGCGGTCAGGGCGTGCACGACCTCGTCTTCCGCGGCTTCACTTTCGCCGACGCAGCCTGGACTGGCCCCACTCGCACCGGCGGCTATCTGCACTACCACGGCAACGCCCGCCACGAACGTGGCGAATTCCAGAAGATCGACCTCGGCGCGGACGTCGGGTACGTCCACGTTCCGGCAGAGCCCGTCCAGTTGCCCGCCAACGTCGGCTTCACCTCGGCCAGCCGGGTCACGGTGGAGGGCAACCACTTCACCCGCCTCGGCGCGGGAGGCCTGCTGGTCGAGGGCGGCACCGACGTCGAGGTCCGGGAATGCGTCTTCGACGAGATCTCCGGCAGCGGGATCGCCGTGCACGCGGGCACCCGGGTCTCCCTTGAGGACAACCTCGTCCACCACATCGGCACCGAGTATCGCGGCTCGTCCGCCGTCCTCGTGGTCGAATCCGAAGAGACCATCGTGGCCCACAACGAGATCCGCGACGTCCCGCACAACGGCATCGTGATCACCGGAGGCGAACGGGCCAAGGGCACCCAGGTGCTCTCGAACCTCGTCGAACGCAGTATGGGGAAGCTGATGGACGGCGGCGGGATCTACCTCTCGGCACCGCAGGGTTCGTCGTTCGCCGGCGGGGCGATGGTCCGCGGCAACGTGATCCGCGACGTCCTCACCTCGTACAACTTCGGCCTTTACACCGACTACGGCGCCGCGTGGATCACCGTCCTCGGCAACATCGTCCACGGCGCCGACACACCGATCGTGCTCCAGGTGGGTCCTCCGATGGAGAACGTCGCCTTCGTGGGCAACCTCTGGGATGCCCTCCCCGACGGCTACGACGATCCGCCCGAGACAGTGACCGTGGCCGCGAACACCGTGCTCCCCAAGGAGAGCTTCGCCGAAGCGGTCCGGGCCGATCCGACGGGTGCCGACATCCTCGCGCGGGCGGGACGTCGCCGTCTGGAACGATGATCATCGCTCTCGCCACGATCTCCGAGGAGACCACCTGCCATGCCGACCCAGTCCACGGAAGCGCCCGGGACCCGCCGACGGCTCGCGCGGATCGCGACCGAGGTGCTCGCGCCCTGGGTCTGGGTGCTCGGCCTTCCGCTGATCGTCGCCTGGAAAGTCACCGGGTACCACCTCGGCGAGACCCTGCTCTGGGGTCTCATCGTCGGTGTCACCGGCTCGCTGATCCCGATGGCGGTCATCGTGCGCGGCGCCAAGAAAGGCAAGTGGGACAGCCACCACGTCACCGATCGAGCGGGCAGGCTCGTTCCGTTCGCGGTCTGCATCGGCTCGCTGGCCGCCGGATTCGTCCTGCTCGTCATCGGAAACGCCCCGCACGAGATGATCGCGCTCGCGGCCGCCGAACTGGTCTGCCTGGTCGCCGCGCTCGCGATCACCTTCGGGTGGAAGTTCAAGATCTCGATGCACGCGATGGTGGCGGCAGGCGCGGCCGTGATGCTGATCCGCGTCTATGGCCCATGGCTGGCGCTGATCTTCCTCGGCGTCGGCTGGGTCTGCTGGTCGCGCGTCGAACTCGGCGACCACACCAGGGCCGAGGTCACCGCGGGAACGGCTGCCGGTGTCGTCCTCGGCGGTGGTGTTTACCTGGCTCTCGAAATGATCTTGGCCTGACCGACGCCGTATAGGTCGTTATACATTTCTCCCGAGTCGCCGGATGCCTTCGGCGAGTTCGGCGAGGTCGGCCGTGGCGGCGAAGCCCAGTCGCAGGAACGGTCCGGCCGGCTCGGCGGCGAAGAAGCGCTCCCCTGCCCCGACGACGACTCCTCGCTCTCTGGCGGCACGGGCGAGCGCGTTCGCGTCACTCCCCTCCGGCAGCCGCACCCAAAGGTGCAACCCTCCCGAGGGAAGGCGCGCGACGGTCCACTCAGGACACTCCCTCGCCAGCTCCGCCGCCGCTTTGACACACCGTTCCCGCAGTTCGGCGCCCAGTTTCCGCACGTGACGTTCCCAGGACGGCGCAGTGAGCAGTTCGAGGGCCGCTTCCTGCAACGGCCGGGAGACGAAGAAGTCGTCGACCCGCCGGATCGCCTTCATCCGGCCGAG
>NZ_NMQT01000163.1 GCF_002234405.1 Amycolatopsis thailandensis | reverse complement strand
CCGTGCGCGGAACCGGACATATGGGCATTAAGGGGATGGGTATCCCATAGAATCGTCCTTTGTGGACACTTTGATCGGCAGTGTGCCGAAGTCCCTGCCCGTGACCGCGACAAGGTTGTCGTATCTCTCAAACAGAGTCAGCCTTGTCCTTCGTGAGCCGGGTGGATGGCGCTGAACATGTCCTGAAGGGTTCCTTTGAGGTAAGTCCGCCGCGACTGGGTCGAACCCGGGCCTTCGGCCTCCACGCCTTTCGTGGGTTGCGAGCGTGAGGCCCATCACGTAGCGTCCCGGCCACGAACATGAAGTCGGTTCATGTTCGTGGCCGGGAGGTGCGACTCATGACGGTGAGCCGGAGGCGGGTTCTCGCGGGTGTGGCGGCCTTGCCCGTCGCGGCGGGTGTGCTCGGCGCCCCGCAAGCGCAAGCGGCGTCGGCAAAGGGTTTCCGCGTCGGCGCGGGCATCTCCGACGTCACCGGCCCGGCCGCCGAGAACGGCATGATGGGCTACTCGATGCCGCAGCAGCAGACCGCCGGCATCCACCTCCGCACCAGGGCGCGGGCCTTCGTGGTGGACGACGGCGCCAAGCGGATCGCGTTCGTCACCGCCGAACTCGGCGCGCTGTTCCAGTCGGTGCACCAGGGCGTGATGCGCAAGCTCCAGGCCGCGTACGGCGACCTGTACACCGAACAGAACGTCCTCCTCAACGCCACGCACACGCACTCCGCGTGCGGAGGCGATTCCCACTACGCCGCCTACGATCTGGCGATCCTCGGGTTCCAGCAGGAGGTCTACGACGCCGTCGTCGACGGGATCTTCGAGGCCATCAGCCGGGCCCACGCGAACCTCGCGCCCGGGTCGATCCGGCTCGGCCGCGCGGAACTGACCAAGGCGAGCGTCAACCGCTCCCGCAAGGCTTTCGATCTGAACCCGCAGGCCGACAAGGATCACTTCCCGCAGGCGATCGACCCGGCCGTCACGGTGCTGCGGTTCAGCCAGAACGGCGTCGACGTCGGCGCGATCAGCTGGTTCGCCACGCACGGGACGTCGATGAGCAACGGCAACCACCTGATCAGCGGCGACAACAAGGGTTACGCCGCCTACGAGTGGGAGCACGACCACGCCGGCGTGCGCTACCTCGACGGGAACCCGCGGTTCGTCGCCGCGTTCCCGCAGACCAACACCGGCGACATGAGCCCGAACCTGAACCTTTCGCCGGGGACACCGGAGACGGAATTCGAGAACACCCGCACCATCGGCGATCTCCAGTTCCGCGCGGCGAAGAGCGCCTTCGACGCCGCCGCCGAAGCCGTGACCGGCGGTGTCGACCACCGGATGTGCTACGTGGACATGTCCGATGTGGCCGTCGACGCGAAGTACACCCCGAACGGACGGCCACAGCGCACCTGCACAGCCGCGATCGGGGTGTCGATGCTCGCGGGCAGCCGTGAGGACGGCCCCGGCCTGCCGCTTCCGGAAGGCGTGAAGAACCCGTTCATCGACTGGCTCGGCGGCATCGACGCGCCGATCCCGCAGGCGCTCGCCGACGCGCACGCCCCGAAGGTGATCGCGGTGCCGTTCGGCGCGATGAAGCCATATCCGTGGACACCGGAGGTCCTGCCGCTGCAGATCGTCCGGATCGGACAGCTGCACCTCGTGGCCGTGCCCGCCGAACTGACCATCGTCTCCGGACTGCGCTTGCGCCGGACCGTCGCCGGCGAACTCGGTGTCCCGCTGGAGAACGTGCTCGTCCAGGGCTACTCCAACGCCTACAGCCAGTACGTCACCACGCCCGAGGAGTACGACTCGCAGCAGTACGAAGGCGCGTCGACCCTCTACGGCCGGTACACGCTTCCGGCCTACCAGCAGGAATTCGCCAAGCTCGCGGCCGCCATGAAGGCGGGGAAGACGGTCCCGCACGGCCCGACGCCGCGGGATCTGCGCGGCAAGCTGATCAACTTCCAGCCCGGGGTCGTCTTCGACAGCGCGCCCGCGTTCAAGAACTTCGGTGACGTCCTGGTCGACGCGAAGAGCACCTACGCCCGCGGAGAGCAGGTCGCGATCGAGTTCGTGACCGGGCATCCGAAGAACGACCTCCGGCGCGGCGGCACTTTCCTGGAGATCCAGCGGCTGGTCGAGGGCAAGTGGGTCCGGCACGCCGACGACGGCGACTGGGATACGAAATACCACTGGGCGCGGACCTTCGTCGCCGAATCGAAAGCCGTCGTCCACTGGAAGATCCCCGCGAACGCCCCGATCGGCAAATATCGCGTGGTCCACTTCGGCAACTGGAAGAACGGCTGGAACGGAGCGATCTCCGCGTTCAGCGGAACCTCCCGGACGTTCGTCGTCTCCTGACATCGAAAGGGTCTTTCGTGCGGAAGCTCGCCGTGGTCGCCATCGCCGCCGCCCTGTTCGCCGGAACCGCCGTGCCCGCCCAAGCGGCGGTCTCGGTCAAGGTCATGGCGTTCAACATCTGGCAGCTGCCCTGGATCGCCAGCCCGAACACCTCGGACAAGCAGGCCAGGGCCCGCGCCGCGGAGGACGTCATCCGCGCGAACGACGCCGACGTCGTCGTCCTGGACGAGGCTTTCAGCGCCCAGGCCGAGGAAATGCGGAACCGGCTGAAGGACGTCTGGCCCTACCAGACGCCACTCGTCGGCCAGTACTGCAAGACGTCGCCGGGCTGGACCACGGTGAACGGGAACTGCTCGAATTCGCCCGTGGTGGTCAACGGCGGCGTCACCGTGCTGAGCAAGGCACCGGTGACCGAGCAGCACCAGCTGGTCTTCCGCAATTCCTACTCGGGCACCGCGGACTACCTGTCCAACAAGGGCGCCGCGCTCGCCCGGCTGGTCGTGAACGGGAAACCGCTCTGGATCGCGGGCACCCACATGCAGGCCGACGAGGGGCCGGAGACACTGCCGAAGGCGCACGACGTCCGGATGGCGCAGCTCGGCGAGATCCGTGACCTGGTCACGAAATACGCGCCGCCGGCCGAGCCGGTCGTCATCGCGGGCGACCTGAACATCGAGTACTGGGCCGGGCAAGCGCGCAAGGACTCCCTCGGCCGGACCCAGGTCCAGCAGGGCGAAGCCTTCCTCGGCGGCGTCCTCCGCACGACCGGCGAAGGCTCTTACACCTTCGACGCGGCGACGAACCCGAACGCCGCGAAGTCCGTTCCGGCGACCTACCGCGACTCGCTGGACTACGTCGGCGCCGTGCGCGCGGGCGGCCGTCCACTCGCCGCTGTCGGCCCGGTACAGCTCGTGCATTACGACGGTGGCACGATTCCCTCCGACCACTACCCGGTGGTGGCCAAGATCCAATACTGAGGCCTTCATCGGGAGAATCGCCTCGAGGAGGATCATGGCAGCCCTGCCAGCACGGACGAGGTACCGCTACTCGCTCGGCTCGTTCGTCACCGGCCCCTTCGGCACGGTTCCCGGCCTGCTCCTCCTGAAGTACCTGACCGACACGATGGGCGTCGCGGCGGGCGTCGCCGGGGTGATCGTGTTCGTGCCCAAGGCCTGGGACGTGCTGTTCAACCCGATCGCGGGCAGGCTGTCGGACGCGGACATGGTCCGCACCGGCAGCCGCCGCCGGTTCCTGCTCTTCGGCGGTATCGGCGTCTCGATCCTCTTCGCCGCCCTGTTCGCGCACCCGGGCTTCGGCGGCCCGGTGCCCGACGCGATCTACGTCGTCGTCGTGTTCCTGTTGTGCGCCACCGCGTACGCGTTCTTCCAGGTGCCGTTCAACGCCCTGCCCGCCGAGCTGACCGACTCGGCCGACGAACGCACGAAACTGACCAGCATCCGGATCGGCTTCCTCGCGGTCGCCATCCTGATCTGCGGCGGCGGCGCCCCCGCGATCACCGAGGCCGTCGGCGGCATCGCGGGCTACCGCGTCATGGGCGTGTTCATCGCCGTGATCATCCTGCTGGCGACCCTCGGCGTGTACTTCGGCCTGAAGGACGCCCCGGTCGGCGCGTTGCGGCCGAACACGGTGAGCCCGCGCGAACTGCTCCGGACGCTCGCGCAGTGGCGGCCGTTCCGCTGGCTGCTCGGGGTCTACTTCGTCCAGGCGCTCGGCATCGGCACGGTGCTGGCCGCGATCCCGTACTTCGCCGAGCGGATCCTCGGCAGCTCCGGCTACTCGACGCTGCTGTTCGTCGGCTTCGTCGGCCCGGCGCTGCTGACCATGCCGCTGTGGCCGAAACTCGGCGCGAGCGTGGGGAAGCTGGTCGGGTTCCGGCTCGCCACCGCCGCGTTCGGCATCGGTCTCCTCGGCCTGCTGGGCGCCAAGCTGTTCGGGCTCCCCGTCACCATGGTGTTCGTCGCCTTCTGCGGGGTCGGCTACGCGGGGATCTCGGTGTTCCCGCTGGCGATCCTGCCGGACCTGATCAGCGACGAGGAAGAGCGGACCGGGGAAACCAGGGCGGGCGTCGCGGCCGGGGTCTGGACGGCGTCGGAGACGCTGGGACTCGCGCTCGGCCCGGGTATCTGGGGTCTGGTCCTGCAGTTCGGCGGCTACCAGGCCAGCCTCGCCCCGGGCGCCGCCCAGCCGGACAGCGCGCTCACGGCGATCCTGCTCGGCGCGTCGATCCTCCCGGCGGTGCTGATCCTGTTCGGTATCCCGCTGCTGCGGAAGTCCGTGCTGGAGCGCCGGTCGTGACCGCCGAGGAGGTCCTGGCGGAGTTGCGGGAACTGCGCGCGGGCGACCTGCCGACGCATGGCGGCCGGACGCTCGCCTACGTCTACGACAGCGGTCTGTCCGAAGTGGACGAACTCGGGGCGGCGGCACACGCGCTGGCGTCGTCGGCCAACGGCCTCGACCCGACGGCGTTCCCGAGCCTGCTGCGGATGGAGAACGACCTCGTCGGTACCGCCGCGCGCCTGCTCGGCGGGACGGCGGAAACGGTCGGTTCGGTGACCTCGGGCGGCACGGAGTCGTGCATGCTCGCCGTCCTGGCCGCTCGCGACGCGCGTCCCGACGTGTCTTCGCCGAACATCGTGCTGCCCACGACGGCGCACGCCGCGTTCAACAAGGCGGCGCATTTCTTCGGTGTCCGCGCGGTTGCGGTGCCGGTGGACCCGGTGACCTTCCGCGCCGTTCCCGAGGCGATGGCCGCCGCCGTCGACGAAAATACGGTGCTGGTCGTCGCGAGCGCCCCGTCGTACGCCCACGGCGTCCTCGACCCGATCGCGGAGATCGCGGCACTGCTGGACGGCGTCCGGTTCCACGTCGACGCCTGCATCGGCGGCTGGGTGCTGCCGTACCTGAAGCCCGGCCCGTTCGGCTTCGACGTTCCCGGGGTCACCAGCATCTCGGTGGACCTGCACAAATACGCGTACTGCCCGAAAGGCGTGTCGGTTCTCCTGCACGCGGACGCCGCGTTGCGCCGCTCGCAGTACTTCGCCAGCGCCGACTGGCCCGGCTACACGATGCTGAACACGACGCTCCAGAGCACACGTTCCGGTGGTCCGCTCGCCGCGGCGTGGGCGGTCGTACGCCATGTCGGCGACGAGGGTTACGCGAAGCTGGCGGCGGCCGCGCGCGAGGCCGCGGTGGAGATCCGCGCCGGGGTCGAGGCGCTGGACGGGCTGCGCGTCCTCGGCGACCCGGTGTCGACCCTGCTCGCGTTCACGGTGGACGCGGATGCCGGGTTCGACCTGTTCACCGTGGCGGACGAGATGCGGGAACGCGGTTGGTACGTCCAGCCGCAGTTCGCCCACGAGGCCTCGCCCGCCAACCTGCACCTGACCGTGACGGCCGCGAACCGGGGGAGCGAGAAGGAGTTCCTGACCGATCTCGCCGCCTCGGTCGCCGCCGCCCGCGAGTCCGGACCGGTCGTCATCGATCCGCAGGTGGCCGAGTTCGTCGCGGCGCTGGACCCCGCGACCTTGACGCCGGAGCAGTTCGCCGGCCTGCTGGCGGCCGCGGGACTCGGCGGCGACGGCGGCCTGCCCACCCGGATGGCGGAGATCAACGCCCTGCTGGCCACGGCACCCGGTCCGCTGCGGGAGCGGCTGCTGCTGGAGTTCCTCGGCGCGCTGTACAAGGCTTCCTGAACCGACCTTGACGCAATCGGGCGGTTGCTATACAAAGTTATAGCAACCGATTGATTGCTACTTGAGGAGGAAGTCATGGGATTCCCCGATCGCATCGAACGCACCGTCGAAATCGCCCATCCGCCGGCGAAAGTGTGGGCCGCGCTGACCACGGCCGAAGGGCTCGGCACCTGGTTCGGGAACCAGGCGAGCATCGACCTGCGGCCCGGTGGCGACGCCGAGATGAAGTGGGACGAGGGGCACCAGGCGAACATGCGTGTCGAACGCGTCGAAGAGCCGGAGGTCTTCGGCTTCACCTGGAACATCTACGGTCTTCCCGACGACGACCCTCGCCGCACCTACGTCGAGTTCACCCTCGCACCGGCCGGCGCGGGCACGCGGCTCACCGTCGTCGAGACCGGTTTCTCCCAGCTGCCGGACGAAGTCCACAGCGTCGCGTTCGAAGGGAACACGAAGGGGTGGGCGGCCGAGCTGGGCGAACTGATCGAATACCTCGATGCCGTCTGACATCGAAGCGATCGCCGAACAGGTCTTCGTCGCACTGGCCGACCCGAGCAGGCGGAGCATTCTCGCCACCCTCGCCTCGGGCGGCCCCGCCACGGCGACCGACCTGGCCGACCGGCTGCCCATCACGCGGCAGGCCATCGCCAAGCACCTGGCGCTGCTCACCGACGCCGGACTGGTGACCCCGGAGCAAGGGGAGCGGCGCCGGGTCCGCTACGCGCTCCGCTCCGCCCCGATGCAGGTCGCCCAGCAGTTCCTCGCCGCGCTCGCCCGCGATTGGGACGGGCCGCTCGCGGCTCTGAAAGACCATCTGGAAGGTTCAGCATGAGCTTCACGACGAGTTTCACCGTGGACCGGACGCCACAACAGGTCTTCGACGCCTTCACCGACGTCCGCCGGTGGTGGTCGGAGGAGATCGAGCACGCCGGCGACGAGTTCGAGTACCACTACGAAGAAGTCCACCGTTGCCGCGTACGGGTCACGGAGTCCGTGCCGGGCCGGAAGGTCACCTGGCTGGTCCCGGAGTACGAATGCTTCGACGTCTGCCACAAGGCCTGGACCTTCTACGTCGGAACCAGTCTGAGAGACCTCATCACCACTGGTGAGGGGCAGCCGAACCGGCGGAATGTCCTGCCCGCGGAGCCGGCGCGATGAACACGGTGTCCCAGGCCGAATGGGAAGAGGCCCGGCTTCGCCTGCTGGTCAAGGAAAAGGAGCTGACCCGCGCCCGTGACGCGCTCGCGGCCGAGCGTCGGCGGATGCCGTGGGTCGCGGTCGAAAAGGCGTACGAGTTCGAGGGGCCGTCCGGGCCGGTGAGCCTGCTCGACCTGTTCGAGGGACGCCGTCAGCTGATCGTCTACCGGGCCTTCTTCGAACCCGGTGTCGAGGGTTTTCCCGACCACGCCTGCCAAGGCTGCTCGCTGGTGGCCGACCAGGTCGCCCACGTCGCCCACCTGAACGCCCGCGACACGACGCTCGCCTTCGCCTCACGCGGGCCGCAGCCGGACCTCGCGCGGATGAAGGCCCGGATGGGCTGGACGATGCCGTGGTACACGATCACCGGTGACTTCGACACCGACTTCGGGGTCGGGGAATGGCATGGCACCAACGCCTTCATCCGCGAAGGCGACCAGGTTTTCCGGACGTACTTCGTCAACGGTCGCGGCGACGAGGTCATGGGTGGCACGTGGAGCTACCTCGACCTCACCGCGCTGGGGCGGCAGGAGGAGTGGGAGGACTCGCCGGAGGGATACCCGCAGAGCCCGCCGTACGAGTGGTGGAACTGGCACGACTCGTACGAGGATTCCGCTTCGTCGGGCGAAGGGTGCTGCTCGGGGTCGTGAGCCTGGGTTAGGGTCCGGCCGGTGGAGAGTTTGTTTCTGACCCGGGTGCTGGACGCGCTCCGCTCGGGCGGCGAAGAGGCGCTGTTCGTCCAGGACGGTGTGGAGACCGGGTACGGGCAGGCGTTCGAACTGCTGCGCCGGCTGTACGCCGGATTGCCGGAAGGCGGGGTGGTCGCCATCGACGCCGGTAACCGGCCTGAAACCG
This sequence comes from Amycolatopsis thailandensis, assembly GCF_002234405.1. Taxonomy (GTDB): domain Bacteria; phylum Actinomycetota; class Actinomycetes; order Mycobacteriales; family Pseudonocardiaceae; genus Amycolatopsis; species Amycolatopsis thailandensis. The sequence continues at coordinate 35,857 of NZ_NMQT01000163.1, read as the reverse complement.
TCCTCTTGCAGATCGCCGCACAGCTACGGGGTTCGACGGTGCTGCTCATCGCCGCGTCGGCGAGTTCTCCGGATCGCCTCGCCGCGGTCGAGATGGCCGGTGTCACCACCCTGGTGGCGGAGAACCCGGAGGACTGGCCCGCCGGCGACGCGAGGGTGACCACATTCGGCGAACTGGTGGACCGCGACGGTACCGACCCGGTGGGGCTGCCGGGGTCGGTCACCGTCGTCTTTCCCTCCGGCGGCACCACCGGAACGCCGAAACTCATCCGGCACAGCGGGATCTACGACGGGATGGCCCATATCTTCGCGCCGGATCCGTCCGCGCCGGGGCGCACCCTGCTGATCGCGCCGATGACGCATATGACCGGCAACGCCACCGTGCTGGGGGCGATCCTGCGGCGGGAAAGCGTGGTGCTGCTGCGGGACTTCGACGCGGGCGCGGTGCTGGACGCGATCGCGGAACACCGGATCACCACGTTGTCGCTCACCCCGGCACGGCTGGCCGCGGTGCTCGATCATCCGGCCATGACGTCGTGCGACGTCAGCAGTGTGCGCGGGCTTTCGCTGGGCGCCGCCCCGCTTTCGCCGCGGCGGCTGGCGCAGGCGCTCGACGTGTTCGGGCCCGTGGTCGGGCAAGGATACGGGCTCACGGAGGCGCCGATGATCGCGAGCATCTCCGCGGCGGAGCTCGACGGCAGGCCGGAGCGGCTCGAATCCGTGGGCCGGATCGTCCCGGGTATGGAGGCCCGGATCGAGGACGGAGAGGTCCTGGTGCGCGGACTGTCCATGATGGACGGCTACCACGGGGCGGAGCCGATCGGGGACGGCTGGCTGCGGACCGGTGATCTCGGGCGATTCGACCAGGAAGGGTATCTCTACCTCCTGGACCGGGCGAACGACGTCATCGTCACCGGCGAGCACGGCACCAAGGTGCACTCGACCGTGGTCGAGGACGCGCTCGCCCGGCACCCGCTGGTCCGTTCCGCGGCCGTGTTCGGTGTGCCGGGCGAGGACGGCGAGCTGGTCCACGCCGTGGTGGTCCCGGTCGCGTCAGGAGCGCTGTCGGCCGACGAGGTCCGGGCACACGTCCGGGAGTTCTTCGGGCGGGAGCATTTCGTACCGTCCGATGTGGACTTCGCCGAGGCGCTGCCCCTGACCGCGATCGGCAAGGTCGACAAGCAGGCGCTCCGGGCGCCGTTCTGGGCCGGGCGTCGTCGCCACATCGCCTGAACCGGTACCGAGACGGCCCCCTTCCTTGCGCTAGACGCAATGGTCTCGGCAAAGTCGCCTCTCCGCTGGTCAAGTAGGTTGTGAAAGCCACTTTCGCAACGTTGAAGGTTGCGAAAGTGGCTTTCGCGACACAACCACCCCGGCCCAGCGGTTCCGGCGGCATTGAGCGTCGCGAAAGCCACTTTCGGGACACTGGACGTTCTGAAAGCGGCTTTCGCGACCCGGCGCACTGAGCCACTGAACGCCCCGGGCCGCCGGACCGGCGCGATCCCGACACCATTAACGACACCCGCTTACGCGACTTTGCCGAGACCCTGGCGCTAGACGCAAGGAAGAGGGCCTTCATGTACCCGGGGCCGGACCTGTCAGTGAGCGTGTACCGCTTCCCAAGCCGGAAACGGATCCGCGCCGGCCGAACCGGTCGCCAGGCAAGCCCGCAGCGAGTCCAGCAGCGCGTCCTTCTCCAGCCCCACCCCGATGAACACCAGTTCCTGCCGCGGCGCGTCCTCGACACCCTGCGGTTCGAACCGCGCGACCGACCCGGCCTGCGACCACAGCCCGGTCACCCCGGGCCGCGACGTCAGCGAGAAGAACCCCTTCGATCGCAGGACGGTCCCGAACTCCCCGGAATCGAGCCTGCCGAGAAAGTCCCACAGCCGTTCCGGATCGAACCCCGAAGCAGCGCGGAAGACCACGCTGGAGATCCCGTACTCCTCGGTCTCCGGGACGTGGTCGCCGTTGAGTTCGGCCACCCAGCCGGGCGCTTCCTGCGCCCGTTCGACGTCGTAGCGCCCGGTGCCGAGCACCTTGTCGAGCGGGACCCGGCCGTGCGTGGAGACGACGACCTCGGCGGCCGGGTTGAGCCGCCGCAGCACCGCGGTCAGCCGCTCCAGTGAGGCGGCCGCGACGAGGTCCGCCTTGTTCAGCAACAGGACGTCCGCGAACTCGATCTGGTCCATCAGCAGGTCGCTCACGGTGCGGGAATCGTCCTCGTACTGGTCCAGCCCGCGTTCGGTCAGGGCGTCCCCGGACGCCAGTTCCCGCTCGAAGTTCACCGCGTCGACCACGGTCACCATCGTGTCGAGCCGCGCGGAGTCCAGGAATGAGAACGTCGCCGCCACGGGCATCGGCTCCGAGATCCCGCTCGACTCGATGAGCAGGTAGTCGAACCGGCCGTCCGCGCAGAGCCGCGACACCTCTTCCAGCAAGTCGTCACGCAGGGTGCAGCAGATGCAGCCGTTGGTCATCTCGACGAGCCGCTCCTCGGTGCGGGACAGGCTGTTCCCGTCCCGCACCAGCGCGGCGTCGATGTTGACCTCGCTCATGTCGTTCACGATCACCGCCACCCGCAGCCCGTCGCGGTTGCCGAGGATGTGGTTGAGCACGGTCGTCTTGCCCGCGCCGAGGAACCCGGACAGCACCGTGACCGGCGTCGTCACTCTCCACCCTGATGGAAGTGCTTCATCAGCTTGCGCGGCACGAGTTTCGTCTCGCCGTTCACCTTGATCGGCACCAGATCCGGCACGGCCGCCTTCCACTGCGACCGCCGGGACCGGGTGTTGCTGCGCGACATCTTCCGCTTCGGGACGGCCATTACTTCGAGCCTCCCCGGCGACCGTAGCGGCGGTGGAACTTCTCCACCTGGCCGGCGCTGTCCATGATCCGCTGGTTACCGGTCCAGAACGGGTGCGACCACGAGCTGATCTCGACGTTCACCACCGGATAGGTGTTGCCGTCGCTCCATTCGATGGTCTGCTCCGACGTCGCGGTGGACCGCGTCAGGAAGGCGTCCCCGGTGGAGAGGTCCTTGAACACCACGGGGTGGTAGTCGGGGTGGATTCCGGGTTTCACTGCGTTTCGTCCTTTCGGTTCGACGCGTTCACGTCGTGCTTTTCAGGGTCGGTCTCCGTGTCTTCGCACGGTTCTTCGTGCCACTCGCCGAACGGATCCGGGTAGCGGAGCCATTCCCGTTCACCGGCGGCGAGTTCGTCTTCGGTCAGCAGCGCCCCGTTCAGGGCTGCCTCGATCTCGTCGGGCGTGGCCTGATCGGTGACGACGACCAGTTCCTGCGCGCGATCGCCGAACGTCGGGTCCCAGCGCAGGGAAGCGAGCGTGCGGCGCTCGGGGGAGACGTCGGCCCAGTCCGGCCCGCCGGGGGCGGCGAGCCACGCCCCCGCGTGCCCGACGCCGAGGCCGCCGCCCGCGGACTCGATCCACAGCGCCATGTCCGGCTGGCTCGCCACCCACAGCCGTCCCCGGGTGCGGACGACGCCGTCGAGCAGGACGTCGATGGCGTCGTGGAGACGCTCCGGGTGGAACGGGCGCTGCGAGGTGAAGGTGAGCAGCCCGATGCCGCAGTCGGTGTGCAACGGCGGTTCTCCGCGCAGCAGCGGTCCGTGCATGTCGGTGACCTCGCCACGCCGGGCGTCGGCCGGGACAGCGTGGAGCACGGTCCCACCGTCCACCGCGGACAGTTCGACGCGGGGAATCGAGGGCGCGACCCTGTCGAGCACCGCCGACGCCTTCGCCGCGGACCAGGCGTCCGTCGCCGAGCCGGCGAGGACGAGCAGGTCGGCGAACTCGACTTGGGACAGAGCGACCTGGGCGACGGTGCGCTCGTCTTCGGGGCTGGCCCGGATGTCCCGTTCGGCCAGGGTGTCGTCGCCGGTGCTGTCGGCGAGCCAGGTCGCACAGTCGACGACGGCCAGCACGGCCTGGAGATCGACGTCCTCGATCACCGGTCGCTCGCCGACGAGGACGTTGTGCAGCGCCCAGCTGACCGGCTCGGGCTCCATGGCCTCGTCGAGCCGCACCACGATCCGCCGCACCTGTGGCATCCGCGAAAGCTTGCGCAGCAACGGAAGGAGGTCTTCGCGCAGCGTGCAGGAGACGCAGCCGTGCGCGAGTTCGAGGACGGTCAGCTGGTCGCGGTCGCCGAGCCGGATCCGCCGCCTGACCACGCCGGAGTGGATCTGCCTCAGGTCGTGGTGCACGACGGCGGTGCCGGGTTCGGCCAGGCGCAGCCGCTCGGCGAGGTCGGCGTTCGGTCCCGGTGCGAGGCCACTGATCAGGACGAGGGGCACGCGGGGGTTGTCGGTCACTGAAGCTCCGGGGCGTCGAGGGCGTTCGGGTTCGGCTGTGTAGAGTAAATGAAAACGACAACCGATATCAACTCGGGAGGGTGTATGTCCGCCGTGTGCCAGGTCACCGGCCGCAAACCGGGCTACGGGAAGCAGGTGTCGCATTCGCATCGGCGCACGTCCCGGCGCTGGGAGCCGAACCTGCAGGCCAAGCGGTACTTCGTGCCGAGCGAAGGGCGCTGGGTCCGGCTGCGGGTTTCGGTGAAGGGCATGAAGACCATCGACAAGCGGGGGATCGAGGCCGTCGTGGCCGAACTCCGCGCGAAAGGGGTGAAGCTCTGATGGCCAAGAGCACCGACATCCGGCCGATCATCAAGCTCCGCTCGACGGCCGGCACCGGCTACACCTACGTCACGAAGAAGAACCGCCGGAACGACCCGGACCGCATGGTGCTGCGCAAGTACGACCCGGTCGCACGCAAGCACGTCGAGTTCAAGGAGGAGCGCTGATGGCCAAGAAGTCCAAGATCGCCAAGAACGAGCAGCGCAAGGTGGTCGCCGCTCGTTACGTGGAGAAGCGCCGTGAGCTGAAGGCCACCATCGCCTCGCCGTCCGCGTCCCCCGAGGAGAAGGCGGCCGCGGTGTCGGCGCTGCAGGCGATGCCGCGAGACGCCAGCGCGACCCGGATCCGCAACCGCGACACCGCCGACGGCCGCCCGCGCGGCTACCTGCGGAAATTCGGGCTCTCGCGGGTCCGGATGCGGCAGATGGCGCACAACGGTGAACTGCCCGGCGTCACGAAGTCGAGCTGGTGAGCGCGATGGCCAAGCCGAACCGGGACCGCCCCGCCAAGCGTAAGACGAACTTGTTGCACGCCAACAAGATCACCGAGGTCGACTGGAAGGACGCCGATCTGCTGCGGAAATTCATCTCCGACCGCGGCAAGATCCGCGCCCGCCGGGTCACCGGGCTGACACCCCAGCAGCAGAAACAGGTCGCCACCGCGATCAAGAACGCCCGCGAGATGGCTTTGCTGCCCTACCCCAACGCGGCTCGCTGACACCGCCGGTCCGGGCGGTGCGACACGCCGCCCGGACCCCGGTTCCTGTGGAAGAATCGTTCCCATGACGGAGAACCCCGGACAGGCCGAGGAAATCGATCCCGAACTGCTGGAGCTGTGGGCGAAGGTGTTCGGTTTCGCCCGCTCGGGAGCGACGGCGGAGATCATCGCGTACGTCGACGCCGGCATTTCGGCGAATCTGACCAACGACCGGGGTGACACCCTGGTCATGCTCGCGGCCTACCACGGGCACGCGGACACGGTCGCGGCCCTGCTCGAACGCGGCGCCGACCCGAACCGCGAGAACGACCGTGGTCAGAGTCCCCTCGCGGGCGCTGTCTTCAAGAACGAACCCGAGGTCGTGAAGGCGCTCCTCAAGGGCGGCGCGGACGCGGCGGCGGGGGAGCCGTCGGCGATCGACGCGGCCAAGATGTTCGGCAACACCGAACTGCTGGCTCTGCTGGAGGGCTGAAGTGGTCGGCGGAGCTCGGGACATCGGATAGCCAAATGGCCCCGCGCCTGAACCCGCGACCGCTATCGCGGGTTCACCGATGGATGCTGAGGCGGTTCTCACTCGGATCGCGGTCCGGGCCTCTGAATCCTTACACTGCCCCGCATGGATGACCCGCACTACCTCTCCGGCCTCGACCTGGCAGGCCGTCGTGTCGTGATGATCGGCGGCGGGACGGTCGCCCAGCGCCGCCTGCCCCGGCTGATCGGCGCCGGCGCGCGGGTCGAACTGGTCTCGCCGCACACCACGCCGTCGGTGAGCGCCATGGCCGACGCCGGGGAGATCGTCTGGCACGAGCGCCACTACACCGAGGGTGACCTCGCCGACGCCTGGTACGCGCTGGCCTGTACGAACGATCCCGAGGTCAACGCCGCCGTCTGCGCGGAGGCCGAGAGCGCGCGAGTGTTCTGCGTCCGAGCCGACGACGGGGACCTCGGCAGCGCGGTCACCCCGGCGTCGGGCAGGCACGGCGGACTGCTGGTCGGCGTCCTCTCCGGGGGCGAGCCGCTGCGGTCGGCCTCCGTCCGGGACAGCATCCTCGACGGCCTTCGCGCCGGCACCGTCGCCGACGGCCGCGTGCCGGACGAGCGCGACGACCTCCCCGGCGTCGCCCTGGTGGGCGGTGGTCCCGGCGACCCGGAACTGATCACCGTGCGCGGCCGCCGTCTCCTCGCCAGGGCCGACGTCGTCGTCGCCGACAGGCTCGCCCCGCGCGAGCTGCTCGACGAACTCTCGCCCGAGGTCGAGATCGTCGACGCCGCGAAGATCCCGTACGGCCGCGCCGCCAGCCAGGACGTGATCAACTCGACGCTGATCGATCGGGCCAAGGCGGGCAAGTTCGTCGTCCGGCTCAAGGGCGGCGACCCGTACCTCTTCGGCCGCGGCTTCGAAGAAGTCCTCGCCTGCGCGGAAGCGGGCATCCCGGTGACGATGGTCCCCGGCATCACGAGCGCGTTCTCCGTCCCCGCCGCCGCGGACGTCCCGGTGACCCATCGCGGCGTCGCCCACGAGGTCGTGGTGGTGTCCGGTCACGTCGCGCCGGACGACGAGAAGTCACTGGTGGACTGGGGGCTGCTGGCGAAGATGCGCGGCACGATCGTCCTGATGATGGGCGTCGAGCGGCTTCCGCTGTTCACCAAGGCGCTGCTGGAAGGGCGGCCCGGGGACACGCCGGTGGCGATCGTCGAGGACGGCACGATGCGCACCCAGCGGGTTCTTCGCTCTACTTTGGACAGTGTGGTCGAGGACGCCGCCGCGGCGGGCGTCCGGCCGCCCGCGGTGATCGTCTTCGGGCCGGTGGCGGGGCTGGCTCAGCCTTCGGAGACGTAGAGCCAGTCGGTCCCGTCGTCGCCGGGGGTGTCGAGGTGCTCGGCCCTGGCCAGGCCCGCCCGCAGCGCCACCCGCTGCGAGGCGAGGTTCCCCGGCCGGACTCGGGCGATCACGAGGTCGTCCGGCCGGTGGGCGCGTGCCCAGTCCACCGCCGCGCCGGCGGCCTCGCTCGCGTACCCGGAACCCCAGGCGGACGGGAAGAACCGGTAGAAGAGGTTCAGGACCGGCCCTCGCCGGAAGCCGACGATCTTCACCCCGCAGAAGCCCAGCGCCTCCGCCGAGTCGTGCCGCCGGACCGTCCAGTACCCGAAGCCGTACCGGTTCCACTGGTGCGACCAGCGGAGCAGCAGCAGTTCCGCGTCCTTGCGCGTTTCCAGCAGGTCCGAGGGGTTGTGCGCGCAGGCCTCCGGATCGGTGTGGAGAGCGAAGATCGCGTCGAGGTCTCCGGGCCCGGGACGGCGCAGGAGCAGACGCCCGGTCCGCAGCTCCTCGGCGCCCGTGTCCCGGGTCGGTGCCGGATCAGCGGTCATGGCACCGGGCCGAGAAACCGGTGATGGCGTCGGTCAGGCGGGTCGGGTCGAAGCGCAGCTCGACCGGGCTGCGGGCCTGGACGAACTCGGCCGCCGGCATGTCCGCGGCCAGCGTGTCCGCGTCGCCGAAGGGATGGATCGGGTCACCCTCGTGCCCGATGACCAGGGCCGGGGTCTCGATCTTCCGCCGGATCGACTTCGGCGGCGCGATCCGGCCGAAGAGCACGCCGTGCAGGAGCGCGGCCATCGGCGCGGGCTCCTGGGACAGTGTGTCGGTGACGACGTCGACCCACTGGTTGCCGTGCGGGACGAGCTTCGCCGCCAGCGCCACCCCCTGCACGGTCACCGGCAGGAACCGGGCGGCCATCAGCAGCGGCGCGAAGGTGATCAGCCCGGCGACGATCGCGTTGTCCAGCACCGGCATCTCGACGATCAGGCCGAGCGCGCGTTCCGGCGCGCTGACCGCCACTTCGAGCGCGACGTTGGCGCCCAGCGACGTCCCGCCGATCACGGCGGCGTCGATCTCCAGGTGGTCGAGCAGCGCGACGGTCTGCTCCGCGAACGCGGGCATCGAGTACAGCCACGAGTCGGTGGGCCGGTCCGAGTCGCCGTGCCCGAGGAGGTCGAGGGTGATGGCCCGGAAACCGGCCCGCGCCAGCCTGCGGGCGAGCGGCGCGTGCATCCGCCTGGTCAGCATGATGCCGTGGGTGAGCACGACGACCCGGTCGCCGGAGCCGAACTCGGTGTAGGCGAGCCGGTGACCCTCATGAGTGAAAGACCCCGAGAGCTCGATCGGGCGTGAGGAACGTTCTCGCCGCCGCCCGGGGATGAGTGCGGGCAGGTCGGCGACCGCGGTGGCGCTGCTGGCCGGGCTCATGTCCCACCGTCCTTCGTCGATCGTCGGTACTCACCGGTAGTACTCGCTGGTACCAGGAAAGCATCTTGTGACCACCGTGGCACAGTGGCCGTTGGCAGCCTGTCAATCACATGAGTCAAGATGACCTCATGACCGCTACAGCTGACAGTCTTCCCGATCTCGTTTCGCTCAAGGTGGAGATCGACGGGCACGTCGCCGAAGTGACGCTGCTCGGTCCGTCCAAGGGCAACGCGATGGGCCCCGATTTCTGGCGTGAGCTGCCGATCGTCTTCCGCGCGCTCGACGCGGACCCGCAGGTGAGGGCGGTCGTGCTGACCGGGAGTGGCAAGCACTTCTCCTACGGGCTCGATCTGCCCGCGATGATGCCCAGCTGGGGCGAAATGCTCGGCGGCGACGCGCTCGCGGGCCCGCGGACGAAGTTCCTCGACGAGGTCAAGACCCTCCAGGCGAGTGTGTCCTCGATCGCCGAATGCCGCAAACCGGTCATCGCGGCCATTTCCGGCTGGTGCATCGGTGGCGGCGTCGACGTGATCGCGGCCGCGGACATCCGCCTGGCGAGCGCGGACGCGAAGTTCAGCGTGCGTGAGGTCAAGGTCGCGATCGTGGCCGACCTCGGCAGCCTCCAGCGGCTCGCGCCGATCATCGGCGAAGGGCATCTGCGGGAGCTGGCCTACACCGGCAAGGACATCGACGCCGCCCGCGCGGAGAAGATCGGCCTGGTCAACGACGTCTACGCGGACCAGGACACCGTGCTCGCCGAGGCGCGCAAGATGGCGGGGGAGATCGCCACCAACCCGCCGCTGGTCGTCCATGGCACCAAGAACGTCCTCTCGGCCAACACCGAACGCCAGGTCGCCGAGGGCCTGCGCTACGTCTCGGCCTGGAACGCGGCCTTCCTGCCCAGCAAGGACCTCGGCGAGGCCGTGCAGGCGTTCCTCGAGCGGCGCGCGCCCGAGTTCAAGGGAGAGTAGAAAGAACCGGCGGCCACCCAGGACCAGGAGGACGATCGTGAGCGCTTCGGAGGCATACCGCACGTTCCGCGAGGCGCGGGACTATCTGCAGGCCCATCGCGAGGATTACGAGACCGCCTATCGCGATTTCACCTGGCCACGGCCGGACGAGTTCAACTGGGCGCTGGACTGGTTCGACGTCATCGCCGCGGATCCGGCCAATCAGGAGCGGTACGCGCTCTGGATCGTCGAAGAGGACGGCATCGAGAACCGCTGGACCTATCCGGAGATGGCGCGCCGGTCCAACCAGGTCGCGAACTGGCTGCGCTCGCTCGGCGTCTCCCGGGGCGACAGGCTGATCCTGATGCTGGGCAACCAGGGTGAGCTGTGGCAGACCATCCTCGCCGCGATCAAACTGGGCGCGGTCATCATCCCGGCCTCGACCCTGCTCGGCCCGGCGGACCTCGCCGACCGGGTCGAGCGGGGCGCCGCGAAGCACGTCGTGATCCGCTCGGTCGACGCGCACAAGTTCGAGAACGTCGACGGTGACTACACCCGGATCACGGTCGGCGAACCGGTCGAGGGCTGGCGGTCCTTCGTGGACGCCTACGAGGAAGCGGAAGACTTCACGCCCGACGGTCCCACGGCGGCGGGCGACCCGCTCCTGCTGTACTTCACGTCGGGCACGACCGCGAAGCCGAAACTGGTGCAGCACACGCAGGTCTCGTACCCGGTCGGGCATCTGTCCACAATGTACTGGATCGGCCTCGAACCGGGCGACGTCCACCTGAACATCTCGTCGCCGGGCTGGGCCAAACACGCGTGGAGCAACGTTTTCGCGCCGTGGAACGCCGAAGCGACGGTGTTCCTCTACAACTACGCGCGCTTCGACGCGGTTTCCCTGATGGCGCAGATGGAACGCTGCGGCATCACCAGCTTCTGCGCCCCGCCGACGGTGTGGCGGATGCTCATCCAGGCGGACCTGACCGTGCTGAAGACGCCGCCGTCCAAGGTGGTCGGCGCGGGTGAACCACTCAACCCCGAAGTGATCGACCAGGTCGAAAAGGCTTGGGGCGTCACGATTCGCGACGGTTTCGGGCAGACCGAGAGCAGCGTCCAGATCGCCAACACCCCCGGACAGGACGTCGTCCCGGGCTCGATGGGCCGCCCGCTTCCCGGCTTCGCCGTCGCGCTGGTGGACCCCGTCACCGGCGAGCGCGCGCAGGAGGGCGAGATCTGCCTCGACCTCGACAAGCGACCTGTCGGGCTGATGACCGGCTACGCGGACGACGACGAGCGATCCGCTGCCGCCTTCGCGAACGGCTACTACCACACCGGCGACGTCGGTTCGATCGACGAACGCGGCTACATCACCTACGTGGGCCGCACGGACGACGTCTTCAAGGCGTCGGACTACCGGATCTCGCCGTTCGAACTGGAAAGTGTCCTGCTGGAACACGAGGCCGTCGCCGAGGCGGCCGTGGTTCCCGCGCCCGACCCGATCCGGCTCGCGGTGCCGAAGGCGTACGTCGTCCTCACGAACGGGCACGAGCCCACGGCCGACACCGCGGTGTCCATCCTGGCCTTCGCCCGGGAACATTTGGCCCCGTACAAACGGATCCGGCGGCTGGAGTTCACGGACCTGCCGAAGACGATCTCCGGCAAGATCCGCCGCGTCGAACTCCGTGGACGCGAAAACGACGCCGCCGAGCGGCCGGCGGGGGAGTTCCGCGAGGAGGACTTCCCGCAGCTGAAGGGCTGACCCCGCCCCCGCCACGCCACACTCACGTGATCAGCCCCGAAACTCGCGTGCTTGAAGGCGGAACACGCGTGATCAGAGCCGTGACTCGCGTGCTTGGAGACGTGACTCGCGTGTTCCGCCTTCAAGCACGCGAGTCACGGCTTCAAACACGCGTGTTCCGTCTTCGAGCACGCGTGACGGCCGCGCCGGAGCGGGTGTGTGGGTCGAACGACCCACAGCGCGGTAGCAGGAACCGCGTTAGCATCCCGGGCAGTGAATCGTTGACAACCCGTGGGGGTCACGGGTCTCACCTTCCCTGCCTTGAAAGGTGTTCCTGTCATGCGCATTCGTTTCCTCCTGCCGATGCTCGCCCTCGTGGCGGGCCTCGGTACCGCGGTGGCCGCCCCGGCCGCCGCGGTACCGGGCCCGGTGACGGCGGGCGAAATGTCTGTCTCCGACGCCTGTTACAGCTGGGGACGCACGTTGTCCGAGGGCGCGTCCGGTGAGGACGTCCGGCAGTTGCAGATCCGGGTCGCCGGTTACCCCGGTTATGGTGGCGTCCTCGCCATCGACGGCCAGTTCGGCGCGGGCACCAAGGCCGCGGTCACCCGCTTCCAGCAGGCCTACGGGCTGGGCGCGGACGGCATCGCCGGATCGGCCACGTTCACGAAGATCTACGCGTTGCAGGACGACGACTGCTCGCCGGTCAACTTCACCTTCGCCGAACTGAACCGGTGCAACTCCGACTGGTCGGGCGGCAACGTCTCGGCCGCGACGGCGAAGGCCAACGCGCTGGTGTCGATGTGGAAGCTGCAGGCGATGCGGCACGCCATGGGTGACCGGCCGATCACCGTCAACGGCGGCTTCCGTAGCGTCTCCTGCAACAACGCGGTCGGCGGCGCGACCAACAGCCGTCACCTCTACGGCGACGCGGTGGACCTCGGAGCGGGCTCGCAGGGCTTCTGCGGGCTGGCGAAGCAGGCCCGCAACCACGGGTTCAGTGAGATCCTCGGGCCGGGCTACCCCGGCCACAGCGATCACACGCACGTCGCCCACCGGTCCAGCCGGTTCTGGTCGGCTTCGGCCTGCGGGATCTGATCCCGCTATTCCCAGCGCCACAAGGACGGCGGCCGTCCTCCCTTGGGGAGGGCGGCCGCGTGTTCCGTGGTGCGCCGCAAGCCGGGGACCCGCTCCATGGTCCGGCCCAGATTGGCCGGATAGGGGCGGTCCCCGGTCAGTGCCTCGGTCGCGTCCAGCGCCTGCGCGGTGGTGAAGATCGGCCCCAGCAACCCGGCCGTGAACGTGACGTCGCGCCACAGTTTGTCGGCCAGCAGCGGACGGCAGTCCGCCACGATCCGGTCGTGGTCGAACGCCAGCGGGGGCACCTCGTCCAACGGCGCCCACACGACGTTCCCCGGATCGTCGAGCGCCGGGGAAGTGGTGGCCCACAAGGCGACCGAAAGCGTCGGACCCCGGGGATCACGGTTCGGCTCGTCGAAGGTGGCGAGCTGTCCCGTCGCCGAAAGCGCGTCGGGCGGCAGCCCCAGTTTGGTGACCGCCGCCCGGCCCGCGGCGTCCCGCAGCCGTTCCCCGACCCCGAGCAACACCCCGGGAAGGGCGAGCTCGCCCGCGAACGGCTCGGCGGCTCGCGGTGCGATTCCCAGCAGCACTGTGCGGGTGCCGGGGGCGAACCGCACCACGAGCACGTCCACGGACACCGGCGTCGACTCGATCACGCGTAGATTGTCGACCTTGCCTCCGCGACCCGGTAACCCGCCCTGTCCGGGCCGTACCCGGCGACAGCCACCGGCAGCCGCGCGGCGAACCACGCCAGTGGATCCGGCAGCTCGACGGCGGGGGAGCCGTCACCGGGCACGACTCGCAGGCCGGTCGCGTCGAGGTGGGTCACCGCGAACGCGTCCACGCCGTCGCAGGCCGCGAGCGCGTAGTCCAGTAGCGCCGCGTCGAGGTGGCCCGCCCGCCACGCGCCCTGGAACTCGCCGGTTTCGTTGTGGACCTCGGGAAACCGGGCCAGCACGGCGGCGGACTCGCTGGGAAGCGGCCCCGCGCCGTGCCGGGTGAGGTACGTCCGCGTGACCCCCAGTACGGCATGCGGACGCCCACCCAGCAGTGCGCGGGCGTTGTGCGGGGTGGTGGTCGACCAGGTCGTATGCGGATGGAACCCGTGGTGCTGGTCGAGGAGAACCCCCTGCGCTCCCTCGAAAACCAGCCGTCCGGCGTCCGCGAGCCGACCCGTTTCGTCCCCATCGGTGATCCGCACCGCGCCCGCGAAGTCGCGGTACAGCGCCACCAGTTCGTCCACGCTGTGCGACGGTGTGGCGAGCGGCGCGTAGAACCGCGCGAGCGCGTCCAGTTTGCGCCGCAGCACCGACGGCCGGACGCAGTCGCCGACCGTGGGCGCTTCCCCCGGTGTCCCGATCACCTCCTGGTTCTCCACCACCTCACCCGGCACGGCCCCGGCCAGCAGCGAGTACCAGACGGTCTCGCCGATGCCCTTTCCGCACGAGCCGTGCCGATTCACGCCACGGGCCTCCTCCCTGGCCCGGTTGGCGTGGATGTGGAACGGCGTCGTGAGCAGCGCCCGGCCGTCCACACTCAGCAGCGAAAGCGGATCCCGGACGCCGCCGGTTTCGAGCAGCCGGGCTTCCGCCGCCAGCGCGAACGGCTCGACCAGCACGAACCGCGACAGGTGGGTGGGCACGCCGGCGAACGTGCCCGCCCCGAACTGGCTGAAGGTGTGGTGGCGCCCGTCCACGACGACGTTGTGCGCGGCCTGCGCGCCCCCGTTGAAGCGGACGACGGCGGTGGTGGGCCGGGCGGCGCAGAGGGCGTCGACGACGGCGCCCTTGCCCTCGTCGCCGAAACCGAGCCCGACGACCACCACGTGCCCGTCCAGGAGGCTCACCGCAGCACCACGTCGCTCGGGCCACCCGGCTCGGGGACCGCCGAGGTGACGACCGATTTGGTGCCCAGCTTCGCCAGCGCCTTGCCGACGGCCTTGCTCTCGGCGACCGAGCCGACGTCCGCGAGATCGGCGAGCGCCCTGTCGACGTCGACGACCCGTTCCTCCAGTCCGATCGTGGCCGCGATCAGCTCGCACACCGCGCCGGGGTCGTCGAGTTTGAGGAAGTTCTGGCCGAGCAGGCCACTCCAGTGCTCGCCGATCTGCGGGTCGTTGTAGTACGAGGACTGGTTCGGCAGGACGAAGTAGACGTGCCACTTGCGGGCCAGCTCCCGGTAGACCGAGGCGGGGTCGATGTCTTCCCGCACGTCGTCGCCGATCACCCGGCGGATGTGGCGGGCCTCCAGCGCCGGCTTGTTCAGCTCGTCACCGATGAGGAACAGGTAACCCTTGCGGCCGCGATTCTGCCAGGCGTCCGTGACCACGTGCCGGGCCATGAAATAGGCGGCCAGTTCGTAGGACTCGCTCTTCTGCCCGCCGCCACCGCCTTCGAGGAACATCGTGCGCAGCTGCTCGTCCATCCGGTTGTCCGATTCGAACTGCCCGACCTGCAACGGGACCCGGTCGCTGTCGGCGTCGCCGATCGCGCCGAACAGCACCTGCGGGTCGGCCAGGTAGCCGCGGCGCTTCAGCAGCCCGTGCAGTTTGCCGAGTTTGCCCTGCATGATCCGCGGCACCCGGCGCATCGAGCCGGTGACGTCGAACAGCACCGCGATCGGCGTCGAATCGCTGTGATCGGCCGAATCCCGGCATTCCCGGACGGCGTTCTTCGGGTCGAGCGCGGGCGCGGCCTTCCAGTCCTTGGCGGGTTTGGCGCGCAGATCGGCGCTGTAGCCGAAATCGTCCTCGCCCTTCGCCGCGCGGAAGGTCTTCGCGGCGGCGTAGGCGTTGTCGTCCCAGTGTCCGTGTCCCATGGTCAGGCTCCTGTCTCGGGGATGATGAACGGGCGGAAGGTGCGGGGGCCGTACAGCTCGCCGAGCAGGTCGTCGTACTCGTCGAGGAGGTCGACGACGTCGGGTCGCTGTGCCGGGTCTTCCTGCGTGCACCACGTGGCGAACTCGCGTTGCCGGGTTTCCGTGGGCGCCAGCAGGGAAAGCGTCAAACGATGGAGCATGTGGACGTCGGTGGCCGCGGTCATCGGCAGTCCTTTGTGGACCTCCGGCGGATACTCGGCCGAGTTGTCCGTCGCCAGCGGGAGGGTGCCGCTTTCGACGGCGAAGGACCAGCCCACCAGGACGATCCCGTGCTGTCCGGGGTGGACGAGCACGTTGTCCGCGGTGAGATGGCCGTGGACGAGACCCGCGCGATGCGCGCCCGCCACGGCACGCAGCAGGCGACGGTGCATCCAGGCGTAATCGCGGCCGTCGAGCCCGTCCGGGAACGCCTCGCCGATGTCGGCGAGGGTGACGAACCCGTCGACGAGCGGATCGAGGACGCTGAACGCGCGGTCACCCCTGGCCACCGGGCCGGAGGTGTCGAGCAGCCGCGGGTAGTAGGGCCGCAGCCAGCGGTGCCGTTCGGTGAAGCCGTCGAGAGCGCGCAACGCCGCCCACTCGGCGTGGATCAGCGGGTTGAGCGCCGGGTCCCGGACGAGTTTGACCAGATGCGGCCCGGTGGTCCGGTAGGTCGTCGCGATACTGCCCACCGCGTGCGGAACGGTGAGGGTGTAACTCGACGTCGCCGTGGTGACCGTCTGACGGCGGGCACGTTTCCAGTCGTCGTAGTGGCGATTGAGGGTCGCGGCCGCCTGGTGTGCCCGAGTGTCGCCGGGATTGCGGTCGGGGTGAAGTACGGCGGCCAATTCCCGGTAGGGGTATCGGGCGAACAGAGTGGCCGCGTCGACCGAGTTCTCGATCATCGTCACGGCTTCGTCCCTGGTGAGCATAGTTTGAGTCTAGACGACTCTTACCTCGGACGGCAAGGGGTCCTCGGGTGACCGCGAGCACGTGGGCACAAATCCCGTGCCGTCGCGGCGCTTCGGTGAATAGGCTCAAACAGCCGAACGGAAAGGACTTTCGTGCCGGGAAAACCGCGGAAATCCAGGATTCTCTTCTCGGTGCTGGCCGGGGTCTCGTTCGTTTATCTGATCTGGGCCATCGTGGGATCCGTCGGTGATCGCGTGCATGAGTTGAAGACCGGCGAGGACGTCACGGTCTCCACTGTCTCCGGATGCACGAAGGGAGGGCCGCCGATGAGCGGCCCCCTTCCCTACTGCGAGGTGGAATGGCGGTTCGACGACGGGCGCGCCGGACGAGGGAGGATCGAGGGCGAAAGGGTCGCGGAGGGCGACAGGGTCTTCGCCGGTGACGGGGTCGCCTACCAGTCGAGGGCCTCGCGGATCTGGGGTCTGTCGCTGATCTCGCTGTTCGGCCTGGCGCTGTCGGGCATGTGGATCAGCCTCCTTGTCCTCGGTCGGAGGGAGCAGATCTGGCGGCGCCGCAAGGAGTGACGCCGCCGGGCGTGTTCAGCTCCGGGTGGCTTCGATCTGCCGCTCGTCCTCGGTCGAGCAGCTCGTCACCGGATCGTTCGGCCCGCTCCCGCAGGTCCAGGCGCCGATCACCACCGGTCCGGGACCCTGAGGTGACGCGGCTTCGGCGGGCGTCAGCTTGGCGAAGTAGTCCGTGAGCACCTGTGTCGCTTCGGCGCATTCGGTCTTCCCGTGCGCGACGACCTTGTTCTTCGCGCCCTGGAGCCCGGAGACCTCGCCGCAGGGTGTCCCGGCGGCGGCCGGCACCGCGGCGGGGGAGGACGGCGGCGGAGCGGCCGCGGGGGCGGGATCGGCGCCGCAGCCGCTCAGCAGGACGACGGCGAGCGCGGCGGGAAGTACGGAGAGGGTCTTCATGGGCCCTTCTTCTCGGGGATGGTTCATTCGACGGGGACTACGGCGGCGAACACGTTCTGCTCGCCCTTGCTGCAACTGGTACCGCCTTGTGCGGCCGGGGCGCCGGAAACGCACAGCCAGCCGTCGACGGTCTCGCTGACCGGTTCGTCCGAGCCGGCGGACTGGCGTCCGGCGATCCTCTTGTGGAACGAGCCGACGATCCCGGTCGCGTCCGCGCAGGAGACCCCGGGCCCGTTGAGCACCTGGAGGGTCAGCCCGCTCGCCGCCGTCACCGTCCCGCACGAACCCTGTACCGGTTCAGCGGGTTTCGGCTGGGTGGTGGGTTTCGGGGCGGTGGACGGACTTGGCGCGGTCTGCGACGGAATCGGGGGCAGCGACGTGATGGAGATGGGCGACGGAGGAGTGGGAGGCAAGACCGTCATCGAGGTGACAGGCGGTGGCGGATCTTCGCCCGAACAGGCGGCGAGCGTCGCGGCGATCGCGCAGACCGCGAACAGGCGCCGGCACGTTCCCGTGGTCGTCGAGACGGGCAAGGCGATCCTTTCGTCGGCCGGTCGTGGCCGGCCCATTCTGACCCGGCCGGGCCCGATGCCGTGGCATTGAGCCACGTTCGATTCGCGGGAGGTTATCGCGCCGTCCGCGTGGCGGTACGCGAGGACCGCCCAATCATTGTCCATTGTGGACAATTAACATGCCGTTCACAGCGCGACAACACCCTGCTGTCGTCGCGAACCGATCGGACGAATCCGGCGCCGAACCGTTAACGCGCGGCCCCGTTCTGCCGAAAACAAAGGTAGCGCTCCGGCGTGTCCCAGTCCCCGTCACCGAAACCGTGAGAGCGATGAAGACCGACGAACAGACCGATCCCGCGTCACCCCAGGCCACCGCACCGGCGAACACGGAGCTGCCACCGACGGCACCGTGCACCGTCGTCTGGTGTGGCGGCCGCCCGTACGTCCTCGAAAGCTCCGCCGGCCACACGCGCTGGATGGGCACCGACCACCGAGGCAGGCCCGTGGCGCTGACCAGCGCGGACCTGCAACGCCGCGGCTGGACCCACACCCGGGCCAGCTGACGCGGGAGGACCTGCCGCCGCTGGATAGGCTGAGCGGGTGAGTACGCCCCCCGAACCGAGCGTGACCAGCGAAGAGCCTTCTTTGCTGCGGCAGGCCCTGAACGTTCCCAACATGCTTTCGATCCTCCGGCTCGCCGGGGTGCCCGTCTTCCTGTGGCTGCTCCTCGGCCCGAAGGAGGACAGCTGGGCGCTCGCGCTGCTCGTGTTCAGCGCCCTCACCGACTGGCTCGACGGCAAACTCGCCCGCTGGCTCAACCAGATGTCGCGGCTCGGGCAGCTGCTCGACCCCGCCGCCGACCGGCTCTACATCCTCGCCACGCTCATCGCCTTCCTGATCCGCGACATCATCCCGTGGTGGCTGGTGGTCCCGCTGGTCGTCCGCGAGGCCGTGCTCGGCGTCTGCGTGCTGTTGCTGCGGCGCCGCGGGTTCGCACCGCCGGAGGTCACCTACATCGGCAAGGGCGCCACCTTCGTGCTGATGTACGCCTTCCCGTTCCTGCTGCTCACGCAGGGCGGCTCCGACATCGCCGCCATCGCCCGGCCGATCGGGTACGCCTTCACGGCGTGGGGCGCGGTCCTGTACGTCTATTCGGGCGTGCTGTACATCGTCCAGACGGCTCGGGCACTCCGGACGGCCGAACCCGCGGACTTGCGGGAGGCGCCGGGCGCGTGACCCGGCGGGATGCGAAACTGCGCGCGTCGGATTCGAGCGAGGGCGTCAGAAAGGGGAGCGGCGTTGTCCACTCCAGAAGAACTGCGGTACACCGAGGAACACGAGTGGATCTCCGTGCGCGACGGAGGTCTCGTGCGCGTGGGCATCACGGAGTACGCCCAGGACCAGCTCGGTGACGTGGTGTTCGTCGAACTGCCCGAGGTCGGCAAGCAGGTCGGCTCCGGCGACGCGTTCGGCGAGGTCGAGTCGACCAAGAGCGTTTCGGAGCTGTTCGCCCCGCTCGACGGCGAGGTGGTCGCGGTCAACGAAGCGGTGACCGAGTCGCCCGAGCTGATCAACAGCGACCCCTACGGCGAGGGCTGGCTGATCGAACTCCGTCTCGACGACGCGAGCTCGGTCGAATCCCTGCTCGAGGCCGAGGCCTACCAGGCGCTGATCAAGGAATAGCCGCAGGCCGCGGCCCTTCGGGAAGAGTAGGGGGAGCCGCGGGCCGGAGTTTCGATCAGGCACGGTACGTTTGACCTCCACACGTTCTTGAGTAGTGGCAACACACATGCGTTAGGAGAGCTCAGGTGAGCACGAACGACGGGCCCGGCGTTCCCCCGGAGCAGTCTCCGGAGCGGACTTCTGTCTTCCGGGCCGACTTCCTGGCCGACGTCGAAGGCACTGAGGCTCCTCCGGCTGCCGAGGCCCCCGTCCAGGGTGTGGACGCGCTGCCCGCGGGTTCCGCGTTGCTGGTCGTCAAGCGGGGACCGAACGCCGGTTCGCGCTTCCTGCTGGACCGCGACACCACCAGCGCGGGACGGCACCCGGACAGCGACATCTTCCTCGACGACGTCACGGTTTCCCGGCGGCACGCCGAGTTCCGCCGTGAGGGTGGCGAGTTCGTCGTCATCGACGTCGGCAGCCTCAACGGCACCTACGTCAACCGCGAGCCGGTCGACCAGGCCGTGCTCGCCGGTGGCGACGAGGTGCAGATCGGCAAGTTCCGCCTGGTCTTCCTGACCGGCCCGGGTCACGGGGGCCAGGGGGCACGGTGACGGCGGCCGGGCGGCCTGATCGGGATGCGTCGCAGCGCGATGGGTTGAGTATCGGGGCCGTGCTGGCACAGCTGCGCGGCGATTTCCCCGATGTCACCATCTCCAAGATCCGGTTCCTCGAGGCGGAGGGTCTGGTCCAGCCGGGCCGGACCCCGTCGGGGTACCGGCAGTTCGCTGCGGCGGACGTGGAGCGGTTGCGGTTCGTCCTGTCCGCCCAGCGGGATCACTACCTTCCGCTGAAGGTCATCAAGGAACAGCTGGACGCGGCGGATCAGGGGGCCGCGCCCTCGGCGGTGCTGCCCAAGCCGCCGCGGAAACTCGTTTCGCTCGACGCCCCCGGGGAAAACGGTGGATTGCCGTCCCCCGGGGACTTCGAGACCGATCGCGAGATCAGGCTGACCGAGGAAGATCTGCTCCGTCAGGCGGGCATCGACGCCGCCACCCTGGCTGAGCTGCGGCAATACGGGCTCGTCCGGCCGGGAGCGGCGGGATTCTTCGATCCCGACGCGGTCCTCGTGGCGAAGACCGTGAAAGCGATGACCGAATTCGGTATAGAGCCGAGACATCTGCGTGCCTTCCGGGCCGCCGCCGACCGCGAGGTCGGCCTGGTGGAGCAGATCGTGACCCCGGTGTATCGGCATCGTGACGAGGACGCCAAGGCGAGGGGCGACGAGGTCGTCCGAGAGCTCGCGGCACTGACCGTGGCGTTACATACGCTCTTGGTGAAGGCCGGAATACGGGCTGTCACGGGCGGTTGAACGGCTCAAGGAGCCGCGAACCGTTGTGAGGCCACTTGTCAATGACTGAATGTTCGGCATCCGATGCCGTACCGTGGAGTTGGGTTTGCCACGGGCGAACCGGAATGTCGGAGACAGCGAGCACAGCGCGCGGAAGACGGGTAGCGTCGGGACTGCCGTCGCTTGGTCGTCGAGACAAGCGTTGCAGCCCGTGCGCACGAGAGGGAGGCGAAGCCCGATGAGCGAGATGCGCGTCGTCGGCGTGCGGGTGGAGCTGCCCGCGAATCAGCCGATCTTGTTGCTACGGGAAACCGAAGGCGAGCGGTACCTGCCGATCTGGATCGGCTCGGTCGAGGCCACCGCCATCGCCTTGGAGCAGCAGGGAGTCCGCCCGGCCCGTCCGCTCACCCATGACCTGCTCAAAGAGGTCATCGGAGCGTTGGGCCGCGAGCTGGAACAGGTCGTCATCACAGACTTGAAGGAAGGCACGTTCTTCGCGGAACTGGTCTTCGACGGGGACATCCGGGTTTCGGCGCGGCCGAGCGACTCGGTGGCCCTGGCGCTGCGGGTGGGGGTGCCGATCCACGCCGTCGACGCGGTGCTGGAGGAAGCGGGCCTCATCATCCCCGACGAGCAGGAGGACGAGGTGGAGAAGTTCCGCGAGTTCCTCGACTCGGTCTCGCCGGAGGACTTCCGCGGCGCGGACACCTGATCCCTTGGTTCTGGAGGAGGGGCGGCGCCGGATGGCACCGCCCCTTCTTCATGCTTGCGGTGTCGATCGCAAAGTCCGTGAAGGTGGCGGTGACGTGTCGGTACAGATGGTCGTGAGTGGCGAGGCCGGTTCCGGAGGATCCGTATTCGCCTGCCTACTGGTGTGACTGGCGAGTGTGGAGGATTTGGGACGTTGAGTGTCCCGGATCTTCCGTTGATCAAGGTCCGAAGCCGGGGCGACCCCACGGTGAACGAATTGGGACGTTCAACGTCCCAATTCCTTCACCGTCGAACCCGGCAGACGCTGAACCGCCACCCTCGCGCAGGTCAGACGTAGGTCGGTAAATGCCGGTCCGCTCTAACCGTCCCTACCACTCACGAGGGTGAGCCCGGCACTCAGGACGCGGTCGCCTTGACGAACAGGTCCGCGAGTTCCCGCCCGTACCGCTCCAGGTCCAGCTTCGGGTCCGCCGCGAACTTCGCGGCCACACCGTCGACGGCCTGCGCGATGGACAGCGCCATCACGTCCGCCGCGAAGTCGCCGAAAGTGCCGTCCTGTTGGCCCTGCTTCAGCTGGCGTTCGAGCCGCCCGGTCCGGAACTCCTCGACCATCGGCGCCGACATGAACCAGCCTTCGACGTCGGAGCCGCTCGAAGCCATCTCGACCATGACCCGCACGAGCTCCGGGTACGAGCCGAGGAACGCGATCTCCGACTCGATGTAGCCGCGCAGGAGCCCGGCCCGATCGGTCGTGCCCTGGATGCGCTCTTCCAGGAACTTGTCCTTCATGCCGGTCACGGTGGTGACCACGGCCTGCATCAGGCCGGCCTTGTTGGTGAAGTGGTAGGAGATGATCCGGGTGCTGGACAGCCCGGCTCGCTCCTTGATCTTCGCGAACGACGTCTTGTGGTAGCCGAGCTCGGAGATCGTCGCGATGGTGGCTCCGACGATCTGGGCCCGCCGCGCGGCTTCCGTGACCGACAGCCCCAGCTCCGCCTGAACTTCTTGCATGGCACTTTGGGTGGAGGGATTTACTTGCATGAGTAAAAAATAACACGACTGAGTAAAACGGGCAAGCGTGCGGCCGAACGGGGGAGTGTTCCCTGGCAAGCCTCAAGAAGAGCTTGAGGCCGACCGCGCGTCGCGTTGACCGCTTTGCCGGACGCGCTTACCGTCAATGAAGGTGAATCGCCAAGGTGTGATTCGGATGTCTGGGGCATTCGTCTTGACGGTTCACTCCGGTGCGGACTCACGTGGGTCCGCGCGGCTTTGTTCGCCGGCCGCCAGGTCGGGCGAGGGGAGGCATGGCGTGGTCGAGGCTGGTAGCCCTCAAGAGCCGCTCGTTCCGGTCGCTGACGGCGAGCAGGGCGAGCTGTTCCCCGACTCTTCCCTTCCGGACGAACTCGTCGGCTACCGCGGTCCCGCCGCCTGTCAGATCGCCGGGATCACCTACCGGCAGCTCGACTACTGGGCCCGCACGAAGCTGGTCGCGCCGAGCATCCGGACGGCCCACGGTTCCGGTTCGCAGCGGCTCTACTCGTTCAAGGACATCCTCGTCCTGAAGGTCGTCAAGCGGCTCCTGGACACCGGTGTCTCCCTCCAGAACATCCGCGTCGCCGTGGACCACCTGCGCCTGCGCGGCGTCCGCGACCTCGCCAAGGTCACCCTGTTCTCCGACGGCACCACCGTCTACGAGTGCACCTCGCCCGAAGAGATCGTCGATTTACTCCAGGGCGGGCAGGGCGTGTTCGGCATCGCGGTCAGCGGGGCGATGCAGGAGATCAGCGGCACCATCCACGAGTTCCCGGCCGAGCGGGCCGACGGCGGCGTGATCGAAACCGTCACTCCGGACGAGCTCACTCAGCGCCGTAACGCACGTCGCACCGGCTGATCATGAAGCCGCGCGGGCGGCAGGGTAGGCTCGCTTCCGCGGTCGACGAATCCGCGCGGGAGAGTCCGAGCTGATAACAGCTCGGCGCCGAAGGAGCAAGTCCTCCCCGGAACCTCTCAGGCACCCTGGACCGCGCGGACGAGACGCCTCTGGAAAGTGAGTCGCCAGGTCACCACCTGGCGGCCCCGCCGACGGTGCAAGCCCGAATCAACCCACGGGCGAAACTCTCAGGCGCCCCCGCTGGGGGTACGGACAGAGTGGGGAGGGCCAGGACAATCCGTCCCGGCCCCACCCCCGCGTCTTGGGAGGTCCCCGATGGAGCCCGTTTCACTGGCCGCTCTCGAATCCGGAACCCCTTTCGCGGACCGGCACATCGGTCCCGGTGCCGAAGACCTCGCACGCATCCTCGACGTCGTCGGCGTCGCCTCCCTCGACGAGCTCGCCGAGCGGGCCGTTCCCGCGTCGCTGCGGGAGTCCGCGACACCGCCGGAGCTGCCGCCACCCGCCACCGAGACCGGCGCGCTCGCCGAACTCCGTGCTCTGGCCAAGCGTAACCGGCCGATGACGCAGATGATCGGCCTCGGCTACCACGACACGGTGACCCCGCCGGTGATCCGCCGCAACGTGCTGGAGAGCCCGGCCTGGTACACCGCGTACACGCCGTATCAGCCGGAGATCTCGCAGGGCCGTCTCGAAGCGCTGCTCAACTTCCAGACCATGGTCGCCGACCTGACCGGCCTGCCTATCGCCAACGCGTCGATGCTGGACGAGGCGACGGCGGCGGCGGAGGCGATGACGCTGGTCCGCCGGGCGGGCAAGGCGAAGTCGAACCGGTTCGTGGTCGACGAGGACACCCTGCCCCAGACGATCGAGGTCCTGCGCACCCGCGCCGAACCGCTCGGCATCGAGCTGGTGACCGCCGACCTGTCCCAGGGCATCACCGGACTGGGCCTCGGTGGCGACTTCTTCGGGGTGCTGCTGTCGTACCCGGGGGCTTCGGGTGCCGTCCGCGAATGGGACCACACCATCGCCGAGGCCAAGGCGCTGGGCGCGGCCGTGGTGATGGCCGCGGATCCGCTCGCGCTGACCCTGCTGCGGCCGCCGGGCGAGCTCGGCGCCGACGTCGCGATCGGCTCGACGCAGCGGTTCGGCGTCCCGATGGGCTTCGGCGGCCCGCACGCGGCGTACCTCGCTGTCCGGCGAGGTCTCGAACGGCAGTTGCCGGGCCGGCTGGTCGGGGTGTCGAAGGACGCGGACGGCGCGCCCGCGTACCGGCTCGCGCTCCAAACCCGCGAACAGCACATCCGCCGCGAGAAGGCGACGAGCAACATCTGCACCGCTCAGGTGCTGTTGGCGGTCATCGCGTCGATGTACGCGGTGTACCACGGCCCCGAAGGCCTGCGTGCCATCGCGAGCCGCGCGCACCGGATGGCCACCGTGCTCGCGGCGGGGCTCGCCGAAAGCGGTGTCGACGTCGTGCACTGCGAGTTCTTCGACACCGTGAAGGTCTCCGTCCCCGGCCGCGCGGCGGTCGTCGTCGGCACGGCGCGGGAGCTCGGGGTCAACCTGCGGTTCGTGGACGCGGACCACGTCGCCGTCGCCTGTGACGAGACGACGACCCGTGAGCACCTTTCCTTGGTGTGGAAGGCTTTCGGCGTGGCGGTGTCCGATGTGGACTCGCTCGACGCCGACACCGCCGACGGCTTCCCGCCGGATCTGCGCCGTACGAGCGACTACCTGACCCATCCCGTCTTTCACGCGCACCGCTCGGAGACGGCGCTGCTGCGGTACCTGAGAGCGTTGTCCGACAAGGACGTCGCGCTCGATCGGAGCATGATCCCGCTCGGCTCGTGCACGATGAAACTCAACGCCACGGCGGAAATGGAGCCGATCACCTGGCCCGAGTTCGCCGGTCTGCACCCGTTCGCGCCCGCCGAAGACGCCGCCGGACTCCTCACGATCGTGAAGGATCTGGAGGGGTGGCTGGCCGGCATCACCGGCTACGACGCCGTTTCCCTGCAACCGAACGCCGGGAGCCAGGGCGAGTTCGCTGGGTTGCTGGCGATCCGGGCCTATCATCGGGAACACGGGAACGCGGCGCGTGACGTCTGCCTGATCCCGTCGAGCGCGCACGGGACGAACGCGGCCAGCGCGGTCATGGCGGGAATGCGGGTGGTCGTCGTGAAATGCGACGACGAGGGCAACATCGACCTCGGCCACCTCAAGTCCACAGTGGGCGAACACGCGGACGACCTGGCCGCGATCATGATCACCTATCCGTCGACGCACGGCGTCTACGAGGACACCGTCCGCGAGGTCTGCGCGCTGGTGCACGACGCGGGCGGCCAGGTGTACGTCGACGGCGCGAACCTCAACGCCCTGATCGGGGTCGCGCAGTACGGCAGGTTCGGCGCCGACGTCTCGCATCTCAACCTGCACAAGACCTTCTGCATCCCGCACGGCGGAGGCGGGCCGGGTATCGGGCCGATCGGCGTCCGCGCGCATCTGGCGCCGTACCTGCCGAACCACCCGCTGCAGCCGGACGCCGGACCGGCCACCGGCGTGGGCCCGATCAGCGCCGCGCCCTGGGGGAGCGCGTCGATCCTGCCGATCTCCTGGGCCTACGTCCGGATGATGGGCGCGGAGGGCCTGAGGCGTGCGACGCTGATCGCGGTCGCGAACGCCAACTACGTCGCCAAGCGCCTCGCGGAGCACTATCCGGTGCTGTACTCCGGGCACGACGGCCTGGTGGCGCACGAGTGCATCCTCGACCTCCGCGCGCTCACGAAGCGGACCGGCGTCACCGTCGACGACGTCGCCAAACGGCTCGCCGACTACGGCCTCCACGCGCCGACGATGTCCTTCCCCGTCGCGGGAACCCTCATGGTCGAGCCCACCGAGAGCGAGGATCTCGGCGAACTCGACCGGTTCTGCGACGCGATGATCGCGATCCGTGGCGAGATCGACAAGGTCGCGGCGGGGGAGTGGCCGGTGGAGGCGAGCCCGCTGCGGAACGCCCCGCACACCGCGCGGTGTCTCGCGGGTGAGTGGGATCGTCCGTACAGCAGGGAGATCGCGGTCTTCCCGGCCGGCTTCGGGGCGGCGAAGATCTGGCCTCCGGTGCGGCGGATCGACGGGGCGGCGGGGGACCGCAACCTCGTCTGCTCCTGCCCGCCGCCGGAGGCCTTCGCGTGAGTGTCAGCCGGGCATCTTGTCGAGAAAGCCCAGCACCTGCTTGATCCGCCCGTCCTCGACGGTGATGACGTCGAAGCCGATCGCCAGCGGCTCGTCCGCGCCCTCCGGGCCGAGGTACCACTGGAACCGAGCGATGTCGTGGTGCGCGTCGGGTGCCGTGGGCAGGCTGAACCTCAGGCCCGCGAACTGGGCCTGCGCCCCGGCGATGAAGCCGTCGACACCGCCGTGGCCGGTGACGGCGCCGAGCGGGTCGGTGTAGACGGCGTCCTCGGTGAACACTTCGGCGATGAGCGCGCGGCGCTTGTCCGCGTCGGTCTCGTTCCACACGGCGATGTACTGCTCGGCGACGCGCTGGATGTCCGACATGGTGTCCTCTTTCGTTGGTGGGTAACCGATGAGGCAACTCTGTCGGCCGGAGGCGGGTCCCGTCGATTACGCGGGAGGTAATGGCGGCGCGGCACCCGCGGTGCGTAGGTTCGTGATCGTGACGACCACAGTGACCGCGAGCCGCGCGGGGCGATCCGTCGGCGAACTCCTGCGGGAATGGCGCGACCGCCGCCGGATCAGCCAGCTCGACCTCGCCATCTCCGCGGAGATCTCCACCCGGCATCTGAGCTTCGTGGAGACCGGCCGGTCCAAGCCCAGCCGGGACATGGTGCTGCGGCTCGGCGAACACCTGGAGGTGCCTTTGCGGGAACGCAATCAGCTGCTTTTGGCGGCGGGTTACGCGCCCGCCTACGCCGAGAGCGGCCTGGGAGCCCCGGAGATGGCGGCGGTCAGCAAGGCGGTCCGTCAGCTGCTGACCAGCCACGAGCCGTACCCGGCCGCCGTCGCCGATCGCTGGTGGAATCTGGTCGACGCCAACGCGAGTGTTTCGATCATGACCGACCTCGTCTCGCCGACCCTCATGACACCGCCGGTCAACGTCCTGCGGCTGACGCTGCATCCCGAGGGGATGGCGCCGCATGTGCTGAACCTGGGGGAGTGGCGTGCCCACCTGCTCGGCAGGCTGCGGCGGCAGGTGACCCAGACGGCCGATCCGGTGCTGACCGATCTCCTGGAGGAACTGCTCACCTATCCCTGCGCGGACCCCGTCCCCGAGGTGGAGGTCCCCGGACCGGGTGACATCTTCGTCCCGTTGCGGCTGCGGCACGAGGGCGCCGATCTCACGTTCTTCAGCACGGTCTCCACTTTCGGTACGCCGTTGGACATCACGGTCGCCGAGCTGGTGATCGAATCCTTCTTCCCCGCCGACGCGGACACGGCGGAGCATCTGCGCGCCTACGCGGCCCGCGGGATGGAATGATGCGGGACAAGAAGCCCTGCGACAGAGCCCAGTGAGGATTCTTCATCCATGGCCGTGCCTTCCGTCGTCCTGAACAACGAGGTAGCCATCCCCCAACTCGGTTTCGGTGTCTGGCAGGTGCCCGCGGGCGACACGGCCAAGGTCGTCCGGACCGCCATCGAGGCCGGGTACCGCAGCATCGACACCGCCGCGTCTTACGGGAACGAAGCCGGTGTCGGCGAGGCGATCCGCTCGGCGGGGGTGCCCCGCGACGAACTGTTCATCACCACGAAGCTGCCGAACCCGGCGCATGGCTACGACGAGGCGCTCCGGGCGTTCGACGCGAGCCTCGCGCAGCTCGGCCTGGACCGCGTCGACCTGTACCTGGTCCACTGGCCGATGCCGACGCGCGGGAAGTACGTCGAAACCTGGCGGGCGCTGGAAAAGCTCTACGCGGATGGCCGCACGCGAGCCATCGGCGTGTCGAACTTCCACGTCCCGCATCTGCGGCGGCTGTTCGGCGAAACCGGGATCGTGCCCGCGGTCAACCAGGTCGAGTTGCATCCCCGGCTCCAGCAGAAGGCGCTGCGGGAGTTCCACGCCGAGCACGGCATCGTCACCGAGGCGTGGAGCCCGCTGGCGCAGGGGTCGCTGCTCTCGGACGCGACGCTGACCGCGCTCGCCGCCAAGTACGGCAAGAGCCCGGCCCAGCTGGTGCTGCGCTGGCATCTGCAACTCGGCACGGTGGCCATCCCGAAGTCCGTGACCCCGTCCCGGATCCGCGAGAACCTCGACGTCTTCGACTTCGAACTGGCCGAAGACGATCTCGCCGCCCTCTCCGAGTTCGACGACGGCACTCGCACCGGCCCGGACCCGGACACCTTCGACCTGATCTGAGTAACGTGAAGGCCCCCTTCCTTGCGCCTGGCGCAGGGAAGGGGGCCTTCACGTACTTCCGGGTGGAAGCTCAGGTGGCCTTGATGCCCGCGGCGGCGAAGTCGGCCTGCTGGGCCGGCTGCTGCAGGAACTGGCGGAACGTCTGCGAGGCGCGCATCTGGACCTCGTCGATGTTCTTGCCGGCGAGCCCGACGAGCGGGTAGTCGGCCGAGCGTGCCGTCGCGACCGACTGGGCGGGCGAACCGACCAGCTCGGGCTTCGCGGTGTTCAGCTCGGTGACCCAGTAGGAGGACTCGGGGATCCAAGCGGCGGGAAGGCCGCCGATGGCGTCCAGGTTCGTCCGGCCGACGAGACCGTCGAGCACGGCCCCGGAGGACAGCGCGTCGATCTGGATGATCACGCAGTGGTCGCGGACCACGGTCGCGGCGTTGTTCCACCGCTCGGCCGCCGCGCGGACCGGCTTCTCGATGCTGGGGGTGACGACCACCCGCATCGGGGTGTCCCCGGCGACACAGGCCTTGGCCTGGGCCTCGGCGCGGGTGCTCAGCTCGCCGTCCGCCCAGTTCCAGCCGAAGACGCCGATCGCGATCAGCACCACCAGGACCACGGCGGCGATGGGCCACTTGGCGACCTTGCGCCGCGGTGCCTTCTTCCCGACGATCCGGTGCGAACCGGTCGCCTCACCGCGACCCTGAGGCCGCTTCGGCGGGTCGAGGGGATGCGGCACCGGCTCCTCGGCCACGCTGTGTCGCCCCATCGTTGTCCTTTCGAAACGTGCGCGCTCGCGCTGCGTATGCAATCAAACCGTTATCACTCTAACAGGGGAGAGTGTTACGGGGAATGCGACGACTCACAGTTGTTTTCCGCGTGTCGCGGGTGCCCTCATTAACTCGCTCAGGAGCCGTTGGCAATGCGCTATCAGGTGCTCACGCAGCGGCGTGGCCCGGTGGGCGAACCCGGCTTGCGCGCGGGCGTACTCGGCGCGGCCTTCCGGGGTCTCGATCCGCACGGGCGAGTACCCGAACGACGCCAGATCGTACGGGCTCGCCCGCATGTCGAGCTCCCGGATGTCCGCCGCCAGCTCGAAGCAGTCCCCGACCAGCTCGGCGGGGACGAACGGGTCGAGCTTGTACGCCCACTTGAAGAGGTCCATGTTGGCGTGCAGGCAGCCCGGCTGCTCGAACTCGATCTGGTTCTCCCGCTCCGGCCGCAGCGTGTTGCGCGGCCTGGCGGGCTCGGTGAAGAACCGAAAAGCGTCGAAATGCCCGCACCGGATCTCCAGTGACTCGACGACGCCGTCCGTTCCGGCCGAACCGAGCCGGAGCGGAAGTTGTGAGTGACGCACCTCATTCGCCGATTCCCGGTAAACCATTGCCCATTCGTGAAGGCCGAAACAACTGAGCCTCGGCGCGCGGGACGCGGTCGCGGAAAGCAGCCCGAGGACGAATTCGGCGGTCCTCGCCCGGCCCTCGGTGAAGCCCGCCGGATCCAGCATGACGCCGTCCGGCGTCTCGACGTAGCCCTTCCGCTCCAGGTACCGCCGCGCGGACACGCCTTCGAGCACGACACCCGGCCCCGGCTGCCAGCGTTCGACATGCCCGGGACGGTGCGAGTAGTAGGTGAAGAGGAAGTCGAGCACCGGATGCTTCTCGCCCCGTGCGCGGCGGCGCTGGTGCGGTGTCGTCCAGCGCCGCATCCGCGTCACGTGCTCGTCCTCCCGAGCCCGCCAAGCGGGCTCAGGAAGGACGATCGGGCCGGTCATGACATGACGTGGGTGCCGTCGCGGACAGTTCCCACGTACTCCTCGACGAGGTCCTCCAGCGCGACGACGCCGACGGCGGCCCCCGCCGGGCTCAGCGCCCGCGCCAGGTGACTGCCTTCCTTTCGCATCGCCGACAGCGCCTCGTCCAGCCGGGCGTCGGCGTGCAGCTCGGTCAGCGCCCGGGTCTTGTCCGAGGGCACCACGGTCGTCGGGTCCTCGCCCACGAGGTCGAGGATGTCCTTGACGTGGATGTAGCCCGTCAAGGTCCCGTCGTCGGTGCACACCGGGAAGCGGGAGAACCCGGTCGAGGACACCGCGCGCTCGACGTCACCCAGCGTGGGCGAGCAGGGCAGCGTGGTCAGCTGCGCCGTCGGGACCAGGACGTCGGCCACCGTCTTCTCCACCGACGACAGCGTCTTGCTCAGCCGCTGGTGCTCGGAGTGCTCCAGCAGACCCTCGCGTCGCGACTCGCTGAGCAGCTCGGCGAGTTCGTCGGAGGTGTAGGCGGTTTCGAGCTCGTCCTTCGGTTCGACCTTGAACACCCGCAGCAGCGAGTTCGCCACGAAGTTCAGCAGCCAGATGAACGGGTTGGCGACCTTCACCCAGGCCACGTGCACCGGGACCAGCCACAGCGCCAGCCGCTCCGGTTCGGCGATCGCGAGGTTCTTCGGCACCATCTCGCCGATGAGGACGTGCAGGATGGTGATGAACGCCAGCGCGATCGCGAACGAGATCGGGTGCAACAGGACGTCGGGAATCCCGAGCACTTCGAAGAACCCCGCCAGCTGATGCGCGATGGCCGGCTCACCCAGCCGTCCCAGCAGCAGCGAGCAGATCGTGATGCCGAGCTGTGCGCCCGCGAGCATCAGCGAGACGTTCCTGCTCGCGTTGATCACGATCCTGGCGCGGGTCTTTCCCTGCTCCAGCAAGGCTTCCAGCCGGTCGCGCCGGGAGGAGATCAGCGCGAACTCGGCGCCGACGAAGAACGCGTTGGCCAGCAGCAGGACCACGACGAGGAAGATGTTGAACCAGTCGCTCATCGGGCGGGCTCCTGCTCGGCGGACGTGGCGGTTTCGCTGACCCGGCGGACTTCGACCTCGGCGATGCGCAGCCGGTCCATTTTGGTCACCGTGAGCCGCCAGGCGTCGAGATCGGTGGCGTCGCCGGGCGACGGGATCCGGCCGAGCCGTTCGAGGATCAGCCCGGCGATGGTCTCGTAGTCGCCGTCGGGCATCCGGAACCCGGTCTCATCGGTGACCTCGTCGGCGCGCAGCTGCCCGGACACGAGCCAGTTGTCGGCGCCGACCTGCTGGGAGGAGGGTTCTTCCCGGTCGTCGTGCTCGTCACGGACGTCGCCGATGATCTCCTCGACGACGTCTTCCAGCGTCACCAGCCCGGCCGTGCCGCCGTACTCGTCGACGACGATCGCGAGCTGGAACCGGGAATCACGCAGCCGGTTGAGCAGCGAGTCGCCCGGCAGCGATTCGGGCACCGTCGGGATCGGCCGCATGACCGAACCGATCCGCACCGTGGCGCGCTGCGCGACCGGGACGGTGAACGCCTGCTTGATGTGCACCGCGCCCTGCACGTCGTCGAGATCCTCGGTGTAGACCGGGAAACGCGAGAAGCCGGTGCGGCGCGAGATCTCGATGAGGTCGTAGATCGTCTCGTCCACGGTCAGGGATTCGAGCTGGACGCGCGGCGTCATCAGCTCCTCGGCCGTCCGCTCGCCGAAGCGAAGCGACTTGTCCAGCAGTTCGGCCGTCGAGGTGTCGAGCGTCCCGCTTTCGGCGCTGGAGCGGACGATCGAGCCGAGTTCCTGCGGCGAACGGGCCGACCGCAGTTCCTCCTGCGGTTCGACGCCGAACTTGCGGACCAGGAAGTTGGCGCTGTTGTTCATCAGGGTGATGAGCCAGCGGAACAGCGACGAGAACCGCGAGTGGTACCCCGCGACGGCGCGCGCGGTTTGCAGCGGCCGGGCGATCGCGAGGTTCTTCGGCATCATCTCGCCGAGGATCATCGACAGCGACGTCGCCAGGATCAGCGCGACCGCCAGCGACACGCCGTTCGCCACGCTTTCGGAGAACCCGATGGCGGTGAACAGCGGGTGCAGCAGGTCGCCGATCACCGGCTCCGCGAGGTAACCGGTGATCAGGGTGGTGATGGTGATCGCCACCTGCGCGCCGGAGAGCTGGAACGAGAGGGTGCGGTGCGCCTTCTGCACGGTGTGCGCGCGCCTGTCGCCGACTTGGCGGACGTTCGCGTCGACCGTGCTGCGCTCGAGCGCGGTGAGGGAGAACTCGGCGGCGACGGCGAGGCCGGTGCCGACGGTCAGGAGAAGGAACAGGACGATGCCGAGAACGGCCAGCAGGATTTCCATCATTTCCTGCCGGCGGGGACGGGATCGGCTAGAAGGTCCGCGGAAGAGCCGGGTGTGCCACCCGGCTCGATACTGTCACCAGGTGACTGCGCGTCGCGCACGAAAAGAGTCACTCCTCGATCGGAATCAACAGACACCGCCGCTGTACTGCGGCGATAGGACAATCTTAACGTGTTCCCCCGGTCGCGTGGGCGCGGTGCCGCCGTACGCTCTCCTCGACCAGGTCGAGGACGGGACCGAGATCGTCACCGGGCTGGCCCATCGCGAGGTGGGAGACCAGCCCTTCGAGGACCAGTTCGAGGTACGCGGTCAGGACGTCGACGTCGACGTCGTCACGCAGGATCCCGGCGTCGCGCTGGCGCAGCAGACGGCGGCGGGTCGCGGCGGTCAGCTGATGGGACCGCTCGGCCCAGCGGGCGCGGAACTCGGGATCGGTGCGCAGCCGCCGGGAGACCTCCAGCCGAGTGCCGAGCCAGTCGGCGGGGTGCTCGCTGCGGTTCGACAGCAGCTCACGCATCACCTGGACGAGGCCCTGTTCGGAGACGACGTCCGCCATCCGGACCGCGTCGTCCTCGGCCAAGGCCAGGAAGAGGGACTCCTTGTCCCGGAAATGGTGGAAGATGGCGCCGCGGGAAAGACCGGTGGCTTCCTCCAGCCGCCTGACGGTGGCACCCTCGTAGCCGTAGCGTGCGAAGCACACGCGAGAGCCGTCGAGGATCTGGCGCCGGCGTGCGTCGAGGTGATCCTGGCTGACCCGTGGCATCCTGGAATCCTGTCACCGGGAACGGGGTTAATGCAATCCGTACGTACGTACTGTGACCAGTTCGCGGGATGATCGATCCGTCCGGGGAACCTTGCGGCTTCGCAACACGTCCGAGCACTCGGCCGGATCGGCTGACACGCCGTCGGCCACTTGGCTACTCTTTGTCCATCACGGTGAGTGAGTGCTGAGGGGAAGGTACGGGCGTGAACATCATCGACAGTGCCGCGAGCGCGATCCAGGCCGTCTGGGGCGACCTGACCACGCCGAAGGAACCGACCGTTTACGGCGGTGGCGGCGGTGGCGGCGGCGGGTTCGAGATGAGCCCGGAGGAGCTGAAGACCGTCATCGGGATGTGGGAAGACGAGCTGAAGAAGGTCGTCAAAGACGGGGACAAGATCCAGCGGATCATGGACGACCTGATGCCGCCAGGGCAGGACGAAGCCAGCTCGAGCTATGTCGATTCCGGAGTCGACTCCTTGCTGTCCCTGCAGAAGCAGAACGATTCGATGAAGGCCTATATCGAGGGCTACATCGCCAAACTCGAAGTCGCCCGTTCGAAGACCATGGCCACCGACCAGGCCAACACCCTGCGCACGACCTGAGGATGCCGAACGTGTTGAGGAATCGCGCCGCGGTGGCGGCGCTCGTGTTCGTTTCCGTCGCGGTCGCCGGGTGCACGGGGGAGACCCCGGGCACACCGACGCCGACCCCGGGAACGGTGCCGTCGTCAGGTTCGTCCGCCGCGCCGGAAGATCCGAACGTCCCCAAGGTGGCGAATCCACTGGACGCCTCGGCGTTCATCGGTGACCCGTGCAAGCTCGTTCCGGCAGCCACGGTCGCGGAACTGGGGCTGGCCCAGCCAGGCGAACAGGCGAACGACACCAGCAACCCCAGTTGCAGTTGGGGAATCCGCGGCAAGGCCGACGGTCTGCAGCTCATCCTCGGCAGCGGGAACCGGGAAAAGGGCATGGGCGGGCTGGCCGGTCTGAACAAAGCCAAGGGAACCGGGCAG
Source organism: Amycolatopsis thailandensis (assembly GCF_002234405.1). Classification (GTDB taxonomy): domain Bacteria; phylum Actinomycetota; class Actinomycetes; order Mycobacteriales; family Pseudonocardiaceae; genus Amycolatopsis; species Amycolatopsis thailandensis. The sequence goes on along the minus strand of NZ_NMQT01000163.1, from coordinate 1,302 downwards.
GTGAGGTTCCTGGAGCCCGGCCCCGACGTCGATGGCTATCCGACCGTCTATTACGGAGTGCAAGACCGGCGGGCTGGTGGCAACTGCGACCTCGGAGTCGGTGTCGCCGACGACCTGGTGATCAGCGTGCATGCCGGGGGCTACGACAACGAACAGGTTTCCTGCGGAAACGCGCAGAAGGCCGCGTCGGCCATGATCAAGACACTCAAGGGGGCATGAGGGTGGACGGCAAACAGATCTATGAGAACTTCACCCAGGGCGATACCCGCAACCTGCGCAGCGCCGCCGACCGCGTCGCGGAACTCTCGGACGCCTATGTCGAGCGCGGTATGGCTATCAAGGGTCTGCAGTCGCGGATGACGGCGTCCTGGACCGGGTCCGCGGCCGATGCGGCGAACGCCGGCGCGGGCCCACTGGAGCAGGCATTCAAGGAGACAGCGGATCCGCTGTTCACCACGAGGGACTCGGTCTCTGTGCAGGCCGACAGCTTCGACGACTCAGGGTCGTCCGTCGTCCCGGTGCCGCCGAAGCCGGACAAGCCCAACCCCTGGACCACCGGCCTCAAGGGCGCGATCCCGATCGCCGGGCCGTTCATGGTCAACAACGACATCAAGAACTACCAAGAAGGTGTCGCGAAGCACGAGGCGGCGAACCAGAACAACGTGCGCGTGATGGACCAGTACGACTCGGTCACGAGCAGCACGCGCTCCAGCTTGCCGACCGACTACGGCGTGCTGAAGAACGACGGCGCGAACGTCAGCGTGAAGGTCGGTGGCGGTCCGCCGCCGATCAAGCCGCCGCCCGTCATCCCGCCGGTGAAGCCGGGCCGCAACGGCGGCGGGGACGACAACGACGGCACCGACACCAGCGGTACGAACGACAACGGCACCGACCAGAACCAGAACAAGCCGGGCGGCGACCACAACCAGACCAAGCCGGGTTCGACCGACGATCGTCCGGTCAACCCGAAGGACCGGACGAATCCCCCGGACATCACCACGCCCACGAGGAAACCGGGTCCCGGGGACACGACGCTCCCGTCCGGCGGTGGCCGCGGCAAGCCCGGCGGCGGAACCACGGAGATCCCCGGCCGGAACCCCGGGCGCGGTACCGGTGACCTGGACGACGTCATCGGCCTGCCGAACGGCACCGGCCAGAATTACGGCCCCGGCGGCGGCGGGCCCAACCAGCCCGGTGGCGGCGGTGGACGCAACGTCCCCGGGCCCAACAGCGCCGCGGGCAGGCTCCTCGGCGGCGAAGGCGGCACCGGAGGCCGCGCGGGTGGTCCCGGCGGACCCGGTT
>NZ_NMQT01000162.1 GCF_002234405.1 Amycolatopsis thailandensis | reverse complement strand
GTACTTGAAGGCCCCCTTCCTTGCGCCTGGCGCAAGGAAGGGGGCCTTCACGTACTTCTTGTCGAGCTAGTGCCCGGAGGTGATCTCCTTGCGCTCCTGCGAGGGCTCACCGCCGATGTCGTCGACCTTGCCGTTGCCGTTGGAGCCGTGCCCGTTGGCCCGGGCGCGCTCCAGCGCGATGGTCTCCTCGACCGGGTCCGGCGACCAGGTCGAACCGGCGACGGCGTGACCGGCCGAGCCGAGCTTGTTCATCTTCTTCGGGACCGACGCGCCCTGGTACTCGAGCGGCAGCGGGTGACCGTGGTCGTCCACCGGGCCGAGCGGCTGGTGGATCTCGATGAACTCACCGTGCGGCAGGCGCTTGATGATGCCGGTCTCGACACCGTGCTCCAGCACCTCGCGGTCGGCCCGCTGGAGACCCAGGCAGATCCGGTAGGTGATGTAGTACGCGATCGGCGGCAGCAGCAGCACGCCGATCCGGCCCGCCCACGTCGTCGCGTTCAGCGAGATGTCGAAGGCGAACGCGATGATGTCGTTGAAGCCCGACAGCATGATGACCGCGAAGAACGTCAGGGCCATGATGCCGAGCGAGGTCCGGACCGGGACGTCGCGCGGACGCTGCAGCAGGTTGTGGTGCGCGGTGTCCTTGGACAGCTTTCGCTCGATCCAGGGATACATCACCAGCAAGCCGATCAGCAGCGGCATCCCGACAGCGCCGGGGAAGAACACCGCCGGGACCGTGTAGTTCCCGAGGTAGAGCTCCCACGCGGGCCAGATCCGCAGCATGCCGTCGGCCCAGGCCATGTACCAGTCGGGCTGGGAACCGGCCGAGACCTGCGCCGCGTTGTACGGGCCGATGTTCCAGATCGGGTTGATCTGGAAGAGCCCCGACATCAGCGCGATGATGCCCGTGACCAGCGCGAAGAACGCGCCGCCCTTGAGCGCGAACACCGGCATGATGCGGACGCCGACGACGTTGGTCTCCTTGCGGCGCACGCCCGGGAACTGCGTGTGCTTCTGGTACCAGACCAGCGCGAGGTGCGCGGCCACCAGGCCGAGCATGATGCCCGGCAGCAGCAGGATGTGGATCGTGTACAGGCGCGGGATGATCTCGTTGCCCGGGAACTCCCCGCCGAACAGCGCCCAGTGGATCCAGGTGCCCATGACCGGCACCGAGAGCACGATGCCCGACAGGGTCGCGCGGATACCGGTACCGGAGAGCAGGTCGTCCGGCAGCGAGTAACCGAAGAAGCCTTCGAACATGCCCAGGACCAGCAGCAGCGCGCCGATGACCCAGTTCGCCTCACGCGGGCGCCGGAACGCGCCGGTGAAGAAGATCCGGAACATGTGCACCATCATCGAAGCCACGAAGATCAGCGCGGCCCAGTGGTGCAGCTGGCGGACGAACAGACCGCCGCGGACGTCGAACGAGATGTCCAGCGTGGTCGCGAAGGCCCGCGACATCTCGACGCCCTGCAGGCCGGTGTAGCTGCCGTTGTAGACGACCTCCTCCATGGAGGGGTCGAAGAACAGCGTGAGGTACACACCCGACAGCAGGAGGATGAGGAAGCTGTAGAGCGCGATCTCGCCGAGCAGGAACGACCAGTGGGTCGGGAACACCTTGTTGATCTGGTGCCGCATGCCCTTGGCCAGGTGATACCGGTCGTCGGCCCACTTCGCACCAGCGCCCACGGCCTTCTCGGCCGGGTTCGTCCCCTTGGTCGGGGTGGTGAGTGAACTCATGACTTACGCTCCCAAAAAGCCGGTCCGACGGCCTCGTTGAAGTCTCCGCGCGCGACCAGGTAGCCGTCCTTGTTCACTGTAATCGGCAATTGGGCCAGCGGCCGGGTAGCCGGTCCGAAAATCGGCTTGGCGTAGTGGAGCGCGTCGAACTGCGACTGGTGGCAAGGGCAGAGGATGCGGTTGGTCCGCTGCTCGTACAGGGAGGTCGGGCAGCCGACGTGGCTGCAGATCTTCGTGTACGCGTAGTAGTCGCCGAAGTTGTAATCCTCCTGGTTCGCCCGCTTGACGACCTTCGCGGCGTCGGTCGGGCGGAGGCGGATCAGCATGACCGGGTTGTCGACGCGCTTGAAGGCGGCCGACAGCGCGTGCTCGTCCTCCCGCTCGGACTCACGGAACGGGAACACCGTCTCCATGGCGCCCGCGTCGAGGTCCTCGACCCTGACCAGGGAAACCTCGTGCGGTCGGCCGGTGTTGCGGCGCAGGAAGACCTCTTCGTCCGGGAAGTTCTTCTTCCAGCCCGAGTGCCACAGCGAGTCGCGGTTCTCGGTGTCCTTCCACGGGTCCTTGATGAAGGACGCGACCGGCAGCGCCGCGACGGCGAGGCCGAGCACACCGGCGCCGGCGCCCGCGGACCGCTTGATCATCGAACGGCGCGCGATGGTGCTGTCGTTGCCCGAGTGGGCCAGCTGGGCGACGATGGTGGCCTTGTCGACCTCCTTGGAACCGCCGTCCCCGCGCTCCTGCACCGCGACCTCGGCCGGGATGAACTTCTTGGTGTAGAGGATCACCCCGATACCGAGGCTGAGCACGGCGAGCCCGAGGGAGACCCCGAGCAGCGGCGTGTACAGCGTGTACTTGGTGTAACCGGTCGTACCCGGCTCCTTGTACTCGAACCAGTGCGGCCACGCGATGAGGACCACGAACGCGAGGCCGGACAGCGCGGCCAGCACGAACCAGAGGGCGACAGTGCGCTCGGCGCGCTTCTCCGCCCGTGTCCCCTCGACCGGCCACGGCTTCGGGTACTCCACGATCTCGACCCCGTCGAGCGCGGTACCCAGCTTGACGAGCTGGTCGCGATCCATGTCCGCCAATTCCGCCTCTGTCGGCGGCTTCGGCCCTTCGGCGCTCATGCCTTCGATCCAATCCACAACGTCACGCCGATCAGCGCGGCGATCCCGACGATCCACGCGATCGCGCCCTCCGAGGCCGGGCCAAGACCGCCGAGCGAGCTACCGCCGGGTGCGTTGTTCCCGTGACTCACGGACTTCACGAACGCGATGATGTCCTTCTTCTCCTCCGGCGACAGCTGCCGGTCGGAGAACTTGGGCATGTTCTGCGGCCCGGTGAGCATCGCGGTGTAGATCTGCTCTTCCGTGGCCGGGTCCAGGTTCGGGGCGAACTTGCCCGACGAGAGCGCGCCGCCGCGGCCGGTGAAGCCGTGGCAGGAGGCGCAGTTGAGGCGGAAGAGTTCGCTGCCGCGCGCGACGTCCTCGCCGCGCAGCGCGTCACCCTTCTCGGCGGGACGCTGCGCGCCGCCACCGTTGGCCTGGATGTAGGCGCCCAGGGCGTTGATCTCGGCCTCGGACAGCTTCGGCGGCTTCCGCTGCGCCTGGGCTTCCTGGCGGACCGCCGGCATGCGGCCGGTCGAGGTCTGGAAGTACACGGCCGCGTCGCCGATGCCGATGAGGCTCGGGCCACGGTCGGTGACGCCTTCGAGCTTCGGCCCGTGACATTCGATACACGTGTTGTTGTAGAGCTTCTCGCCCTCACGCAGGAGGGCGGACTCGCCCTGCGCCTGCGCGGTCTGCGGCTCCGGCGCGAAAACGGCGTACAGCCCGCCCACGCTCAGGAGCGCGATCCCGAGCGCCAGCACGCCGGCGAACCGCCTGCGTGCCTTCGACCGCTTGCGGAAGCGGCGCTCCGTGTCGTTCTTGCTGGAGGTCATCTTGCGGCAACCCTTGCTGTCAGTTCAGGCCGATAGGTCGTGGTGGCGGCTTCGTTCACGGAAGGATGTAGATCACCGCGAACAGGCCCACCCACACGATGTCGACGAAGTGCCAGTAGTACGACACGACGATCGCCGAGGTGGCCTGGGCCGGGGTGAACTTGCTCAGCTTGGTGCGGATGAGCAGGTACACGAACGCGATGAGCCCGCCGATGACGTGCAGGCCGTGGAACCCGGTCGCGAGGAAGAAGACCGTGCCGAACGGGCCGGACGGGATCGTCATCCCCTCGTCGATCAGGTGGAGGTACTCGTAACCCTGGCCGCCGACGAAGATCGCGCCCATGATCAACGTGATGATGTACCAGCGACGCAAGCCGAAGACGTCACCCTTTTCGGCGGCGAACACGCCGAACTGGCAAGTGAACGAGGACGCCACGAGGATCACCGTGAACGGGATCGCCAGGGCGACGTTCAACTCGAAGGGCTCACCGTGCAGGGGCGGCGGCCACTGGCCGGTCGCGTTCTGCGCCTTCACGGTGAAGAACATGGCGAACAGTCCGGCGAAGAACATCAGTTCGCTGGACAGCCACACGATGGTGCCGACACTGACCATGTTCGGCCGGTTCAGCGAGTGGACCCGCTGGCTGATGGTGGGAGCTGCCGTTGTCACGCGTCGCATTATGTCCTCTCACGCACGGGGCCCGCCGGGTGGGTCCACGGCAAGTCGCGTGCGTGTCGGGTCACATCTGAACGAAAGTGGGAACAGGGCTACTCATGGGTTTACTAGATCGGCTTCGTGACCTGGTCAAGAAGCCGAAGATCCCAGGTCTGACCGTCGACACGCCCGGCGTGGAGATCGTCGCGGAGGCCTTCGATCCCGCCGAGGCGGATTCTTCGGTGCTCGCGAGATCACCCGCTTGGGTCGCCGAAGCGCCGGCGATCCTGCGCCACCACTTGAAACTTCCGCCCGAAAAGGTGGCGGAGGCGGCCTCGATCCTCGCCCAGGACGGCTGGGAGCTGCGGGAACAGGGGCCGGACGGCGATCTCACGCTGGCGCACGCCCTGCGCGTCCAGACCCTCGACGCGCTGCACTGCGCGCAGGAAAGGTCGCGGATGGCGGGGCTCGCGCAGCGGCTCGGCGGGGATTCGGTGGGCTGGGACGCGCTCCAGCCGTCGGGGGCGCCCACGTGATGTCGGTCATGGCGGATAACATCGCGGGGTCGACATGACTAGACGAGGCGGAGGCGCGCTCATGGGCGAGCAGGCGATGCGGATCCTGGTGTTCAGCCACAAGGCGGAGGTGCGCGAGGCGATCATCAACGCCGTCGGCCGCAGGCCCGCCGCCGACCTCGGCCGGGTGGACTACACCGAGGCGTCCGGCATCTCCGAGGTGCTCGTCGAGATGGACGCGGGCAACGTGGACCTGGCCATCCTCGACGGCGAGGCGCAGCCGACCGGCGGCATCGGGCTGACCCGCCAGCTGAAGAACGAGATCGAGGATTGCCCGCCGATCGTGGTCGCGGTGCGGCGCAAGGACGACCGCTGGCTCGCGACCTGGTCGCAGGCCGACGCGGTGCTGGTCCACCCGCTCGACCCGCTGACCGCCGCCGAGACCGTCGCCGACGTGCTGCGCGCCCGGCGGGTGCCAGTCGTGCACGGCTGAACCGGTGACAGCCAAGACTTGGCCGTTCCTGCTCAACCAGCTCATCGCGCGCGCGGATCTGTCCGAGGAGGACACCGCGTGGGCGATGGACCAGATCATGAGCGGGGCGGCGACGCCCTCCCAGATCGCCGGGTTCGCCGTCGCGCTGCGCGCGAAGGGTGAGACACCGGCGGAGATCTCCGGGATGGCCGACGCCATGCTGGCGCACGCCAAACGGGTGACCATCGACAGGCCGTCGGTGGACATCGTCGGCACCGGCGGCGACCGGTCCAATTCGGTCAACATCTCCACCATGGCCACGGTGGTGACGGCCGCGGCCGGTGCCCCGGTGGCCAAGCACGGCAACCGGAGCGCGTCGTCGAAGTCCGGCGCGGCCGACGTGCTGGAGGAGCTGGGCGTCACCATCGACCTGCCGCCCGAGACGGTCCAGCGCAGCGTGAACGAACTGGGCATCGGCTTCTGCTTCGCGCCGAAGTTCCACCCCGCGCTGCGCCACGCCGGCCCGACGCGCGGCGAGCTCGGCGTGCCGACGACGTTCAACCTGCTGGGCCCGCTCACCAACCCCGCGCAACCGCGCAGTTCGCTGATCGGCTGCGCGTACGAGGACAAGACGCGCGTGCTGGCCGAAGTGTTCGCGCGGCGCGGGATGACCGTGCTGCTCGTGCGAGGTGACGACGGGCTCGACGAGATCACCACCACGACCACCAGTTCGGTGTGGGTGGTCTCCGGCGGCGAGATCACCGAGCGGAGCTTCGACCCCTCGTCCCTGGGCATCGCCAGGGCGACCGCGGACGACCTGCGCGGCGGCGACGCGGCGCACAACGCCGAGGTATTCCGTCAGGTGATGAACGGGAAGACCGGGCCCGTGCGGGACGCTGTCCTGCTCAACTCGGCGGCCGCGCTGGCGGCTTTCGCCGGGTTCACGGGGTCGCTGGAAGACGATCTCGCGGCTGGACTCACGCGGGCGGCTTCGGCCATCGATTCGGGTGCGGCGGCCGATCTGCTGAACCGGTGGATCGCCTTCGCCTGACGCTCCGTCTCGCCGTTCGCCCTTGTTCCCGCTCGCGCCGCCCTCGTTCCCGCTCGCCCGGCCCTTGTTCCCGCTCGCCCGGCCCTTGTTCCCGCTCGCGCCGCCCTCGTTCCCGAGAGTGTCATGAGGGGTCCCCATGGGACATTTTTCGTCCCATGGGGACCCCTCATGACATCCGGCGCGGCCCCAGAGTGTCATGAAAGGGTCATTCAGGACGTTTTTCGTCTTGAACGCCCCTTTCATGACACCCCGCGACCGCCTGCGCGCCCGTACGGACGCCGCCCCTCCAGAGAGCGCTATGAAAGGTCCTTTCCTTGCAAATTTTGCAAGGAAAGGACCTTTCATAGCGTCCGGGAGCAGCACGGAAGCCGGCGAAGACACCTCCCGGCGCAGCACTCACGACCTGCAATGAAAGGCCCCTTCATAGCAAATTTTGCAATGAAGGGGCCTTTCATTGCACCGAGTCGACACCACCACCAACCGCCTACGAAGCGGTACTGAACCGCGCCCGGTAAGCCGTAGGCGTCAGTCCCGTAGCCCGCCGCAGCTGGGCCCGCAGGTTCGCCGCGGTACCGAACCCCGAAGCCCGCGCCACCAGGTCCAGCCGCTGCTCCCCGCGCTCGATCAGCCGGCACGCCAGCGCGATCCGTTCCGTGGTGAGCCACGCCAGCGGCGTCGTCCCGAGTTCGGCGCGGAAACGCCGGTGCAGCGTCGCCTGGCTGGCCGCCGCCCGTGTGGCGAGGTCGGCGACGGTGAGCGGCCGGTCCAGTCGTTCCCGCGCCCATTCGAGCACCGGCGCCAGCGAGGTGTCCGGTACCGGCGGCAGCGGCCGCTCGACGAACTGCCGCTGGCCGCCGTCGCGGTGTCCGGCGAACACGAGCCGCCTGCTCACCGCGTTGGCGATCTCGGCACCGTGGTCGCGGCTGATCAGGTGCAGCCCCAGGTCGAGGGCGGCGGCGCTGCCCGCCGCGGTCAGGACGTCGCCGTCGTCGACGAACAGCACGTCGGGCTCCAGGAGCACCTTCGGATACAACTCGTTGAAGAGCCCGGCCCATTTCCAATGCGTCGTCGCCCGCCGTCCGTCCAGAACACCCGCCTGCGCGAGCGTGAAGGCGCCGGTGCAGAAGCTCACCAGCCGGGCACCTCGCGCGGCGGCGGCGCGGATGGCCCTCAGCACCGAGTCCCGGGCCGGGCTCTCCGGGTCGGGCCGGTTGGGCACGATCACCGTGTCGGCGGTCTCCACGGCGTCGAGCCCGGCGACCCCGCTGAGGGTGAACATCCCCAGGTGCATCCGCACGGACGGCTCGGCGGCGCACAGGGTGAAGCCGTACCAGGGCCGGTCCAGTTCCGGCCGCCGCAGCCCGAAGAGCTCGGTCGCGACGCCCATTTCGAAGGGGTTCGACCCTTCGTCGACCAACACGGCGACCTCGTGCGAGGAATCATGCGACATATGCGATTCCTAGCACTCACTCCGTGGCCGGTCCAGTGGCCATGATCGGGACATGAGCAAGAAACCGATCGATCTGGAGACCGCGCTGGCCGGGTTCGACGAGATCTGGAGCCCGCGGATCGTCGCCCACGTCAACGACTACGACGTCCGTCTCGCCAAGGTCGCGGGCGAGCACGTCTGGCACGTCCACGAGAACACCGACGAGTTCTTCCTCGTCCTCGACGGCAGCCTGGACATCGCGTTGCGCGAAGAGGCGGGCGAACGGGTCGTCACGCTGCCGCGCGGCTCGGTGTTCGTCGTCCCGCGCGGCACTTTTCACAAACCGTCCTCAGTGGACGGTGCGTCGCTACTGCTGTTCGAGCCCACCGGAACGCTCTCCGTCGGCGACGAGCACGACGAGGTCCCCGACCATGTCCAGGTCACCGTCGGCCAGGAGATCTCCTTCTAGCCAACGGAAAACGTCCTGCGGTAGGCGCTCGGGCTGGTTCCCCGCAGCTTGCCGAACTGATGCCGCAGCGCTGCCGCGGAGGCGTATCCGCACGCGACAGCGATGTCCTCAATGGACAGTCGTCCCTCTTCGAGCAGCGACTGCGCGCGATCGAGGCGGCGTTCGGTGAGCCACCGGTGCGGGGTCGTCCCGGTGGCCGCCGAGAACCGGCGCAGGAACGTGCGCTCCCCCAAACCGCTTCGACGGGCGAGCTCGGCGACGGTGAACGGCTGATCCAGCCGTCGTTCGATCCATTCCAGCGCTTCGGCGAGCACGGTGTCGTCCGGCGCGGCGGTCTCCGGAACAGGCGCCTGGACGAACTGCGCCTGCCCGCCGACCCGGTGCGGCGCCGCGACCATCCGCCTGGCCAGCGTGGTGGCCGCGGCGACACCGCGCAGCTCGCGCACCAGATGCAGGCAAAGGTCGACGGCGGCGACGGTTCCCGCGCTGGTGAGAATCCCGCCGTCGTCGACGTACAACGCCTTCGGATCGACCTTCGCCGCCGGGAAACGCGACCGGAACTCCTGCTCGTAGACCCAGTGGACGGTGCAGTTACGCCCGTCGAGAAGGCCCGCGTAGCCGAGTGAGAAGACGCCGGCACAGAAGCCCGCGACCCAGGCGCCCCGGCTCGCCGCGTCGCGCAGGACCTCGATGACCGGTTCCGGCGGGGGCGCGCTGCGCGGCGCGCACGTCGGGACGATCAGCAGCTCCGCGGACGCCGCGAAATCCAGGCCCTCCAACCCGTCGAGCCCGAAACCGGACCAGCTCAGGACGTTGTCGCCACCCGGTGAGCAGACCGCGAAATCCCAGCCCTCGATGCCGTCGGCACTGCGATCGGTGCCGAAGACCTCGCACGCGACACCGAGTTCGAACGGCGAGACGTGGTCGGCGAGCACCACCGCGACCTTCTTCACATCCATCCGGGCAGTGTGTCACAAGTTTTGCGGTCGATGTCATCTCTGACACTGGTCGTGCGCGGGCGTGAAGGCGAAAGTGATGCCCATGAACAAGAACAACCCCCTGCTCCAGTGGACGGCCGCGATGGCGCTGTCCGGCACGATCGGCGCCGTCGTCCTGGAAAGCGGCGCCGACGCGCCCGCCGTGGCGTTCGCGAGGAGCCTCGTCGGCGGCCTGCTGCTCTTGGTGTGGAGCGCCGCGCGCGGCTGGCTCCGCCCCTGGACGCTCACCCGCCGCGACCTGCTGCTCGCCGTCCTCGGCGGACTGTTCCTGGTCGGGAACTGGGTGCTGCTCTTCGCCTCGTACGCGCTGTCGTCGATCTCGGTCAGCACCGTCGTCTACCACACGCAACCGCTGATGCTGGTCGGTCTCGCCGCGGCGTTCCTCGGCGAGAAAATGGCGAAGAGCCAGCTGGTCCGGGCACTGATCGCGTTCGGCGGCGTGACGCTCATCTCCCTGTCCGCGCACGGCGCCGACGGCGAACCCGTGCGGCTGGAAGGCATCGCGCTCGCCCTCGGCGCGGCCGCGCTCTATGCCGGCGCCTCATTCGTCGCGAAGCAGCTCAAACACCTGCGCCCGCACGTCCTGGCGGCCGTCCAGCTGGTGACCGGCACGATCGTGCTCGCCCCCGCGCTGCTCGTCACGCCGCTGCCCACGGACACCTCGGGGCTGCTGTGGCTGGTCCTGCTGGGGACGGTCCACACCGCGCTGATGTACGTCCTGATGTACGCGAGCATCGGGAAGCTGCCGACCACGACGGTGGCGCTGCTGTCCTACATCTACCCCGTGGTCGCCGTGGTGGTGGACGTCCTCGCCTACGGGCACCGGCCGACCTGGCCGGAGGGCCTGGGGATGCTGGCCGTCCTGGCCGCCGCCCTGGCGCCGAAGCGCACACCGGCACCCCAACCCGAACCCCAGCCCGCCCGCGTTTAGTCCTCTGAACGCGAAAAGCGGCGCCCGGTCCGAAGACCAAGGCGCCGCTTCCGGCGTCAAAACGTCAGTCGTGGTTCGGGCCGGTGTGGTACTCGAACACCAGCCCGCCGATGGCGACGATCACCAGGCCCAGCGCGATGATCAGCAGCCAGATGTGGAAGAACGCGAGGGCGACACCGGTCAGCGCGGCGGCCGCCGCGAGAGCGATCGGCCAGTAGCTGCCCGGGCTGAAGAAGCCCAGCTCACCGGCACCGTCGCTGATCTCGGCGTCTTCCCGGTCCTCCGGCCGCGGCTCGATGCGCCGCGCCACGAACTGCAGGTAGCTCCCGGCCAGGAAGGCCAGGCCACCGGTGAGGATCAGGGCCACCACACCGACCGGCTCGACGCCGTCGCGGGTCATCGTTCCGGTCATGTACGCGTAGATACCCGCGACGATGACGGAGAAGACCGCGACGAGGAAGAAAATCCGTCCTTCGACCTTCATGGACGTTGCCTCACTCCTGTTTCGGGCTCGAACAGCCGGGTCAGTTGGACGCGACCCGCGCGGTGCGGTCGGTGTTGAACGGGGTGGTGGTGACGGCGTAGGGCGCGCACAGGTCGCCACAGTTCATCGCCGTCAGCGCCTCGGAAGCCGTGTTCGGCTTGCCGCTCTTCGGGTTCACCGTGCCGCGGAGCTGGATGTACTGCGCGTACTTGTCCGGCGACAGGGCCCTGACCTCGAAGTTCATCCCCGAGTGGTAGGTGCCGCACAGTTCGGCGCAGCGGCCGACGAACGAACCTTCCTTGTCGATCGAGTTCTGGAAGGTGAAGTCCTGGTTGTTCTTCTCCGGGTCCGGCATGACGTCCCGCTTGAAGTGGAACTCCGGCACCCAGAACGAGTGGATGACGTCGGCCGACCGCAGGTTGTACTGGATCGTCTTGTTCGTCGGCAGGACGAGCAGCGGGATCTCGGTCGAGCTGCCGACCGTGGTGATCTCGGGGTCGTCGTGGTTCTTGGAGTCGCTCTTGTACTTGAACTCCCAGTTCCACTGGAACGCGACGATGTCGACCGTGACGTCCGGGTTCTCCGTCTCGGCGAGCACGCGGTTCTCGGTGGTCGCGGTGAAGAAGAACAGCACGCAGACCATGATCGTCGGGACGACGACCGTGAAGATCTCCAGCGGGATGTTGTACTGGAACTGGCGGGGCAGTTCCTCTTCAACGCCGTCGGCGGTCTTCTTCTTGCGGTGGAAGATCGCGGTCCAGAAGATCAGCGCCCAGACGATGACACCGACGACCAGCGCGGCGACGACCGTCCACGTCCACAGGGTGCGCATGTCGTGCGCCTGCGGGGTCACCCCGACCGGCCAGCCGAAGCGGAGGATCTCGTCCCCGGAACAGCCCGTCGCGGTCAGCATCACCAGCGCGGCGAGCGCTGCGATGCGACCAGCCCGCTTAACCGGGATGCGCTCTGGATTTCCCACTGCGCCTTGCCCTTTCACCCAGAGCCTCCTAGACCGATCTTTGTGACAGGGCGGAGCCTAGCCGAGTTGTGGCGCCGCGCTGACTAAGGGGTAACCACAACACGCGTATCCCCCACCACATCCGGGTGTACGTACACCCGGGCATACTGGGCCCTTCTCCCCCGCTCGGCCAACAAGAGGTGTGTGAACTAGACGTGTGCGGCCTGCTTGGACTGATCTGTTCGACCGAAGCCGACGCTGCGAGCGCCCGTGACGCCGTCGACGCGGCCATGCGCTGCCAGCGGCACCGCGGCCCCGACGAGCACGACACCTGGGCCGACGCCGAGGTGGTCTACGGCTTCAACCGGCTCGCCTTCATCGACGTCGACCACGCCCACCAGCCGCTGATCTGGGGTCCGCCGGAGGCGCCCGAGCGCTACACGCTGAACTTCAACGGCGAGATCTACAACTACAAAGAACTGCGCGACGAACTGGCCGCCGAGCACGGTGCGAAATTCGCCACAGAGGGTGACGGCGAGGCGATCGTCGCGGCGTACCACTACCTCGGCGACGACGCGGTGAAGAAGCTGCGCGGCATGTTCGCCTTCATGATCTGGGACTCCCAGGAGAAGGTCGTCTTCGGCGCGCGCGACCCGTTCGGCATCAAGCCGCTGTTCTACTCGGCGGGCCCCGGCAAGATCGCCTTCTCCAGCGAGAAGAAGAGCCTGCTGGAGCTCTCCGGCGTGCTCGGCGTCGAGGACGAGCTGGACAAGACGGCGCTGCAGCACTACCTGGTCCTGCAGTACGTGCCGGAGCCCGAGTCGATGCACACCGGCGTCCGCCGCGTCGAGTCCGGCACGTCGTTCCGGGTGGTCCCGGGCGGGAACGTCGAGTTCACCCGCTACTTCCACCCGCAGTTCAACGCGAAGCCGGTCAACAACCAGGCCGAGGCCGACGAACTGTACGAGCGCATCGCCGATGTGATGCGCGACTCCGTCGGCAAGCACATGATCTCCGACCCGGACGTCACCGTCGGTGCGTTCCTCTCCGGCGGCATCGACTCCACCGCGACCGCGACGCTGGCCAAGGAGCACAACCCGAACCTGATCGCGTTCACCACCGGGTTCGAGCGCGAGGGCTACTCCGAGGTCGACGTCGCCGCCGAATCGGCCGCCGCGATCGGCGTGAAGCACGTGGTCCGCACGGTTTCCGCGGACGAGATGATGGAAGCGCTGCCGCTCATCGTCTGGTACCTCGACGACCCGGTGGCCGACCCGGCGCTCGTGCCGCTGTGGTTCATCGCCCGCGAAGCGCGCAAGCACGTCAAGGCGGTGCTGTCCGGCGAAGGCGCCGACGAGCTCTTCTGCGGCTACACGATCTACAACGAGCCGATCTCGCTGGCGCCGTTCGAGAAGATCCCGGGCGGGATGCGGAAGATCATCGGCAAGGTCTCCACGAAGATCCCCGAGGGCACCCGCGGCAAGGACCTGCTGCGGCGCGGGGCGCTGCCGCTGGAGGACCGCTACTACGGCAACGCGCGCAACTTCCGCGACGACCAGCTCCGCAAGGTGCTGCGCACGTACGAGGAAGGCATCGGCTTCAAGGACGTCACCGCGCCCTGGTACAAGATCTCGGAGAACTGGGACCCGGTCGCGCGGATGCAGCACGTCGACCTCTACACCTGGCTGCGCGGCGACATCCTGGTCAAGGCCGACAAGGTGACCATGGCGAACTCGCTGGAACTGCGCGTGCCGTTCCTCGACGCCGAGGTGTTCAAGGTCGCCTCGACCATCCCGCTCGACCAGAAGCTCGCGCACGGCACCACGAAGTACGCGCTGCGCCAGGCGCTGGCGAAGATCATCCCGGGGCACGTGCTGAACCGGCGCAAGCTCGGCTTCCCGGTGCCGATCCGGCTCTGGCTGCGCAACGAGATGTACGACTGGGCCAAGGGCATCATCTCGGACTCGCAGACCGACGCGCTGCTCGACAAGAAGGCCGTCCTGGCGCTGCTCGACGAGCACAAGGCCGGGCAGCTCGACCGCAGCCGCCAGCTGTGGGCACTGCTGGTGTTCATGCTGTGGCACGGGATCTTCGTCGAGAACCGCATCAAGCCCGAGATCCCGGAACCCGTCTACCCGGTGAAACTCTAGGTCGTGTCCGGCGAGTCGGTTCGATGGGCTCCGTGATCCAGGTGGTTCCTGACGGTGCGGCCGGTTCGGACTCGTACCGGGTTGTACTCGACCGGACCGGCCGTGCCGTCAGGGGCCGCCTGGGCGCGGAGACCGCGGACTGACTCGCCGGACACGGCCTAGTCACGACTCGACATGCTGGCCTTCACCGTTCACGCGGTGGAGGCCAGCATGGACCGATGGACTTCGTCCTCGTGCACGGCACGACGCAGAGCCCGGCGGGCTGGGACCGGGTGGCCAAGTTGCTCAGGGCCGCCGGGCACCGCGCGATCGCGGTGGACCTGCTGACCCCGGCCGATCTGCCCGTCGAGGGCTACGCGCAGCACGCGCGGGACCAGTACGACGGCGAGCGGCCGGTCGTGGTGGCGCATTCCGGAGCCGGGGTCCTGCTCCCGGCGATCGCCGAGGCGCTCGACGCGCGGGCGATGGTGTGGGTGGCCGCCTACATCCCCGATTTCGCCGGTGGCCGGCGCTTGCGCGACGAGGTCCTGACCGTGTTCGCCCCGGAGTGGATCGGCGTGGACCCGACCGCGGATCCCGCGAAGGCGTCGGAGTTCCTGTTCCACGATTGCGATCCCGAGACCGAACATCTGGCGTTGGACAGCCTGCGGCTGTTCAGCCCCGCCGTGCTCGCCGCCCATCCCGCCGGGCCGGCGCCGGAGATCCCGTCGACGGTGATCATCCCCACGCGTGACCGCACGCTGAAACCGGAGTGGATGCGCCAGGCCGCCAGGGAACGGCTCGGCGTCGGCGCGATCGAGATCGACGCCGGGCACTGCCCGCACATGTCCCGCCCGGCCGAGGTCGCCGCCATCCTGACCGGACACGGCACGGCGTAAGTCCGTGAAGGCCTCCTTGAGGGACTCTGGGTCCCTCAAGGAGGCCTTCACGGACTTACCAAGGCTTAAGCAGGCAGGATCGCCGCGATCTCTTCGGCCGACTCCGGACCGAAGGCCTCCTTCAGGCGGCCCAGCACGTCGGCGCGGTCGAAGGACCACTCCTGCGTGCCCACGGTCTCCAGCACCAGCACGGCGATCAGCGAGCCCAGCTGCGCCGAACGCTCCAGGCTCAGCCCGCCGTCGATCCCGGCGATGAACCCGGCGCGGAAACCGTCGCCGACGCCGGTCGGGTCGACCTTGCCGCGTTCCGGGACGGCGCCGATCTGCAGCGCGAGACCGTCCTTGCCGATGATCTCGACGCCCTTTTCCCCGAGCGTGGTGATCCGCATGCCGACGCGGTCGAGGACGTCGGCCTCGGTCCAGCCGGTCTTCTGGAGCAGCAGTTCCCATTCGTAGTCGTTGCTGAACAGGTACTTCGCGCCGTCGACGAAGGCGCGCACCTGCTCGCCGTCCATCCGCGCGAGCTGCTGCGAGGGGTCCACGGCGAAGGTGTAGCCGCGCTGGCGGCACTCCTCGGCGTGCCGGACCATGCCTTCGGGGTCGTCCGGGCTGATCAGCACGAGCGACAGCTCGCCGGCGTGCGCGGCGACCGGCGCCAGTTCGATGTTGCGGGATTCGGCCATCGCCCCGGCGTAGAAGGTGGCGATCTGGCAGAGGTCCTCGTCGGTGGTGCAGACGAAGCGCGCGGTGTGCGCGACCTCGGAGACCAGCACGCCGGCGGTGTCGACGCCGTGCCGTTCGAGCCACGAGCGGTAGTCGGCGAAGTCGGAGCCCACCGCGCCGACCAGGATCGGGCTCTTGCCGAGCACGCCGAGCCCGAAGGCGATGTTGGCGCCGATCCCGCCCCGCCGGACGACGAGGTCGTCGGCCAGGAAGCTCAGGGACACGCGGTGCAGCTGCTCGGCGATGAGCTGCTCGGCGAACCTGCCCGGGAAGTGCATGAGATGGTCGGTTGCGATACTGCCGGATACTGCGATCCTGGCGCTGTCTGCCACCGGTTCTCCTTGATCGGTCGGCCTCGCGAAAGCGAGGACGGCTAAGTTACCCGCAGGTCATGCCCCATACGGGTTGCTTCAGGCACGGCCATCAACACTACCGGTTGGTAGTGGTGTCCTACTGGAACACGAGTCATTAACTTGTCGTTCGTGACCACTCCCGCGTATCACCTCGAACCGGAATCGATCGGCGAACTCATCGCCGACTGTGCCGGCATCCCGTCGTCCCTCCAGGCCGAGAACCTGCCCCTGCCCCGGCAGATCGCTCCGCCCTGGACCGTGGACGAGCGGTGTCTCGCCCAGGTCGCCGATCTGGACGCCTACGTCTGATCCCGCCGCGATGTGACGCACCACGGGCATGAAGAAGGGCCGCGACCTGGGTGAGGTTCGCGGCCCTTCCTCGTGCCTCGACGCGGATCAGTGGAAGCTGTCGCCGCAGGCGCAGCTGCCGGTCGCGTTGGGGTTGTCGATCGTGAAGCCCTGCTTCTCGATCGAGTCGACGAAGTCGATCACGGCGCTCGACACGTACGGCGCGCTCATCCGGTCGACGGCCACGCGAAGCCCGTCGAAGTCACGGAACAGGTCACCGTCGAGCGTGCGCTCGTCGAAGAACAGCTGGTAGCGCAGGCCCGCGCACCCACCGGGCTGGACGGCGATGCGCAGGTGCATGTCGTCGCGGCCCTCCTGCTCGAGCAGGGCCTTCGCCTTGACGGCGGCGGCGTCGGTCAAGGTGACGCCGTGCGTCTCCTCGGCGGTCTCGGCCTGAGCTGCGGCTGCCTGCTCAGCGGTCGTCATGGTTCTCCCTCTGGTCGAACTCGCTGCGGGTACTCGTCTTGCACATGGTCCAACACGTCGGAGTCCCGATCTGTTCCCCTCCATGGTGACATATCGCTCGGCCTGGTGCGTGGCACCGTGACGCCTGCAACTACCCTGGTGAGGTGAGGTTCCTGCGCCGTAGCACCACAGACTCCGCCACGACGGACACCGAGACGCCCGACAGCGAGGCCGTCGAGGTCCAGGCCAAGGCGTATACGCCCGGCAAGGGCAAGGCCACGCCCAAGCGGCGTGAGGCCGAGGCCAAGCGCCGCGGCCCGGTGGCGCCCCCGCCCACCACCATGCGCGAGGCGATGAAGCGCAACAAGGAACTGCGCAAGTCCGCGAAGTCCGACCCGGAGTACAAGGCGAAGCAGCGCAACGCCGCCAAGGAACGCCGCGAGCGGATGATGGCGGGTGAGGACAAGTACCTGCTCCCCCGTGACCGCGGCCCGGTCAAGGCCTACATCCGCGACCTGGTCGACTCGCGGCGCAACCTGCTCGGGCTGTTCATGCCGCTGGCGATCCTGGTGTTCGTCGCGCTGATCCTCCCGTACCCGGAGGTGCAGCGGTACGCGACGCTGCTGTGCACCGTGATGCTGCTCGGCATGATCGTCGAGGGCGTGCTCAGCGGGCGCCGGATCGCGAAGATGGTCCGGCTCAAGTTCCCCAACGAGGCCGTCAAGGGCACCTCCGTCGGCTGGTACTCCTTCATCCGCGCGAGCCAGATCCGCAAGCTGCGCGTCCCCAAGCCGCGGGTCAGCCCCGGCGACAAGGTCTGAGCAGGCGAAACCCAGGTCGTTAGCGTGGCTAACGGCCTGGGGTAGAGTCGCGCTCATGGAGTTTCGACGCCTCGGCCGCAGCGGCCTCAATGTCAGTGAGATCTCGTACGGCAACTGGCTCACCCACGGGTCCCAGGTGGAAGAGGACCAGGCCCAGGCCTGCATCAAGGCGGCGCTCGACGTCGGCATCACCACGTTCGACACCGCCGACGTCTACGCGAACACCGCCGCCGAATCGGTGCTCGGCCGCGGCCTGAAGGGCCTGCGCCGCGAAAGCCTGGAGATCTTCACCAAGGTCTACTGGCCGACCGGCCCCAAGGGCCCCAACGACAAGGGCCTCGGCCGCAAGCACATCATCGAGTCGGCGAACGCCTCGCTCAAGCGGCTCGGCACCGACTACGTCGACCTCTACCAGGCGCACCGGTTCGACCGGACCGTCCCGCTCGAAGAGACGTTCCTCGCCTTCGCCGACCTCGTCCGCCAGGGCAAGGTGCTCTATGTCGGCGTCTCCGAATGGAACGCCGAGCAGATCACGCAGGGCGCGGCGATCGCGCGTGAGCTGAAGGTGCCCCTGATCTCGAACCAGCCGCAGTACAGCGCGCTGTGGCGGGTCATCGAGGCGCAGGTCATCCCGGCCTCCGAGCGTGAAGGGCTCAGCCAGATCGTCTGGTCCCCGATCGCGCAGGGTGTGCTCACCGGCAAGTACAAGCCCGGCCAGGCGCTGCCCGAGGGCTCCCGCGCGACGGACGAGAAGGGCGGCGCCAACATGGTCGCCCGCTTCCTCGCCGACGACGTCCTCGAGCGCGTCCAGCGGCTTCAGCCGCTCGCGGACAAGGCGGGCCTGACGATGGCCCAGCTCGCCGTGGCGTGGGTGCTGCAGAACCCGAACGTCGCCTCGGCGATCATCGGCGCTTCGAGGCCGGAGCAAGTGCACGAGAACGTGAAGGCGGCCGGTGTGAAGCTGGACGCGGATCTGCTCGCCGCGATCGACGAGGCCCTCGACGGCGTCGCCGAGACCGACCCCACCCTCACCCGCTCGCCCTGATCCCCCTGAACGCATTTAGTCGACTAATTGCGGATGCTTTTCCCGCAATTAGTCGACTAAATGCGACGTTCGCCTTGCGTCAGTCGCCGTGCACCCGTGACTGGTACGCGATCTGACCATCGAGGTCGAGGGCGTCACCCGGAGCGCGCAACGGGTCGATTCCCAGGCCCCGCAACAACCTGCTCGCGCCGGCGACGCGGTCGCCCGTCCGGCCGTCGAGCCGCTCCGGCCGGTGGCCCCGCTGGATCAGCAGGCCCTCGACGTCGTCTATCAACCGGTACGGGTCGTAGACCTGCTGTTCAGGCATGGTCGCCGCCCGATACCCAGGTCTTCCCGGTGATCCTTTCGTAGACCTCGGTGTAGCGCTTGCGGGTCGCTTCGACGATCTCGTCCGGGATGGCGGGGCCGGGTGGCGTCTTGTCCCAGCCGGTGGTGGTGGACCAGTCGCGGACGAACTGCTTGTCGAACGCGTGCTGCGTGCGGCCCGGCTCGTAGTCGTCGGCGGGCCAGAACCGCGACGAGTCCGACGTGAGGACCTCATCCCCGAGCGTCAGCACGCCGTCGGCGTCGAACCCGAACTCGATCTTGGTGTCGGCGATGATGATGCCGTTCTTCGCCGCGTGCTCCGCGCCCTTGGTGTAGACCTCGAGCGTCAGGTCCCGGATGCGGTCCGCGGTCTCCTGGCCGATCTCGTTCACGACGTCGGCGAAGGTCATGAACTCGTCGTGACCGGTGTCGGAGATCTTCGTGGTGGGCGTGAAGATCGGCTCGGGCAGCTTGTCCGCCTCGACCAGACCGGCGGGCAGTTCGACGCCGGAAACCTTGCCGTCACGCCGGTATTCGCGCATGCCGAGACCGGTGAGGTAGCCGCGCGCGATGCATTCGACCTGGATCATCTTCAGTGGCTTGCAGCGTGTGGCGCGACCGGCGAATTCCGCGGGGACGTCGGTCGTGGAAATGACGTGGTTCGGCACCACGTCGGCCATCTTTTCGAACCACCAGGCGGAAAGCTGGTTCAGCAGCGCGCCCTTGTCCGGGATCGGGGTCGGCAGCGAGACGTCGTAGACCGAAACGCGATCCGACGCGACGAGCAGAATGTCGCCGTCGATTTCGTAAAGGTCCCGGACCTTACCCGCGTGAATGTGCTTCATGCCCCGTCCTCGATGTTGTATTCGTAGAAAATCCAATGGTCCGGCAACGCCGCCGATTCGCCGTACTCGAGTACGTCTCCCTCGGCGGACAAGAACCTGTTACGGCTCAACAAAATCGCCGAACCTTCGGCCACGCCGAGTTCCTTCGCCTCCTCGGCACCCGCCAGCCCCGCGGCGTGCTGAGAATGGGTCGACGTCAGAACCCGTCCTGTCCGGTCCGCAACATATTTGACCGTTCCTTCGACGATCCGCACCGGCTCGAACAGCAAGGGCGCCTTCGACGCGACAGTGCCGTCGAACCACGAAACGGACGTCGACACCGGCACGTCCTGGCCCGCGTACGTGGTCCGCCGCCGCCGTATCGCGGGAGAACCCTGGTCGATCCCCAGGGCGCCCGCCACCCGCTCCGGCGCCGGGACGAGCCCGGCCTCACGGATTTTCGCGTAGTGGCCCGGCGGATAGACCTTGCCGGTTCGCGCGATCGAGATCGTCCGATCGTGCGCGGAGCGGTGCAGCGCCCTGGTCTGCACCACTGTCCCGATCCCGCGAACCGCGCGGACCAGACCTTCCGCCCGGAGCGTGGAGAGCACCTTCATCGCCGTCGCCATCGCGACGTTCCAGTTCCTGGCGATCTCCCGTGCGGACGGGACCGCGTCGCCTTCCTTGAGCCTGCCCGAAACGATGTCGTCGCGAATGTTTCCCGCGATCTGGAGATACGGCGGTTCAGGTCGGTCGACGGCGGGCAAGGTGACTCCTCACAAGGTCGCGCGGTGCGCACAAGCGTTCTAGCACACCAATGGGCGAGCACCAAGGATCCTGCTCACACCCCATTATTACGTACTAGTACACATTCTGGACGGTGCTCTAGTACACCTGTTACTCTCCGCAGAGTTCCCGAAACCCGTTGGGGGGCTCGATGAACCATCTGAGCATCGACGAACTGCTCGAAGAGCTTCGAAGACGCCGGTGGGTCGTCTACATCTTCGGCCCCCGCGAGGAGCCGGAGGTCTGTGCCGCGGTGTTCCAGTGGGACACCTGCGCCGATGTCCTCGTCCTCCGCGGCGAGGAACGGGCGAGCGCCTTCCGGGTCACCACAGTCCCCGACACGGACGTCTTCCGCCCGGCGCTGGTCTCGTGGCAGTACCACTCGACGGCCGACTGGACCCTGCGCGCGGTGCTCACCATCCCGCCCCCCGGCGACGCCGCCGCGCCGATCCAGTTGCTGCAACCACATCCGGACTGCGTCATCCCGATGGAGGCGCGCCAACCGGTCACCATCCTGCCCGCCAACGGAGCCAAGGCCGACAACCAGGGAGATCCCTAACCGCGGCCGATCACCTGCTCGGCGACAACGAGGTCGTGCGGGTAGGTGATCTTGAGGTTCTCCGCGCTGCCCGGAACCCACCGCACCGGCAGCGCGGAGAACCTTTCCATGCACGAAGACGTGTCCGTGCCGACGAAACCCTCGCGCTCCGCCGTTTCGTACGCCTCCAGCAACGGGGCCGCACGGAAACCCTGCGGCGTCTGCACCCGGATCGCTCCCGGCAGCGCGCCGGAAACGGTGTCGCCGTCGACCCGCACGATGTCGTCGGCCGCGACCCCGGGCACCGCTCCCCCGTGCAGCCGCGTGTCCGCGAGGACGTCCGCGATCAGGTCCGGGGTGACGAGCGGACGGGCCGCGTCGTGCAGCAGCACCGCGTCGATCTCGCCGCTCTCGATGCGGGAAGTCAAGTGGCGCAAGGCGTTCAGCTCCGAACCCTGACGTGTCGCGCCACCGTGGACGAGTTCGACCTCACCCGGATGCGCGGCGAGCACCTCGCGCGCGAGTTCGGTGTCCTGCGGCCGGATGACCAGCACGAGCACGTCGATACCGGGCACCCGGGCGAAGGCGTCGAGCGACCACGCGACGACCCGTTTGCCCGCCACCGGCAGATAGACCTTGTTGAGCTTGGCGCCGACCCGGGTACCCGCTCCGCTCGCGAGCACCACCCCGGCGGCCTTCGTCTGAGCCACAGGCAACTCTGACACAGGCGGGTGGGTAGGTTGGGCGCGGCCACCGAAGCGATCCGAAGGGGCAGGGCGTTGACCGACGAAATCCTCGAGTTCTCCGAAGTCGAGCAGCCTGATGAACACGCGCGCTCGGCGGCGATCGCCTTGCACTCGAAACTGATCAAACCCGCGGGCTCGCTGGGCAGGCTCGAAGAACTGGGCGTATGGGTCGCGGCCTGCCAGGGCCAGTCGCCACCGCGCCCGTTCACCCGACCCCGGGTCTTGGTGTTCGCCGGGGACCACGGCATCGCCGCGAAGGGTGTCTCGGCCTATCCGGGCGAGGTCACCGCGCAACTCGTCGGCAGCATGCTGACCGGAGGCGCCGCCATCAACGTGCTGGCGGCTTCGGCGGGCGCGAGTGTCCGGGTGGTCGACATGGCCGTCGACAGCGACGCCCCCGCCACACGGTCGATCGGCGAGTTCAAGGTGCGGCGCGGATCCGGCTCCATCGACGTCGAAGACGCGCTCACCGACGACGAGGCGCGTGCCGCTCTCCTCGCGGGCAGGACGATCGCCGACGCCGAAGTCGACGGCGGGGCCGACCTGCTCATCGCGGGCGATCTCGGGATCGGGAACAGTACCCCGGCCTCCGTGCTGGTCGCGGCGCTGACCGGCAGCGAACCGGTGGCCGTCGTCGGCCGCGGTTCGGGGATCGACGACAACGCCTGGATGCGCAAGGCCGCGGCGGTCCGGGACGCGCTGCGGCGGGCGCGGACCGTGCTGTCCGACCCGGTCGCGCTGCTGCGGACGTCCGCCGGCGCCGACATCGCCGCGATGGCGGGCTTCCTCGCGCAGTCCTCGCTCCGGAAGACGCCGGTGATCCTGGACGGTCTGGTCGCGTCCGCGGCCGCGCTGGTCGCCGAGGAACTCGTCCCGGGCGCGCGGCAGTGGTGGACCGCGGGCCAGCGCGGCGGCGAACCCGCGCACGCGCTGGCGCTGGAGCACCTCGATCTGGAGCCGATCCTGGATCTGGACGTGCGCCTCGGCGAGGGCACGGGCGCTGTCGCGGCGCTACCGCTGGTGTTCATGGCGACCCGGGTGCTCGCGGAGATGGCGACGCACGAGCAGGCCGGGGTAAGCGGGCCGCTGATCGAGGCCCCCGCTTCCTGACGCGCCGGGATGTCGTGTTGGCACCGCCCAGCGTCCTGGGGTGCCTGCCGGATGTGGCCGGCAGTCGATCGGCAAGTCCGTGAAGGCCTCCTTACCTACCCTGAAGGTAGTGAAGGAGGCCTTCACGGAATCCGCGATCGTCACAGGTGCACCAGCAGTCACAGCAGTAACAGCGGCGGTGCCGAAAGACCCCGTCGCTCGGCACCGCTGAGGGAACTCGCCCCAGTACGTGAAGGCCCCTTCATTGCGCCTAGCGCAATGAAGGGGCCTTCACGTACTTCAAGCGACCGAAGCTCGGTGACGCCTGGCTCAGCCCAGCGGGTACATCCAGCCTTCCGGAGCGGGCCGGGTGCCCTCCTGGATCCCGGTCAGCGCGCCGCGCAGCTTCATCGTCAGCTCACCCGGCTGCCCGCCGGCGACGGAGAACTCGCCACCCGCGTGCTTCACGTGCCCGACCGGCGTGATGACCGCCGCGGTCCCGCAGGCGAACACCTCGGTCAGCTCGCCCGAGGCCGCCGCCTTCTCCCACTCGTCGGTGGAGACGCGCCGCTCCTCGACCTGGTGCCCGAACGACTTCGCCAGCTCCAGCAGCGACTTGCGGGTCACGCCGGGCAGCAGCGAGCCGGTCAGCTCCGGGGTCACGACGCGGGCCTCGTCACCGGAACCGAAGACGAAGAACAGGTTCATCCCGCCCATCTCCTCGACCCAGCGCCGCTCGACCGCGTCGAGCCACACGACCTGGTCACAGCCCTTCTCCACGGCCTGCGCCTGCGCCAGGAACGACGCCGCGTAGTTGCCGGCGCACTTCGCCTCGCCGGTGCCGCCGGGGACCGCCCGCACGTACTCGGTCGAGAGCCACACCTTGACCGGCTTGACGCCACCCGAGAAGTACGAGCCCGCGGGCGAGCCGATCAGCGCGTAGAGGTACTCGTTCGCGGGCCGGTTGACGCCGAGCCCGGCTTCGGTGGAGATCATGAACGGCCGCAGGTACAGCGACTCGCCCGGCTTCGTCGGCACCCAGCGGCTGTCGACCGCGATGAGCTCGCGGATCGAGTCGAGGAAGACCTCGACCGGCAGCTGCGGCATGGCGAGGCGCTCGGCCGAGTTGCGGAACCGGATCGCGTTCGCGTCGGGCCGGAACGCCGCGATCGTGCCGTCGGGCTGGCGGTAGGCTTTGAGCCCCTCGAAGATCGCCTGGCCGTAGTGCAGCACGGAGGTCGCCGGGTCGAGCGTCAGCGGCGCGTACGGTCCGACGGTCGCGTCGTGCCAGCCCTTCTCGGCGCTCCACTTCACGGTCACCATGTGATCGGTGAAATGCAGCCCGAAACCGGGTGCGGCCAATACGTCCGCGACGCGTTCCGGGCTCGCGGGGCTCGGGTGCGGGAGGTGGGTGAACTGCGTCGAGGTCGTCATGTGTAGACGATAACGCTTGGTCGGACCCACGTTAGTCGGACGTCCGCATATCTTTACCCCCGTCGAACTGTCCGCTAGGACGAACACGTGAGGCCTCGCGCCCCTAGAATGGCGGCGTGACGTACAACCAGATGCAGCCCGCCGGCCCGGCCCAGCCCGCCACCCCCGGCGCGGGGGCCGACGTGAAGACCTTCGTGACGGCGGTGCTGCTGACCTTCGGCGTCGGCCTGCTCATGATGGACGGCTGGGCCCTGCTGAGCAGCGGCTTCGGCGCGTTCCTCGGCTTGGTCGGCGGCGGCTTCGGTGTCTTCTGGTGGCGCCACATCCACGGCAAGGTGTTCCCGCGCGAGCTGTCCACCAAATCGGTGGTCGTCCTCGCGGTGATCAACGTCGCGCTCGCGCTGCTGCTGTTCCTGGTCGCGGGCTAGCCGCTAGAGCAGTCCGTCGGGGAGACCGGGCGCGGGCCAGTCCGGGTCCGGCCGGAAGTCGGTCCACGTCCCGTCGAAGGGGAACCGCCCGGCCGCGGCGAGCGCCCCGACCCGTTCGCCCTCCGCGCGCAGCCGCTCCAGCTGACCGGTGGTGATGCGGCCCGCGAGGACGGCCTCTTCGGCCTCGTCCTCGTCCTTCCACTGCCAGCGTCCGCCGGGCTCGACGGCGACGTCGAGGATGCCGTCGATCCGGTCCGGCCCCGACGGAGTGCGCCCCAGCGGGACTTCGAGGTTGACGTACCAGTTCAGGAAGCGGCCGCCGGCGTCGAAGAACCACCAGACCGACGACCATTCGTCGTCGGCGATCCGGCGCAGGGTCGAGGTGTCGCGCCAGAAATCGGCCACGCGCACCCGCGGCACCCGGAACCGTTCCTCCAGTGGCGCGTCACGGAAGAGCCGCCCGTCGGCGAGCCTGCTGCCGATGATCGGGGTGTCCGCGGGAAGCCAGCCGAGCAGCACGGTGCCGTCGTCGGCGAGGACCCGCAGCGGGTGATGCTGGCCGATCGAGCCGTCCGGTCGCAGGAACCGCTCGACGACCGTGTCGCCCGGGGCCCAGAGAGGATCACACACTCCTCGAACGGTACCGACGGGCGCGGACCCGCAGAACCAGTTCGGCGAGCGTTCCCACTCCCGCGAGCCCGAGGGCCACGACCGGCCCAGCGAAGGCGGCGGCGACGGCCACGATCAGTCCACAAGCGAGTGTCGTCTTCGGACGTTCCGGGGAAAGCCGCTCCCGGCCGTCGGTGAAGGCGTCCACCGCGACGGGAACGGTCGCCACGGCGACCACCACGGTCAGCACCGGGAGCAGCGAGACCGCGTCGGCCGCGGCGAGGAGCTCACGGAACGACGTCGCCGAAAGCCCCAGCCGGACCGGCCCCAGCTGGTAGAGGGCGACGGCGATGATCGCCACGGCCACCGCGCCCACCGCGGCCGCGCGGCCGGCGCCGGGACGCCGGGGCAGCAGGAACGGCAGCAGGACCAGCACGGCGAGGCCGAGGCCGGGCACGGACGGCGGATCCGGCGCGATGAACTGCGCCAGGGGCGGGATGCCGACGCAGATCGCGATCAGGGACGCGGCGGCGGCCAGCAGCAGACCGGTGACCCAGCGGGCGGCGTAGTCCCCCAGGCGGACCCCGGCCAGGTCGGCGACGGCCGCCATCACGGCGAACACCGCGGCGGCGACGCCCGGCGCGGTGGGGAAAAGGTACTGCCCGAACGTCGTCGCGAAGACCAGGACCAGGCACAACCGTGAAACGGAGCCCGCGATCCGCTCGGGCCGGGTGTCCCCAACCGGTGGCAGCAGCGCCTCCGCCGCGACGGCGAGCACGGCCGCGACCACGGCGGCGAGAAGTACCCAGTAGTCCGCTCCGGAGGTGCCCACCGCCAACGCGATGAGCAGACCGCCAGCCAGTCGCACGCTGTCTCCCTTCCAGTTCGTCCAGCTACCCGGTCGGCCCCGCTGTTCCCCCAGGTCCCGCTGTCATTAGCATGGCTCACGATCCAACCGGGCTCCCCGCCCGGTACCACCGCGAACGCGCGAGGAGCCAGAAGTGACCGTGCCGAAGCTTGCCCTGACCGAGAACGCCGAAGCGGCGCTTGCCAAGACGCGCGCCGACGTCGTCGTCATCGGAACTTTGCAGGGCGAAGACGGCCTGGCGCTCGCCGCCGGCTCCTCCGTCGCCGACGCCGCCTTCGACGGCAAGCTCGCCGAGGTCCTCGGCACCCTCGGTGCTTCCGGCAAGGCCGACGAGGTCGTCAAGGTACCGACGCTGGGCAAGCTGTCCGCCGGTGTCGTGCTCGCCGTCGGCCTCGGCAAGGCGGGCGCGGACGGCGTCACCGCCGAGCAGGTCCGCCGGGGCGCCGGTGCCGCCGCGCGGGCGCTGAGCGGGATCGACCGCGCGTTCGTCACGCTGTCGGCGATCGACCTGCAGGCCGCCGTCGAGGGCACCGCGCTCGGCGCCTACAACTTCACCGAGTACCGCTCCGAGAAGGGCGACGGCCCGGTCGCGAAGGTCGACTTCGTGAGCCCGGAAGAGGGCGCCGCCAAGGACCACAAGGCGACGCTGAAGGCCGCGACCCTCATCGCGGAGTCGGTCATCATCGCCCGCGACCTGATCAACACCCCGCCGAACGACCTGTTCCCGGCCTCCTTCGCCGACCGCGCGAAGACGCTGGCCGAGGCGAGCGGCCTCGACTTCGAGGTCCTCGACGAGAAGGCGCTCAAGCGCAAGGGCTTCGGCGGCATCCTCGGCGTCGGCGGCGGTTCGTCGCGGCAGCCGCGCCTGCTGCGCGTCGCCTACAAGCCGGCGAAGGCGTCGAAGAAGGTCGCGCTGGTCGGCAAGGGCATCACCTTCGACTCGGGCGGCATCTCGATCAAGCCCGCCGCGAACATGGACCACATGACCTCGGACATGTCGGGCGCCGCCGCCGTGCTCGCCTCCGTGGTGCTGGCCGCGAAGCTGAAGTACCCGCTCGAGGTCGTCGCGCACATCCCGCTGGCGGAGAACCTGCCCTCGGCCACCTCGTACCGGCCGGGCGACGTGCTCAGCATGTACGGCGGCAAGACCGTCGAGGTGCTGAACACCGACGCCGAAGGCCGCCTCGTGCTGGCCGACGCGATCGTGCGCGCGGGCGAGGAGAACCCCGACTACCTGATCGAGACCTCGACGCTGACCGGCGCGCAGGTCGTCGCGCTGGGCAATCGCACCGCGGGCGTCATGGGCTCGGACGAGTTCCGCGACCGCATCGCCTCGATCGCGCAGGCGACCGGTGAGGGTGGCTGGGCCATGCCGCTGCCGGAGGAGCTGCGCGCCGACCTCGACTCGCGGCTCGCCGACCTGGCGAACGTGACCGGGCACCGCTGGGGCGGCATGCTCGCCGCGGGCATCTTCCTGCGCGAGTTCGTCACCGAGGGCCTTCCCTGGGCGCACATCGACATCGCGGGCCCGTCGTTCAACACCGCCGGGCCGTGGGGCTACACCGGCAAGGGCGGCACCGGCGTCCCGGTCCGCACCATCGCCGCGGTCCTCGCGGACATCGCCGCCAACGGCTGATCTTCATCGCGTGTGAAGGCCCCCTTCCCTCGGCCACGGTCTCAAGTGACCAGCCGGGGAAAGGGGGCCTTCACGCGCTTTGTGGCAAGGTCGGTGCCGTGGACAGGGACGCGTATCTCGAAGGCGCGATCAGGGACGTGCTCAGCGGCGACGACGCGACGCTCGACGACCGGATCGGGCACGCGGCGCTGCTGTTCGCCGCCTCCGGTGACCTGGCGGAAGCCGACAGGCTGGTCACACATTGGCACGCGCTCACCGAACGTCCCGTCACGGCGCTGGTCCCCGGCGCCGTGCAGGCCCGCGCGTGGGCGATGCTCTTCGAAGCGCGAGGAGCGCGCCCGGAGTGGGCCGCGGCGATGATCCCGCTCGATCTCGACGCCGAGGAACGCGCCCACGACGAGTACCTCGCCCGGCGAGTGTCCGATCTCGACGGGTTGCTCGGCGGCTCCCCGATCGGCGAGGCCGTCTCGCACCTCGGGCCGTCGCGGCCGGATCGGTTGCGCGAGGCCGTTGCGCGAGGCGACCTGGACGCCTGGACCGAGATCGCGTCGCGACAGGACCGCCCGGACGTCGCCGTCCTCGCCGCGACACGCCGCCTCGCGCCGCTGCTCGCCGGCGGGGCGGACCCGCTCGGGCTCGGCGACTGGTCCGGGCTGTGCGCCGGGGCGCTGGTCGCGGCCCTCTACGAGCGCTACCCGCCCGACACCGGCTCCTGGCGCGAGCTGATCGCGGGCATCCTCCGGCTTCGCGGCGGCGGCACCACGCCCCCGGCGGCGTCACTCCGCACCATCGGCGCGGCCGAAGCGCGGCTCGGGCTCCGGCTGCCCGACGACTACCGCGAGTTCCTCCAGACCTGCGACGGCCTGCCCGCCGACGTCGTCTTCCCCCGGCTGCTCGGGACGGCGGAACTCCGCGCGGAGGGCGGTGTCGTCGTGATCGCGGATCCGGCCGTCGTGCTGCTGACGGCCGCCGGCGAACAGTGGCGCACGGTCGAGATCGACCCCGCGCTCGGCACGACCGTCCATCCGACGTTCCGCGCGCTGCTGGAGCGGCACTTGCTCCTTTTGGCCCAATCCGCGTGAAATCCGGCGGAGCGCGTCGCTAGCTTCGCGACCATGCCCTCTCTCACGCTCGCGAAGATCACCCGGGACAACGTCGGCGCCGCCTGTTCGATCGCCGTCGAACCGCGTCAGGAGTCCTATGTGGCTCCCGTCGCCCGGTCACTCGCCGAGGCTTACGCCCAGCCCGAAATCGCCTGGCCGCGGCTGATCCTCGACGATGGCGAACCGGTCGGGTTCGTGATGGGCGGGTTCGACCCGGACTGCCCGATCGACTACTTCCGCTGCGGGATCTGGCGGCTCAACGTCGCGGCGGGACGGCAAGGCAAGGGCTACGGCCGTTTCGCCGTCGAGGCGGTCCTGGACGAGGCACGACGACGTGACCAGCGCCGGGCGACCGTCCTCTGGATCCCGGGCGAGCACGGTCCGGAGGCGTTCTACCTCCGGCTCGGCTTCCGTGACACCGGCACGGTCCACGATGGACAGCACGTCGGCGAGATCGACCTCTGACCCCGCCTCAGGCTTCGCCGCGCTTCTTCCGCTCGGTGTACTCCCGCATCCGCTTCGGGTAGCCGACCCTCGCCACCTCGTACACGGGGATCGACCGTTTGTGACCGAACTGCTGCGCCGCGTCCAGGCTCTCGATCCGGCGCCGGGTCCACTCACCGTCATGGGCGATGAGGACGACCGTGGTCTCGGTGACGTTGGTCTTCGGCTCCACATAGGCCTCGACACCGGTCCGTGTAGAGGCCCACTCCTCGAGATGCTTGAAGTCGGTTGAAGAGGCTTTCCGCAGCGTACCGGGCTTTTGCCCGCCTTTAGAGCGCCGGCGCAGCGAGTCGAACAGACCCACTCCGACCACCTCACTTCCCATTCGCGTCCGATGTCCATTATCCCGACGCGGGCGTGTGCTCAGCGTGGCGGTCCGCGCGGGGCGTGTCCCGTGGGTCACACGACGCGGCCTAGGTCGCAGCCTCTCCACACGTAGTGACAAGATGGCAAGTGTCCGCGCGCGCGTATACCGCGCGGAGCGGCGCCAGAGCACCACCCCTACCGCTTGCCGAGGAGTTATTGAAGTGACCGACACCTCCGCCGACCTTGTGATCCTGGGTGGCGGATCGGGCGGCTACGCCGCCGCGTTCCGCGCGGCCGAGCTGGGCCTTTCCGTCACCCTGATCGAAAAGGACAAGCTTGGCGGGACGTGCCTCCACCGAGGCTGCATCCCGACCAAGGCCCTCCTGCACGCGGCGGAGGTCGCCGACGAGACCCGCGACGCCGAGACCTTCGGCGTCAAGGCCGTGCTGGAAGGCATCGACATCGCCGGGGTCAACAAGTACAAGGACGGGATCGTCTCGCGCTTGTACAAGGGCCTCCAGGGCCTGGCCAAGGCGCACAAGGTGAACCTCGTCGAGGGCACCGGAACGTTCGTCGGCGGCACGACCGTCGAGGTCGACGGCACCCGCTACACCGGCAAGAACGTCATCCTCGCCACCGGCTCGTACTCGAAGACGCTGCCCGGCCTGGAGCTCGGCGGCCGCATCATCGCGAGCGAGCAGGCGCTTTCGCTGGACTACATCCCGAAGAAGGCCATCGTTCTCGGCGGTGGTGTCATCGGTGTCGAATTCGCGTCCGTCTGGGCGTCCTTCGGCGTCGACGTCACCATCGTGGAGGCGCTGCCCCGCCTGGTCCCGAACGAGGACGAGTACGCGTCCAAGCAGCTCGAGCGCGCTTTCCGTCGTCGCAAGATCGGCTTCAAGACCGGCGTCCGATTCACCGGTGCCAAGCAGGACGACAACGGCGTCAGCGTGTCGCTGGAGTCCGGCGAGACGCTGGAAGCCGACCTGCTGCTGGTCGCCGTGGGCCGCGGCCCGAACTCGGCCGGGCACGGGTACGAGGAGGCCGGCGTCAAGATGGAGCGCGGCTTCGTCCTCACCGACGACCGCCTGCGCACGAACCTGCCGAACGTCTACGCCGTCGGTGACATCGTCCCTGGTCTCCAGCTCGCGCACCGCGGGTTCCAGCAGGGCATCTTCGTCGCGGAAGAGATCGCCGGCCAGGAGCCGCGCGTGATCGACGAGAGCGGCATCCCGCGCGTCACCTACTCGCACCCCGAGGTCGCTTCGGTCGGCCTGACCGAGTCGCAGGCGAAGGAGAAGTACGGCTCCGACGTCACCACCTTCACCTACGACCTCGGTGGCAACGGCAAGAGCCAGATCCTCAAGACCTCCGGTGGGGTCAAGCTGATCAAGGCTCCGGAAGGGCCGGTCGTGGGCGTGCACATGGTGGGCGACCGCGTCGGCGAGCTGATCGGTGAAGCGCAGCTGATCTACAGCTGGGAGGCGTTCCCCGAGGACGTGGCCCCGCTCATCCACGCGCACCCCACCCAGACCGAGGCCCTCGGTGAAGCGTTCCTCGCCCTGGCGGGCAAGCCGCTGCACGTCCACAGCTGACGTCTCACCGTCGAAGAACCAGAAGACCAAGCAAGACATATCAAGGGAGTCAGCGAACGATGGCCTACTCCGTCACGTTGCCGGAGCTCGGTGAGAGCGTCACCGAGGGCACCGTCACCCGGTGGTTGAAGCAGGAGGGCGACACCGTCGAGGTCGACGAGCCGTTGCTCGAGATCTCCACGGACAAGGTCGACACCGAGGTCCCGTCCCCGGTCGCCGGCAAGGTCGTGAAGATCAGCGCCCAGGAAGACGAGACCGTCGAGGTCGGCGGCGAGCTCGCCGTCATCGACGACGGGACCGGCGGGGTGCCGGAGTCCTCCGGTTCCGCCGAGCCCGCCGCCGAAGAGGCGCAGCCCGAGCCCGAGCCGGAACCCGCGAAGGAAGAGGCCGCCGCGCCGTCCCAGCCGGACACCGCGCCCGCCTCCGGCGGCGAAGGCACCGAGGTGAAGCTGCCCGAGCTGGGCGAGAGCGTCACCGAGGGCACCGTCACCCGGTGGCTCAAGCAGGTCGGCGAGAGCGTCGAGGTCGACGAGCCGCTGCTCGAGATCTCCACGGACAAGGTCGACACCGAGGTCCCGTCCCCGGTCGCCGGCACCGTGCTGGAGATCCGCGCCGGCGAGGACGAGACCGTCGAGGTCGGCGGGGTGCTCGCGGTGATCGGTGCCGCCGGTTCCGCCCCGGCCCCGAAGGCCGAGCCCAAGCCGGAACCCAAGCCCGAGCCGAAGCCGGAGCCCAAGCCGGAACCGAAGCCCGAGCCCAAGGCCGAAGCGGCTCCCGCACCGAAGCCCGCCCCGGCTCCGCAGGCCGCCCCGGCTCCCAAGGCCGAAGCGCCGAAGCCCGCCGCGGCGAGCTCCGACAACGGCTCGGACAACGCGCCGTACGTGACGCCGCTGGTCCGCAAGCTCGCTTCGGAGCACGGCATCGATCTGTCGTCGCTGACCGGCAGCGGTGTCGGTGGCCGCATCCGCAAGCAGGACGTGCTCGCGGCCGCCGAGGCCAAGCAGAAGGCCGCTCCGGCTCCCGCCGCGCAGCCCGCTGCCGCCGCCCCGGCCGCCGCCGCCCCATCGGCTCCGCGCAAGGCCGCGGTTTCGCCGGAGCTCGCGGCCCTGCGCGGCACCGTGCAGAAGGCCAGCCGGATCCGTCAGATCACCGCCACGAAGACCCGCGAGTCGCTGCAGCTCTCCGCGCAGCTCACGCAGGTCCACGAGGTGGACGTCACGAAGATCGCCAAGCTCCGCCAGCGGGCGAAGGCGGCCTTCAAGGAGCGCGAGGGCGTCAACCTGACGTTCCTGCCGTTCTTCGCGAAGGCCACCGTCGAGGCGCTCAAGCAGCACCCGAACGTCAACGCGTCCTACAACGAGGACACGAAGGAGATCACCTACCACGGTGCGGTGCACCTGGGGATCGCGGTGGACACCGAAAAGGGTCTGCTGTCGGTGGTCATCCACGACGCGGGTGAGCTGAGCCTCGCCGGTCTCGCGCACCGCATCGCCGACCTGGCGGGCCGCGCGCGTTCGGGCCAGATCAAGCCGGACGAGCTGTCGGGCGGCACCTTCACGATCACGAACATCGGCTCCAACGGCGCCCTGTTCGACACGCCGATCATCGTGCAGCCGCAGTCCGGCATGCTCGGTACCGGCGCGGTCGTGAAGCGCCCGGTCGTGATCGCGGACGCCGACGGCAACGACACGATCGCCGTCCGGTCGATGGCGTTCCTGCCGCTGACCTACGACCACCGCCTGGTGGACGGGGCCGACGCGGGCCGCTTCGTCACGACGATCAAGCAGCGTCTGGAAGAGGGCAACTTCGAGGACGAGCTCGGTCTCTGATCCTCCTGTGGTCCGTGAAGGCCCTCGTCCCGCTTCGGCGGGGCGGGGGCCTTCGCCTTTCTCCCCGCGTTTAGTCCTCTGGATGCGGTAGTTGGCACCACGA
This sequence comes from Amycolatopsis thailandensis, assembly GCF_002234405.1. Taxonomy (GTDB): domain Bacteria; phylum Actinomycetota; class Actinomycetes; order Mycobacteriales; family Pseudonocardiaceae; genus Amycolatopsis; species Amycolatopsis thailandensis. Next base: position 12,932 of record NZ_NMQT01000162.1, on the reverse strand, counting down.
ACTACCGCATCCAGAGGACTAAACGCGGCGTTTGACAGCCACCTCGAACTCTAGTATTCCGGAATTACGGAAAATAAGAGGGAGGGTGTTGACCATGCTGACCAGACGTCATCTGCTGGCCGGAGCCGCCGCCGGATCGGCCGCGTTGCTCCTGCCGGGAATCGCGAGCGCGGCCCAGCCGGACACGACGACACAACAGGGCTGGCTCGACTGGATCGCCGCGCACCGGCGCGACGTCTCCGTCCTGATCGACGACGGCGCGGGCCGTCGTGCCGCTCACAACGCCGACACCGGACGCCTGCTGGCGTCCTCGGTCAAGGTCGTGCACCTCAGCGCGTACGCCGTCGCGGTCGCCGAAGGCAGGCTCGATCCGGACGAACAGATCCGGGTGGGCGACTGGGACGCACACCACCCGTTCGTTTCCGACGGTCGCGCACATTTCCAGGCGCTCAACTGGCTGGGTGTCCCCTGCGACGACTACGGCATCGCCAAGGATCCCGAGCGACGCGTCCCGCTGGCGCGGATTCCCGAAGCGATGATCTTCTTCAGCGACAACGCGGCCACGGACTACCTCCGCACCCGCCTCGGCGACCCCGCTCTCCGGCGCGCGGCGGCGCGGGGTGGCTGGGCGAGGCCGGACACCCGTTCGCTGGGCGGCGAAGTGCTGATGCTGATGCTGCCGGAGTACGCGCCCCCGCCCGGCAGTCCCGTCGCGGTCCGGCGGGCGATGGGCGACGCGGTGGCACGGCGGTTCGTGGCCGATCCCGCCTTCCGGGCCGAAGCGTTCGAACGCGTCCCGGACATGCCGTCGACACCGGACGCGCAATGGCCCTGGGTCAAGGGCCACGCCCGAGGTTCGGCCTCGGAACTGTTCTCGCTCCACCGCGGTATCGCCAGGGGGCTCTACCCGCAGGCCAGGGAGATCCTCGCTCGCCCGCTTTCCGGCCGCGTCCCACCCGGCGCGAGCGAGGTGCTCATCAAGGACGGGGCGCTGCCGCGTACGCTCACCATGGGACTTTCCGTCCGCTGGCCAGGCGGTCGTTCCGGCACGGCGGCCGTCCTGCTCCACGGCGTGACCGATCAGGACGTCCAGAACGAGCTACCGCTGATCGACCTCGTGCTCGCGGCGTTGTCCGATCCCGCGCGGTTCGCCGCCCTCGAACGAGCACTCTGCTGAGGCGAAGGTATAGATATCCGGTATGGACGCTGAGCTCGCCGACCGGATCGCCGCCCTCGAAGCCCGGGTCGCCGCGCTCGAAGGACAGGGGCAGCCCGAACCGGTGGCGAGCCCCGGCGGGCTGGTCGGCTACCACGGTGAGCTGACCGACCCGCTCGAATTGAACTGGGCGATCAACGTCACGCCCGGGCCGATGCTGGCGTTCGCGGACGGGCCGCGGGTCGAGGTGCTCGCGGCCCTGTCCAGCACCGCGCGGGTGGCGCTCGTGCGGACGCTGGCCGAGAAGGGCGCGCAGACCGCCCCCGCCTTGCAAGAGGCCGCCGAACTGGGGTCGCCGGGCCAGCTGTACCACCACCTCAAGGCGCTGACCGGCGCCGGGATCGTCGAGCAGGACAAGCGCGGCAGCTACCGGCTCAAGCCCACCGCGACGATCCCGGTGCTGGTACTGCTCACCGCCGCGTCCGACGTCGCCGGGCAGCTGAAGAACCTGAGCGTGCGACCGGATCGCGGATAGGCAACGATCGGATCATGCGAGTTCTGATCGCGGGTTCGAGCGGACTGATCGGCACCTCCCTGACGAAGCGGTTGCGCGGCTCCGGGCACGAAGTGGTCCGCCTGGTGCGCCGAGAGGAGCGAAGCGGCGACGAGCGCCGCTGGGATCCCCCCGCCGGGGAGATAGCCGACGGCGCGCTCGACGGCGTCGACGCCGTGGTGAACCTCGCGGGCGCCCCGCTGCTGCCCGGACGCTGGAGCGCGGCCCGCAAACAGGTCCTGCTCGACAGCCGGGTCGAACCGACGGAGGTGCTCGCGGAAGCCGTCGCCGAACACGAGATCCCCGTACTGGTCAACGCTTCCGCCGTCGGCTACTACGGCGACCCCGGTCCGTCCCTTGTGGACGAATCGACTCCGGCGGGACGCGGGTTCCTCGCCGAACTCTGCACCGCTTGGGAGGGCGCCACCGAGACCGCGGCCACCGCGGGCGCCCGGGTCGTGCGCATCCGCACCGGGCTGGTGCTCGCGCGCAAGGGCGGTCTCCTCGACGTCCTGCGGCCACTGTTCCGCCTGGGACTCGGGGGAAAGCTCGGCGACGGCAGGCAGTACATGCCGTGGATCTCGCTCGACGACGAGGTCGGCGCGATCGTCTTCGCGCTGGAGAACGAGTCGCTGTCCGGCGCGGTGAACCTCTCCGGGCCTCAGCCCGCCACCAACGCGGCCTTCACCAAGGCCTTGGGGCACGCCGTGCACCGCCCGGCGTTCTGGCAGGTTCCCGGGTTCGCCATGAAGATCGCCCTCGGACAGGCGGCCGAGGAGATGGCGCTGTTCGGGCAGCGCGCCATGCCCAAGGCACTGGAGGAAGCGGGGTACGAGTTCCGCCACCCGACCCTCGAGGACGCTCTGGCCGCCGCGACATGACCGCGCGGCGCGGTCTGTACATCCTCGCCGGAACCCTTCTGCTGATCGGCTTCGTCATCCTCGGGCTGTCCGTCGGCAAGCGGCCGCCGCCGGTGGACGTCGCCCTCGCCGACGCCTTCCGCGGGCAGTACACCCGGCCCCTCGGGCAGGTGGCCGATCTGGTGACGAACGTCCTCGGCCCGGTCCTGCCGTTCGCGCTGGGCGCGGTGCTGGCGGTGATCGCGCTGCGCCACCGGGAACTGACCGCGTTGTGCGTCAAACTGGCCGTCGTCCTGGTGCTGTGCCGCCTGACCAGCCTGATCGCCAAGCCGCTGTTCTACCGCGACCGACCCCGCGAATTCCCCGATCCGAGCTACCCGAGCGGGCATGTGGTCGCCGTCGCCTGCACCGGGTTCGTCGCGGTACTGCTGTGCGCTTGGACACGTCCCCGGCTGCGGCGTCTCGCGGTCACGATCGCCGTCGCGGCGACGCTCGTGGGTGCCCTCTGCCGCATCGTGCTGGGTGTGCACTGGCTGACCGACACCGCGGGATCCGTACTCGCGGTGGGCGGTGTGGGCCTGATTTCGGCGGCCGGGCTGGGGCTGCTGCCCCGGCCGGAAGACCCGGCGTAGTGTCGCTCAGGTGAGCTCTTCGACCACGTCATGCCGTGCCGCCACCGAGCCCGTCGACGTCCGCGAGATCGGGACGATCGACTACACCGAAGCCTGGGAACTCCAGCGCCGGCACGTGACAGCCCGTGCCGACGACGAAGGCCCCGACACCATGCTCCTGCTGGAGCACCCTTCGGTCTACACCGCGGGAAAGCGCACCGAAACCGAGGACAGGCCGACGGACGGCACCCCGGTGATCGACGTCGACCGCGGCGGGAAGATCACCTGGCACGGTCCCGGCCAGCTGGTTGGGTACCCGATCATCAAACTGGCCGACCCGATCGACGTCGTGCACTACGTGCGGCGTCTCGAAGAGGCCCTGATCACCGTCTGCGACCAGCTCGGCGTGCACACCGGCCGGGTCGAGGGCCGCAGCGGCGTGTGGATCCCCGCCGACGACCGCGGTGTGGAGCGGAAGATCGCCGCGATCGGCATTCGTGTGCAGCGCGGCGTGACCATGCACGGTTTCGAGCTGAACTGCAATCCCGATCTGGGCGCCTTCGACAAGATCGTCCCGTGCGGCATCCGGGACGCGGGCGTGACGTCGCTGTCCTACGAACTCGACCGCGAGGTCACCGTGGCGTCGGTGCTGCCGATGGCGCGCGAAGCCGTGCTCGCGGCGCTGGAAGGCGACCTGCCGGTGAGCGACGAGCGCTGGTTGGCGCGCCCCGAGGCACCCGCCGCCCCCGGCGTCACTTTCGCTCTCCAGAACTGAGACCTGTGCCAAGCTCCTGGTAGGGCCGCGGAAACGCCGCGGCTCACTGGGAGGAATCATGCGCGGATTCGCGTACACCGCCGCGGTCGTGGCCGCTGTCGGCGGATTACTGGCCGCACCCGGCGTCGCTTCGGCGGTGCCGCCGAGCTGCTGGACCGAGACCAACGGCTCGACCTGGGCCGCCGGCTTCTGCCCGAGCGGCACCTACAAGGTCGTCGTCCAGTACTGCCGTCCGAACTGCCATCGGGAAGAGGGCTACCCCGCCGTCAACGGCAATCCTTCGGGGATCTCGTTCAGCCCCGGGGGCTCCATCGCCAGCGTGGACGTCGAGTACGTCTAGAAGACCGTGAAGGCCTCCTTCCCTACTCTGAAGGTAGGGAAGGAGGCCTTCACGGCATCCCGGCTTCAGTCCAGCTGAGGTGCGACCTCGGAAGCGATCAGCTCGACCTGGTCCAGATCCGAAAGGTCCAGCAACTGCAGGTAGAGCCGGGTGATCCCGGTCGTCTCCCGCCACTGCCCGATCTTCTCGACGACCTCCGACGGCGTCCCCGCCAGGCCGTTCTCCCGCAGCTCGCCCACCTCGCGCCCGATGACACCGGCGCGCTTCGCGACCTCGGCCTCGTCACGGCCGACGGCGACGACGAGCGCGGCCGAGCGGATGATCTCCTTGGGGTCGCGCCCGATCTCACGCGCGGCGTCATCGACGCGGCCGAACTGCTCGACGGCGAACTCCGGGCCCACGAACGGCAGGTTGAACTCGTCCGCGTAGCGAGCGGCGAGCGCCGGGGTGCGCTTCTTGCCGCCACCGCCGATGATCACCGGCGGCCGCGGCCGCTGCGCGGGCTTGGGCAGGCCGGGCGAACCGTCGAGCTTGTAGTGCTCGCCGTCGAAGGAGAACGTCTCCCCTTCCGGCGTCTCCCACAGGCCGGTGACCACCGCGAGCTGCTCGGCGTAGCGGTCGAAGCGCTCCTTGAGCGGCGGCAGGTCGAGGCCGTAGGCGGTGTGCTCGTCGTCGTACCAGCCCGAACCGAGGCCGAGTTCGACCCGGCCGCCGGACATCTGGTCCACCTGCGCGACCGAGATCGCGAGCACCGACGGGTGCCGGAAGGTGGCGGCGGTGACGAGCGTGCCCAGCCGCACCCGGCTGGTCTCGCGGGCGAGACCAGCGAGGGTGATCCACGCGTCGGTCGGCCCCGGGAGCCCGGTCGCCGACCCCATCTTCAGATAGTGGTCGCTGCGGAAGAAAGCGTCGTAACCCGCGTCCTCGGTGGCCTTGGCCACCCGGAGCAGGTCTTCGTAGCTGGCCCCCTGCTGGGGCTCGGTAAAGATCCTGAGGTCCACGCCGTCACCATATCGACGGAGTGCTCAGCTCGCCTTCCCGTGCTCGGCGGGCGGGACACGGCGGAAGCCGACGAGCAGCCGCACCAAGACCTCTTCGACCTGGGCGCTGACCTTCTTCGGCTCCGGCGAGCTCGCGATCTCGATCGCGGCGCTCGACAGCGCGCCGAACAGCAGCCGCGCGGTGACGTCGACCGGGACGTCGTCGACCTCGCCGACCTCGATGAGCGACTGGATCCCGGTGCGGACCAGGCCGAAACTGCACCGCTCCTCGGCCTCGCGCCAGCGCTCCCAGCCCATCACCACCGGCGCCTCGTGGATCGCGATGCGCTGATACGCCGGGTCGAGGCAGCTTTGCAGGAAACCGCGCAGCCCGGCGAGCGCCCGTTCCCATGGCGAGTCCGGCCCGTTCATGATCTTTTCGAGCCTGTCGAACACCTGGCTCTCGACCGTGTCGAAGGCGGCCTCGAAGAGCGCCTGCTTCCCACTGAAATGGTGGTACAGCGCGCCTTTCGTCACCCTGGCCCGCTTGGCGATCTCGTCGAGAGACGTGCCGGCGTATCCGCGTTTGGTGAACAGCTCCACGGCACTCTCGACGAGCGCCGACCGGGTGGACTCGGAATAGTCCAGCCGCCTTGACCTCATTGTCGCCACCTTCACAACTTTACGCCGCCGGTCCCGCTCCATACCCATGGTATGTTGACTGCTGTCAGGTCCGTACCGGGAGTATGCCGCAAACCTGCGGTATGAACCGGGTCACGGAGGGGAGCCCACATCATGAGCTGGAACGACTTCTACCAGCGGCGCGACATCCTCGAAGCCGCACTGCGCCAGGCGGGTCATCACCCGTCCGACGCGATCTCACTCGAAGAAATCCCTGGCGCCACCAAGTACTTCGCGACCGAAGAAGAGCTTTTGCTCGCGCTTCGGTACAAGTGGAACCAGGTGTTCTCCGGTCGCCTCCGCGCCGAGATGACCGACCCGGATTACGCCGACCAGGACCTCGCGCTCGACCGCGTCGAAGCCGTCACCCGCGCCTGGAACAGCGCCATCGCCGAACACGAGACCCTCCGCGCCGTTCTCGACGCGGCGCTCGAGCGGTGCCCGGCGCTGATCCCGTCGCACGAGGCCGAACTGCGCACTCTCGCGCTGACGGCGGGACTGGCCGACGGCGAGGAGCCGCGCGACGAGATCACCAAGGTCGGCAGCGCGTTCGCCACCCTGCTCCGGCACGGACGGCACGCGAAGCCCGCCCGCCGCCGCAGCCCGATGGGTCACCTGCTCCGGTTGCTCGCGCCGAGCGCCTGACCTGCTTTGGCGGCACCGCCGACGATGTAGTTAGGTGACCGACATGGCTGCTCACGCGCGCTGGACCGAGGCCGACATCCCGGATCAGACCGGCCGGACGGTGTTCGTCACCGGTGCGAACTCGGGGCTCGGACTGCGCATGTCCGAGGTGCTCGCGGGCAAGGGGGCCCGCGTGCTGCTCGGCTGCCGGTCACCGGAGCGCGGGGCCAAGGCGCTGGAGCAGGTGCGCGCGGCCGCGACCGGCGAAGCGCCCGAGCTCGTCCGGCTGGATCTCGCCGACCTCGACTCGGTGCGCGAAGCCGCGAAGAAGGTCCAGGAACTGTCGGGCGGCAAGCTCGACGTCCTGGTCAACAACGCGGGTGTGATGGCGACGCCGCGCGGCCACACCAGGGACGGCTTCGAGACCCAGTTCGGCACGAACCATCTCGGGCACGCGGTGCTGACCTGGCTGCTGATGCCGTCGCTGCGCGGCGGCTCGAAGGCCCGTGTCGTGACCTTGTCGAGCGTCGCGGCGACAGGCGCGCGCATCGACGTCGCCGACCCGAACTTCGAACGCCGGATGTACAACCCGGGTTCGGCCTACGGCCAGTCGAAACTCGCCAATCAGGTGTTCGCGCTCGAACTCGACCGCAGGCTGCGCGCCGCGGGCGAGGACGTCGTCAGCGTGGCGGCGCACCCCGGCTACACGTGGACCGGACTCGGTTCGGGAATGGCCCGTTCCTACCGCAACCGGATGGTGCGCGCGCTCGTCGGCGCCGGCAACCGGATCGGCGAGATCTTCATCGCGCAGAACGCCCGCCAGGGCACGCTTCCGCAGCTGTTCGCGGCGACGTCCCCCGAGGTCGAAGGGGGCGACTACATCGGCCCCCGCGGGCTCGGCGGGCTCCGTGGTGCCCCGGTCAAGGTGCGGCCGCTGACCCCCGCGAGGAGCGAATCGCTCGGTGCCGCGCTGTGGGACGTGACCAGCAACTTGACGGGCGTCACCCCCGACCCCGCGTGAGCGGCCACCACTACTCCGGCGGGCGTAGGGTGAGGGTGTGAGTGCTGCCCCAGATGGCCGCAAACTGTTGCGGCTCGAGGTCCGGAATTCCCAGACTCCCATCGAAAAGAAGCCGTCGTGGATCAAGACGCGCGCCCGGATGGGACCGGAGTTCACCGAACTCAAAGGCCTGGTGCGCCGCGAAGGCCTCCACACCGTCTGCGAAGAAGCCGGTTGTCCCAACATCTACGAGTGCTGGGAAGACCGTGAGGCGACCTTCCTGATCGGTGGCGACCAGTGCACCCGTCGGTGCGACTTCTGCCAGATCGACACGGGCAAGCCCGCCGAGCTGGACCGCACCGAGCCTCGCAAGGTCGCCGAGAGCGTCCAGGCGATGGGGTTGCGCTATTCGACGGTGACCGGTGTCGCGCGTGACGACCTCGAAGACGGTGGCGCGTGGCTCTACGCGGAGACTGTCCGTCAGATTCACGCGCTGAACCCGGGTACCGGTGTCGAGTTGCTGATCCCGGACTTCAACGCCGATCCCGACCAGCTCGCCGAGGTGTTCGGTTCCCGCCCCGAGGTGCTCGCGCACAACGTGGAGACGGTGCCGCGGATTTTCAAGCGGATCCGGCCTGGTTTCCGGTACGCGCGGTCGCTGGAGGTCATCACGAAGGCTCGTGAGGCCGGCCTGGTGACGAAGTCGAATCTCATCCTCGGCATGGGCGAGACCCCCGACGAGGTCGCGCCCGCGATGCAGGACCTGGTCGACGCGGGCTGCGAAATCCTCACGATCACCCAGTACCTGCGGCCCTCGCCCCGGCACCACCCCGTGGACCGCTGGGTCAAGCCCGAAGAGTTCGTCGAGCACTCGAACGCGGCCGAGGCCATGGGCTTCGCCGGCGTCATGGCGGGGCCGCTCGTCCGGTCCTCGTATCGCGCCGGGCGTCTCTTCGCGCAGACGAAGGCCCGCCGCGGTGAGCCGCTGTCGGAGAACCTGGCGCACCTCGCCGCCGAAGGCACCGCGGCACAGGAGGCCAGCTCGCTGCTGGCTCGGTGACTCCGGTCACCCTGTCCGCGACATCGCCACCCACCAGGTCACGAATCAGTAAAGTGACCTGGTGGCGTTGGTGACGGATCTTCTTAATTGGCTGCAGGGACTCCCGGAACCGGGACTGGTCGCGGCGACCGGCGGACTGGTGTTCGCCGAATGCACCATCGGGCTCGGCTTCATCGCGCCCGGCGAATCGGGGCTGCTGATCGCGGCCACGACGGCGACGTCGGTCTCCCGTTTCCTCACCCTGTGGGCGGTCGTGACGGTCTGCGCCGCGCTGGGCGACTCGCTCGGCTACGCGATCGGCAAACGCTTCGGCCCGCGCCTGCGCGAAACGAAGCTGATCCGCAAGTACGGCCTCGACGCCTGGGACAAGGCGACGGGCGTGCTCGAACGGCGGGGCGCGTGGGCGGTGTTCTTCGCGCGATTCCTGCCGGTGATCCGCACGCTGACCCCGGCCGCGTCCGGGACGTCGGGCCTGCCGTTCCGCAAGTTCCTGCCCGCCGCCGCGGCGGGCGCGGCCTGCTGGTCGGCCATCCACATCGGCATCGGCGCCGCCCTCGGTGAGGCCGCGAAGAAGGTCGAAGGCGTACTGAACACCGGTGGCTTGGTCATCGTGGGCGTCCTCGTCGGCGTCGCCGTGTTCTTCCTGCTGCGTTACAAGAAGAAGAAAGCGCTCGCCGTCACAGCCGAAGAAGCCACCCCGGCGAAGATCGGCGCCGACGACTAGATTCCGGGCATGGCCGCCCTGAACCTGCCCCAGCCGATCGGTTTCGTCCTCGGCGGTGGCGGCAGCCTCGGCGCCATGCAGGTCGGGATGCTGCGAGCCCTCACCGAAGCCGGAATCACGCCAGACCTCGTCGTCGGCACGTCGGTGGGTTCGCTGAACGCCGCCGTCCTCGCGCTCGGAGGCGAATCGGGCGACCGGCTGGACCGGATCTGGTCACGGATGACGCGGCACGAGGCGTTCCCCGGCGGCGTGCTCAGCCAGGTGCGGACCCTGCGGCACAGCAAGACCAACCTGTTCCCCAACACCGGGCTCGCCGCGATCGTCGACGAGCACATCGGCGAGGGCGTCCGGTTCGAGGATCTCGCGCTGCCGCTGGGAGTCGTCGCCACGGACGTCGACACCGCCGAGCCGCTTCTCATTCGGTCAGGGCCCGTTCTGGCGCCCTTGCTGGCCAGTTGCGCGATCCCCGGGATCTACCCGCCGGTGCCGTTCGGGGAGCGCATGCTCTACGACGGCGGCCTGGTCGCGAACGTGCCGATGCGCCAAGCGCTCGCGATGGGAGCGAAGTCGCTCGTCGTCCTCGACTGCGCCTTCCCCGGCAAGATGCCCGGCACGCCGCAGACCTTCGCCGAGGTGATGATGTTCACCGCGATGATCAGCATGCGGAACCAGGCGGTGCTGGAGGCGCCGATCGCCGCGGCGGAAGTACCCGTGGTCTACGTGCCGGGGCCGAAGCCCGTGCGGGTCAGTCCGCTGGACTTCAGCCACACCGCGGCACTGACCACCGAGGCCTACGCCGCCGCGAAGACCTATTTGGGTGAATTGAGCGTCAATGGCCCTGGTCTTTACGGTGCACCGGGTCTCGTTGTGGCGTGACAAGCAACCAACCGGCATCGATCACGTCTTCTTCGTCGCGTACTTTTGAAAGAGAACTTTCCGCTGATCGAGCGACGTAAAAAGAGAATCTCATGTTTCCCAAGAAGACATTACTTTCGACGGCCGGAATACTCGCCGCACTACTGCTGATCTCGGCCTGCTCGTCCTCCGGTGGCACCGGTACTTCGAATTCCTCCGGCCCGAGCGCCGGATCGGACGAAACTCCGGTTTCGGTGACCATCGATCCGGCGGGCGGGACGAACGTCAATCCGGCGACCCCGGTCGTGGTCAAGGCCGAGCACGGCAAGCTGACCGACGTCACCGTCAGCAACGCCGACAAGGGCAACCAGGTGAAGGGCGAGCTCGCGAGCGACGGCCTCAGCTGGAAGACCACCGAGCCACTCGGCTACGGCAGCACCTACAAGATCGTGGCGCATGCCCAGGGCACCGACGGAAAGCCTGTCGAGCAGCAGAGCAGGGTCTCCACCCTGAGCCCGAAACAGCAGGCGAACCCGAACCTGATCCCGGCGCCCGCGGCGGTCGCGTCGGGCGGGGTCGGCGTCGGGCAGCCGATCGTGTTCGCCTTCGGCCAGCCGGTGAAGAACAAGGCCGAGGTGGAGAAGAAGCTGTCGGTGGAGTCCACGCCGAAACAGGAGGGTTCCTGGTACTGGATCGACGACAAGAACGTCCACTACCGGCCCAAGACGTACTGGCAGGCGGGGACCACGCTCAAGGTGTCGGCGATGATCTACGGCGTCGATTTCGGCAATGGCGTCTACGGCGCCACCGATCGCACCGAAACGTACAAGGTGCACGATTCCTGGGTCGCGAAGGCCGACGGCAACACCGAGCAGATGCAGATCTTCCACAACGGCCAGATGGTGAAATCGATGCCCATTTCGATGGGCAAGGACGCGACGCCGACACATTTGGGCGCGCACGTCATTTCGGACAAACACGAGAATTACACGATGGACTCGTGCACTTACGGTGTCTGCCAGGGCCAGCCGGGGTACTACAAGTCGAACGAAAAGTGGTCGCTCCGGATCTCGAACGACGGTGAGTTCGTCCACGAGAACCCGAACAGCGTCGGCTCGCAGGGCAGCGCGAACGTGTCGCACGGCTGCATCAATCTCAACGCCGCCAACGCGCAGTGGTTCTACCAGAACATGGGGCTCGGCGACGTCGTCGAGGTGACCAACTCCGGTGGCCCGCAGCTGCCGGTCTGGGACCTCTACGGCGACTGGTCGAAGTCCTGGGCGGACTGGCAAGCGGGCAGCGCGGTCAAGTAACGGTCATCATGGGACGGTGACCACCGATCCCCGACTGGACGAGGCCCGTTCGCTCGTCACCGGCGCCGGCCGGATCGTCGCACTGACCGGCGCCGGGATCTCCACCGATTCGGGGATCCCCGATTTCCGCGGCCCGCAGGGCCTGTGGACCCGCGATCCGGGCGCGGAGAAGATGTCGAACCTCCAGGCGTATCAAGGCAGTCGTGAGGTCCGGGAACGGACTTGGCAGGCACGGCTGGTGCACCCGGGTTGGGATGCGGCGCCGAACGCCGCGCACTACGCCCTCGAACGTCTGTCGCCGACGCACATCGTCACCCAGAACATCGACCGGCTGCACCAGAAGGCGGGTTCCCCGCCGGAGCGCGTGCTGGAACTGCACGGGACGATGTTTGAGTCAGTTTGTTTGTCCTGTGACGACCACCGGGACATGCGCTCGACTCTGGAGCGCGTCCGCGCGGGCGAGACCGACCCGCCCTGTCTGGTGTGCGGCGGCATCCTGAAGTCGGCCACCGTCTCTTTCGGCCAGCACCTGGACCAGAGCCTGCTCCGGGCCGCGCGTGCCGCGGTCTCCGAAAGCGATCTCCTGCTGGTGGCCGGGTCATCCCTGAGTGTGCAGCCGGCCGCTTCGCTGGTGAGTGTGGCCTCTCGCGCCGGAGCCGACGTGGTGATCTGCAACGGCTCCGAAACGCCCTATGACGCCATGGCGACCGTCGTGATCCGCGGTCCCCTCAGCGAGACCCTCCCCGCCCTCACCACTCCCCGCATTTAGCCGACTAAATGCATAGCGGGATGGCGTGCGGTCTCGCCCGGCCCGTAACTCACGTGCCCGAACTCGTCGCTCGCGTGCCCGGCCCCGGTGACTTTGTGTCCCCCCGTGACTCGCGTGTCCGGAGCCGGATCTCGCGTGATCAGCGCCGTGACTCGCGTGCGCGAACTCGTCACTCGCGTGCTCAGAGCCGTGACTCATGTGATCAGAGCCGTGACTCGTGTGATTAGAGCCGTGACTCATGTGATCAGAGGCGGATCTCGTGTGTGCGGGGACGGATCTCGTGTCCGGCCGGGTGTCTCGTGTGCTTGAGTGGACGGCTCGGGTGGTTGAGGGGACGACACGTGTGCTCAGACGGACGACACATGTGCTCGGGTGGACGGCACGGCACCCCGGGATGCCGGCGGCGTCGTGTGTTCCGGCTCTGATCACGCGTGTCACGGGCTCGATCACGGGTGTGACGGGCTCGATCACGGGTGTGACGGAGTCGGGCACGTGAGTCACGAGGTGGGGCGTGAGTGGGGCGGGGTGCGGGCATGAAGAAAAGAGCCGAGGGGCTGGGAGAACTCTCGGTTCTCGACCAGGCCCTCGGCCCTCTTCTTTTTCTTTAATTTTAGTCCGGCGGTGTCCTACT